>DASTJM010000093.1:0-98731 GCA_035716545.1 Streptosporangiaceae bacterium
GACGTGCGCGAGCTGATACGGCGCTGCCACGACACCGTGGTAGGTGCGGCCGCCAATCAGGACGTGCCATTCGGGCTCGTCGTCGAAGCGCTCAACCCCGAGCGCGTCCAAGGCCGCAACCCGCTGTTCCAGATCGGCTTCAGCCTGACGTCAGCGGCCGCCGAGGCTGAATTCCGCTTCGGCGCGGCGCAAGCCGAGCGGCTTGACACCGGTTGGGATCAGCCGGCGCTCGACCTGGCTCTCAGCGTGATCGATATCGCGGACGAGGTACTTGACATAGCCGTGAAGTACCGCGCTGAGCTCTTTGACGTCGATCGTATTGCGCGGCTTGTCGAACATTTCAGCGCTGCCCTGGCGCAGCTTACGACCGATCCCGGCATCAGGATCAGCCAGTGCGAGGTCATCGCGGAGGCCGAACGGGCCAGGCCGCCCGGGGACCGGGTTGCGGGTACAGTGCGGATCGACGCCGGCAAGATCGAGCCCATCGGTGTCAGCGACGCCCCGCTTGGCACCGACACCGAGCGGCGGCTCGCCGAAATCTGGCGCGGCATGCTCGCCGGCGCGTCCGCTGAGATCAGCAGCGGCGACAGCTTCTTCGCCCTGGGTGGCAGTTCACTGCGCATCGCCTTGCTCATCGCCAAGATCAGGGAGGAATTCGGGGTCACCTTGCATCCGCGCGAGTTGTCCGCAGACCCTTCGCTAGGGCACCTGGCAACCCTGGTCGACAAGCAGTCCGTGCGATACGTCGGGGCAACCACTGCTCCGCGGCCGACCCCGGCGCTGATACCGCTCCGGCCGGACGGCACGAAAAATCCGCTCTTCCTCGTGCACGCCGTAGGCGGCTCCGTCGCTCCGTACCTCACCCTAGTTTCGCTGCTCGGTGCCGACCAGCCTTGTTACGGCCTTGAGCACCCCGGGCTGCGCGGCGATACAGTGGCCTGGAGCGTCCCTGAGCTCGCGGCCGGCTACCTGGCGGCCGTTCAGGAGGTACAGGCCTCAGGTCCGTACCATCTCGGTGGCTGGTCGTTCGGCGGTGTGGTAGCCGTGGAGATGGCCAGGCAGCTGCGGAGCCGCTGTGCGGACGTCGCGGTAGTGCTGGTGCTCGACAGCGGTCTGCCGGCCGCGGCGGATTCACCTGACCAGGCCGAACTGCTTTCGTGGTTTGTCCGCGATATAGCAGCGCTTGCCGACGCCGCCCCACCGTCGTTGGACTTGACCGGACTGGCCCCTGACCAGCAAGTCGACGTAACGCTCGCGGCGCTGGAGTCGGCAGGCTTGGGATCGGCGGCAATCCGCGAGGAGTTGCGTAACCGGGTCGAGATCTTCCTGGCTAACAACCGGGCGCATCTCGTTCATCGGATGCAACCCTACGACGGCCGCCTTGTGCTGTTGCGCGCTGCTGACGAGCCGGATGACGTCACCGAACCGTGGCGTGCGCTGGCACCGGGAGGCTTCGAGTGCTACACATTGCAAGGAACTCACTACAGTTTGCTGCACCAGCCGCACGTGTCGGAAGTGGCCCAGGTAATGCGGCGCTGCCTGACTTGACGGACCATCCGCTAAGGGAGAAATGTGCAGCCTGAAGAAGAACAGGTAACACTCGCCGCAGAGCGAGCCGAGGCAACAGCCAAGACCGGGGCTTACCGGCGGCTGTTCGCAACCGCTGGATTCCGCAAGTTTATCCTGACTACGGCGTTCCAGCGCGTGTCGATAGCAATGGCGCCAGTTGCGCTCGTGCTTGCCGGTCATGCCGCTCTGGGGTCCTTCCGTATTGGCGCCCTGATGGCAAGCGCATACACCTTCGCCAACGCCATCGCCTCACCATTGCTTGGCCGGCTGATCGACCGCATGGAGCTGCGGCGGGCCATGAGCGTGCAGCTGAGCGTCGCCATCGTGAGTCTCCTGGTGCTTGCCGGGCTGGCAAGTTCACACGCACCCGCCTTGGCGCTGATAACCCTGAGCGGCCTGGCCGGCGCGGCACCAGCCGGGGTCTTGGGCGGAATGCGGGCGTACCTGCTGCGGATCATCCCCGGCGATCTCCGGGAGCGCGCCTTCGCGCTGGACTCGATGCTGCTGGAGCTGGAATGGATGACCGCACCCGCCTTGGTGGCGGTCACCGGGTTCCTCGGAGCTCAGGTGCTTGCCATCGGCTTGATGGCACTGGCGACACTCGGGGCACTGGGCGGAACGCGCCTGCTTGATCAGCAGCCACCGTCCAAGCGCGCTCCCGGCATGAACGGCGCCTGGCGTAACCGGCAGGCGCTACCCGTCTACCTGCTTAATGCCGTTCTAAGTTACGCAGACGGAACGATCAACATCGCGCTCGCGCCCCTGCTGGTAGTTATCGGCTCGCGGCCCGCTGTCGCGGGTCTGCTGATTACGCTGGTCTCGGCAACCAGCGCGATGGGCGGCGCCGGGTACGCGACATTTGTGGCGCGTCGGCCTGGCAACCTAGATCAGCGAGCTAATGGAGGGCTGCTGGCGCTCGGGCTGTGCGTTGTCCTGATCGCGACCGCACCGTCACTTGTTGTCCTTGCAATTGCAACTGCCGTCTGCGGTGTCTGGTTCGCTCCGATTGTGGGCATACGTAATGTTATATTGGGGAAATTGCTACCGGAAAGCCAGCTTTCAGAGGGATTCTCAACCCTCGCTGCCGCGGGGTCGCTGGGTTACGGAGTGAGCGGCGTCGCGACAGGAATCGTGCTGGGGTTGGCCGGAGCTCGCGCGTGCTTCATCCTGGCAGCGGCTATCACGGTAACCAGCGGTCTCGTCGCTGGGATTGGGCATCACTTCTCTCACGTTCACCACGTTCGCGGTGCTCTTGAAGCGTCGGACTCCGAGACGTAAGGCGGTGCCGGAAACTTCGATGTGCCACTATGGAGACGTGAAAGCGGTGAATCTGGACTCGGTGCTGGCGCGCTTCGCCGAGCACTGGTCGCCGAAGAAGGTTGCTCAGGTCAACGACTACGACGTCAGGATCGCGAAGGTGCAGGGCGAGTTCACCTGGCACCGGCACGCCGACACCGACGAATTCTTTCTGGTACTTGACGGGCAGCTCACCATTCAGCTGCGGGACCGCATTGTGACGCTCGCGCCAAGGGAACTGTTCGTCGTCCCTCGCGGCGTCGAGCATTGCCCCCGCGCCGACGCCGAAACCGTCCTGCTGCTATTCGAGCCGTGCACGGTCAGCAACACGGGTGACGCAGGCGGCGATCTAACGGCCAAAGTGGAGGATCTCACGTGATCGGCCTGTGAACCACCGGGACTTGGCCAGTTCCCGCAGAAGCGAAGGTGGCAATTATCATCCGTTTACATTTCGTAACGACTAGAGCGCCACGGCACCTCTTGAGCGTTATTTCAACTATTGTGCTCTTTGGCGCTTTCGCTAGCCTGGTTTAACCTGTGTGCTATTGACGGATCGCCTAAATGAATTCAGACTTTGCATAGGGAGCCGTCCTCAGGCGAGCGGCGGCGCGGACAAACGGCGGCGCGGACAAACTCAGTCAGTTGTCATTCATCAGGACGGGGTCAGGGCCGGCTGCCGAGAGGATTCGCATGGACCCGAGTCAGAACCTGCATCAGCGGTTCAGAGCTATCGCCCGGCGGCGGCCGAGGCGCTTAGCGGTCCGCGCAGGCGACATCGCCGTCACCTATGGCCAACTGGACGCGCAGTCGGACAGGTTGGCTGCGGCGCTCAGGTTACGCGGAGTCCGCTCTGGCGACCGGGTCGGGCTGTGCTGCGATCGCGGTCACGAGCTGATCGCTGGCATGCTCGGGATCTTAAAGGCAGGCGGCGTCTACGTACCTATCGATCCCTGCTTTCCCGACGCGCGGATCCAGTTGCTAGTCCGGGACAGCGATGTCCAGGTGGTACTGGCCGACAGTGCGGGGCGTAGTGCCTTGTCACGCAGCGTCAGCGTGCTTGACGTCGCGGTACTTGACATTGCGTGCGTGGCCAGCCAGCCAGCCGAGGTATCAGCCGCCGTGACGGTTTCCGGTGACTCGATCGCGTACGTCATCTACACGTCCGGGTCGACCGGAACGCCCAAGGGCGTTCAGGTTACCCACCACAACGTGCTCCGGCTCTTCGCCAGCACCGCGCACTGGTTCGGCTTCGATGACACGGACGTGTGGACGATGTTTCACTCGCCGTGTTTCGACTTCTCGGTATGGGAGATCTGGGGTGCGCTCCTGCACGGGGGCACACTCGTGATCGTGCCCCCCGAGGTCGTCGGCAGCCCCGCCGGACTGCTGGCCTTGCTCGCGGCGGAGCGCGTCACGGTGCTGAACCAGACCCCTTCGGCCTTCCGCCTCCTGATAGCCGCAGGCTTTTGGCCCGCGACGGCAGGGCTCAGTCTCCGGCTGATCATCTTCGGCGGCGAACGTCTGGATGTCGCGATCCTGCATGACTGGATCGCGGTCCACGGCGACGAGCAGCCGCAGCTAGTCAACATGTACGGCATCACTGAGACGACCGTCCATGTCACGTATCGTCGCATCCGCGCCAGCGATCTCCGGCGGCCGCACCGCAGCCCTATCGGCATGCCGATACCGGACTTGCGCGTCACGCTGCGCGATGCCGAGGGCAAGGTCGTCCCGGCCGGGGCAACGGGAGAAATCTGGGTGTCGGGGAGCGGCGTGGCCGTCGGCTACCTGAACCGGCCGGCGCTCACAGCGGAACGCTTTATCGAGCTGGATGGCGTGCCCGCGTACCGCTCGGGGGACCTAGGCATGATCGACGATGGGGAACTCATCCACTGCGGGCGCCTTGACCAGCAAATAAAGGTCCGCGGGTACCGGATCGAACCGTTCGAGGTGGAAGCGGCGCTGCTTAGCCATCCGCGGGTCGCCGCCATTGTGGTCACCAGTGCCGATTTCGGCGATGGCGACGTCCGGTTAATCGCCTACGTCCAGCTCAAGAACACGGCCGTTGGCGTCCCGTCCGATGACATGCCGGAAGATCAGCTTCGTCAGTATGCCGCCCGTTGCCTGCCGGCCAGCTTACGCCCTTCCGAATATGCGATCGTCCCGCGAATTCCGTTAACGGCGCAAGGCAAGGTCGATCTTCGCGGATTGCGTGAGTACAGCTCATCCGGAGCAGGTGCGGTATGGCGTGGAGCCTGCTGAGTAGTCGGTGAAGGAAGGGGCGAGGACCGGTGGAAGAGATCAGCGCGATCGTCAGGTCCGTCCTGCGACGTGACCATGTGTACCCGAATGTGGACTTGTTCGACCAGGGTGCGACGTCCCTCGCGTACGTGCGGATCATCACAGAGATCAACCAGCGCTATCAGTTAGCGCTTAACGGCAGCGAAGTTGACGGCGTGGCCACGATCGAGCGCCTCGCTCAGGTCGTCGCCGGAACCACCCCGTCGGTCGTGCCGGGCAACCTATAGGAGGCAGCCTTGACAAGAACCAGCGCTGAGCGCGCCTTCGCGATGACGACTGAAGAAGTGGACGTTTTCCGCCGCAATGGCTTCTTCGGCCCGTTCAAGGTGTACGAGATTGACGAGATGCGCGAGACCTGGAGACGCGAGCGGCTCAACATGCTGGACCGGAGTCACGCTATCTACCTCGATAACTCGGCCAGGGCCGGTAACACGAACATCGCCAATTACGACCGGCACCTGGACATGGAGTTCCTGGCCCGGCACATTTCCCGTCCAGAGATCGTCGACCGGGTCACCAGTGTCCTCGGCCCTGACGTGCTGTGCTGGCGGACCGAGTTCTTCCCGAAGTATCCGGGTGACGAGGGAACTGACTGGCACCAGGCAGACACGTTCGCCAACGCATCGGGGACACCGCAGATCCTCTGGCCGCAGGAAGCCCAGGGCTACGGCGGCACGATCACCGTCTGGACCGCCTTCACCGAGTCGAACGAGGAAACCGGCTGCCTCCAGTTCATCCCGGGAACCCACGAGGAGATGTTCTACGACGAGACCAAGCGGATGGACTACAAGCCGGAGTCAATCAACTCGGTCAGCAAGAGCGGCGTCCAGCGCGGGTTCTTCGGCTATGACTACCGGCAGCTTCAGAAGGACTCAAGCTGGAAACCCGACGAATCCAAAGCCGTACCGATGATCATGCGCCCCGGCGAAGCGATCATGTTCTGGTCCACCCTGATGCACGCCTCACTGCCGCACAGTGGTGCCACCGACGAGACGAGGGTTGGCTTCGCCGCCCGGTACGTACCGACAGTGGTCCGGGTGTATCCCGATACAAAGGAGATCGAGGAGTACGGCGGCAAGGTAAGCCTCGACCGCTACGGCGCGGTACTGGTCTCCGGTAGCGACGAGTACGGGCACAACCGCCTCGCCGAGCAGACAACACGGGCTTACCGGCTCGGCCCGCGCTGAGGCCGCAGTGCTGACCGAGACGGGCAGGCGCACGATCGGCGACCTGGCTGCGGCGATGCTAGTGACCAGGCAAATGGCCACCGCATGCGGCACGCCTGTGCAGGTGGCGTCCGGAGCCAGGGTAGCTGACGCACTGCCTGTGGCGAACGTCGTCGGCAAGTGCCTAGGCTACCCGGAACTGAGGACCGGCGCCTGGGCCGCCGACCTCCCCGTCCACGCCGTGATAGACGAACAGCTCGCGCTGGCCGGCGCCGCGGAGGAACTCGCCCGCGTACCGCCTTCGGCCTGGCCAGAGGTCGAAGCCCTGGCGATACGCGCCTGCGCTGGCGACTACAGCACTTTCTGCCGGCAGATTCTCGTGACCTCAGGCGACGGAGTCCCGGTACTCGCTTACGTCGCGGGGCCGCCGACCGCACCTCCCGTCCTGCTATCGGCGCCTTGCGGGATGCCGGCTCGGCTCGTCGAACCGTGGATGCGTCACCTCGCCCACCGTGCCCGCGCAGTGACATGGGAGAGCCGAGGCATGTTTGGCGGCGTCGGCGCCTTTGACGCGGCCACCAGCGTCGAAGCCCAGGTCGGCGACGCGGTCGCGGTCCTGCAGGCGCTGAACCTGGACGGAGTCCACGTAGCCGGACTGTGCGGCGGCGCCGTAGTGGCCGCGGAACTGGCGGCGACCGCGCCTGCCCGCGTTGCTTCGGTCAGCCTCTGGCACGGCGACTTCCACCTAGGGGCGCTGGCACCCAAGACCGACCACCAACAGGATCTGCTCGCTCTTATGACCATGGCGGCGAGGTCGCCGTCCGAGGCCGCGAGCATTCACGGCATCATATGCCAGAGTATGGCGGATAACGTCCCGGCCGACCTGGCGGCTCAGCTGCTTTATCCGTATGTAACGCCTGCGCTGTTCCAGCGTTACTGCCAGCTCAACGGCGCGATCATGCAGCACGACATCACCGCGACGCTGCCTGGCATCAAGCATCCAGCTCTGGTAGTGACGAGCCGGACCGATGCGACGGCCCATCCGGACGGCTCACTGGAAGTGGCCCGCAGGCTACCCGACGCCACGCTTGTCATGCGTGACAGCGGTGACCACATATCGCTGTTCCGGGGCGAGCCTGAGCTTCTGACTCTGATCGATGGCTGGGCGTACGGCCTACGGCGATGACAGGTGACGACATGAGCCAGCCAGCTCCCGTGCGGGCCGCACTCCGGCGCCCGCTCGCGCAGTGGCAGGGCCTCCCCGCCGACATGGACAGGCTGCTCGGCATCGCCGGTTCCCGCGGGCTCGCTGTGCTTGAGGACGCTGCCCAGGCGCACGGCGCGAGCCGGAACGGGCGTCAGGCGGGCTCGATCGGCCGGGCGGGGGCGTTCAGCCTCCAGGCGACGAAGAACCTGCCGACCTGCGGGGAGGGCGGCCTGGTCACCACAACCACCATGCCTGACCTGGGCAAGCTCAGAGCAAGCGCCCTCCGGATCCGTCAGCACATCGTCGAGATGTGCGCGTCCGGCCGGTACTGGGAGTCGCACTACATGCGGCTCTCGCCGCGCATGCAGCGCGCCAGCGCCGCGCTCGCCAAGGCGGCGATAACCGGTGAGTGAGCCGCAGGCCACCAGGCAGGCCTACCGGGAAGCCCTGGTCGAGGCGATGGCCTTGCACGATCGCGTCGTCTGCATAGATACCGACACAGGCCTGTTCACCGACGCCGACTTCGGCCCGGCGGCACGCCGCTACATGAACGTCGGGATCGCGGAGCAGCACGCTATGAGCATGGCCGCCGGCCTCGCGCTTGATGGCTGGATGCCGTTCGTCACCACCTTCGCGGCCTTCGCCGGGACCCGTGCCTCCGAAGCTGTCAAGATCGATATCGCCTACAACGCCGTACCGGTGCGGATCACGGTCACCCACGGCGGGTTCTCCGCCGAGCAGCTCGGACCGACCCATCACGCGCTTGCTGACCTGGCGATCATGCGCACGCTGCCTAACATGACGGTCGTCGTGCCCGCCGACGCGCAGGCGACACGATCGTTCGTACAGCAGAGCCTGACGCTGCCTGGCCCCATGTACCTAAGGCTCGGGCGCAAGCCGACTGAGAGCGTGCCAACGGCCGAACCACCGCGGATCGGCCAGATCCAGAGGCTTCGCGAAGGCGGCGAGGTGCTGATCGCTGCCTGCGGCCCGCATCCGGTTACTGCCGCGCTCGCCGCCGCTGACGAGCTCGCCGCTGAGGGTATCGCGGCCGGCGTGCTGAACGTGCACACGCTTGCGCCGCTTGACATTCCCGCCCTAGTCACCGCCGCGCGCCCGGCCGGCCTCGTGGTCACAGTGGAAGAGCACTGGATCAGCGGCGGCCTCGGCGGCGCGGTGGCTGAGGCGCTCGGACGTCATGCGCCGCGGCCGCTGATCACCGTCGGTGTCCCTGGCGCGTTTGTCGATGTAGCGGGCGGGCAAAGCCACCTGGCTCGCCGGTACGGCATCGACGGCCCGGCGATCGCCGCCCGGATCAGGCAAGCGCCCCTCGGCGAAGCTGCCCGCAAATGCCCGGCCCAAAGGAGGAACGATGCCGCTCTCATGTCCTGAATGCGATGCACATATTCAGCTCACTGAGCCTGTGCGAGTCAGTGAGATCGTCGAGTGCGCCGACTGCAGGTCCGAACTCGAAGTCGTGGCCATCGAGCCGCCGATGCTCGCGCTCGCGCCTGAGCCAGAAGAAGACTGGGGCGAATGACCGAATTCCCGCGCGTCGCGGTGGCCGCGTCACGAGTTTGCCGTGAGGAAAAGTGGATCCTCGCGGCGCTTGAACGATCAGGCATGCCGGTCGACCACCTCGACACCGCGGCAATGACTGTGGCCGCCGGCGGTGTACAGCCGCCATGGGCAGTGGTGCTGAACCGGGAGATCGGTCAGGTGCGCGCTTGTTACCTGGCTCAATCGATGGAGTCGACCGGGTTGCGCGTAGTCAACTCGGCAGCGGCCACCGCCATCTGCGGCGACAAGTGGCGCACCACCGGGGCTGACGTCGCCGACGCGGTAGCCGGCTACATCAAGGCAGTGGTCGGGCAATGATCAAGGCAAGCGTCGTGGGCGGCAGCGGGTTCATCGGCGGTGAACTGCTCAGGCTGCTGCTCGATCATCCTGATGTCAGCGTGACCGGCGCCAGTTCGGTCAGGTACGTGGGCCGGGCCGTGCACTACCGGCAGCCGCACTTGTACGGGCTGACCAAGCTGCGCTACTGCAACGTCGCCGATATGCCGCCTAGCGACGTGATCTTCGTCGCGACCCCACCAGGAGCGGCAGTCGGCCTGCTGCCTGAGCTGGAGTCCAGGGCCCGGGTGATCATCGATCTGTCACCTGACGCCAGGATCTACGAACAGGCCAGATACGAGAAGTATTACGGCCCGCACCCAAGGTGGGAGCTGACTGCTGGCTTCGTCGCCGGGCTGCCCGAGTTGCACCGCGCCGAACTGGCTACCGCTGACCGAATCGCGGTTCCCGGCTGCATGGCCACCGCCGGCATTCTGGCGCTCAGCCCGCCTGCGAGCAGGGGGATGATAAAAGGCAGCATCTGGGTGACCGGACTGACTGGGTCAAGCGGCGGGGGCGCGGCGCCGACCGTGGGCAACGCGCACTCCATCCGCAGCGGCGCCATGCGCGTGTACGCGGCGCTCGGACATCGGCACGAGGCCGAGATCGCACAGGCCACCGGCCTGGAGGTGCACATGAGCGCGATAGGCGTCGAGGCCGTCAGGGGCGTCCAGGTGATCTGCCACGCGGAGCTGGTCACCGGAGTGACCAGGCGCGACGTGTGGAACGCTTACCGAGATCAGTATGCCGGCGAGCCGTTCGTGCGGCTGATCGGGCAGCGCGGCATCTACTCGCTGCCAGAGCCGAAGATCTTGGTTGGCTCCAATTTCTGCGATCTCGGCTTCGAGATCGACGAGCAAGCCGGGTGCCTCACCGTTGTCGCCGCGCTTGACAACCTCGTCAAAGGGGCTGCCGGGAACGCGATCCAGTGCTTCAACATCCGCATGAGCCTGCCAGAGCGGCAGGGTCTCCGTTTCCCTGGCCTGCATCCGGTGTGACGACGACGCTCATGGTCACCGTAGTCAAGTGCGGCGGTACGCCGCTGATCAGCACCGACCAGGTCGCGGCCGACATCGCTGCCCTCCTGGACGCGGGCGGCAAGATCGTGCTCGTGGTCGGCGGCGCGCACGACATCGAGCAACTGGGCCGCCGGCCCGGCGCGACCGCACGGACCCTGGACACGCCTGACGGGCAAACCCGCAGGTACACCGACGGGCCCGCGATCGAGGCGCTCACTACCGCGATGGCAGGAATCGTCGAGCCGCGCTGGGTATCCGCGCTCGGCGCCCGGGGCGTGTCCGCGCTCGGGCTAACCGGTCTCGACGGCCGCTGCGTCCGTGCTCGCCGCACCACCTCGCGCCGGGCTATGGTCGACGGCAGGCCGGTCGTCGTCAAAGACGACCACAGCGGCCGGATAACGGGGATCGACGCGGATCTGCTGCGCACCCTGCTGGCGGCCGGTCACGTGCCGGTGCTGTCTCCTCCTGCCGTCGCCGAGGACGGGCGGCCGGTCAACGTCAACGCTGACAGGCTCGCTGCCGCGGTGGCTGCCGAACTGGCCGCGTCGGCTCTCATCGTCATGACCGCCGTACCTGGCCTGCTCGCAGACCCGGCCGACGAGTCCACCGTGATCGACCGATTCGTGATGCCGGCCATCGGCAATCCACCGGACTGGGCGCGGGATGGCATGGCGACCAAGCTCGTGGCGGCGCAGGAGGCGCTTATCGGAGGCGCGGGCACTGTCGTCATCGCCGACGGGCGAGGTGGCCGCCCGCTCCGCCGCGCGCTCAACGGAGGCGGTACCACGATCGCGCTCGAACCCTCGGCGAGCGCGAGCGCTTCACTCGACGAAGGAGTGACCGGCCTGCTGCGTGACATGATCGCGATCCCTTCACCGTCAGGTCAGGAACACAAGCTAGCCGGGTTCCTGGCCGATACGATGTCCGGCGTCGGGCTCACCGCCCGCCTCGACGCCGTCGGCAACGTGATCGGCACGACCGGCCTGGGCGAAGGACCCGTCGTGCTGCTAGCCGGGCATATGGACACCGTGCCTGGCCAGACCCCGCTGCGGCTGGAAGACGGGTTGCTGTACGGGCGCGGTGCATCCGACGCGAAAGGGCCGCTGGCCGCCATGATCATGGCGGCCGCTGCCAACCGGGACTTTCCTGGCACGATCGTCGTGGCCGGCCTAGTCGAAGAAGAGACACCGGCCTCCCGCGGCGCCACCTACCTCGGCCGGACGCTGCCACAACCAGACGCGATGATTATTGGTGAGCCTGGTCGCTGGCAGAACGTCATCATCGGCTACAAGGGCAAGCTTGATCTGGTCTACCGACTCACCAGGCCCGCGACCCACCCGACAAACCCCGCGGAAAAGGCCTCAGAGGCAGCCTTGGACTTCTGGCGTGAGGCGGTGGCGGCGGGCGGTCCAAGGCTCGATCACGCGGCATTCGACTTGCCCGCGCTCACGTTATGCGAGATGTCAGGCGACCTCAGCGAGGCGACGCTGCGCTTCAGCTACCGCACACCGCCAGGCTACGACCAGGACGGGCTAGTGCAGCGACTGCGCAAAGCGGCACGAGACGGCCAGATAGAGGTCGAGAACGCCGTATCAGCCGTGCGCGCCAGCCGGTCCAACCCTGTGGTGCGCGCCCTGCTCGGCGCGATCAGCGGTCATCAGGGGCAGCCGCGCACCGTGCTCAAGACCGCCACATCCGACATGAACACGCTGGCCCAGAATTGGTCATGCCCTATGGCGACCTACGGCGCTGGCGACAACCGACTCGGCCACGCAGACAACGAACACATCGAGATCGACGATCTCCTGGCCAGTGTCAAGGTACTGTGCACGGCACTAAGTGAGCTGGCAACCTTAGACGGCAACGGTCATGGCATCCAGTCGGCGATCGCCGGTGAGTGATCATCCCCGCCGTCCGCTGGTCGTCTGGAGTCCGCCGCGCTGCGTTCCTTCGGATGATGCGCGAGCGCGGAGCTAAAGCTACTCGCCGGCCCTGCGGTCAAGGCAGTCAGCCTTCCGGTGCGACGAATCTGGCCAGGATCGCGAGTCCGATCGTGACTACGCCGAAGATAGCAGCGGCGATGGGAGCTCTCTCGAGCGCCAGCGCGGCGGTCGCGATGCCGAACAGCACGATCTCAGCCGTGAGCCGCGCGGGATCATCGAGCCGGCGCTTCGCCTGACGCGCGATGACCAGGCCCCAGATCACCGCGGCCACGATAGCCCCGCCGATGGCCGCGACGATGCGGATGGCCGTCGGCCCGCCCGCGTTCGCGCCGGCCACCGCGATCGCGACCAGCAACGCGAGCTCGCTCAGGAATCGCAGGGTCAGGACCGTCGCTTTGACCGGGTCTCCGGTCAGTGGCAGATCAGGTTTATTCACATCATTCTCGTCAGCCACGCCTTTACCCTACTTGTGATCACCGGAGTCCCTCAGCGCTGCCAGCCTCTCCCGCGCCTGCGCCATGATCGACTCGATCAGGTCCGCGCACGACGGCAGGTCGTCAATGAGGCCGGCCACCTGCCCCGATGACATCAGTCCGAGGTCGGGCCGCCCGTCGACCATCGCGGCTCGCAGCAGCACCGGAGTATTGGCCGCCATGAGCACCTGAGCCCAGCTCAGGTCCGTGTCGCGCCGCATCGACCGGCCCTGCCTGACGAGTTCGCGCCATCCAAGGCCGGTCAGCTCGCGGAAGCCAGCGGCCGCCCGCGCCGACCTGACCAGGCCGGCCACTCGCCCGGCACGGTCGAGCCGCTGCGTCAACGGCGTCCGCAGCACCCGGTGCGGCACCCCGTCGACCTTGGTAGTGACGATCGTCCCGGTGACGTCGCTGGCGAGGTAGACCGCCTTGACCGCGTCGGCGACCGGACTGTCCGAAGTCAGCAGAAACCTGGTGCCCATCGCGATCCCGGCCGCGCCGTAGGCGAGCGCAGCGACCAGCCCGCGCCCGTCGAAGTAGCCGCCGGCCGCGATCACCGGAACGCCGACCGCATCGGCCACCTGCGGGATCAGCAGGCTGGTCGGCACGGCGCCGGTGTGCCCGCCGCCTTCGCCGCCGGTCGCGATCACCGCGTCGATTCCCCACGCGGCGACCTTCTCCGCGTGCCGCCGCGCCCCGGCCGACGCGATCGTGATGACGCCGGCGTCGCGCAGCCGCGCGATCAGGTCCGGCTTGGGGGCCTGCGCGAACGAGGCAACCGGCACCCCCTCGGCGATGATCAGCCCGATCCGCTCGGCCGCATCGGAAGCGCCGGCCCTGAGGTTGACGCCGAACGGGGCCGGCGTTCGTTCTTTCACTGCCCTGATCGCTGAAAGCAACTCGCCGGTGCTCATCGTCGCCGACGCGATGATGCCCAGCCCGCCAGCCTCCGACGTGGCCGAGGTCAGCCTGGCACCCGCGACGTACCCCATCGCGGCCTGAACGATCGGATACCTGATCTTGAGCAGTTCCGTGAGGGCGGTTTTCACCGGACTTCGCCGTCACGCAGCCCGGCCGGGTCGAGCCGGTCCCTGATCAGCGTGAGCTCGGTGTCGGTCGGCATTGGCGTCGTGACCACGTTGTCGCCGATCACCAGCTCGAAGCCGGTCAGGTCCCGCACCTGGCCGACGGTGACCCCGGGATGCACCGACCGCAGGCGCATCGAGTGATCGGGCGTCCCGAAATCGAGCACGGCCTTGTCGGTCACGACAATCCGCAGCTCGTGGCACCGAGGGGAGCGGTCGTAGCCGATCCCGGACACCATGTCGACCTGCGCGGTGAACACCCGGGGCGAATGCCTGGGCACCCAGTAGCTGACCGGGTGGTTGATCGTGTTGCCTGGTGCTCCCCGCACTCCGAGCAACTGTGCCTTCGGCTTGGCCCAGTCTCCGATAGCGGAGATATTCTGGTTGCCGTACCGGTCGAGCTGGGCGGCGCCCATCATCATGTGCCGGCGCCCGGTCGCGACCAGGCGCAGCACGTCCCGGTAGGGCATCCATCCTTCGACCGCCTGATCGGCGTCCAGGAGCATCGCCTCTCCGTCAGTGACCAGCAACTCGGGCGAGAACGTCAGGCGGGCCAGCCGTGCCCCGAGCGAGGGGATCAATCCCATGGGACTCGCCAGGATCGCGCCGTCGCCCCGCCACGCCTGTGCGCAGGCCACCACGCAGACCTCGGCAATGCTCGCCGTCACAGCCGGCCAGCCTTGACCGCGTCCTGGTAGGACTCTTCGTCGCCGTCGAGGTACTCGGCGCGGAACGCCGCCCAGCTCTCGTCGCTGGCGGCGGCCTTCGCGTACTCGGCCTGGAACGCCTCGTCCCTGTCATAGTCAGGCACGCACGAGGTGAAGTGCGCCCCGTTCGGTGTCTCCACCACGCCGCTCGCCATCGCCCGGTTGATCAGCATCGTCTGCGGCGGGCCAGCCAGCCTCGGCACGAGCCGTTCGCACGACACGAACGCCTGCTCGGCCGCCAGGCAGAAAAGATCATCGAAGTACGGATCAGGCCCGAGGTACTGCCCGTTACCGCCGGCGTCTGCCCGGTTCAGGTGCACGAGCGCGACGTCGAGCGTGAGCGCGGGCACCGCGACGAGTTCCTCGCCGTCGTCGTAGGGGGAGCGCACCGTGCGCAGGCCCGGATTCACGGCGAGCACGTCCGACCCGAGGCCTGCCCTGATCGGCAGGAACGGCAGCCTCGCAGTCGCGGCGAGCAACCCCCAGTGCATCATTCCTTCATCGAATTCAGTGAGCTCGATGGAACCAGCCTGCCTTGCCCGCCGGAAATGCGGCTCAAGCGGGATCGAGTCGAGTGAGACGAAGCCGGTCACCACCCGCCTGACGGCGCCCGCCGCGATCAGCAGGCCCACGTCGGGTCCGCCGAAGCTGACCACGGTCAGGTCGCGCAGTCCCGCCCGCGCGATCGCCCGGACCAGCGCCATCGGCTTGCGCCGCGATCCCCACCCGCCGATCCCGATCGTCATGCCCGGCTCGACGGCCGCGACGACGTCGTCGATTGCCAGGACCCGGTCGCTCACGAGCGGCTGTCCTTGGGGTCGGCGTTGTGCTTGCCGTCGACAAAGGCCTGCCTGGCCCGGTCTGAGATCCCGGAGAGGTTGAGCTCGAAGGTGTAGCCCTGCTCGTAGCGGTAGGAGCGGCGGACGTCAACTGGGTCGATGCCGTTCAGCGACTGCTTGGCCAGCCTGATGACCTGACCGTCCTTGCTCGCGATCTCGGCCGCGACCGCCCTCGCGGCCGCTCGCAGCCGGTCGCCCGGCACCACGTCAAGCACGGTTCCGAAGGCGTGCAGTTGCGCTGCCGGGACGTTGCGGCAGGTATACACCATGGTGCGCATCAGCTGCCGCGGCACCAGCCTGGACAGGTGCGTCGCCGCCCCGAGCGCCCCCCTGTCCACTTCGGGCAGCCCGAAGGTCGCGTCCTCGCTGGCGATCACGAGGTCCGCGTTGCCCGCGAGCCCGACGCCCCCGCCAAGGCAAAACCCGTGCACGGCCGCGATGACCGGCACCGCGCACTCGTACACGGCGGCGAACGCGGCGAAGCAGCCCCTGTTCGCGCCGATCAGCGCGTCATGCCCGGCGGCGGCCTGCATCTCCTTGATGTCCACTCCGGCGCAGAAACCCCGGCCTTCGGCCGCCAGCACCACGGCCCGCACCGACTCGTCGTCGCCGGCCGCCGTGATCGCCGCCGCCAGGTCAAACCAGCCCCGCACAGGCAGGGCGTTCACCGGCGGATAGTCGATCAGCACCTCGGCGATGCCGTCAGCGCTGCTGACCTCGATCCCCATGCGACCAACCTAGCGTTTGCTCGGTCCGCTGGCACCCGCATCTCGCCCCGGTCTGCCCGGCGCCCCAATCCGCCACAGCTGAGTCACACAGATCCCGCGAGTCACTCACGCCCCCCATCTCACGAACGATCTGCTTTCGCATCTCGCCTTCTGGCAGTAGGTTTTCAAACCATGGTGGCAATCCAACCTTAACTTGCCGGGGTTTTCGTGGATCATCTTCGAAGATCTGGCCCAGAGTTTGATGATCCGGGGACGTCAGGTCATCTTCATAGACGAAGGAAGAGCCTCCTTTTTCGTAGAGCAGCGAACCGACATTCCGACCGTGCAGTTTGACTCGCGCTTCGATGAAACTGCTCATCTCTATACCACCGAATGCATGATATCGGAGATCGCCCTGCCGTCTCTCGCTCCCCACTCAGCCATTCGGTCGACGTGTCGCTGTATGGCTGTCATCACCGTCACTGACCGGCCTGTCAGAAAGGCCCTATCGTCGCCTGAGGCGAGTAGATGCTGACTGAGCGCGTCGGTGAGCTGGCTATCCGCGACTTCGCGGGCAGCTATAGCCAGTGCTTCTCTCAAATCCTGGGAGCGCCCGGGAGCGCAGATGATCCTGCTGGCTATTGATCTTGATCTATCGCGCGAGTCCGTCCGGTCACGCACGATCGCCTGAAGCGGATTGCCTTCGGCTAGGAGGACGCGGACATCGACCAAGCGCCCGGTTCTCGGATCCATAGGATCCGCTGATAGGAGCCCTAGCACATTTATTTTAGACATAGCATGATTGAGATGAATCTTGGTTAGATCGACCTCGAAGTTCGCTTCTGTCGAAGTAAGCGAGAGCAGATTACGGACTGCGTCAATCGCCGTGTCAATTTCGGCGGCATGTACTTGACGTCTTACGTCGACAACGCTGATCCCGCGAGCTCGAGTGCCGGCTATGGCGCTACGCCAAACCCATCGGCGGAGAAGCGACCTCACTCGTTCGTCAGGCGTGCCGTGGATGCGCATGAAACGGACGAGAATCGGTATAATGTGAGAATATGGCAGCAACTTGACATGTGGAATGCCAATCTCGCCTTGCAACAGTCTTATGATTTCACGTAGCAGGCCGGTAACTTCGCTGAACGTAGCAACTCGATCGGAATCAGAGTTAAACTCATCATGAAAATCTTCGCGGAAGATGTCGCCCCCGCGAAACGCCAGGAGGCAGCGGAGTACGAGCCTGTCGTCGAGCTGGCCAAAACCGAATTCCAATGGAACGCGTGCGATACTCCGCAGGTCGGTTGGCTGGGTTCCCGCTATGCCCGAATGTAGAGCGCTGAATGAGTCTGCCCTGGAAAGCGGTTTGCCGGTATCGTTCATCCGCGTAAAGATCTCTACAAGTGCCGACTCATCATCAGAGCTGACGACATAGGTCGGAATCTGGTATTCGCGAATAGCCTTAGCGGCCTGATCTGCTAGGGAGATCTGCGATTCAGATAGAACGTCGGCGTTGGCGCGCATCCACCGTATCAGGGCAACTGTCTCGTATAGCTCGCTGACGGGCACCCACGTCGCTGGAGGTTCTTGCCGCGTGCCGGCGCTCCTGAATGCCCCTTCGTCAAGGTCGAGGTATATGCGGAATCGGGAATCGGTTGTCTGTCCTGCTGCCATAAGGGAGCCAACAATGCTAGTGATGCGCTGCTGGCCGTCGACGACCCAGAGAGCAAAATCGCTCGCCTGAGCATCGATGTCGACCGGGCCAATGGTCAGACGTTGCGCGGGCGCTGAGTGCCGCCAGAGCAGCAAGTTTCCTATTGGATACCCGCTCCAATGTCGCCATGTCGCCTCTTGAACCTCATCCGATCATGTTCAGTGGCTCGCTGCCCTGCGGTGAGTACGCACGCTACTAGCCGTACCTCGGTAGTCGCAGTTGCCATCGGGGCAACGCTCCCAACGGCCGGAGCGGACGGCGTCGTCGGTGACTGAGTGGTTCGGGCCGTAGCCGTGACGATGAAGCAATTGCGCGACGGCGCCACCGTACTGGGCCGCCAGCAGGGCAGCCTCGGCTATCTTGTCGTGGCCCTTGGCGAAGAACGAGCCAATGCTCGTCTCTGCACCGCATCCGCACCAGCAGGTACCGGTAGGGATCAGCCTAGGGAGAGTTGAACTAGCCACCGGGCCAAGGTATCAAGCCTAGATTGGTTATCAAGGTCACCATGCAAGAAGCGGCCGCGATGGAGAGGCGAGACCGATCGTGGCTGATCAGGCGGCGGCTTGGGCGTCGGTCGGCGGAGTCACGGAGAGCGCTTCAGGGCGGAACCGCATGCGGCCACGGTCGATCACGATCAGGCCGTCCTCGGTCGCGGTCTGGAACAGCGCCTCGCCGCCTTCTACCCACATCGAGATCACCAGCGAGTCGCCGGGGAACACGGGCCGGCTGAACCGGCCGGACATCGCCAGGAAGCGGGACGGGTCCGAGCCGCACAGCGAGTGCAGCAGCGCCCTGCCGGTCACGCCGTAGGTGCACAGGCCGTGCAGGATCGGGCGGTCGAAGCCGCCCCTGGCGGCGAACTTCGGGTCGGCGTGCAGCGGGTTGCGATCGCCTGACAGCCGGTAGACGAGCGCCTGCTCCGGCCTGGTCTGGTAGATGACCCTGTGGTCGGGGTCGCGGTCGGGCCTGGCCCACGAGTCGCTTGGGCCGCGGTCGCCGCCGAAGCCGCCCTCGCCCCTGATGAACGCGCTGCTCCTGGCTGTCACCAGCGGCTCGCCGGTCGCCGCGTCCACGGCGACGTTCTCAGTGGCCACCAGCGCGCCCGAGCCTTTGTCGTAGATGCCCGTCACGGTCGCCGTCGTGCGGACGGCGCCCGCCACGGGCAACGGCTTGTGCAGCTCGAACGACTGCTCCGCGTGCACCAGCAGCGCCCGGTCGAAGTCGCCGAAGCTGCGCCCGGTCGACGCCTGCGAGATCAGCACCGCGTAGGTCGGCAGCGCCCGCTGGGTGATGCCCTCTGAGTTCTCCGTGGTGAACTCAAGCTCCTTGAGCGGGTCGCCAAGCCCGGCCCCGACCCCGACCGCATACAACAGCGAATCCTTCGACGTCCATGACCGCTCCCGCGGCTCGCCGGGTTTCCCGATCACGCTGTGGTCAAGTGTCATCAAGGACCTCCAGGAGCCTGTGCTTGTCCGAAACTGTGCTTGTCTAGAATTCAGTTCTAGAATTATGCTAGCGCGGACCTGGCGCAGACAAGGGAGCCCGTCACAAGGGAGCCCGGTCACAAGGAGCACCGCATGGGCCTGCTTGACGGAAGAATAGCCATTGTGACCGGCGCGAGCCGCGGCATCGGCGCGGAGATCGCAAGGCGGTTCGGTGCCGAAGGCGCGGCTGTCGCCGTGTCGGCGCGCACCACGGAGCCCGGCACTTCGCAGTTCGGCGGCACGATCAACGAGACGGCCGAGCAAATTCGCGCTAAGGGTGGCACCGCGATCGCGATCCCCGCGAACCTCGCCAGGCCCGAGGATCGCGAGCAGCTGGTCAGCCAGACCACGGCGAAGCTCGGCACACCGGACATCCTCGTGAACAACGCCGCCGTGACCTATTTCAAGCGGATCGAAGATTTCACGCCCAAGCAATACGCGCTGATGTTTGACGTCCAGGTGGTCGCCTCAGTGCACCTGGCCACGCTGGTGATCCCCGGCATGCGCGAGCGCGGCGCCGGCTGGATACTCAATATCTCCTCGATCGCCGCCGTGCACCCGCAGATCCCGCCCGGTGCGCGGGCAGGCCGCGACGGCACGGTTTACGGCATGTGCAAGGCCGCGATCGAGCGGTTCTCCACCGGCCTGGCCGCGGAACTCTACAACGACAACATCGCGGTCAACTCACTGGCGCCGAACAAGGTCGTGCCGACGCCTGGCACCCTGTTCCACCAGCTGACCACGCAGGACAACCCGAACTCCGAGCCCCCGGGCGTGATGGCAGCGGCCGCGCTGGCGTTGTGCAGCGCGGACCCCATGACCCGCACCGGCCGGATCGCCTACTCGATCGACCTGCTCACCGAGCTGGGCGAGCCCATCCCGGCGCGGAGGGCTTCCGCGTAGCGCAGCGGCTTGTGCCCGCCCTACACCCCTATCCGGGTGGCGAGGCGCTCGCGGTGGTACGCGGCATCGCCGAGGAACAGCTCACTTGACTTGGCTCGCTTGAAGTACAGGTGCGCGTCGTGCTCCCAGGTGAAGCCGATGCCGCCGTGGATCTGGATGTTCTCGGCGGCGACGTGGAAATACGTCTCGGACGCGAGCGCCTTGACCAGGGCAGCGACCGTCGGGACCTCGGGTGAGTCCTCGGCGACCGCCGCCGCCGCGTAGATCACGGCCGAGCGCAGCGATTCGACTTCCATCAGCAGGTCGGCACAGCGGTGCTTGATCGCCTGGAAGCTGCCGATCGGCCGGCCGAACTGGTGCCGGATCTTCGCGTACCCGACCGCCATGTCCATAGCGCGCTGTGCGCCCCCGAGCTGCTCGGCGGCCAGCGCGATCGCCGCGACGTCGAGTACGCGGGCGAGGATGGCCGAGCCGTCGCCAGGCGAACCCACCAGGCGGGCGGGCACCGATGCGAACTCGCAGCGGGCCAGTTCCCGAGTCTGGTCCAGCGTGGCGAGCCTGGTCAGCGACAGGCCCTCAGCCGGCGACGGCGATGCCGGCACCGCGAACATCGACAGCCCGGCGTCGGTGCGGCCGAAGACAAGCAGCAGCCCGGCCGCGGCGCCGTCGAGCACGAAGTTCTTGTGGCCGTCGAGCACCCAGCCGTCGCCTTCCCTGGTCGCCGTCAGCCGGATCGCGTCCGGCTCCCACGAGCCGTCATCCTCGGTGAAAGCAACCGTCGCGATCGTCTCGCCGGAAGCGATACCAGGCAGCAGGTCACGCCTGGCCGCCTCGTCCTTGCTGGCCAGCAGGGCTGTCGCGGCGAAGACGGCGCTCGCCAGGTAAGGCCCCGTGTAGAGCGCGGCGCCAAGTTCCTCAAGGATGATCGCCTGCTCGGCGAACGTGAAGCCCGAGCCTCCGTACTCCTCGGGAATCGCGATGCCCTGCAAGCCGAGCTGACTGCCCGCATGCGCCCAGACCTGCTCATCGTGGCCGGGTGCGTCCATGATCTCGCGCACCCGGGTCAGCGGTGCCCGGTCGGCGAGGAACCGGCGCACCGACTCTCGCAATTCAGCCTGCTCGGCGCTCATCGCAAGCTTCATGACGTCAGCTCCTTAGTGATCACCAATACGTCCAGTGCTTCGATCTGGCGGCCTTTCACCCACAGCGGGTTGACCTCGAGCGACACCAGCGAGTCCCGCAGCGACAGCGCGGCGTCGCCCACGGCGGCGATGACCCCGGCCAGGGCGTCGAGGTCGGCGGCCGCGCTGCCGCGGGCACCGGTGAGCAGCTGCAGCCCGCGCAGTTCGCCCAGCATCCGCAGCACCTCGGCCCGATCGACCGGCAGCACTCGCAGGCTCACGTCACGCAGTACCTCGACCCAGACCCCGCCAAGGCCGACCGCGAGTACCGGGCCGAAGGTGGCATCGACAGTCACCCCGGCGAGCAGCTCGACCCCGCCGGTGCGCATCGGGGCGACGGCGACGCCGTCGATCGGATGCTCTCCCGCCGCGCGGACCACCTTCTCGTAGGCGGCGGCTACCCCGGCCGCGTCGTCGAGTCCCAGTGCCACGGCACCGAGATCGGACTTGTGCGCGATGGCTGACGACGAAATCTTGACCGCCACGGGGAAGCCGAACCTAGAGGCGGCGCAGATCGCGGCTTCGACCGCGTTCACCCTGACGGACGGGACGAGGGGAACGCCGAAAGCGGCGAGCAGAGCCCTGCTGTCGTCCTCGCCCCAGGTGCCCGCGGCCTGCACGGGGCTGGCGGGGACCGATGAGAGGGCGAGTCCGGTCCTGCCCCGGCCGTCCAGCCAGCGCAGCGCGTTTCCGATGGCGCGGACGCCGAGGTCGATGCCGCCCAGCAGGTGCAGGCCGTGCGCGGCCAGCACCTCCCGGCCGTAGTCGGACAGGTTGACGCAGGTCGACGCGATCGGGATCACCGGGATCGGGGCCGAGGCGATCCGCTCGGCCAGCCACGCAGCGCGGGCTTCGAGCGCGCTGGCCATGGCGTCCGGCGGCCTCGCGTCAGGCAAATTCAGGCCGGAGAACAGCACGAAGTCGAGTCCTGGATCATCTACCGCCAGGTCGAGCGCGGAGTCCGCCGGCGTGAGCAGCGACGTTCGCTGGTTGGCCAGGAAGTACCCGGTCACGTCGAGCGGATTGCGGGCCTCAGCGAACGGCGGCAGGTGTTCGGCGATCCCGATCGCGGTCTGCTCGGCGAACGCAGGGATTTCGATGCCCTCGCCGCTGGCCCGGTCCGCGATCAGGTCGCACGCGCCGCCCGAGGTGGTCACCGCGCCCATCCGCCGGCCGCGCGGCCACCGCGTGTAACCGAGAACCGCGCTGGTGGTGAGCAGTTCCTCGATGCTGCCGACCCTGATCACGTTGAGCTGGCGCAGGGCGGCGTCCACGACGGCGTCGTCGCCGGCGATCGAGCCTGTATGGGCGAGCGCGGCGGCGATGCCCGCCTGGCTGGCGCCGGCCTTCAGGGCGACGATCGGCTTGCCAGCCTGGTCGGCGCGGCGGGCGGCGGCCGCGAACGCGAACGGGTCGGAGATCGCCTCAAGGAACAGGCAGATCACCTTGGTGTGGTCATCTTCGACCAGGTAGTCGACCACGTCGGCAGTCGCGATCATCGCCTCGTTGCCGAGCGAAGTCAGCGTGCTGACCCCGATCGCATGCGCGCGGGCGAAGCTGAGCAGCACGCTGGCGAGCGCACCGCTCTGCAGCGCCACGCCCACCGGGCCGGCTACCAGCGGCGGCGGAATGGTCAGCGCGAACGGCGCGGTGCGGGCATGGGCGTTGAGGAAGCCGAGGCAGTTCGGGCCGAGCAAGGTGATGCCGTGTCCCGCGGCCTTAGCGAGCAGCCGGTCTTGCAGGGCCGTGCCGTCCTCGCCGACTTCGCGGTAGCCGGAGGCGAGCACGACAGCACCCCGGATTCCGGCCGCGGCCGCGTCCTCAAGCACCTCTTCGACTGCTTCGAGCGGCACCATGATGAACGCCAGGTCGACCTGCTCGCCAACCTCCCGCAGGCTCGCTGCGGCCGGGCGGCCGAAGACCGTCTTGTGCCTGCGGTGCACCGGGATCAGCGGGCCACTGAAGCCAGCCGTCGTCGCGCTCGCCAGCAGGAAGCGCGCCCAGCCCGAGGTGTCCGACGCCCCGACGACCGCGATCGACCCGGGCGCGAAAAATTCGGCCAGCCTCGCCGGGGTGACCAGGGCGGCCAGCTCGGCGCCGGCCGGCGCAGTGTTAGCGGCCGGCATTGGCGGAAATCTGACGCGGCTCCTTCGGCAACCCCAGCGCCCGCTCGCTGACGATATTGCGCTGGATCTCGCTGGTGCCCGAGTAGATCGTGCCGGCCCGGCTGCTCAGGAACACGTTCTGCCATTCCGTCGTCGGGTAGCCAGTGCCGTCAGGCCTGATCAGCGCGTCCGTACCCGCGATGCCGATCGCGACTTCGCCGAGCCACTTGTGATATTCGCTCCAGACCAGCTTGGCGATCGATGCCTCGGGACCGGGCGGTCGGCCCTCGGCTGCGGCGGCGAGCGCACGCAACCCGTTGAACCGCATGATCTGCACGCCCGTGTAGGCCTTGGCCAGGTCCTGGCGGACGAGCGGGTCGCCGTTGCGGCCGCGCTTGCGCGCGGTCTCGACCAGCTCCCAGAATTCGCGCTCGAAGCCGAGGTGCTGGACAGTGACAGCACCGCCGCGCTCGTGCCCGAGCGTCGTCATGGCGACCTTCCAGCCGTTGTTGAGCCCGCCGATTACGTTGAACATCGGCACCCTGACGTGATCGATAAAGTCCTGGCAGAACTCGCTGGCGCCGGAGATCTGCCTGATTGGCTGGTAGGTGACCTCGGGCGCCTTGAACGGGAACAGCACATAAGACAGCCCGGCATGCTTCGGCGCCGCCGGGTTGCTGCGGCACAGCGCGAACATCATGTTCGCCCGCGCCGCCCCCGAGGTCCAAACCTTGGTCCCGGTGATCACGATCTCGTCACCGTCTACCTCAGCCCTGGTCTGCACGCCGGCCAGGTCGGAGCCGTGGTCAGGCTCGGAGAAGCCCTGGCAGTACGTGTCATCGCCGGAGATGATCCTGGGCAGGAAGTGCTGCTGCTGCTGCGGACTGCCGTGCACGATGATCGACGGGCCGACCAGGCTC
Source organism: Streptosporangiaceae bacterium (assembly GCA_035716545.1). Classification (GTDB taxonomy): domain Bacteria; phylum Actinomycetota; class Actinomycetes; order Streptosporangiales; family Streptosporangiaceae; genus Chersky-822. Next base: position 24,516 of record DASTJM010000093.1, read on the forward strand.
TCGCCCATGCCGCGTCGCACCCTGGGCAACCCGGCCGCATGGAACTCCTCGTTGAGCACGGCGAGCCTCACCCCGTCCAGGCCCTGGCCGCCGAACTCGGCGGGCCACTGCGGGCAGATCAGCCTGGCATCCGCGAGCTTGGCCTCCCACTCCTGGTAGGAGGGATGCTCGGCTGCCCTGGCCAGCTCGGCGCCTCGGTAACCGCCGGCAGTGATGGCCATGTTCCAGTCGGCGAGTTCCGCAAGTCCCGCCGGGGCGTTCGACTCTATCCAGGCGCGCGTGTCCGCGCGGAATTCCGCGATCTCCTGGCCAAGGTCAAGGTCCACGGGGTGCCTCCTGGCGCTGGCCCGGCCGGCGGGCGGGCCGCGCTTGGCAGGCCGGGCGCACCGGTGGGCAATCTTAGAATCAAATTCTAGATCCGATGAGAACGCATGCCCCGCCGCATTGTCAAGGTGACCAGGCGAGCCGGGCCGGAGGGCCGGCGGCGATGGCCGCCAAGGTACGCGCGTAGCGGGCAGCGAGCTCGGGCGATGGCCGGCCGGCCAACGCGCAATCCTCGACGAACATCCGCAGCCAAATTTACGGCCGGGACGCTAGCTGCTCCGATCGGGCTTGGCGGGGCCTTCGGCCATGATGCGGCGGGCATAGTCGATGACGGCGTCGATGACCTCGCCGGCCTGGCGGCGATTACGGGCCGCCGCTACCTCGCGGGCACCTTCGCCGATCAGCGAGGTGAGAATCGCGGCATAGAGCCGGTCTAGTGAGGTATCGGCGAGCCTGAGCAGGGCGTCGTTCTGGCTGATCCACTCGTGCACCCGGCGGCGCCTGATCAGCTCGAATCCTGGCGGCCCGTCGCCTGACACGAACAGCATCGCCAGGTCCCTGCGCCCCCAGCTGCCTTCAAGAAAGGCACGGGCGCCAATGCTGAAGAGCGTGGTGGGATCGGTTTCGCCGGAGGACCTGGCCTGGGCCACGGCCTGGCTGGCTGCCTTCTCGTGCGCGACCTGATGATCTTGCCAGAGCGCCAGGAACAGCTCGGCTTTGCCGCCGAAATGGTGGTACAGGCTGCCGACACTTGACCCGGCCCGTTCCACGACATCGGCGATGCTGGCGTTAGAAAACCCCTGCTCGGTGAAGACGTCACGAGCGGCATCCAGCAGCGCGCGCTGAGTCTGCTTGGTCCGGCCCCACTGCCAGGCGCCGCTGCCCCGGCCTTCACTGCCCCGGCCTTCACTGCCCCGGCCTTCACTGCCGGGCTTGCCGGCGGCGGCTTCCGTGCTCACCTGCGATCTCCCCCACCGGGATTAGCTCCTTGACTGGGCAAGGCTCACTGTGCCAGGTTCGCGGCTAGAAGATGATTCCAGAAGATAATTCTAGTAATTGGAGCTGGCTCATGGGACGTCTTGACGGGCGCGTTGCCGTCGTCACCGGCGCCGGCCGGGGGATCGGCCGGTCGGTATCGCTGCTGCTGGCAAGCGAAGGCGCAGCGGTCATGGTCAATGACCTTGGCGGGGCGGTCGACGGATCGGGCAGCGATGCCGGGCCCGCGGGAGAGGTCGTCGCCGAGATCACCCGTGCGGGCGGCCGGGCCGCGGCGAACGGTGCCGACGTCTCCGACCACGAGTCGGCGCAGAATCTGGTGCAGTCGGCGATCGACCAGTTCGGCAGGCTCGACGTGGTGGTCAACGTGGCTGGCATCCTGCGCGACCGGATGGTGTTCAACATGTCCGAGCAGGAGTGGGACGACGTGATCAGGGTGCACCTGAAGGGCGCATTCAACACGACGAAGTTCGCCGCCGCCCGCTGGCGGGCGCAGCGCGACCCCTCGGCCCAGAACCGGATCATTAACTTCACGTCGGTCTCCGGCCTGCACGGCTCGCCTGGCCAGCCGAACTACGCAGCGGCGAAGATGGGCATTGTCGGCCTGACTTACTCGAGCGCGAACGCGCTGGCCCAGTACGGCGTGACCGTCAACGCGATCTCTCCCGGCGCGTCCACCCGGATGACCGACACCGTGCCGGCCGAGCGGCGGCGAGCACGGACCGCCAGCGCTGACGAGCGCTCGCCCGACAACATCGCGCCGATCGTGGCCTACCTGGCCAGCGAGCAGTCCGGCTGGATCACCGGCCGGATTGTCCACACGGCCGGCTACGAGGTCTCGCTCTATAACAACCCGGAGCCGATTGTCAGGCTGATCGGCTCGGGCCCGTGGGACCTCGACTCGCTGGCCGCCCAGGTGGAGCGGTCATTCAAGCCGGCGCTCGGCCGGGAGGGGAGATGAGCGGCGCCCGCGGCAAGCCGGTGCCGGTCCCGACACCGGAGACCCAGCCCTTCTGGGATGGCTGCGCGGCAGCCGAATTGCGGCTTCAGCGCTGCCTCGATTGCGAGCAGGCCTATTTCTACCCGCGTCCGGTGTGTCCAGCCTGCGGGTCGGCCCGGGTTGAGTGGTTCACCGCGAGCGGCGACGCGACGCTGTATTCCTACGTGATCAACCATCGCCCCGCCCCTGGCTTCGAAGAGGACGCGCCTTACGCGATCGCGGTGGTCCAGCTAGCCGAGGGTCCGCGGATGATGACCAACCTGGCCGGCGTCCCAAGCACCCCAGAGGCGCTGGTGCTCGACATGCCGTTGCGGGTTGCGTTCGAGCAGCGGGGCGACATGAGCCTGCCGCTCTTCCAGCCAGCACCGTCCGAGCCAGCACCGTCCGAGCCAGCACCGTCCGAGCCGGCCACGGAGGGCGCATGACTACCGGAGCCATCATCGCCGGAGCCGCCGAGACCAACGAGATCGGCAAGCTGCCTGGCTACTCCACCTTGGGACTGCACATCGAAGCGGCGATGAACGCGGTCGCCGACGCGGGCCTGAAGCTGGCGGACATCGACGGCATCGCGACGGTCAGCGCGCCAGGCCCGGTCCAGGTCGCTCATGCCCTTGGCATCGTGCCGCGCTGGATGGACGGCACCGGCGTCGGCGGCACTTCGTTCCTCCTCCATGTCAGGCACGCCGCCGCGGCGATCGCGGCCGGACAGGCGAGCACCGTGCTGATCACGCACGGCGAGTCGGGAAGGTCGCGAGTCGGCGCCACGAGATACGCCGCCGCACCGTCATCGCCGCAGGGCCAGTTCGAGGCACCCTACGGTGTCTTCGGCCCGACGACCGCTTTTACGATCCCCGTGCTGCGTTACATGAAGGACTACGGGCTCACTCACGAGCAGCTCGCCTATGTCGCGGTCGCGCAGCGCCGGTGGGCGGCGAAGAATCCGCGTGCGATGTACCGCGATCCGATCACCGTCGACGATGTGCTCAGTTCCAGGATGGTGGCCTACCCATTTCACCTTCTCGAATGCTGTCTGGTCACTGACGGCGGCGGCGCGCTGGTCGTGACTTCGGCTGAACGGGCCGGGGAGTTCCCGAAGCCAGCGGTGCACGTACTCGGGGCAGGGGAGTCGGCCGAGACGCCGATGGTCTCGCAGATGGTCGACTTCACCGAGTCGCAGGCGATGCGGCTGGCAGGCCGGGATGCCTTCGCGCAGGCTGGCATCAGCACGGGCGATGTCAGGCATCTGATGATTTATGACGCTTTCGCGCACCTGCCGATTTACGGGCTCGAGGCGCTCGGGTTCGTCCCCAAGGGCGAGGCGGGCGGGTTCATCTCTGACGGTAACACCGAGCCAGGCGGCTCCTTGCCGCTGAACACCAATGGCGGCGGCCTGTCCTACACCCACACCGGCATGTACGGCATGTTCGCTATCTGCGAGGCTGTCCGCCAGGTCAGGGGCGAAGCCGCCGCGCAGGTCGACGGGCCGGAGATCAGCGTAGTGCTCGGAAACGGAGGCATGTTCGCGACCTGCGGTGTCCTCGTGCTCAGCCGGGGTTAGCGTGCTCAGTCAGCGACGGAGGAGGGTGCATGGCAGGCGGTGCGGTAGCGATCGTTGGCGGCCGGGTTGTTCCCATCGTGGGCGACCCGATTGATGGCGGCACGGTCCTGATTCAGGACGGCAAGATCTCCGCGGTCGGCGCCGCGGTTGCCGTTCCCGATGGAGTGCCGGTGGTGGATGCCGCCGGGTCCTGGGTGCTCCCCGGATTCATCGACGGCCACGCGCACGTCGGCGCGCACGAGGAAGCCGAAGGCTGGGCGGGCAACGACACCAACGAGATGACCGATCCGGTCATGGCGCACGTGCGGGCAATCGACGCCATCAACCCGGCCGATCTCGGCTTCCGTGACGCCATCACGGGCGGCGTCCTCGCCGTCAACGTCAACCCTGGCTCTGGCAACCCGATCGGCGGCCAGACCGTCGCGCTCAAGAGCTGGGGCCGCTGCGTGGATGAGATGGTGCTCCGCCAGCCGTCAGGCCTGAAATCCGCGCTGGGCGAGAACCCCAAGCGCACCTGGGGCGAGCAGCGCAAGACGCCAGCGACCAGGCTCGGCACCGCCGCGGTCATCCGCGGCGCATTTGTCGAGGCCGCTAACTACCTGGCCAGGATGGAGGTCGAGCGGGCCAAGCCTGAAGCGGAGCGCAAGCATGTCAACAGGGACCTCAAGCTCGAAGCTCTCGCCCGGGTGCTGCGGCGCGAGATCCCGTGGCGCCAGCATTGCCACCGCGCCGACGACATCGCCACGGCCATCCGGCTCGCGGACGAGTTCGGTTACCGGCTGGTCATCGACCACGGCACCGAGGCGCACCTGCTGGCCGACATCATCGCGGCAAAGGGCATCCCCGTCATCATCGGGCCGCTTTTCACAAGCAGATCCAAAGTCGAGTTGAGGAACCGGTCCCTGGCCAGCCCTGGCCGCCTGGCGCAGGCCGGCGTCACCATCTCGATCACCACGGACCATCCCGTCGTGCCGATTCATTTCCTGGTGCACCAGGCGTCGTTCGCGGTCAGGGAGGGCCTTCCGGCCCGGACCGCACTCGAAGCGCTGACCATCAACCCGGCCAGGATCGCCGGGATCGATGACCGGCTAGGGTCGATCGAGGCCGGCAAGGACGGCAGCGTGGTCATCTGGTCTGGTGACCCGCTGGATGTCAACGAGCGGGTGCAGCGCGCGTTCGTCGAGGGAGTCGAGATCTACTCGTACAACGACGGGGCGGCGGTGTTCGCCGACCCTAACCCGATGACAGCCGCGGGTTAGACGCGATGAGCGGGTTCGATTTCTGCGGCCGGGCGATTATCGTTACCGGCGGCACCCGGGGGATAGGCGCTGGGGTTGCTTCGGCGTTTCTCGCCTCTGGCGCCCGGGTGCTTGTGTGCGGCCGGACCCAGCCATCTGAGTTGCCCGCGGCCGACGGGGTGGCCGCCGACTTCGTGGCGGCGGATGTCCGTGACCCTGATCAAGCCCGGCTGCTGATCGACGTGGCGGTCGATCTTTACGGGCGGCTTGACGTCGTGATCAACAATGCCGGCGGGGCGCCGCCCGCTGACGCGGCGACCGTGTCGCCGCGGTTTCATGCCAAAGTTATTGAGCTGAATCTGACCGCGCCGTTGCACGTGTCGCAGGCGGCCAACGCCGTCATGCAGGCGCGAGACGGCGGATCGATCATCATGATCGGCAGCGTCAGCGGTGATCGTCCTTCTCCAGGCACGGCAGCCTACGGCGCGGCCAAGGCCGGGCTGGCGCACCTGGCTGTGAGCCTGGCGGTGGAGTGGGCGCCGAAAGTTCGGGTCAATACCGTTGTCGCTGGTCTCGTCGGAACCGCGGAATCCGCCGCGCACTACGGCGGCGATGCCGCGATGGCGGCTGCCGCCGCGACAGTGCCGCTCGGCCGGATGGCAGTGCCGCAAGACGTAGCCAACGCCTGTCTCTTTCTGGCCTCGCCGATGGCCGGCCAGGTCAGCGGTGCCTCGCTGCTCGTGCACGGAGGCGGGGAGCGACCGCCATTTCTGGCCTCGCCGGAATCAGGCCGCGCGGCGCGCATGGCAAACGCATGGCAAACGCATGACAAATAGGACTCTGGCAGGCACCATAGGCATCAATGGTTCCTCGCCGAGCCGCAGACGAACGGCTGTCGTTCACCGATGAGCTGACGTGAGCGGAGCTGATTGATGTCCGGCGGGTGGGCTCGCCAGAGGGCGGGTCCACCCGCCGGCTGCCAGCCAGGTATCCGGCGGTTACCCGGTCAGGTCGCTAAGGCCTGTCAGGTCCACGCAGTTGAAGGTTCTGATCGGCACGATCGCCATCAGCAGGCTCAGGCAATCGCGGCACCGGGCAACTGTGCCGGGGCCCTGGCTGTAGACGACGAACTCGGCCACCGGCCGGCGAGAGCCGCACGCGGCGCACGTGCCCACGGCGGCCGTCAGCTCCCGGCCGAATACCTCGTGCAGCAGCCCGCCGATCGAATTGCCATCGAGCACGGTAGTCATCAGGTGCCTCCGAATCGCTCGGTTTTGACCTTGCCCGGTGGGTAGCCCAGCATGACCAGACCTTGGGCGACCGCCTCGACGAAGCCGGTCGGGCCGCAGACATACGCGAGCGGGTCGTGCTCGGCTGGCCAGCTGACCTCTGCGAGCAAGGTGGGATCCACCCGCCCGGCGTGACCCGTCCAGCCTGGCGGTTTTTCCTGAGTGAGCGTGTAGATCAGGTCAAAGCCCGCAGGCCCGCTGTCCTGGTAGCTGTCGAGTTCAGCACGGTAGATCACGTCCGGCAGCGACCTGGCCGAGTACAGCAGTCTGGCGGGCGCGGCGGAGCCGGTCCTGGCCCGGTGCCGCAGCATCGCCCGCAGCGGCACCACTCCCGATCCGCCGGCCAGCAACAGCAGCGGCACCGGATCGCCGTCCCAGACGAAGTAGCCGCCGATCGGCCCGCGCAGTTCGAGATCGTCCCCGGCCCGCAACTCCCGAGTCAGGAACGGCGACACTTCGCCGTCCGGCAGGCGCTGCACCGTGATCGCGACCGACTCGCCTGGCGCGGAGGCAATCGAATACGGCCGCTCCGCCACGTAGCCGTCCTCGGCCGTCAGGCGCACATCCAGGTGCTGCCCGGCCCGGTGCCCGGTCCAGCCAGGGACAGCCAGCTCGATCGTCCGCGCCGTCGGCGTCTCGTCGATGACCTCGCCGACCGTGCCGGCCTGCCAGGTCAGTCGCCCGCGTAGCGCTGTTCTCGCCACGGGTCTCCGTAGGAGTGGTAGCCGTAGGTTTCCCAGAACCCGGCCTCATCGTGATCGAGCAGGTCGAGTCCGCGTACCCACTTGGCGCTCTTCCAGAAGTACAGGTGCGGCACCAGCAGCCTGGCAGGCCCGCCGTGTTCCGGCTCGAGCGGCCGGCCGTCGTAGCCGAACGCCAGCCAGGCCTGCCCGCCGGTAACGTCGGCCACCGGCAGGTTCGTGGTGTAGCCGCCGTCGCAGAAGGCCATGACATGCGTCGCGCTGTGCTCCACCTCCGCCAGCAGCGTGTCGATCGGTACCGCTCGCCACCTGGTGTCCAGCTTGGACCAGCGGGTCACGCAGTGGATATCGGCGGTGACCTCCTCGGCGGGCAGCTCGTGCAGCTCAGCCCAGGTCCATGACTTCCGCACAGTCCCGCGCTGCGTGATCGAGAACGTCCAGTCCCGCGTCTTGGCTTGCGGCGTCGGGCCGGCCGAGAGCACAGGAAAGTCCTCGGTCACGTACTGTCCAGGTGGTACGCGCTGTGCTTGCCCGGGCGGTGCCGGTCCAGACTGCGCCGGCTGGCGGCGCTTGCCGTGAAATCCGCGTGTTACCCGACTCATGCGATCCCCCGCATTGCTGGCCTGGGGCGATCCCCTGGAACCCCCGCTTGTCTAAGTGCCCGCTTGCGCCCGTGCCGAACTCAGGAGCAGCCGGTTGTCTGGCACGCGGGAGAATTCCCGCGAATGTGAAGGGCCAGTCAGGCGAGCAGTTTCGCGTGATTCCAGGAGATGACGCGGTTCGGCTCGACGAAGTAGCCGCACCGTTTCCGCGCCGCCCGCTCGACGTACTCGGCGAGATCGGCCTCCGTGCCGGCGCCGGACAGTGCCTGCGCTCCGGGACCGGACAGCACTGTCGTGATCTGACGGCCGATCCAGGCGACCTCAGCCGGGTCGTCGGTCCGGGTCGCGGTGCCCTGCAGCAGCATCCCGCGCAGGTCGAAGTACTGCTCGCCGGTCTCGACCAGGCAGCTGATCCTCGGGTCGCGCTCCAGGTTCCTCGCCTTCTGGGAACTTCTGTACGTCCAGAACGCGATCTTCCCGTTGATCATCACGTAGTACATCGTGACCAGGTGCGGGAAGCCATCAGGCCCGTTGGTGGCAAGCTGTACCTTGCGCTGGCTGGCGAGCAGCCCGGCGGTTTCCTCAGCCGTCATCGCAACCAGGTCGCGTTGCTTCACGAGAACCCGATCGTCTCGCTCGCGAGCGGCAGAGTCGCTTCGCAGGCGAACCCGGCAGGTCTCTCCCCGCCCGTCCCGCGCCCGCGCCCCGGACCGGCGAACTCGGGACCCAGAGCGGCGGCGATCGAGTCGAACGTCCACATTCCGTCTGGCGAGCCGTGATCGGCCGCCTGGAACACGGTCCTGAGCTTCGGCGGCTCCATGATGGCGGCGACCCCGCCATGCACGACGAACACCTCGCCGTTGATCGGCTCAGCGGCCGGGCTCGCCAGGTAGCTCACCAGCGGGGCGACATACTCGGGCGCGAGCGGGTCGACTTGCCCTTCAGGGGCCTGGCCCATCAGCGCGGCGGTCATGTCGGTTCGGGCGCGCGGGCAGATCGCGTTGGCGCGAACGCCGTACCTGGCGCAGCTGCGCGCCGTCGCGACTGTCAGTGCCACGATCCCGGCTTTCGCCGCCGCGTAGTTCGGCTGGCCGGCCGAGCCCAGCAGGAACGCCTCGGACGAGGTGTTGATAATCCGGCCGTAGACCGGTCCGCCGGACTGCTTGCTTCGCTGCCGCCAGTATTCGGTCGCGAGCCGCGTGGTCACGAAGTGCCCGCGCAGATGGACCTTCAGCACGGTGTCCCACTCGTCGGCGGACATCGTGAACACCATGCGGTCGCGCAGCACCCCGGCGTTGTTGACGACGATGTCCAGCCCGCCGAACTTCTCGATGGCCGCCGACCGGATCAGCTCGCCGGTCGGCCATTCCGACACGTCGCCGGCGACAACTACGGCGCGGTCGCCGATCTGGCCGGCGACGGCCTGCACAGCGGGCCCCGGCAAGTCGTTCAGCACCAGGTTGGCGCCGCAGGCGGCGAGGCCAAGCGCTTCGGCCCGCCCGAGGCCGTTGCCCGCGCCTGTCACTACCGCGGTCTTGCCGGCGAGGTCAGCGTTCACGGTGCTCCCTAATAGCCAGGTCCGGACAGTATCCCGCCATCGGCCACGAACTCAGCTCCGGTGCAGTACGAGGAGTCGTCACTGGCCAAAAACGCGACCAGCTTGGAGACCTCGGCCGACTTGCCGAACCGGCCAAGCGGCAAGGCCTTGATGTACCGCTCACCGCGCTCCGGGTCGAGCGTCCCGGCCGAGTCGAAGATCATCTTTGTGATGATCCCGCCCGGGTGCACCGAATTGACCCGGATGCCGACTGGCCCGAGTTCCTGAGCCGCCGACTTGGTCATGCCCCTGATCGCGAACTTGCTTGCCGCGTAGGCCGTGCAGTGCGCGGCCCCGGTGAGCCCTTCGATCGACGAGATGTTGACGATCGAGCCGCCGCCGGCCACCCGCATCGGCTCGATCACCGACTTCATGCCGAGCCAGCAGCCCACCGCGTTGACGTCGATAACCCGCCGGAAGTCGGCGAGCGGCATCTCGGTAATAGGCACCTGCATCAAGATGCCGGCATTGTTGACCAGGATGTCGAGCCTGCCGAACTTCCCGGCCGCTGTCTCGATCGCGGCGGCCCAGTCCTTCTCGCTGGTGACGTCGAGGTGCTGGTAGTGACACGCCTCGCCTAGCTCAGCGGCCACGTCCTTGCCGAGGTCGTCGAGCACGTCACCGGACAGTACCCGCGCGCCCTCGGCCACAAAGTGCCTGACATGCGACTTGCCCATGCCCCGAGAGCCGCCGGTAATCAGCGCGACCTTGCCGTCAAGCCGGCCCATCAGGCGCCTCCCTCTCGCGCAAGCAACGCGCGGAACCAAACGCTTGCTTGGGTACAGCGTAGACGCCGACGCTTGACGTCGCCCAGATTCCCCGCCCGAGCATCCCGATATGTCGCGTATCTTGAGCTGCCGCAAATGATAAGACACACCGCGATGGCGATGCCAGAATGAGGATCATGGCAGCGATAAGTCCTGCGATCGAGCTCGTTGACGTGCACAAGAACTTCAAGCAGGTGCAGGCTGTCCGCGGGATGACGCTGGTGATCGAACCAGGCGAGATCGTCGCGCTCCTCGGCCCGAACGGGGCCGGCAAGACCACGACCATCGACATGATCCTCGGCTTGTCTCAGCCGTCCTCGGGTCAGGTCTTCGCCTACGGCATCCAGCCTCGCCAGGCGATCGACCGCGGGCTTGTCTCGGCCGTGATGCAGACCGGCGGTTTGCTCAAGGACATGACGGTAGAGGAGACGGCGACCTACACGGCGAGCCTGTTCCGCAGTGCCAGGCCAGTCAGTGAGGTGCTTGAGCGGGCCGGCATCAGCTGGATCGCCGACCGCCGGGTAGGCAAGTGCTCGGGTGGTGAGCAGCAGCGGCTCAGGTTCGCGATGGCGCTGCTGCCCGATCCCGAACTGCTGATCCTGGACGAGCCAACCACCGGCATGGACGTCGAGGGCCGGCGCGGGTTCTGGGCCTCGATCAGGAAGGACGCCGAGCAGGGCCGGACAGTGCTGTTCGCGACGCACTACCTTGAAGAGGCCGACTCCTACGCCGACCGGATCATCTTGCTCAGGCACGGCGTCGTGGTTGCCGACGGTACCAGTTCCGAGGTCAAGGCGCTCGCGGCCGGGCGCGCGGTGCGGGCCACGCTGCCGGACGCCGACGAGGACGCACTGCGGGCCGTTCCCGGCGCGGAGTCGGTCGAGATGCGCGGTGACACGGTGCTGATCCACGCCAGCGACAGCGACTCGGTCGCCAGGTACCTGCTGACGTCCACGAACGCCAGGGATCTGGAGATCACCGCGAGGGCGCTCGAAGACGCGTTTATCGCGCTGACTAGCGACGCAGCATCGGTGTACGATGCGGCACTCGCTGACGGCGCCCTGCCAGCTAGCGACAGTACCCCAGTTGGAGGTTCGCGATGACCGCGCCATCGGTCGCCGGCGCACCGCGCGTTCGCGGGGCCGGGATCAACCTCACGGTGCTCAAGCTCGAAATCCGCAGGCTGCTCCGCAACCGGCGGACGGTCATCTTCGCGCTGATCTTCCCGGTTGTGCTCTTCGTGTTCGTCGGCACCAACAAGGCTTACGCCAACACGCCAGCAGGGCACGGCAACACCTCGATGTTCCTCGTCATAAGCATGGCCCTGTACGGCGCCTCCCTGGCCACCACAGCCGGCGGGGCGATGGTCTCGATCGAGCGCGCCCAGGGCTGGAGCCGGCAGCTGCGGCTGACCCCGCTGTCCCCGACCTCGTACATCGTCATCAAGGCGATGACCGCGATGGTGCTGGGCCTGAGTTCAGTGCTGGCCGTGTTCATCGTCGGCAAGCTGACCGGCGTGCCGCAGATGTACGCCGGCTACGCCTACTTGTGGTTCGTCTCGGCGGCGATCGTCTGGATCGGCTCGCTGGTCTTCGCGGCGCTCGGGCTGTTCATCGGCTACCTGCTGCCGTCAGAGAACGTGATGCAATTCCTCGGCCTGGTGATGGCCGTGCTCGCGTTCGCGGGCGGACTGCTCTACCCGCTGAACCAGGCTGCCCCCGTGCTCCAGGACATCGCCAAGTGGACTCCGCTTTACGGGCTCAACCAGCTCGTGCACGCACCGCTGCTCGGGGGCAGCTTCGACGTCATGTGGGTCGTCAACGCGGTCGCCTGGTTCGTGCTCTTCGTGGCCGGCGCCGTCTGGCGATTCAGGAAGGACACGTCAAGGGTGTGATCGACTTCGCATCAGCCGCGCCTGTCGCGGGTGACCTGGATGTCCACTGGATCCACGGGCACAGGCCAGGCACGGCTGATACTGACCCAGCGTTCCAGGTGCACGCCTATGACGAGCACACCTACGTGCTGCGGCAGTCCAAGGCGAGCACCTACGAGGCCCCTTTCATCTACCTGCTTTTCGGCAATGAGCGGGCAGTGCTGTTCGATTCTGGTGCGACGAAGACCCCGGACGTGGTCAGCGCCGTCGATGAGGTCATGCGGGGCTGGCTTTCCCGCAACCCAAGGGACGGCTACCCGCTCGTCGTGGCGCACACGCACAGCCATGGTGACCACGTCGCGGGGGACGAGCAGTTCGGCGGCCGGCCGGACACGACCGTCGTCGGGCGGACCGTGGCGGAGGTCAGGGAGTTCTTCGGGTTCACGAACTGGCCGGGCGAGGTGGTCGGCTTTGACCTGGGCGGCCGGGTGCTCGAGCTGACCGGGATTCCCGGGCATCACGCCGCTTCGGTGGCGGTGTATGACCCGTGGAGCGGGTTTCTGCTGACGGGCGACACGGTTTATCCGGGGCGGCTCTACGCGTTCGGGTCGATGCCGCGGATGCCAGGGATGTCGTCGGCAGGGTCTCCGGGCAGGGCCCGGTAGTCCGGCCACCGGACAGGTGCCACGCCGTAGCGGGCGGTGGCTTCAGCCGGGCCGATCAGCCGGTGCCCGGCGCGACGGGCGGTGTTCAGGATCCGGACGCGGTCACTGGCCAGCTGGTAGAAGTCCTTGTCGCCCGACATGATGATCGCCTGCCCGTGGGCCTGGGCGGCCAGCGTGGCGATGACGTCGTCAGCCTCGGCGTCCCAGATCTCTGCCCAGGTGAACTGACAGGCGTCCAGGGAGCGCTTGACGTCCGGGAGCGCCTTGACTGGCTCAGGCGTTCCTTGCGGGCGCGTGGACTTGTAGCCAGGCTCGGCAGCGCGGCGGGCAGCGGGGCCGTTCTCCCCGTCGAACACGACGATCACCTCGGGCTGCCCGCTCAGGTTGTCGCGCAGGCCTGCGCGCAGCAAGGCGAGAAACCCGCAAACGCCGGTCAGGTCCGTGGCCTTGTCCCGGCCAGATCCGGGCAGGGAACCCGTACCAGGCGCGGAACAGCAGGTTGTGCCCGTCGACGAGCAGAAGAGGAACATCGGTCATATCTGCCACACCGCCTTAACGAAGTCGTCAGCGATACTGGCAGGGCGGTAGTTCCGTGACCGGCAGTACGCGGCCCCGCACGCCTGCCAGTACCGCACTGGATCTGCCAGCGCGGCGAACCCGGCGCCGTGAAGGTTCTCCGTCAAGCGGGCTCCTTCTGCGGTGTGCGAATAGCGTGGGCCAGGGTGACTTCGGCCCTGCGGGTCGCGCTCGTCAGCTGGGCGTGAAGGTGGCCGGGAATCGCTCCGGCATCGAGGCCGCCGGCCTGGACCAGGGCCTGGAGCCGCGAGCGCTGCGCACTGGTGAGAGACCAGTTCTGCCGGGCCGCCAGCAGGTCTCTTGCCACGTAGGCGTCCGCGTTACCGCCGGTGATCAGCGCGGCGCGGATGGCGGGCGCCTGCTTGGTGTCGCTGTGACCCGCGAGGGCGAGTGCGGTCAGCCCGATTCTCGTGCGGGTGACGGCGGTGGCCGGGTCTTGTACCTGGACTAGCGTCCAGGCGGTGCCGAGCATCGTGGCGGTGCCCGGCACGGGGTTCTGCCCGGCGGCGCGCTGGCACAGGACGCGGAGCACTGCCTGGACGGCGTGCTCCCAGGTTTCCGTCACGGCCGACTGCTCGACCATCTGGGCCGCCTCGCTGGGCTGCCCTTCGCCGAGCAGGGCGAGGATAGCGGACTGCCGGCCATCGAGCAGGCGGGTGCCAGTGCCCCGGTAAGCGGCGGCGTGCTCGGCGGCTCCTCTCCAGCGCCCGGCCTGGGCGAGGGCGCGGGTGCCGTCGGCGAGCAGCGCTGTCCAGGTGAGCGTGCAGGCCTCCTTGTGGCCGTCCGCAGTGCTGCTCAGGGCGCCGAAGTCGATCCGCATGCCGTCCATGACGGCGGCGGCGCGGCTGACTGCCGCCTGGTGGAGGGTTTGGAGCACCGCGTGGGCGTCGTCGCCGTGGCCGTCGCGGATGAGCTGGCGGGGGATGTTCAGGACCGGCTGCAGGGCGAGCCTGACCGCCCAGCCGGGCAGCGGCGCCAGTTGGACGAACAGCTCGTACTGGCGACGGCACAGGTCACGGGCCAGGGCAGGGATGCCGCAGTCGGACGCGACAAGGGCGGCCTTGTTGAGGACTCCGGCCGCGCTGGTCGCCCGTTCCTGACGCGTTCCCTGTCCGGTGCGGGCGGCCAGGGCAGCGAGCTCCGCGATCCGCTCCTGGAGGGGCAGGCCGGGCGGGCGAGGGCGCTGCACCAGCGGGAACCAGGCGAGGTCGTCGTTCACGGCTGTGCTCATCCGGCTTTGGCCTTGGCATGGTCGGGCCCGAAGACGGCGGTCTTCGCCGTGCCCGCCAGGACCGACTGCGTCGTGTAGGGCAGGCCGAGCCGGTTCCAGGCGAAGATTACGTGGTGCGCCAGGACATCGCGCAGGCCCCGGTGCAGTAGCCCGGCCGCCGTGAGGTCGGCCAGTTCCCGGCCTGCGATCGCGTACGCGGCTGCCCGCTGGGCGCAGTGGGCAAGCGGTGCGCCGTCGCTCATCTGGGACTCGGCATCGGCGGTGATGAGACGGCGGACGTGGTCGAGCGGGCTGGGCCTGTCCTGGTTGCTGCCTGGCGGGGGCCTGCGGTAGCTGGCGACGCGCGCCCACACGTCGCCCTGCTCGAAGAAGTCCTGCCGGGCGGCGCGCATCATGATCGAGCAGAGCATGAGGGAGATCTCGCGGCGGTGCCTGCCTTCCGGCTGGTCGCGCAGGCAGGTCAGGATGCCGTGGCTGTCGGCGTGGAACAGGCGGTGCGCGACGGCCATCGCCTCCGGGCCGCCGAAGGCACAGACCTCCGGCTCGTAAACGATCCTGGTCCAGCCGGTGATGTGGCCTGCGGCAGCCAGCTCGTCGAGGCGCTGCTCGATGCGGGCCTGGTCTCCCGGCTCTGGCTGGCACCGGATGCGCCAGCACGGGTGCTTGCGGATGAACCACCAGGTGGCGGCCAGCCCGTCAGCGTCGAGTTGCGGGGCGATGCGGGTCGCTGCGGTCAGCTCGGCGTGGTCCCAGTCGGGGAAGGTGATGTTGACCTGGTGCCAGGGGTCCATCGGAATCCTCCGTGTGGTCAGGCGAGGGCGAGGAACGCGTCCCAGTACGGCTCGGGGGCGCTCCCGGTGCCGGCCGTGTGCAGCGCGAGCACCGCTCCGGCCGTTCCGTCGAGCAGTTCGGGGTTGTCGTCTTCGTGCTGGGCGAGCTGACTCGCTAGGCGAGCGGCGAGGCGGGGAAGCTCTGCCTCGATCTGGCGGCTGGTGGCGTCGGCGGCCATCCGCCAAGCGGCCTGCAGGAGCCCGGCGGTGCCGTGGCACAGGCCGGGCTCGGTTAGCCGACCTAGTTCAGCGGGGTCGCGGAGGACGGCAAGGATCGCCGCCTCGGCCGCGGCGCTGCGGGCCGGGTCGCCGAGGGCCAGCCCGGCGAGCTGCTGGGCACGGGCCGTCCCGGCGGCGCCATAGCACCACGAGGGACGCGGCCGGAGCGCCGGGTCCACCCGGCCGGCCTCGGCCTGCCGCACCGTGATGACGCCCGGCCACCAGGGGGCGGCCTGGTCGCCGTGCCGCCACTGGTCGGTCCAGGCGCAGATCCTGCGTGCCGCCTCCTGCGCGCCGGGGACCGTGATGCCGCGCATGATGGCCAGCGACAGGACAGCCAGGACAGCGCTGAGGCCGTGGGACATGCCGAAGTTCCCGTGGCCGCCGGGGAAGTCCGGGCTCGGTTCCCCGCTGGGTGAGGCGCTGGTCCACCAGGCCGGCAGGCCGTCTTGTGCTCCGGGAAGCGGCTCGGTCAGCCGGGCCAGGCAGGCCAAGACCGCGCGGGTTATCTCGTGGCCCGGGTGCGCGGCCAGGTGGTAGGCGCCGAGACCGGCCAGGCCCCGGATGAGGTCGAACTCGCGGAGCTCGGGCAGCTCCTGGCGGTCGATGCGGGCATGGGCGGCGGTGAGAGCGGTGCGGGTGATGCTGAGGGTGGCGTCGTCCAGGCCGGCTAGGGTAGTGCGGTAGTGGCCGCTGGACTTGGCGGCGGCGTGGAACAGGAACGCCAGTGCGGGTGCGCCGAAGAACAGGCGCGCGTTGGTCGCCGCGGTGATGCTGCCGCTGGCGGCCTCGGCGAGCCAGCCGCGCGCCGTCGCCCAGTCGCCGTGACCGGACCGGGCGCGCTCGACGTGCAGCAGGGCGATCCCGGCGGCCCCGCCGGCCAGGGACTGGGGCCAGCGCCGGCCGTCCCCCCGGTAGCCGTCGGGCAGGACGGCGTCAGGACTGGCCAGAGTGGCGGCGACCTCGCTGGCGGCGGCGAGCGCTGCGGGAACCGTGATCACGGAGGTTGCCGTGGTCATGATGCCTTCTTCCTGGCGCGGGCGAGCCAGGATAGGGCGGCTGCCCTGGCCAGGTGCAGGCAGGCACGCTCGGCGGCGATGTCGGGGCCGGCGATCCGGGCGTGGTGCAGGTGCAGCAGGTCCGGCAGCAGGTCCGTGAGGCTGATGTCTGCGGCCTGCTCCAGCGCGCTCCGGTACCCGGCGAGCGCCGTTCGGCGAGCCAGCCATGCCTGCGTGACGTCGCCGTTGGGGCAGGACTCGCAGGCCAGGGCGACGGCCTGGTCGTAGATGGCGCGCGGCGGCGGGCTGGAGTCCGCCCT
This sequence comes from Streptosporangiaceae bacterium, assembly GCA_035716545.1. GTDB lineage: Bacteria > Actinomycetota > Actinomycetes > Streptosporangiales > Streptosporangiaceae > Chersky-822. The sequence continues at coordinate 41,300 of DASTJM010000093.1, forward strand.
GGCGTGCCCACTGAGCCACCGCATCGCCTCGGCGTCATCTCCGGTCGCCGCAGCGGCGATGTCCGCCATGCTGGCGGCGGTCAGCGCGCTGGAGTCCGGCCCGCCCTTGCCCGCCGATGCGGTGAGCTGTGCCACCGCGGCGGCGGAGTCCGCGGCGAAGAACGCCTCGGCCGCGTCCATCACTGCGGTGCCGCCGAACCGCGCGGCTTCCGGGTAGTAGGTCTCCCAGCTCACGCGGGTGATCAGCCCGGCGTCCCGGAGCTCGCTGGTCCAAGCGCCGGCCTGCTCGGCCGCCGGGCCGAATTCGCGAGCACCGAGAGTGAGGCGCAGCCGCAGGTGCGGCCCGGGGTCGTCGTAGCGGATGAACCACCAGGAGGCCTGCCCGCCAAGCCGGGCGGCCAGCTCCGGCAGGTGACGGGTAAGGACCGCGTCTTGCCGGTCGCGTGGCGCATACAGCTTGAGGTAGAGCCGCCCGTCGCAGCCAGGCAGGTGCCCGTGGCCTCGCCTGGTGACCTCGCCACGCCACCGCACCGGGGCGACGGCGGGGCCGGTCCCGGCGAGGGGGATGGTGATCTCGTGCGGGCGCCCGCCGGCCCATCCGAGGTCGCCGGGCTCGGGCGCGGCGCGGAGCCTGGCCCTGCCTGTGCGGTCGAGGTCGGCGCGTAGCAGCGCCCGGTGGGACGGCTCGGCGAGGTCCAGGGCCAGGCATCGATCGCCGTCGCCCGCATACACCCGCCGTGGCAGGCCGGCTTGCCCGCCCCAGGCAGTGAGGGCATCGTCCCAGCGGGGCCAGCTAGCGCCATGCCCAGGCAAGTCAGCGGCCGTGAGCATCCAGCGGGCGGGGGACAGGACCGTCCGGCGGTAGCGCAGCGCGGGAAGGAACGGCAGCGCGGATGCTGCCCCCCAGTCGAAGGCGGTGCACGGAGCGGCCAGCGCGACTGGGGCCTCCAGCAGGAACCGCGCCAGCGGGTGGGTATGGATGGTCAGGTCAACCGCGCTGGGCAGGACCGTGTGTACCGGCCGTCGGCGGGAGAGCGACACCAGGTGCAGGCGGCGGGCATCTGCGGTGACCGCCAGGTCCGACACGGGAACCTGATCCGCGACGCTGACATCGCGGTGCTCGCCGACCGGGATGAGCAGCCCGGCCACCTGTGGGGAGCGGCCGACGTTCTCCGACCTTGCAAACAACGGAGCGGCGGAGATTTGGGCAAGCAGCGAGTCCCGGTGGACCCCGGGCACCGCCGCATACGCGCCGCACATCCGCTCCCGGTCGGACGCATCCAGCAGGTCCAGGAACCGGCCAGTTACGGTCCCCGCGGCGCGGGACACCCCCAGGACGTGCAGCGTGAAACGCCCCGCGTCCAGATCGCCGATGCTCCCCGCGTGGACCCGCACCGTCAGCTCAGTAGACGGCTGCACCGGGTCGCCTGGGCCGACGGCGGAGAGATCGGCGACCAGGCCGTCATCGAGGGCAATCTCCTGCTCGTGGCGCATCGCCGCCCGCTGCGCGAGCCGCAGCAGGGTCCTGTCCCGGTCGGCAAGAGCACTTATCTTCTCGGCATGCGGGGAGCCAAGGTATCCCGCGGGGAATCCCAGGCCAGCGGTGTCATCGATGACGTCCAGTACGGGGACCAGGGCACCAGGCCCGTACCGCTCCAGGAACCGCGCGTGCCACGCCGCCCACTCCAGGCTCAGCGCCGGGCGTCTCGCCAGCTGTGCCAGGATGGCCGCCGCTGACGCAGCCTCGGCAGCGACCGCCTCAGGGATCATGAGATCCCAGTCCAGCCGCAAGCCGATAGCCAGTACCGGCCCGGCCGCGGGCCGGATGCCTGTCATCAGGGCAGAGGCGTGGCCTCGCTCAGCATGGGCAGATGCTGCATCCGGCGCGCAGTTGTGGCGGGCAAGGCTTGCGCTGACTGCCTGCGGGCCGCTCGCTCCGCCACCGTCACGAGGTGCCGTGGCCCCCAGCTCGGTGAGCAGGACATCAAGCGGGTCGCCTGCCGTCATTGGGGCGCGCAGGCTGGAGACCAGGAACCCCAGGCTGACCAGCCGCGCGATGAGGCTGCCGATCACCGCGCTTGTGGCCGAGGGGAAGTCGGCGGTCAGCTTCGCGGCCAGGTCGGCTACCCGGACCGGGGACCGTGCCGCCTCCAGGGCCGCGCGTACGGGCCGGGTGGCCCGGACCTGGACGCGCTCTGGCGCGCTCCCGCGCGACCCGCTAGAGCGGTGGCTGATGACTAGGTACCCGGCCCGTTCGGCTACCAGCTCGCTGGCCACGACGGTAAGGCGAGGGAGTATCCGACGGTCGGCCTCCAGGGCCTCGCCCATGCTCATGAGCCAGGTCGCGTCCGCCCTGGCCACCGCTCGGTGCCGGACGCCAGTCCTGATGGTGGCACGCGGGCCGATACGCGCCGGGGCGATGCCAGCGAGGAGGCCGAACGGAGTCGCGCGGCTGGTACCGCGCAGCAGGTAGCGCAGCATGGACAGCACCGCGCGGCGCACTGCGGCATCGGGCACGTCGCCTGCTGCACGAATGCGGGCTACCTGGCGAGCCAGGTCCGGGCTGGCGGCCTCGACCGCGCTGGCGACCTCGGGAACCTGCCACGCCTGGTCAAGCCACCCGCGCCACGCCGCCGTCGTGGCGTCCGCGCCGGTCAGGTCCGGCCACGGCAGCCCAAGGCTGCGACCGTCCCAGGCAGGTGCTCGCACGTGCACCGCGTCCAGGTACTGGTACATCACCGGTCCCATTCGCAAGGGTTGGTGCCCGGTCGTCACCGAGCAGGCGGTTTCCGGCCGGGCACGTCGACTCGCTACGCCAGCGAGCATGCATGAGACTGGTCAGCAGCTCCCGGCGCATGCAGACTGGCAGGTCGCTGTGCAGTTGTCGTCGGTCATGCGGATGAGGCGGTCAGCCTCCGGCCCGGACTCGATGATCGTCACGTCGAGCTCCCAGTCGTCGAGCTGGAGTCCGGCCTCCTCGTGCAGTTGAACAGTCACGGTTCGTCCTTCCATGGGGGTGTGCGGGCGGGTTTCCTCGGGCCTGGCGGAGATCGCCATGACACGGAGGTCTAGGGCCAGGTGACCGCTACCACGCCGTGCCGCTTGGCCACCGCACCCGGAGGAAGCGGGTCCGGGGCCGAGCCGCCGGGCAGGTAGCGGAATACGGCGGTGCCCCGGCGGCAGTAGTCGCGTCCCCAGCGCCGCAGCAGGTCCGCGTACTGGGCCGCGACGGACTCGGCGTGCGGCCCGTGGGCGATGACGCCGCTCTCGTACCCGGCCGGGTCGTCGCTGACCTGCCGCGACATCCGGTAGGCGATGCTGTCGTCGGTGATCATCGCCGGGATGCCGTACAGCGCCCCCCGGCCCACGATGCCGGCGTCGATCACCTGCTGGCTCGCGCGGAGCTGGGCCACCTGCGGGGAGTTAAGCGTGGTGAACAGGCTCACCTCATCGGGGAAGTCGTACTTCGCGCCCGTCCATTGCTCTAGGCGCGGTCCGTCCAGTGCGGCGTTAAGCGCTGCAGCGTTGATGCGCAGTGCCGGGTCATCGGTATGGAGCACGATGCCGTCGCGGAGCATGACCTTGCGGTCGGTGCGCGCGCCGTCGCCCTGGAACGGCACGAACGCGGCCAGCTGATAATGCCGGCTCACCAGCCCGCCGGACTCCCGCTCGAACGTCACCGTTCGCGTCAGGCCGCGCAGCCGCAGCGGCACCAGCAGCCGGCCACCCGGGGCGAGCTGGGAGATCCACGTCGGCGGGACGTCCCAGCTCCCTGCGGTGACGATGATGCGGTCATACGGGGCCCCGTCGGGTACGCCATGCTCAGCGTCCGCTAGCACCACTCTTACCTGGCCGTAACCAGCTGCGTCCAGGCAAGCGCGGGCGCGGGCAGTCACGTCCGGGTCGATGTCCATCGTCGTCACCTGGCCGCCCGGCCCGGCAAGCTCGGCGATCAGCGCCGCGTTGACGCCGCCGGACCCGATCTCAAGGACGCGCATGCCCGGCTCGACACCGGCCGGCTCCAGCATCATCGCCTGGATGTTCGGCGCGGACAGCACGCTGAGCAGCAGCCCGTCCGCATCCCGCTTGGGCATCACAGTGCCGTGCGCCGCGTACGCCGCCTCCAGCGTCTCCCCGGGGGCGAACACGTGCCGGGGCACCGCCGCGAACGCGGCGGCCACCTGATCAGACACGATCACGCCCTCGTCGCGCAGTTCCCGGACCATGGCCGCGCGCAGCTCATTTACCCTGGCCGGGTCATGATCCACGCCGAGGGCCGCCTGGTCAGGCTGGCTGGAACTGACGGTGCTTGCCGTCTGGGACACGCGCTGCTCCTTGCTGTCATCAGGGATGGGCTGGGCACGGCACGACCTCAATGCGGTGGCCGTAGGTTTCCGTTCGAATGGCGAAGCTCAGTGAACGCAGCGTAAGCCAACGGGCTTGCTCCCGACGGCACCCAGAACCCACACCTTGCCGGCGTCCGGTGACTCGGGCTCGTCGGGACGCCAGTACGGCACCTGGACAAGGCCCGGCTCGACAAGCTCCAACCCAGTGAAGAACCGGAGGATCTCGTCCCGGTCGCGCAGCGTCGACCCCGGCGCCACGTTCTTCTGGTAGTAGTGCTCTGCCGCCTTGGCGGCTGAGCCGTTGGGGATTCCGCCCGCCACATGGGATACCACCAGGTAGCTTCCTGGGTCCATGGTCTCCTGGATGAGCCCGACGATGCCGTACGGGTCATCGTCGGGGCCGATGAAGTGCAAGACGGCAACCAAGAGCACAGCCAGAGGCTGACGGAAGTCAATAAGCTCAAGCGTGCGGGGATGATTCAGGATCGCGGCCGGGTCGCGCAGGTCTGCCTCGATCACGGCGGTGTTCCCGCTGGTCTTGAGGGCACGCGAATGGGCCAGGACCATCGGGTCGTTGTCCACATACACGACCCGGGCGTCCGGGTTGACCCGCTGGGCGACTTGGTGGACGTTGCCCTGGGTGGGCAGACCGGTCCCGATGTCCAGGAACTGGACGATGCCTGCCTCGGCGGCCAGGTAGCGGACCGCCCGGCGCAGGAACTTGCGGTTCTCCACTGCCATCGTCTTGACCTTGGGTGCCGCCGCGCTTACCTCCAGGGCCGCCGTCCGGTCCACGGCGAAGTGGTCCTTGCCGCCGAGCCAGAAATCGTACATCCGCGCTGTCGACGGGACCGTGGGGCCGATCCCGGGCGGCGCGGTCGTCCCGCCAGCCAAGCTGGTTCCTCCGTCTCATCAGGCCGGGCACTACGAAGCCGGCTCGCTGCTCCGTAGCCTGGCGGGACGGGGAGCAGCGGACAACCTCGCGGCTATGACAATCTGAGGCACCGTCCGGCAGAGAGTAATAACACATCGTTATCAGTGGGCAGTGGTGGCGTGATGCGATGCGGCATACCGTCGATATGGCAGACCGTGTGGCCCACTTGGGCACACTTCTGATCCTGGAGGGCATAATGCGGCTAAGTTTCGTTGGCATCACCCCGGACACCCCAGACGACGGGTGCCCGGCGGTGTACGTGGACGAGGACACCGGCGACATCTGGATTCAGGGCGAGGCGGTCACCGACTCCGGGGCACTGGCGGAGGTCGCGCGGCACAGCCCGATCGGCCAAGGCGAGACCGTGGTCAAGGTTCCGCCGGTCATGAGGTCGTTCGTCATGGAGGCGGTACATGGAACCTACGAGCGCGGCAGGCAGGGACCGGGACCGCATCCCCGGCGTAGCTGAGCAGCCGGCCCCGCCGTTTCCCGAACTGCTGAGGGCATGCACCTCCTCGGCGGTGCACCTGGAGATGCGCGATGCTTACACGCCGGACGACCCGTGGTACCAGGCGTGGCTGGCAGGCGACCAGCAGGAGTTCGGCCGGCGGCTCACTCGCCCGTGGCTGGACCTGATCCGCGAGGCGACCGGCCGCGGAGTGCGGGTCCGCCGGGCACGGGTGGTATCCGAGCCGGTAACCGACTACATCAGGTTCGAGCACGCGACAACGGGGGCGAGCCTTACCGCGGGCGAGGATGTCCGATGGCTGCCCCGTCACCTGGCCACCGGGCTGCTGCTGCCCGCCAACGACTACTGGGTGCTCGACGGCCAGCGGGTCCGGTTCAACTATTTCTCCGGCCCTGGCGAGTTCCTCGACACCCGGCTGAGCGACGATCTGGCGATCGTCAAGCAGTGCGCGGCCGCGTTCGAGGCCGTGTGGGAGCGCGCCTTCTCGCACCAGGACTACCATCTCCGCTAGCCGACCGCACCCGCCGTTGCAACTGTCATCCTCAAGCGCTCAGCAGGCCCGCCAGATCCTGGCCGACCGGCTCCGTGACCTGCGGCGCGACACCGGGCTGACCTCCAGGGACCTTGCCGCTCGCGCCGGATGGGAGCGGACGAAGGTCTCCAAGATCGAGCACGCCACCCGCCCGCCGTCTGTAGCCGACATCCGCACGTGGTGCCAGGTATGCGATGCCGAGGGCGAGGCCCCGGACCTGATCGCATCGCTTCATGCGGCCGAGGGGATGTGGATCGAGTGGCGGCGGATGGAACGCTCCGGGCTGCGGCGTGCCCAGGAGGCACGGCTGCCGCTGTATGAGCGGACGAGGCAGTTCCGTGCCTACAGCTGCTGGATGGTCCCTGGGCTGATCCAGACCGAGGACTACACCCGCGCGGTCCTGCGCGCCTACCAGCAGCGGCGCGGGCTCCGCGACGACGTCGAGGCCGCCGTCGCGGAGCGCGTAAAACGGCAGCGGGTGCTGCGGCGTGACGGGCGCACCGCCGCGTTCCTCCTCGAAGAGTCCGTCCTGCGCAGCGGGTTCGGCGGCCCGCAGGTCATGAGAGCCCAGCTCGCGCACCTGGCCGAGGTCACCACCTGGCCAGCCGTATCCCTGGGCATCATTCCCGCTTCTCTTGATCGCGGCGCGGCCGGCGCTGCCGAGTCCTTCTGGATCTACGACAACGAGCAGGTGAACGTGGAACTGATCTCGGGGTACCTGACCATCACCCAGCCCGGCGAGATCGCCATGTACGCGCAGATGTTCGCCCGCTTCGCCGAGATTGCCATCTACGGCAGCCGTGCCCGGGATCTCATCTCAGCGGTGACACCGGCGAGCTGAATTGGCGTGCCACACTCGGGCACACCCCTGGGCTGCGGCGAGCTAGCGCCTCTACCTTGACCTTGAGGAACTGCCCGCACACCTGACAGCCCAGGAGGAGGGATCGTGGCAGCCGCTCACGGAGAGGTCGCTGAGGAACTGGCCCGTATTGCAGGGGAGTTTCTCGGCTGGCGGCCGTGGGTGTCCGACGCCGAGCGCTGCTGGGCCACCCGCAGGGGCCGCCAGCCGGTCAATCCCCCGGAGTGGTGGGCCATGACGGTTGACGCCGACGACGCGGACGGGATGCGAAAGGCGATCGCTGAGCAGGAACGGCTGGCGAACCCGGTTGGCGCGACGTGACTGGGACAACGGCGCGTCGGGATCGCCCACTGGCCGGTATCCCGCCGCCGCCGCAGCACTCGGCCGAACTGGTCGGCGGCGAGGACCCCGTATGCCCCGATGCCCTCCTCCTCGCCGCGCTGCCCGACCGCAGCGCAGGACGGGTCACCGAACAGCAGCCGGACCCGGACGCCGCCCGCGCCTAGTCGGCGAGCAGCCTTCGCGTGCCCGCGTCCTCGGCCAGGAACAGCGCCGAGTAGACCAGGATGCCGATGTCCTCACGCGCGCCGCTGAACAGCCGGTGCCATGCCTCGCGCGGGATGCTGCCGCGATCAGGGTAGACGCAGACCAGTTCCGACTGGCTCGCCTCGGCCCGGCGCTCCTGGCCTCGGCCGGGAGCATCGGGCCACAGGTAGTCGTCGTCGTAGCCCAGGCGGCGGGAAACGTCCCACCGGTGGGCGCGGTGCGGGACGCGGCCGAGGGTCAGCCACCGCTCCACGGTCTTCACGTCGACCCTACAGCAGGCTGCGCGGTCGTCGGTGGTGGTGCCGGTGCGGAGCATCGCGGTTCGGAGCCGCTCGTTGGGGGTGGCGGCCACGTTACCCAGGGTGCCGGACGTGCCGGGACGTTTCAAGGACATGCCGGGACGTTGCCCTGCACGGAACGTCCCGCGAAGCGTCCCCCAGGGCGATGGGAACGTCACGCCCTGGCTGCGACGGTGGACAACATGACCAGCACTGACGACATGGCTGCGCCGGCATGGCCAGCGCTGCCGCAGTTTCCGGCAGCTACGGCTGACGGGCCGACGGTGTGCACGGAGCGGAAAGGAGGCTGACCGGTGGCGACAGTGCAGGCGTGCCCGGCGTGCCGTACGGGGGTACTCACCCGGCGGGGCGGCGACCCGCTCTGCCCGACCTGCATGAAGGCCGCCCGGGAGATGCCGTCGCAGCCGACGTGGCTGTTTGACTCGCCGCTGTTGCGCCAGGCACTGGCGGAGGTGAACCTTCCGGCAGTCCCAGCGATCGTACGCGCAGCCTGCGGCGTGTCGCAGCGGGACATCGCCACTATGGCTGACTGGAGCCAGCCGACCCTAAGCTACTACGAGCGCGGCGTCCGGGACGGCATGTATGACATCCGCACCGCGCTGCTGTTCGCGGACGCGGTGGGCATGCCCCGGGCGGCGCTGCTGCCGCTGGTATTCGCTGACGCCGACGCTGGCCTTACCGCCGACGCCGGGGACGGGACGATCACGGAGCTGCTGAGCAGGCGCGGCTTCGGCGGCCTAGCCGTGGCGGGCAGCCTGTCCACTGCCCTGCCCGTCATGACCGCACCGCGCCGGGTAACCGGCTCCCACATCCGCTACTGGCACGCATGCGCCGACACCTTGTATACCCGCGACCGGTCCGTCGGCGGGACCGTCATGCTGCCACTCGCCGTCCAGCAGTGGCGCCGTACCCGGCTCGCAGCGCGAGACCCCGGTAGCGGGGAGATGGCTGGCCAGCTTCTGGTGGCGGCCGGGGAACTGGCGCTGTGCACGGGGTGGATCGCGATGGACGGGGGGCAACTGCACCTGGCAAAGCCGTTGTATGAGGAAGCGCGCGAGCTGGCGGCCGAGGCCGGGGACACGATGCTGGGCGTGCACGTGCTGGCGAATCAGTCGATGCTGCACGCCGAGCTGGCGCGCACCGGTCCGAGCCGGGAGCCGGCCCGGCAGGCGCTGCGGCTGGCCTTCCAGGCCCAGGATGAGGGCCGCTACCTCCCGGTGCCCCGGCTGCACGCTCTGATCGCCCTGCAGCATGCCAGCGCCGCCTCGCTGCTGGGCGACAAGGCCGCATTCCAGGCAGCTATCACCCAGGCGCGCCGCGAGCTGGGCCGAGGCCCTCGGGATGAGAGTCCGCCCGAGTGGCTCCGGTTCGTTGATGATGCCGAGATCACCGGGGTGGAGGCCCGCGGCTGGCTGAACCTCGGCGACTACGACAAGAGCGCGCAGCTCTACCGGCAGGTGCTCGCGTCCGCGCTGAGTCCACGCAACCGTGCCAACTACGGCGCGGGCCTGGCGGACGCGCTGCTAAAGCAGGGCGCCCGTCATGACGCAGTCGCCGCGGCCTTGGACGTCCTGTCCGCACTCGAAGGCGGGGTGACGTCCATGCGCTGCCTGAATCGGCTCCGCCTCGTCCGAGAGGCCGCCGCAAACGTCCCCGGTGCGGACGAATTCTGTGCTCGCTTCGACGCGATCGAGGGGATCCTGACCGTCCCGCATGTCCTGCCGGCGGCGACTTCCAGGCTGCCCAGGCCGATGTCCCCTCGTTATCCAGCCGCTCAGCGTGAGGCAGGATCCTAGAACCCGGCCGGGACCTGCATGGGGCTAACCGGTGGCCATAGGGTTCTTGACGTGGCGGGTGAACGCTGCCCAGGCCTGGCGGCTGACGGCAAGGCGGGTGCCGTCGGGCTGTTTCGAATCGCGTACCAGGCAGCCTTCGCGGGTCTGCGCGACCTGGACGCACTCGTTGCCGCCGCCGCTGCAGCTGGACGTGCGCCACGGGCCGGTCAGCCCGGAGTCGTGTGCGGTGGTCATTCGTTGCTGCCCTACCTTTGTTCTTGGGGCCACGCGAGCCGGTTGTAGGTTTGTGAGGCCCCAGGGAACCGGGTGTGGCTTTCATTGCTTTGCCGTTTGTGGCTGAAGGAGCTTGGCCGCCCGGTTCCCCGCGACGGCCCGGCCGCTGATTGGGATGCGCGGATAGATCGCTGTGTAGGGCAACGGCGGCGCGGCCGCTGCGCGCCGTAGCTGGACTGGCGGTGATCGCGGCGCTGCTGGCCGGCCTGCCCCGGAGCTGGCCCGGGTGGCAGCAGGCCCAGCGGTTCCTCGCTAGCCCGCTGTCGGACGGCGCGATCATCCGGTTCCTGGCCGACGCGGCCTGGCTGCTGTGGGCCGTCTTCGCCCTGTCGCTGGTGATCGAGCTGATCGCGGTGACCCGGGGCGAGCCCGCGCCGAGGCTGCCCGCGATCGCCCCGGTCCAGGCACTGGCCGCCGCCCTGATTGGTGTGACCATGATGACCGCGCTGCACGTCCCAAGGGCCGCGACCCGCAGCGCCCCGCCGCTGCACGCCGCGCTCACCTCCGCCGTCACGGTCTCCGCTCCGCTCGTGCCAGGGCAACCAGCCCAGCTGACAGCCGCCTCCGAAACGGCAGCCCGCGCCGATAGCGCCCGCAGCACGGCCCAGGCCAGGCCGAAAGTGTACCGGGTCCAGGAAGACGACGACCTGTGGGACATCGCGCAGCGGTTTCTCGGCGACCCCGAGGAGTGGCACCAGATCTACCAGCTCAACGCAGAGGCCGGGGAGGACCCCACCGCCGCCGTCAACCGGCATCGCGCCGACGACACGGCCGCAGTGTCCCGCCTTGGCGAGATCGCCGCGCAACGCCGCGAGCTGACAAGCCGCCGCGACACCCTCGCCGGCCGCGAACGCGAGCTCGGCGAGACTAATACCCGGCTGAGGCTGGAGCGCGACGCGCTCGTGAGGCACCGGGACGCGCTCACGGCGCGCATCGCCGATCTGGCCGCCGATGAACGGCTGCGTCTGCTCGGCCAGACCGATGACGTCGACGTCCTCGCTGAAGGCACCGACTTACTCAGCCTGCTAGGAGCGGCGCGCGGACCGTCGCCGCGTCGAGATCTGATCGAGGGCGCCGAAGACGACCGCGCTGCGGCCGCGCTCGCCGCCACCGGGTTGCTGCCGCCGGTCCTCGACGTGACCCGCGCGCTCAACGAGTGCGAGAACGCCGGAATCGCCGTGACGAGCGGCTGGGCCTATCTCGTCGACTCCGTGCCGGCGCAGCTACGCGCGCAGGTTCTGACCGCCGCACCTGCCCTCGCCAATGGTGTCCTCGTCCACAGCGCCGACGACCTGCCGCGAGCCCGCGAGCTGCTGACGACCGCGTCGCTGCGCCCCACGTCCGCAGTTACGGTCGCGACGACCAGCGATCTGCAGGCAGCGGTCACGGCGGTCACTGCCGGTGCCGAGCCCAGCATGTTCGTCGTGCCTACCGCGCCAGCGCTCACTGACAGGACTGCGGCCGGCGACGAGATCCGGCTGAGGGAGCTCGCCCGAGACGACCGCGCGGCCGAGGACAACAGCCTCGCCCGGCAGCGTGACGTCGACGACGAGCTGCGCCGTTCGCTGCGCGCGCTGCTCGCCGATTGCCCGCCCGGTACGGTCGAGAACCTCCACACGCAGCTGGCCACGTATGCCACCGACCTCGCCGCGGTTGAGGCGGAACTCGCTGACATCCCCACCCAGCGGGCCGCCCTGGATGTGGACGATGCCCGGCTCACCGCCGACGACAGCGCGGCGCAGCAGGACCGCCGCTCCGCCGCAACCGCGATCAGCGTTCTCACCGGCCTCGCCGGCCGGCCGGACGGCACCGACCAGCAGCTCAGGGCGGTCGCGATCCGTGCCGCCGAAGCCGTCGTGACGCGGCTTATCCGCGAGGCCGCCACTGCCGAGATCGAGGTGACCGAAGCGGCGAAGGAGATCGAGCAGCACACGTCGGCCGATCGGCGACGCCGCGCGCAGCTGGAAGAGCACGAAGTCCCCGCGAGCCGCGAGGCTGCGCTCGCCGCGGCGGCGGCCGCCGACGACCGTCAGCGGGCGCATCTGGCTGAGGAGAACGCGGCGCAGGACCGCGCCCGTGACGCCGAGGAGGCCAGCAAGGACGCCGGGCTGCGTGCGGACGCGATGCGCACGCAGGCGATGCTGCTCGGCAGCACCCGCGACGAGACCGTCGACACTGACGTCGTCCCGTACGGCGGCACCCTCGACGAGGCCCGGCTCGCCGTCGACGCGCTGCGTTCGGACCTGTCCGGCGCACGCTCGCTGGAGGACGAGACGAGCAAGGGGCTTACGCGGATCTCGACGAAGCTCGCGCTGTGGGCTAACGAACCGCGGTTCCTCGAAGTCAAGCAAGAGGTGCGGTCGAGGTTCCTGATCACCGACGCGGCGGACGAGCTCGGCCCGGGCGCGGCGGCACTCAGCGAAGACCTGGTCGTGTACGCGGAGAACCTCCGCGCTCGCCTCGCGGAGCTCGAGGAGCACAAAGGTGTCCTCGTCACCGCGATGACCGGCATGGTTCGTCAGGCGCTCAAGACCCTCGCCCGAGCGCAGTCGCTGTCCCAGCTGCCCGTCTGACTCGGCCCATGGGCTGGGCAGCGGTTCCTTGAGGTCGCCCCCCGGGCCAGCGTCAACACCTCCGATGAGATCGTGCGGGACCGATGCTCAAGGCTCGTCGACACGCTCACCGCCCGCGGCGTCGAAGTGCCGCGCGGCCTTGACCTGCTGTGGCAGGCGACGAGCGCGGTCGTCGGCGACGGGAACTGGAAGGCGAGGGTACTCAAGCCGTCGACGACGTTCGCGCTCGACCGGGTGTCAGTGGAGAAGATGCGCAAGTGGTCCGGCGGGGAGAACCCGTCGTTCACGGCCAGTCTTGACCGGCTCGCCGATTTCGCCGCCGCGCGGCCGGTGACGCACGTGATGGGCTGCCACATCGAGATGAGCCGCGGTCCGCGGCGTGACTATCCGCTTGGCTCTCGTTACCAGCCAGACGAGCCGCCTCTCCAGATGACTGTGGCGCAGCTGACCGCCGTGCGTGACGCGGCCCGGTCCGTGGCCGCCAAGCGGGGCGCGCACACGTTTGACGACTTCATCATCTACAACGGCCCTTGCCGGGGGGCGATCATCCGCCAGCTCGTGCGCGGCAACTGGCGCCGCCTGGCACGCCGCGAAGCCGCCGCTCCCTGATAGGGCGGCCCCGTTCAGGCTGCACTGGGCGGGCTGTGGCTGTGGTAGACGCGGGTGCCGTCCGGGTTGCGCATGGTGGTGGTGCCGTCGGGATTGAGCGTGATCGTCCAGCCCCAGGTGTGCACCAGGATCAAATGGTGAAAACTGCACAAAAGGAGCAAATTGCTCAACTTGGTGACGCCGCCCAGGCTCTTCGGCACGATGCGGTGGACCTGGCACGCGGCTGGCGGCTGCGCGCAGCCAGGGGCGGCACAGTGCCTGTCCCGGGCGATCACCGCGCGGCGCAGGTGCGGCGGGATGGTGTCGGTGGGCTTGCCCAGGTCCAGGGGCAGGCTGACCGATGCGGCCGGCTGGGCGAGCTGCCCGGTCCGCAGGCAGGAGGCCAGGCCGTGCGGCCCGGACAGCAGCGCGACCGCGTTGGCGAGGATCAGGTCGCTGACGTAGCGGGTTACCTGGTCCCGGGTCAGCGCCCCGGACCAGGCACCACACTGCGGGCAGCCGCCGTTGCCGGCCCCGAGGTTGCTGTTTCCGGGCCGGGTGAGCAGGCTGGTAAGCCGGCCGAGCAGGTCGTGGTCGACGTGCCCGGTCACCATCGGCACGATCGTGGCGTCGCACTCATCGCCGGGCAGCGCGGTCGCGTCGCCCGTCCGGCTGGCCAGCTCGTCCAGGCCGATGTGCAGCTGGATCTGAGTCGGCTGCCCGGCCCGGTCAGGCACCATGCCGGCGGTGATCAGCCTGCGCATGGCCTCCTCGAGTGCGTCATGATGACGCTGCCGCAAGGTACGGGTGTCCTGCGGGCCGGCCCTCTTGCCCAGCGCATCCAGGACGGCCTGGACCGCTGCGGCGCACCTGGGGGTCAGGTCCCCGTCCAGCCGGCCGGTACCGCCCAGCATGGTCCGCAACCGCACCTGACGGTCGGCGAACCCCGGCGGCGTGCCTTCGCCATCCGGGCATAGCCGACGGCGGATCTGCTCCGCTAGCGCCCTGAGGTCTGCCAGTTCCGCCCCGCCCGCGGCGGCGCCGAGCAAGATCAGGTCCGCGTCCTCGCGGGCGGTCTGCGGCAGCGGATCGGTCCAGTCACAGATCTCCCTGGCCCACGACTCGGACACTCGCCCGGCGGCGAGCGCGTCCCGGACGGCGACATGGGAGTTCAGGCGGCGCATCCACTTCACTGCGGCGCCCGCGGCCGGGCCGGTCACCCGGGTCTGCCACCGCAGCCATGACCGCGCCGACCTCTGACCGTCGTCTTCGAACCCGCCCTGGGCGTCGAACGCCGCTAGCACCGCCGACCGCGCAGCCAGGTGCACCGACCTCGCCTGCTCAAGCCCGCGCAGGCACTCCGCCTGTACCATCGCAGGCGCGGACGCTACATCCGCCGACGCCAGCCAGGCCAGGCCAGTCAGTACCATCTCCACAGCCTGCGCGGGCGTCGCCGGAGCAGCAGGCATGGCGTCCCTAGCCCCAGCAGGCATGGCGTCCCTAGCCCCAGCAGGCGCGCCGGGTACGGCAGCGGATTCATCGCGATCGCACAACCGGCAGCACCTCCGATCATGGGCAGGGCAGAAAGGCGGAGCGCGGCTTGCGTGGCTGCACGTGAGGCCCCGCAGGCGGTAGCGCGGATTCATTTACTGATTCATTTTTGCCTGGTGGAGAATGGGCGCGCGATGTGACTTTGCGACCTGTGAAGACTTAGAGCTCGATCGCGGGAAACGCCTGATCCCTGTGGATAACTCTGCGCGAACCGCGGCGCCCTGACCGCCCGGCCGGGTCAGCCCGGCCTGCCGGCGCTTGGCCGCGGCCGGGACGCTTACCAGGGACGGGCGTTTACCAGGGACGGGCGTTTACCAGGGAGAATGGGCTGATGACTACGGTCACGCCTGCTCCCGGCAGCGTCAACGAGGCTGTGGCGTGGCGGCCTGCTGAGCCGCTGCGCCCGTTCGTCGCGTACTACAGCGGTTACCGGCAGGCTGGGATCGGTCCGGCCGAACATCGCGGCCTGCCTTCGCCGTACCTGACTCTGATCTTCACGCTGGACGAGCCGCTCACCGTCGCCGAGCACCCCGACCCTGCTCAGCCCGCCGCGCAATACATCACCCTGGCGGGCGGCTTGCACTCCACCCCGGCGCTGGTAACCCACGAGGGGTCGCAGTCCGGCATTCAACTTGCCCTCAGCCCGATCGGGACGCGAGCGATCCTGGGCGTGCCCGCAGGCGAACTGGCGATCATCGACGTGGACGGCACCGACGTGCTCGGCGGGCTAGCCTCCGAGATCTCGGAGCGGATCCAGGTGGCGGCGAGCTGGGACGACAGGTTCGCCATCATTGACAGGTTGCTTGGCGAACGATTGCGCACGGCCGACGGCGCGACCGCACCCGAGGTCAGTTATGCCTGGCAGCGGCTGCTCGCCGCGAACGGCGCCGCCGCGGTTTCTGACCTGGCGGCTGAAACCGGCTGGAGCGACCGGCACCTGCGCTCTGCTTTCAAGAACGAAATCGGCCTGACGCCGAAGGCTGCGGCGCGGGTCATCCGGTTCCACCGGGCCAGGCTCGCTGTGCAGCGGCGGGCGATGGCCGGTCGCAGCCTCGACCTGGCCGACCTGGCGGCCGAGTGCGGCTACTACGACCAGGCTCATCTTGACCTGGACTTCAAGGCGATGGCCGGGTACGCGCCCACGGTGTGGGCGCGGCGGGAGTTCCGAAATTTCCAAGCCGCCAGCGTGGTCGGCGCGGAAGCCTGACATTCATGACGCAGAACACACCACCACCGCAAGTCTGGCCAACGCTGCGGGCTCACGACGCCCGGGTACTCATCAGGTTCCTCGTCGGGGCGTTCGGTTTCGAGGAGACCGTCATCTATGGCGAGGGCGACCGCGTGGACCATGCTCAGCTGTCCTGGCCGCCTGGCGGCGGGATCATGCTCGGCTCGGCCCGCGAGGCTGACGCCAACGACCCGTGGCCGCTCAAGCCTGGCAGCTTCGGTGCCTATGTGGTGACCGACGATCCGGACGGGCTGCACAAGCGCGCGGCGGCGGCCGGCGCGAAGATCCTGGCGGAGTTGCACGATACCGACTACGGGTCGCGCGAATTCACCGCCGCTGACCTTGAGGGCAACCGCTGGTCGTTCGGCACCTACCGGGGCGAGCCGCGCAAGGGCTAGCCGCGCAAGAGCTAGCCGCGCAAGAGCTAGCCGCGCAAGAGCTAGCTAGCGGCTGGCGGTTATCCCGTCGAAGAGCAGCGCCAGGAAGGCGTCAACGACCTGATCGGTCGTGTAGCCGCCGGACCGGTGCCACGCGGCCGGGATCCACAGCACATCACGCAGCAGGCGATAGGTGAGGGCGGGGTCAAGTTCCGGCCGGAACACCCCGTCCGCCACGCCCCGCTCCAGTTGCCCGATCCAGGTGCGCTCGATCTCGCGCAGAGCCGTCCGCAGGTAGCCGAAGCGCGGATGGGTGCTGAAGTAGCTCCAGTCGTTCTGGAGCATGGACAGCGCGGCTTTGTGCTGCGCGAGCGTCGTGCTCGTAGTGCGGACGATCCGCTCGAGGACGGCGCGCGGGTCGCCGCCGCTCGCCACCGCGGATCTGTAGTGAGCAAGGATCTCGCCGAGGAACCGCTTGAGTATCTCGTCGCTGATGGACTCCTTGGAGTCGAAGTGGTGGTACAGGCTCCCTGACAAGATGCCGGCCGCTTCAGCGATCTCGCGCACGGTCGTGGCACGGTAGCCCTTCTGCGCGAAGAGCTGGCCGGCGAGCCGGACGACATCGTCCCGCCTGGCCGAGTCCCGCCTGGCCGAGCTCGCGGACTGGTCAGGCCCGGTCTTGCGGGTCACGGTCTTGCGCGTCACGGCCACCCGATCATTATGGCTGGCCGCGGCGTTGACGCGCGTACCGCTGCCGCCACTGCGGTCCTTCGGGCCTCAGTAGCGGATCAGGCCCCGGATGTTGAGTCCGTTGCGCATGTCCTCATATCCCTGGTTGACCTCATCGAGCGTGTACTCCTTGGTGATCAGCTCGTCGAGCTTGAGCTGGCCGTTGTTGTATAGCTCGAGCATCCGGGGGATATCGTGCTGGGCGTTCGACGAGCCGTAAAGCGAGCCGCGGATCTGCTTCTCCATCATGGTCAGCATCCACAGCGAGCCGCTGATCTGCGTCTCGGCCGGGTGGCCCACGGCAGTGACGATCACTTTGCCGTGCTTGGCGACCATGTCGAGCGCGGGGCCGACGTAGGCACCCTCGGCGACATCGGTCGTGATGATGAACGACTCCGCCATCTGCCCTCGGGTCAGCAGGCCGACGATCTGCGCGGCTTCCTCGACATCGGACGCGGCGTGCGTGGCGCCCAGTTCCAGGGCCTTGGCCCGCTTGAACTCGACCGGGTCGATCGCGACGATGTTCCGCGCCCCGGCGATCCTCGCACCCTGGACGGCGTTGATGCCGATGCCGCCGATGCCCATGACCACGACCGTGTCACCGGCCTTGGTCTCGGCGGTGCGGACGGCGCTGCCGAAGCCTGTCGTGACGCCGCATCCCACCAGGGCCGCCTTGTCAAGCGAGGTGCCGTCGTCGACCTTCACCACCGACTGAGCCGGCACCACGGTGTACTCGGAGAACGTGCCGAGCAGGCACATCTGGCCGACACCCTTGCCCTTGGCGTGGAAGCGGTGGGTGCCGTCAAGCTGAGGGCCGTTGATGAGGAACATCCCGAGATCGCAGAGGTTCTGCATGCCGCGGGCGCAATAGGAGCAGCGGCCGCATGCGGGCAGGAAGCTCAGCACAACCGAGTCGCCCTCCTTGACGTGGTCGACCTCGGGCCCTACCTCGACCACGATGCCCGCGCCCTCGTGGCCCCCGATGACCGGGAACGGGATCGGGATGTCGCCTGTCACCAGATGCTCGTCGGAGTGGCACAGGCCGCTCGCCGTGAGCTTGACGAGCACCTCCTTCGGGTGCGGCGGATCGAGCTCTACTTCCTCGATCTGCCACTTCTCACCCACGCCATACAGCACTGCGGCCTTGGTCTGCATTGCCTCATCCTCGCCCGTAGAACCTGTTGCAGTTCGCGTGCATATACCGTAACCAGACTTGTTACTCGCCGGAAGACCTTTGCTGGCCGAAGGCGGACCCGAGCGCGCGGACGGCCCGGTCAAGCAAGTCGCAGAGGTCGTCGTCGCCTTCACCGCCTGGCCTGGCTAGCCACTGCTCATACGCGGCAACCGCGACGCCGAGCATCGCGTGGGCGATCGTGGCCGGCAGCAGCGAGTCGGCCCGCTGGCCCGTGCGCTGCCCGACGAAGTCCGCGATGACCTGGCGCCAGGCCGCGAAGCGCAGCGTCGAATGCGCCTGCAGCGCCGGGACGCCGAGAATGAAGTTCATCCGGCGGCGGTGCGCTGGCCACTGCTCGGCCGGCATCCGGTTGAAATCCACGATTGCCTGCCGGATCGCGTCCATCAGGGGCGCATTCGGCGGGGTAGCCGCGAGGCGGCGCCGCATGCGGGTGAGCTCGGCATCGAAATCGCCCCACGGGACATCATTTTTAGACCCGAAATAGCGGAAAAATGTGCGGCGGCCGATGCCCGCTGCCGCGGCGATGTCGTCGATGGTGGTCTGCTCGAACCCTTGCCGCTCGAAAAGGTCGAACGCGACCCGCTCAAGCTCGGCCGGCGAGGTGATCCTGCGCCGCCCGCCCGCCTCTCCAGATGCGATCACCCTTGCACTATGGCACTGAGTGCATTTACTGTGGGCTGGCACTCGGTGCCAAAACGAAGGCAGGGCAAGTGGTTGATCACGCGACGCTCGTAGCGGACCAGGACGTCCAGGCCGAGACAACGGCCGACGTCCTGGTGACTGAGGAAGTCCTCGTAGAGGAAATCTCGATCGACGGCATGTGCGGTGTCTACTGACGCTGGGTCGCCCGCATCCGCCTTTGACGCCGATCGCCCCTGGCGCCTGGACGACCGCGTGGCGGTACGGCCTGAGCCGTTCGGCGCCCTGCTGTATCACTTCGGGACCAGGCGGCTGTCCTTTCTCAAGGACCCCATGCTGCTGGCCGTAGTCCAGCGCCTCGCAGATCATCCGAGCGCCAGGGCGGCGTGCGAATCCGCCGGCGTCGGTGCCAGCGCGATGCCCGCTTACGAGCGCGCGCTGGGCACGCTGGCCGACTCGGCGATGATCGCTGTCAGGGAGCCAGGGCGGTGAGCGCGCTGACCGCGCAGTTCGCCAGCGGCCTGTCCGCGCCGATCTGCCTGACCTGGGAACTCACCTATGCGTGCAACCTGTCGTGCGTGCACTGCCTGTCATCGTCCGGCCGGCGTGATCCGCGCGAGCTGAGTACGGCCGAGTGCCTGGCGGTGATCGACGAACTCGAGCGGATGCAGGTGTTCTACGTGAACATCGGCGGCGGCGAGCCGACCGTGCGGCCCGACTTCTGGGAACTGGTGGACTACGCGGTCGCGCACAAGGTCGGCGTCAAGTTCTCCACCAACGGCATCAAGATCACCCCGGCTGTCGCCGGGCGGCTGGCCGGCTCGGACTACGTGGACGTGCAGATATCACTCGACGGCGCGACCGCGGAGGTCAACGATGCCGTGCGGGGAGCCGGCTCCTACCGGACCGCGCTGCGCGCGATGGCCAACCTCGCCGCGGCGGGCGTCAGCGGCTTCAAGCTCTCGGTGGTGGTGACCCGCCAGAATGTCGGGCAGCTCGACGAGTTCGCCGCGCTGGCCGGGCAGTACGGTGCCCAGCTTCGCCTGACCAGGCTGCGCCCGGCCGGACGCGGCGCGAGTGTATGGCACGAGCTGCACCCGACGGCGGAGCAGCAGCGCAACCTGTACGACTGGCTGGTCTCCCGCGGGGAGAACGTGCTTACTGGCGACTCCTTCTTCCACCTCGCTGGGTACGGGCAGGCGCTGCCCGGCCTGAACTTGTGCGGCGCGGGCAGGGTCGTCTGCCTCATCGACCCGGTGGGCGACGTCTACGCCTGCCCTTTCGCGATCCACGAGAGCTTCCTGGCCGGCAGCGTGCGCGACGAGGGCGGCTTCGCCCGGGTGTGGCGTTCTTCCGAGCTGTTCGCGAGCCTGCGTCAGCCGGAGGCCGCCGGCGCCTGCACGTCGTGCTCCGCCTTCGATGCCTGCGGAGGCGGCTGCATGGCCGCGAAGTTCTTTACCGGACTGCCGCTTGACGGTCCCGATCCCGAGTGCGTGCGCGGTCACGGTGAAGCCGCACTCGCACGGGCCGGAGCCACCCCGCCCCGGCCGTCACCCGATCACTCACGGCGCAGGCCACCCGTACCCGTGACTATCGGGCGCCGGCCAGACCGGGCCTGCGATGAAAGCCCCCTGGCCGGCTTCGCGCCGAAGGCGGGCTAAGTTGGCGTCGTCCGGGCGGGTCGCGATTGTCACGGGCGCGGCCAGGGGGATCGGCGCTGCTACGGTGCGTGCGCTGGCTGAGCAGGGATGGTCGGTCCTCGCTCTCGATCTCGCGCGGGATGACCCGGCCCTGCCCTATGCCATGGGCACCGCGGACGAGCTGGCCAAGGTGGTAGTGCAGGCCGGGCCGGCGCAGGTCGTCGGCTATCACGCTGATGTCCGCGACCAGGCTGCCCTTGCCGCCGCTGTCGCCTACGCCGAGCAGCGCTGGGGCGGTCTTGACGCCGCGATCGCGGTCGCCGGGGTGATCGCCGGCGGCGTGCCGGCCTGGGAACTCCCGCCTGAACAGGAACGAGCCGTACTCGACGTCGACCTCGGCGGCGTGCTGAACCTGGCGCGGGCCGCGATCCCGGCGTTGCTGCGCCGGCCCGAGCCGCGGTCGGGGCGATTCCTGGCCGTGGCGTCGGCCGCCGCGACCCGCGGCCTGCCGAAGCTGGCCGCCTACTGCGCCGCCAAAGCCGGAGTGGCCGGCCTCATCCGTGCGCTAGGTGCCGAGCTTGGCGGCACCGGGGTCACCGCGAACGCCGTCAGTCCGGGCTCCACCGATACGCCGGTCCTGGCGCAGAGCGCCCGGCTTTATGAGCTGCCTGGCGCAGCGAGCTTCGCCGCGCAGCAACCGCACGGCCGCCTCCTTGAGCCTGATGAGATTGCCGGGGTGCTGGTGTTCCTCGCGGGCAGCGGCAGCAGCGCGATGACCGGCAGCGTGGTGCCCGCGGACGGCGGGCTCGCCCTGTGACCGGCAAGCCGGTCGCCAGGCTGACCGGCGCCGCCGTCCCGCCGCTCCCGGCTGGCTTCGGCGTCGAGCTCGATTCCTGGACCCGCGAGCTCACCCCCGGGCTGTGGTTCGGCGGATCGCCGGTGCGGATCGCCCGGCTGACCCCGGCCGGCCAGGCTGCCTGGCGTGAGCTGCGGGACGGTCTGGTTACCTCGCGCGCTACCGGCGCCCTGGCCAGGTACCTCACTGACACCGGGCTGGCTCATCCGGTGCCGCCTGCTCGCCAGACCGCACCTGAGGTGACGGTGATCATCCCGGTCAGGGACCGGGCGGACCTGCTCGGGCGCTGCCTGACCGCGCTCGGCTGCGACTATCCGGTCCTGGTAGTAGATGACGCCTCTGCAGATCCGGTCGCTGTGGCCAGGGTCGCTGCCAGGCACGGCGCACGGCTCATCCGGCGCGAGGTCAACGGCGGCCCTGGCGCGGCCAGGAATACCGGGCTCGCCGCGCTGGCCAGCGATGGGGTGACCAGTGAGCTGATCGCGTTCGTGGACAGCGACTGTGAGCCCGCTCCGGGCTGGATAGCCCAGCTAGCCGGTCATTTCGCCGATCCGCTCCTTGCCGTAGTGGCGCCGAGAATCACAGGGAAGGCGACACCGACGGCAGCGGGCCGTTATACCGAATTGAACTGTGCCCTTGACCTTGGCGGCAGGCCGGGGCGGGTGATGCCGCGGACCGCGACCTCATATGTGCCCACGGCGGCGGTGCTCGCCCGCCGCGATGCCTTGCTGTCGGTAAGCCGCGCGGGGCGCGTGTTCGACGAGTCGATGCGCGTCGGAGAGGACGTCGACCTGATCTGGCGGCTGCACGAGGCGAGCTGGCGAGTTCGCTTCGTCCCGTCCGTCCAGGTCGCTCACCACGAGCCGGCGTCGTGGCCGGAACTGTTCGCCCGGCGATACCGTTACGGCACCTCAGCGGGCCCGCTGGCCAGGCGCCACCCTGGTGCCGTGGTCCATCTGGCATTGGCCCCCTGGCCTGCCGCCACAGTCGCCGCGCTGCTGGCCAGGCGCCCAGTGATGGCGGCCGCCGCTTTCGCGGGCG
Source organism: Streptosporangiaceae bacterium (assembly GCA_035716545.1). Taxonomy (GTDB): domain Bacteria; phylum Actinomycetota; class Actinomycetes; order Streptosporangiales; family Streptosporangiaceae; genus Chersky-822. The sequence continues at coordinate 63,771 of DASTJM010000093.1, forward strand.
CCCTGGCTACAACCGGGTACCGGCTACGCCGGGCCGGGGTGCCGCGCGCCGGGCTGACCCAGGCCACGCTCGCCGCGACGCGGCAGACCTGGCTCGGCGTCGGCCGCTACGCAACCCAGTTCGCCGTGCCATTGCTGGCAGCCGCCAGTGCCGCACCAGGTACCTCCCGCCGCTGGGGCCGGCGAGCGGCGATCGGCTCGCTGCTGCTCGGTCCGCCGCTCACTGCCTGGGCGGAGGGTTCACGGGCGCTAGACCCGGCACGATTCACGCTTGGCCGGATCGCCGACGACCTCGCTTACGGTCTCGGCGTCTGGTCCGGGTGCGTCGCCGCGCGCACGCTCGCTCCGCTGCGGCCGGTCATCGCCTGGCGCCCGCTGCGGATAGACCCGGCAGCCAGGAAAGGACCCCCGTCATGAGCAGTGCCTGGTTCGAGACCGTCGCAGAAGCCCAGCGGCGTGCCCGTAAGCGCCTGCCCAGGTCCGTCTACGGCGCGCTGCTCGCCGGCACCGAGAAGGGCCTGACGGTCAGCGACAACGTGATCGCCTACGACGAACTCGGCTTCGCGCCGCACGTAGCCGGGCACAGCGGCCAGCGGGACCTCGCAACGACCGTGCTGGGTCAGCCGATCGCGCTCCCGGTCATCATCTCGCCGACGGGCGTCCAGGCGGTGCACCCGGACGGCGAGGTCGCGGTAGCACGGGCGGCGGCGGCCCGTGGCACCGCTATCGGTCTCAGCTCGTTCGCGAGCAAGCCCATGGAAGAGGTCATCGCCGCTAACCCGCAGACCTTCTTCCAGCTGTACTGGCTCGGCGGGCGTGACCAGGTAGCCGCCCGGCTGGAGCGCGCCCGCAACGCCGGCGCGGCCGGCGTGATCGCCACGCTTGACTGGTCGTTCTCTCACGGCCGGGACTGGGGTAGCCCGCACATCCCGGAGAAATTGACGCTCGGCGAACTGCTCAAGCTGGCGCCGCAAGGCCTGGCCAGCCCGAGGTGGCTGGCGAGCTACTTGCGGACGGGCCACCTCCCCGACCTGACTGTGCCGAATCTGGCGACCGGCAGCCAGCACGCGCCGACCTTCTTCGGGGCGTACGCCCAGTGGATGGGGACACCGCCGCCGTCCTGGGACGATGTGGCCTGGATGCGCGAGCAATGGGGAGGCCCTTTCCTGCTCAAAGGCATTACCCGGATCGATGACGCCAAGCGAGCCGTAGACGCGGGCGTGACGGCGATCTCGGTGTCCAATCATGGCGGTAACAACGTCGATGGCACTCCGGCCACGATCCGGGTGCTCCCGGGGATCGCGCGAGCAGTTGGCGACCAAGTCGAGGTGCTGCTCGACGGCGGAGTCCGGCGCGGCAACGACGTAGTGAAGGCAGTCGCCCTCGGAGCTCGAGCGGTCATGATCGGCCGCGCCTATCTGTGGGGCCTGGCCGCGAACGGCCAGGCGGGCGTGGAGAACGTGCTTGACATCTTGCGGAACGGCATCGACTCGGCACTGCTCGGACTAGGCTGCTCGTCCCTAGCCGACCTGGGTAAGGACCACCTCGTGATTCCGCCGAACTTCCCCCGCAACCTCGGCGCAGCCTAGAGCACGCGCACTCTTCGTCTTGAGGGTGCGTGGTGGCGCAGACCCGATCTGCGTCTGGGTTCGTGTTTGAGGCGTCGCCTGAGGGTAGCGGCGACCAGGACATCAGACGGCAATGGCGGGAGGGCGCAATGGCGGATGTTTTCGAGCTGCTCAGGGCCGAGCACGCGGAAGTCGAGAAGATGCTCGCCGTCCTTGACGAAAACTCCGAGGATGCCGCCGGCGCCGGCGACGATGAGTGGGTGGCCGCGGCTCGCGCTTCGGTAGCCAGATGGCTCGTGATCGAGTCGTTCAGGCATGAGGCCGTCAAAGAGCAGTTCTTCTGGCCCGCTGTCCGGGCGAACCTGCCTGATGGCGATGAGATCGCGGGTCAGGCCCGCGCGCACGAGCGGCAGATGGTCGCGACGCTGGCCCGGCTCCACGAGGCCGACCCGGCAACCTCCCAGTTTGACCAGATGATCGACGCTGCGAGTTCCCTGGTGCGCTACCAGATCGAGTTCGAGGAGACCGAGATCTGGCCGAAGCTACGTGCGGCCATGCGGCCAGGGCAAGCACGTCGCCTGGCTCAGGAACTGCGCAATGCGGGCAACCTTTCCCCCGCGCCTCAGGTGGCGACGCTCGCGACCCATGGTGGCCAGCGAGTTTAGGCTCGTAGTCCCAGCGCGCGGGCAGCGTCGATCGAGTCCACGCCCGGCGTGGGCAGGATCGCGATGACAGGGGTGTCGAGCCCGGCTGCGCGGTAGGCATCGACTCGCTCGCGGCAGTGGTCGAAGTCGCCGTGAATGACCAGGTCGTCGACCACCGCCTCGGGGATCGCGGCGCCGGCGCCGCGCCGGTCACCGACGTTCCACAGGTCCATCATCGGCTGTATCAGCTCGCGCCGGCCGAGCCATTCGTGGAACGCGAAGTACGCGGGCACGGTCAGGTAACCGGTGAGCGCGCGGCGGGCGATCGCCCTGGCCACCGAAGCGTCGGTGGTCGGGCACACGAAGATCCGCGCGACCAGTTCGGTGTCGGGCCCGGCCACGGCTCGCACCGCCGGCACGTCAGCCGGTGACAGCCAGTTAGTGATCACGGCGTCGGACTCGGTCGCAGCCAGCTTCACCATCTGCGGCCGCAACGCGGCAAGCGCCAGGGCGGGCGGCACCGCTGGAGGTCGCTCGAGCCTGAAACCGTCCACCAGGAACGTCGAGTACTCGGCGGTTACCTTGTCCCCCGTCAGCGCCGCTCGCAGGAACCGCAGCACATCGCGCGAGCGCTGGTAGGGCGCGTCGAACGGAATGCCGTTCCACTGCCGCACGACGACCGGCGTCGAGGTGCCCAGGCCCAGCATGAACCGTCCCGGAGCAAGGTCGGCAACGGTCGCGGCTGTCATCGCCAGGCAGGCCGGCCCGCGCGTGTACACCGGCGCGATCGCCGTGCCCAGCCGCAGCGAATCTGACCACTGGGACGCGAGCACCAGCGGCGTGAACGCGTCGATCCCGTTCAGCTCCGCCGACCACAGGTCGGTGTAGCCAAGGTCAGCCAGTGACGCCACGATCTCCCGCTGCTCGGGCAGCGAGTGGCCAGGGAGCGGCACGGTCAGTCCCCACCTGGGCGCGCGTTCAGTCATGTGCGAACCCTAATTGGTCAGCGCCAGGGTCGTCCCGGCTGGGTCGGTAAGCCGGTGATATCCCGCTGTGTCGCCTAGCCGGGCCACGTCGCCGGAGACCCGCCGCCGGGGCCCGTCGCAATTGGACAAGATCGCGCCGTCGGCGCCGACCGCGACGAGCTCGCCATCCACCCGCAACAGCGCCGGCCCGTTACGGTCGGCGGCGATCGCGACCCGGCCAGCGCCCACGGCTGCAAGCACCGCGCCAGGATCGGCGGCCTCCGACAGTACCCAGGTGGTTGGCGAGCCCGGGGGAGCGTCAGAACCTGGCCGGTGCCAGTCGCTGCCGCCGACCCCGATCGCTTCCGGATGCCAGGCCAGCCACCAGCTCAGCGGCGCGGTCCAGCGCAGGTCGAGCCAGCTCCAGTGCCAGACCTCGATCAGCGGCGGCCGTCGTCGCATAGGTGCTGTCCACGCGACCTGACCGCCGTAGGGATGGTTAACGGATAGCAGCCCGCCACCTTCTTCCGTCTGGGTGAGCCAGGCATCGGGCGACTCGCGGAAGTCCACCCACGGCAGGCTGCCGAACGCGTTGGCATGTCCCCGCTCGGTCGTCACCTCCTGGCCAGGCACGAGCACGATGTCGTGCGCGGCGGCCGCCGCCGGCAGTTCCCCGTGGTGGCTGATTGTGTTGTGATCGGTTATGGCGATGAAGTCGAGCCCTCGTTCCACCGCGAACCTGGCCAGTTCAGGGACCGTCAGCACGCCATCGGAGTGCACGGTGTGCGAGTGCAGGTCGCCGGCTAGCCAGCGCATCGGGTCGGAGGCTGGCAGGTCGCGACGGGGCGGCCGGTCCACCAGCGGCGGTGGTTGCCCCGCGGCCTCGCCCGCGCGAGGGACGCTGGCTGACACCTCGGCGCTGACCTCGTACCTGACGCCGGAAGCGGGAATCTGGTGCAGCCCGATCACGACCTGCCATAGCCCAGGCTCAAGCTCGCCTGCCAGGTATCCGGGCGTCGCCGACTTCGCCGTGATCACGAAGGACCGCCGGGCTCCTCCCGACCAGCCGCGAAACCCCGCCGGGCCGAAACAGCCAAGGTCCAGCCCGGCCCCGGCCTTGTTGTACTCAAGGTCAACCCTTAATGCCGCTACCCCTGGCGGTACCTCGACCGGCAGGTAGTGCCAGGGCGACTGGCACTTGTCCTCAATCGTCCACTCTCCGGCATGCCGAGTCAGCGCCATGCATCCTGTCTACCTCACCGCTCTGCGGGCCTGACGGGTCGGCCGGCGGGTCGCTTGCCGCTGACTGACGCGCGCCAGGGACACGCTTGACCCCAGAATTCAACGCTTGTAGAGTTCAACGTGTGTTGAATTATATCACGGAGGCAGGGTCGATGGACGCGGGCGCAATGGAGGCGCGGACATGTGGGCGATGATCGTGAAGGAGTTCCGGCAGATCCGGCGTGACCGGCGGACGCTGGTGATGATGATCGTGCTGCCGGTGCTGCTGCTCGTGGTGCTCGGGTACGCGGCGAGCTTCGACGTCAAGTCGATCTCGGTTGCCGTGGCAGGGCCGGAGGCGAGCCAGGCTGGCCAGGTACTCAAGGCACCGTTCCAGGTCACCGAGACCGAGCTCGGGAAGGGCGCGACCTGGGCGAAGGACCAGCTGCGCGATGGCAAGGCAGACGTTGCCGTCGTCGCCGGCCGTACCGGGCTGCAGGTCTACGTGGACGGCAGCCAGCTCTTCGCCGCCCGGGCCGCGCTGACGTCCTTCGCGCAGAGCCGGGCTCAGGGCGCGCTGCCAGCCGGGACGCCGCCTCCCAGCGTGACCGTCCTGTACAACCCGGACCTGACCACGTCGGCCATCATGATCCCCGGACTCTGCGGCGTCGTCCTGGTGTTCGTCGGCACCATCATCACCAGCCTCGGCGTCGTGCGGGAACGGCAGTCGGGCACGCTCGAGCAGCTCGCCGTCATGCCGCTGAAGCCGAGAGATGTCGTGCTCGGCAAGATCGTGCCGTACTTCGGTGTCGCGACCGTCGATCTCGCGATCGTGCTCGGGGTCGGCATCGCGGTATTCGGCGTGCCGTTCCGCGGCTCGCCAGCGACGTTCGCGCTCGGTGCGCTGCTGTTCCTCTTCGTCACGCTCGGGTTCGGGGTGCTGATTTCGAGCGTGTCGCAGAACCAGGGCCAGGCGATCCAGCTGGCCATGATGACGCTGCTGCCGCAGATCCTGCTGTCGGGGCTGATCTTCCCGCTCAGCTCGATCGCGGCCGGGGTGCGCTGGATCGCCTACCTGCTGCCTCTGACGTACTTCAATGAGATCTCCCGTGGCGTGATGCTGCGGGCTGAGCCGATCGGCGCGCTCTGGGAGCCTTTCGTGTTCCTCGCGGTGCTCGGTGTTGTGGTGGTGGCCGGCGCGACGCTGCGGTTCCGCAGCTACCTCGCTCCGTCGAGCCGCGAACGCACTGGCCGCCAGCCCGCGGCGCAGCCGCGGGAGGTCAGGGCATGACGGCGAACGGGACCGGCCCGCAAGCTTGGGGTGGCCGGGAACTATCCGTTCACTACGGTAAGACCGCGGCGTTGTCGGACGTGAGCTTGTCCGCGCCGCCCGGCCAGGTGACAGCGGTGGTCGGCGGGGATGGCGCGGGCAAGAGCACGCTGCTGCGCTGCCTGGCCGGGGCGATGGCACCGGGAGCCGGGAGGGTGCGCAGGCCGGCTAAGGAGCGGATCGGCTACCTGCCGGCGGCGTCGGGCATCTACCCCGATCTGACTGTCGCCGAGAACCTCGATTTCCGGGCATCAGGGTACGGGATGGCGCGGCAGGCCGCGCGGGAGCGAGCCGCCGAGTACACCGAGCGCGCCGGGCTCGCGGCTGCGTCCGGCCGCCTGGCCGGGCAGCTGTCGGGCGGGATGCGCCAGAAGCTCGGCGTGATCGCGGCTATGCTGCACCAGCCCGATCTGCTGGTGCTCGACGAGCCGACGACCGGGGTCGATCCGGTCAGCCGCAGCGGCCTGTGGTGGCTAGTCGCGCGGGCCGCCGCTGAGGGCTGCGCGGTCGTGCTCGCGACCACCTACCTCGACGAGGCCGAACGCTGCGCGTCCGTGCTCGTGCTCGACAGCGGCCGCGCGCTGGCCGCCGGGACCAGCGATGAGATCATCGCCTCGATGCCGGGGGAACTGCGCGCTGTGTCCGCGAAACCCGCGGGCGAGGCTGGTGCGAGGGCGTGGCGGCGCGGCGGGCAGTGGCGGCTGTGGGAGCCCGATCCGAACTCTGAGCTGGGCGATCGAATCGCCCCCGACCTGACCGATGCTGTCACAGTCGCCGCGATCGCCAAGGAGGTGCTGACATGATCGGGCCGCTCGCCCAGGTTAGGGGCGCGACGAAGCGGTTTGGTGAGTTCACCGCTGTGCGCGAGGTAGATCTCGAGGTACATCCAGGTGAGATTGTCGGCCTGCTCGGCGCGAACGGCGCCGGGAAGACCACCTTGATCCGGATGCTGCTCGGGCTGACCGGGACGTCGTCCGGGTCGGTCGAGTTGTTCGGCCAGCCGCCCTCGCGGCAGACCCGTAGCAGACTCGGCTATGTGCCGCAGGGACTCGGCCTGTACGACGACCTGACCGCCGCCGAGAACCTGGAGTTCTCCGCCGCTGTCTTTGGTTCTGGCGCTCCGCTGCCTCCCGGCATCGCCCCGTACGCTGGTCAGCTGATCGGGTCGATGTCGCTCGGCGTGCAGCGCAGGGTCGCCTTTGCCCAGGCTCTGTCTCACCATCCCGATCTGCTGATTCTCGATGAACCGACCTCTGGTGTCGACCCGCTTGGCCGGGCGAGGCTGTGGGAGACGATCGCCGACGCGGCGCAGGCCGGGGCGGGTGTCCTCGTTACCACGCACTACATGGAGGAAGCGGGGGAGTGCGGCCGGCTGGTGATCATGGCTGACGGTGCCGTCGTCGCGGCAGGCACGGCCGCCAGCATCATCGGATCGCGCCAGGTCACCGTCGTGGAGACGAAAAGCTGGGCCGAGGCGTTCGGCCGGTGCGAAGACGCCGGCTGGCAGGTGGCGCTCGCCGGGCGCGGGGTGCGGGTGCCCGGTGCCGACCCCGGTGCCGTGCGGCGGGCGCTTGGTGACCTGCCAGCCGTGGTACGGCAGGTCCCTGCGACGATGGAAGAGCGATTCTTCGAACTTACTTCGCGCGGCGATGAACGGGATGCGGCGGCATGAGCACTCGCGGAGCAGGCCAGCGCGGGAGGCGTGCTGGTGACAGCGGTACGAGCGAGGCGATACTCGAGGCCGCGCGCGGGCAGTTCGCCGAGCACGGCTATCGCGGCGCGACGATCCGGGCGATCGCCAGCGCGGCGGGAGTCGATCCGGCGCTCGTCCATCACTTCTATGGCACGAAGGAAGCCTTGTTCGCGGCCGCGATGCGGATGCCGGTGGTGCCGAGCCAGGTGCTGGCGGCGGCGCTTGGCGACATGCCCGACGGGCCGCGCGGTGAGCACCTGGTGCGGACGGCGCTCACGCTGTGGGAGTCGGACGGGATCAGGGAAACCTTCGAAGGGCTGCTGCGATCGGCGGTGACGAGTGACCATGCGGCCGCGATGCTCCGTGAGTTCATGGCCGATTCGATACTCGGCACGATCGCCAGGGTGTCAGGGCTCACTACGCTCGGCTCGAGCACAGATGAAGTGCAGTACCGGGTGGCGATGGTGGCGTCTCAGATGCTTGGCCTGGCGCTGATCAGGCTGGTGCTGAAGTTGCCCATGGTCGCCGGTGCCAGTGTCGACGAGCTGGCGGCGACGATCGGGCCAGCAGTCGAACGGTACCTGACCGGCGACATCGCGCTGCCGGCCCGGCTTAGGCGGCGCGGGGTTACGATCCGGTAGATGGACGCGCTGCTCGGGAACTGCTCGCTCGAAGAACTCGCCAAGCGCAAGAGCCACAAGTGGCGCGAGTACCCGCCCGGCGTTCTGCCCGCCTTCGTCGCCGAGATGGATTTCATGATCGCCGAGCCGATCGCTGACGCGGTCAGGACGGCGCTTTCGATCGGCGACACCGGCTATCCGGATGCCAGCGAGCTTCGCGAGGCGTTCGCCTCGTACGCGGCCGCGAGACTGGACTGGACGGTCAGGCCCCAGTGGGTGTTCTCCATCCCTGACGTGATGTCGGGGATAGCCGAGGTGCTGATCGCGGCCACCCCGCACGGCTCCGGGGTGGTACTCAACCCGCCGGTATACGGGCCGTTTTTCCTGCGGCTTGGCTATATCCACAGGGAAGTCGTCGAAGCGCCGCTGTGCCGCGACGAATCCTCCGGCAGGTACGACCTGGACTTCGACGTGCTCGACGCCGCGCTCGCGCGGCCTGACGTCAGCGCCTACCTGCTGTGCAGCCCGCACAACCCGCTCGGCAACGTGTGGACGCGTGACCAGCTGCTCACGATCGCCGGCCTTTGCGAGCGGCACCAGGTGGAGTTGCTTGTCGATGAGATCCACGGCCCGCTCGCGCTGCCAGGCGCGGTCCAGGTGCCGTTCGCGACGCTGGACCATCCGATGGCCGAGCGAGCCTGGGTCTTCACGTCCGCGTCCAAGGGCTGGAACATCCCGGGGCTGAAGTGCGGGATCACGGTCGCCGGGCAGGAGCGGGCCGCGGCGATGCTCACCGAGCGGTGGGAGTCGCTGCTAGCCTCGCACCTCGGCGTGCTGGCCACTGTGGCCGCGCTATCGAAGTCGCTGGACTGGCTCGATGTCGCGATCGCGCAGCTCGACGAGAACCGCCAGGTCCTGGCGCGGCTGCTGAGCGAGCAATTGCCGGAAGTCGGGTACGTGCCAGGCTCGGCCAGCTTCCTGGCCTGGCTGGATTGCAGGAAGCTGGGGCTGGGCCCCGATCCGTCGGAGGCGTTCCTTGAGCGGGGGCGGGTCGCTTTGACCGGCGGTCCGTATTTCGGCAGCCAGGGCACGGGCTTCGCCAGGCTGAACATCGGCACGTCGCCCGAACTGATCACCGAGGCCGTGCGCAGGATGGCAGCCAGCCTCTAGCAGCCGTCCGGCCTCGATAGCCACGCCGGGCGCACCGGCCGGGCAGGATAGTTGCCCGAAGGCAGCCGGTGCTGTCACCATCGTGTCCAATTACCCCGGGGTACCCACCAGTGTCGAGGTTTGTCATGCGCCGTTTTTCTGCGCCGCTCCTGACGGCGGTAATGCTGATCGTTCCGTTTCTCGCGGCCTGCGGCGGTAGCAGCAGCCCGTCGTCTCCATCGGCGGCGACCGCGCCAGCGCCCGGCGGCGGTGACGGCGCCGGCGCGGGCCTGGGCGCGTCACCTTCTGTGAGCGCGCCAGGGGCGCCGGGCGCTCCGGGTGGCGAGCCGGGCATAGTGGCAGTCACCACGGCCGGTGCGCTTGTCCGGCTCGACCCCGCGACCGGGAGCGTCGCCCAGACCCTGGTGCCGGGTGGCGTGCTCGGGGACGAGGTATCCGTCAGCTCGGATGGTTCGACGGCGTATTTCGCCGAGGGCGCGGGTTGTCACACCGAGGTCGAGTCGGTGAGCACCAACGGTGGCGAACTGACAGCGATCGCGCCAGGGCTGTACCCGGCGATCAGTCCGGACGGCAGCAAGCTGGCGTTCGCTGATGAGCCCCTGATGACTAAGGAGGCGTGCCTGCCGACATCGGGCAACCTGGCCAGCCATTTCAAGCTCGTGGTCAGGGCCGTGAGCTCCGGGTCCGAGCAGGTGCTGCCGCTGCCGCCGCAGGTGGGCCGGGGAGGGCTGTTCTCCCCGATCTCGCATCTGTCCTGGGCGCCAGATAGCACCAGGCTCGCCGTCTCGGTCTCTGCTGTGCAGGACAACGAGGGCTGGAACGTATACATCGTTGACACGTCGGTGGCCAAGTACTACGAGTTGCCTGGGGCTGGCGTGACATTCGTGCCTGTCACCGGCTCGCCCGCGCCGCAGCGCTCCTACCTCCGCGAGGGCGTGTTCCTGCCCGACGGCAACCTGTTCATCAGCCGGGCCTGCTGCGGCGGTTTTCCCGTCCACAATACGTCGCGCCTGATGTGGGAAGTCTCGACGGCCGGGGCGCTGGTGCACCAGGTCGCGATCGGTTTCGCCGACCTGGAACACACCAGTCTCGCCGCGGATTCGTCCGGCCAGTGGCTGCTGTACCTGGCTGGTAACGACCTGTACGTGTCGCAAGGCGGCAACCGGCCGGACAAGCTCACCACCGGGCTGATCGCGGCCGCCTGGCGGTAGCCGGCGGCAGCCTGCCGTAGCCGCAAAACCCTCAGCCACACCGCGCCGGTCGCCCGCTGTACCCAAGCCGCCTGGATAGGGCCTGGTCACCACGTCCCTTCCATGTAAATCTGGGTAAATAACATCTGGGCGGCTGATCGCAGCTGGAGGGTTTGATGGGCAGGGATGTGCCGGCGATCACGATAAGTCGTCGGGATAGACGCGCATACCGCGCGAAAGTGCGCACCTGCCTTGATGTCTTCGCGAGGATGTTGCACGAGTCGAGGTTCGAGACAGACTCCCACCACGTCGGCCTGGAGCTGGAGTTCAACCTGGTAGACAAGGCAGGCTACCCGACGATGACGAATGCCGACGCGCTCGCGATGATCGCGCACGAGGCGTGGGCAAGCGAGCTCGGCAAGTTCAACATCGAGCTCGCCTCTGATCCGGAGATCTTGTCTGGCGGTGTATTCACCGCGCTCGAATCCGATGTCGGAAACATTGTCAGCCGGGCTTGTGAGCGAGTCGAACCGACGGGTACGCGGCTGGTGATGATCGGCATTTTGCCGAGCCTGCGGGAAGCGGATGTCGGCGAAGATGCCTTGTCATCTAATCCGCGGTACAAGCTACTTAATGATGAGATTCTGGGCGCGCGCGGCGAGGAGATGCGCATATCGATCGAGGGCCAGGATCGAGTGCATACCTATGTCGACTCAATCCTGGCCGAGGCTGCCTGCACCAGCTTGCAATGCCACCTCCAGGTCAGCCCCGAGAGCTTCGCCAGCTACTGGAACGCCGCGCAGGCCATCGCCGCGATTCAGGTGGCGACAGCGGCCAACTCGCCGTACCTGTTCGGCCAGGAACTGTGGCGAGAGACCAGGATCCCGCTCTTCGAGCAGGCGACCGATACCAGGCCCGACGAGTTGCGCGAGCAGGGGGTGCGGCCCAGGGTCTGGTTCGGTGACCGGTGGATTACCTCGGTGTTCGACTTGTTCGAGGAGAACCTGCGGTACTTTCCGGCGCTGCTGCCGCTCAGCGAGGACGAGGACCCGGTCGAAGTGCTCGAGCGCGGCGAAGCGCCGGAACTGGCTGAGCTGACGCTGCACAACGGCACGGTGTACCGGTGGAACCGGCCGGTATACGCGGTCGTTGACGGCAAGCCTCACCTGCGCGTGGAAAACCGGGTCGTGCCGGCCGGTCCGACCGTCATCGACGTCATCGCCAACGCCGCCTTCTACTACGGGCTGATCGGTGAGCTAGCCGAAGCCGAACGGCCGATCTGGTCCCAGATGTCCTTCTCGGCGGCTGCCGCCAACCTCACCGCGGCCGCCAAGTACGGACTCGACGCCGAGGTTTACTGGCCAGGCCTGGGCATGGTGCCCGTCGCCGAACTGACGCTTCGCCGGCTGCTGCCCATGGCTGCACGCGGGCTATCTCGCTGGGGCGTCGAGTCAGCCGACGTCAACCGGTTGCTGGCGATCATCGAGCAGCGGTGCGTCTCCGGCGTCAACGGAGCGGCCTGGCAGGTGAGATCGGTCAGGCACATGCAGGCCAGGGGCATCGACCGCGAAGAGTCACTGCGGCAGATGACCCAGGACTACATCGAGCTGATGAACGTAGGCGAGCCCGTGCACGACTGGCCCATGCTGTGACCGGCTCTAGGCGTCCAGGCCGAGCGTGAGCGCCGGGGCCGGCATCCGCTGCGCGTCCCAGGTTCAGGCAGAGCGGCCGTCGGGCAGGTGCCAGCGGTGCGGTGAGATGAGGTGCTTGATCGCATGCTCAGGTCCCCAGGTGCCCGGGGAGTAGTACTCAACTGGCGGCGGGTTTTCCAGTAGCGGCGTTGCCACTTCCCACACCCGGTCGATCTCGTCTGACCTGGTAAACAGCGACTGGTCGCCGATCATGGCCTCGAGGATCAGCCGCTCGTAGCCTTCCAGTTCGTGCATTCGGTGGAACGAGTCGGAGTACTTGAAGGTCATCTCGACTTCTCTGAGCCGCATCTGCGGCCCCGGCTGCTTGGTCATGAACTGGACGGCGATCCAGCCTGGATCGTCGAAGTCGATGACAACCTCGTTGCTCCGGGCGTCTTGCCTGGTACGAGCGGCCACCGGGAACATGCGGAGCACGGGCTCCTTGAGCCCCAGCGTGACGGTCTGCCGGCGCTGGGCCATTGACTTGCCCGAGCGCAGATAGAACGGCACCCCGGCCCAGCGCCAGTTATCGATGTCCACCCGGAGCGCGACAAAGGTCTCGGTCTGGCTTTCCGGCGCGACCCCGTGCTCACCCCGGTAGCCCACGTACTGCCCCCTGATCACCTTGGAGACATCGAGCGACCGCATCGCCTGGAACACCTTGGACTTCTCATCGCGAAGCGACTTGGCATCGAACGCGATCGGCGGCTCCATGGCCACGAAGCCGAGCACCTGGAATAGGTGGGTGACGACCATGTCGCGGAACGTCCCGGTCTTCTCGAAGAAGTCGGCCCGGCCCTCGATGCTGATGCGCTCGGGCACGTCAATCTGGACGTGCGAGATGTGCTCACGATTCCAGATCGGCTCGAACAGGCCGTTAGCGAACCTGAACGCGAGAATGTTCTCGACCGACTCCTTGCCGAGGAAATGGTCGATCCTGAAGATGTTCTGCTCGGCGAAGACCGAGTGCACCGTCTCGGTCAGCTTCCGGCACGAGGCCAGGTCATAACCGAACGGCTTCTCGATGATCACCCTGGCTTTCTCGGCGAGCCTGGCATCGCCCAGCATCGTGATCACCGAGCCGAATGCGGCCGGCGGCACCGCGAGATGGAAGATGCGGCGCGGATCGCCGCCGATCTCCTGCTCGGCCGCCAGCACCGCCGCCACCAGCGGCTTGGGGTTGTCGGGGTCAGCCGCCGCGAAATGAAGCCTGCTCTCGAACTCACGCCACGCCGCGCCGTTCGGTTTCGCGAGCCCGAACTGCATGCAGGCCGCCTTCGCGTGCGCGCGGAACTCCTCCTCCGTCATCGCGAACTGCGCTGGCGCCGACCCGATCACCCGATAGCCGGCCGGCAGCAGATCTGACTTAGCGAGGTGAAATAGCCCCGGCAGCAGCTTGCGCTTCGCCAGATCTCCGGTCGCGCCGAAGATCACGATAACGTGATCGTCTGGATGCTTGTTCAGCGCATGATTGTTCGGTTGCATGTGGCCAATAGTGCCATGTAGTCACCCCGCCACGGACTGGAAGATTCGTACCTGATGCCTGCTTGGGTGCGTGTGATCGGTCAGACTGGCGCAGTGGACATCGACCGCCAGAAGCAACTCGCCGCGCAAGCGGCCGCTCAGCTCGTCCAGGACGGCATGACCGTGGGTCTTGGTACCGGCTCGACGGTTGCGTACCTGCTGCCCGCGCTTGCCAGCAGGCGGCTGACGATCAGGTGCGTCGCCACTTCCGTCGCGACCGCCAGAAGGGCGTCCGAGCTTGGGCTGCGCGTTGATCCGGTCGACGAGCTCGACTTGCTCGATATCGCGATCGATGGCGCCGACCAGGTCACTGCTGACGGGTGGCTGATCAAAGGCGGCGGCGGCGCGCACACGAGGGAGAAGGTCGTCGCCGCCTCGGCAACCAGGTTCGTGGTGATCGCCGATTCCACCAAACCGGTCGATGTACTCAAGCCGCCTGTGCCGGTCGAGCTGCTCAGCTTCGGCCTGCCCGCTACCCTGCGCCACCTGGGCCAGGTCACGGTACGCGACGGTGCCCCGCCGAGCCCTGACGGCGGCGTGATCGCCGACTACCGCGGGCCAGTCGACGACCCTGCCACGCTGGCCGCCTGGCTGTCGGCGACCCCGGGCGTCACCGGCCACGGACTCTTCGAGCCCTCGATCACCTCGGACATCCTCATCGGCCACGACGACTCGGTCGAGCACCGGGTCCTGCCGTCCTGACCCGGGTCAGGACGGCACGGGCCTGCTGTCCTCAGCCCTTCTTCTCCGCATGCCCGCCGAACTGGCTGCGCATGGCGGAAAGCAGCTTGTCGGTGAACTCGCCCAGGGCGCGTGACTCGAAGCGCTGGTACAGCGACGCGGTGATAACCGGGGCCGGAACGCCCTCCTCCACGGCGGCCAGCACGGTCCAGCGGCCCTCACCCGAGTCAGAGACGTGGCCGGTGAACTCGACCAGGTCAGGGGATTTCGCTAGCGCGTTCGCCGTCAGGTCGACTAGCCAGGAGCTGACGACGGATCCCCGGCGCCAGACTTCGGCGACCTCGGGGACCGGGATCGTGTACTGGTAGGCCCCCGGGTCGGTCAGCGGCGTGGTCTCGGCGTCGGTCTCTTGCTCCTCCAGGCCGGCGTTGGCGTGCTTGATGATCGACAGGCCCTCGGCGATCGCGGCCATCATGCCGTACTCGATGCCGTTATGGACCATCTTGACGAAGTGGCCGGCCCCGGCCGGACCGCAGTGCAGGTAGCCCTCCTGGGCCGTGCCGCCTGGCTTGCGCCCCTCCGTCGGCTCCGCCGTGCCAAGGCCGGGCGCGATGGTCTTGAAGATCGGGTCAAGGCGCTCGACAGCCTCGTTGTCGCCGCCGATCATCAGGCAGTAGCCGCGCTCCAGGCCCCAGACGCCTCCCGAGGTGCCGCAGTCCACATAGTGGATGCCCGCGGGGGCCAGCCCCTTGGCGCGCGCGATGTCGTCACGGTAGTAGGTGTTGCCGCCGTCGATGATGGTGTCGCCCGCCTCAAGGTGCTGGGCAAGCTGGTCCAGGATCTTGCCGGTGATCGCGGCCGGCAGCATCAGCCAGGCGTTGCGCGGCCCCTCCAGCTTGGACGCGAAGTCGGCGAGCGAGTCGGCGCCGACCGCGCCTTCGGCGACCAGGTCGGCGACGGCGGTCGGGTTCACGTCGAAGACGACGCAGCGGTGCCCATCGCGCATCAGCCGGCGTACCAGGTTCGCGCCCATCCGCCCGAGCCCGACCATGCCTAGTTGCATCGGGTGCTCTGTGGTCATATTTTCATCTCCTTTTCAAACCCGAAAGATCAGTGCGGTTGTCCGGTGATGCTGCGATACCGGCGGATAAGAGCATTCGTCGAGGAATCGTGATTCAGCTCAGGTTCATCCGCTGAGGTCAGCTCGGGGCCGATCACCGCGGCCAGTTGCTTGCCGAGTTCCACGCCCCACTGGTCGAACGAGTCGATACCCCAGATCGTCCCGGCAGTGAACACGGCGTGCTCGTAAAGCGCGGTCAGGGTCCCCAGGAGCCTGGGCGTGAGTATTTCCGCGAGCAGGACGTTGCTCGGCCGGTTGCCCTCCATGACCCGGTGCGGCGCCACCTGCGGCGATGTGCCCTCGGCGAGCACCTGCTCCAGCGTCCGCCCGAACGCGAGAGCCTCTGCCTGGGCGAACACGTTCGAGGTCAGCAGGTCGTGCTGATCCCTGATCGGGTTGAGCGAGCGGCCGAAGCCGATCAGGTCGACCGGAATCAGCTCCGTGCCCTGATGCAGGAGCTGGTAAAAGCTGTGCTGCCCGTTGGTGCCGGGCTCGCCCCAGAAGACTGGGCCGGTGCGGTAGTCGACCGGCGTCCCTTCCAGCGTCATGTGCTTGCCGTTGGACTCCATCGTCAGCTGCTGCAGGTACGCGGGGAACCGCTTGAGGTACTGCTCATACGGCATCACCCCGATGCTTGCCGCGCCCATGAAGTCCACGTACCAGACCCAGAGCATCCCCATGAGCACCGGGAGGTTCGAGCGCGGCGGCGTGGTGCGGAAATGGGTGTCCATTTCGCGGAAGCCGGCCAGCAGCTCGGCAAATCGCTCCGGGCCGATGGCCAGCATGGTCGACAGGCCGATCGCGGAGTCCATCGAGTACCGCCCGCCGACCCAGTCCCAGAAGCCGAACATGTTGGCGGTGTCAATGCCGAAAGCAGCGACTTTCTCCGCGTTCGTGGACACCGCCACGAAGTGCCTGGCGACGGCGGCCTCATCGCCAAGCGCGCTGGTCAGCCAGTCCCGCGCCGACCTCGCATTGGACAGCGTCTCAAGCGTGGTGAACGTCTTGGACGACACGATGAACAGGGTCTGCGCCGGATCCAGATCGCGGGTCGCCTCGGCGAAGTCGGTCGGGTCAACATTCGAGATGAACCGGAATGTGAGGTGCCGGTCGCTGTAAAAGCGCAGGGCTTCGTACGCCATCACCGGTCCGAGGTCCGAGCCGCCGATGCCGATGTTGACTACGGCGGTAATCGGCCGGCCGGTGAATCCGCGCCACTCGCCTGACCTGATCCGGGCGGCGAAGTCGGTCATCCGGTCGAGCACCTCGTGTACCTGCGCTACCACGTCGGTGCCGTCGACAATCAGCGTGGCCTCGCGCGGCATGCGCAACGCGACATGGAGCACCGAGCGGTGCTCGGTCGGGTTGATCTTCTCCCCGGAGAACATGGCCTGGATCCGCTCCGTCAATCCGACCTGGCTCGCCAGCTCCGTGAGCAGGTTCAGCGTCTCGTCGGTGATCCGGTTCTTGGAGTAGTCAAGGAAAAGCCCGGCCGCCTGCGCCGTCAGGCGCTCGCCCCGGCCGGGGTCAGCCGCGAACAAGTCGCGCAGGTGCAGGTCCTTGATCTTGTCGTGGTGCTCGGCGAGCGCGGCCCAGGCCGGCCGGCTGCGCAGCGGTGCGGTCACGTTCCCGTCCCCTCGATCGAATGCGTCCGCTGCGACTGTATCGCCATCCCCGCTCGCCGCCGGGCGGGGCGCGGGGAGGAATACTGCTTGGATGACTGATGAACCGATGGTGACCGGGATCCGGCTCGGCGCGGTGGACCTGGCGGTGCTCGACCGTGCCAGGATCTACTGCTGCGGGATCACCCCGTACGACGTCACCCACCTCGGACACGCGGCGACGTTCGTGTGGACCGACGTGCTGACGCGGGTGCTCGGTGCCATCGGGGTCAAGGTCGAGCTGTGCCGGAACGTCACTGACGTCGATGATGTGCTCTTCGACGCGGCCGAGCGCTACGGCTCGGCGTTCGACGCGTTCGCGTCCGTGCAGCAGTACAGGTTCGATCAGGACATGAGCGCGCTCGGAGTGCGGGAGCCGCAGCATGCGCCCAGGGCCAGGCGGAACGTCGGGCAGGTGATCAAGGTCGCCGCCGCCCTGCTCGGCTCGGGCGCCGCGTATGCCAGGGACGGCAGCGTGTACTTCCGCGGTGCGCCGGTAGCTGAGCGGGCCGGGCTCAGCCGGGACGACGCGCTCGCTCTGGCGGCCGAGTACGGGGCCAGGCTCGACGACCCGGCTAAGGACGACAAGCTTGACGTAGCGATCTGGCGCCGGTCATCGGCCGCCGAGCCTGGCTGGCCGTCACCATGGGGATCCGGGCGGCCGGGCTGGCACGCCGAGTGCGCGGCCATGTCGCTCTCGGTGCTCGGGCCGGCGGTGGACGTGCTCTGCGGCGGTGACGACCTTCGGTTTCCCCATCACGCTTATCAGGTCGCCATGGCCGAGGCGGTCACTGGCGTCCGGCCGTTCGCGCGGGCACGGCTCAGCGTCGGCGTCGTCAGCCTGGACGGTGCCAAGATGGCGAAGTCGACCGGGAACCTCGTCCTGGTGCGCGAGGTGCTCGCCGGGCACAGCGCGGGGGCTCTCCGGCTCTGCCTGCTCGACCGGCCCTGGGCGCAGGGCTGGGACTATTCCGTTGCCGAGCTTGACGCCGCTACCGCCCGGCTTGAGCGGCTCTACCTGGCCGCCGGGCGGAGTACTGGCGCGGACGCCGCGGCGACAACCGCCATACTCACGGCGCTGTGTGACAATCTCGGCGTCAGCACCGCGCTCGATATCGCCGAGGAGGCTGGCGGCAGGGCCGCACGGAGCCTGATCGCGACGCTTGGCCTGAGCGAATAGGCCGCTGATGACGCGGGTAGTGCTCGCGCCGGACAAGTTCAAGGGCAGCGCCTCCGCCGCCGAGGTAGCGCGGGCACTCGCGGCCGGCCTGCGGGCGGGCCGGCCGGATCTCGACATCGTCGCGCTGCCGGTGGCCGACGGCGGCGAGGGGACCCTCGATGCCGCCGCGTCTGCCGGGTACACGCTCGTGCCAGTGACGGCCGAGGGGCCGACGGGCCGGCCGGTGGCCACGGCTTTCGCTTTGCGCGAGGACACCGCCGTCGTCGAGCTGGCTGATGTGACCGGGCTGCGGCGCCTGCCTGGTCCGCTGGCGCCGCTGACCGCCTCGACCTACGGGGTCGGGCAAGTGATCTCCGCCGCGCTCGACCGCGGGGCGACCAAGCTCGTGCTCGGCATCGGCGGTAGCGCCAGCACCGATGGCGGTGCCGGCCTGCTGCAAGCGCTCGGGCTCGGCCTGTTCGACGCGGGCGGCGCTGAGCTCGGCCGGGGCGGGGCGGCGCTTGCCAGCCTTGACCGGATCGACCTCTCCGGTCTCGACTCCAGGCCCGCGAACGTCCTGGTGGCCAGCGATGTGGACAACCCCCTGCTCGGGGACCTGGGCGCGGCCGTTGTGTTCGGGCCGCAGAAAGGCGCGACACCCGCGGAGGTCGCGCTCCTCGATGCCGCACTCGCCCGCTGGGCGGCACTGACGAAGGTCGCGACCGGCAGGGATGTCGCGACCGAGCCTGGCGCGGGTGCGGCCGGCGGCGCAGGGTTCGGTGCGCTTGCCTACCTTGGCGCGCGGCTGGTGCGCGGTGTGGAGCTGGTGCTCGACCTTATCGGCTTCGAGGCCGCTGTCGCTGGTGCTGACCTGGTGATCGCCGGCGAGGGCAGCCTGGACGCCCAGAGCATGCGAGGCAAGGCACCGGTGGGCGTCGCGAAGGCGGCCGCCCGGGCTGGCATCCCCGTCGTGGCGGTGGCCGGCCGGGTTTTGCTCAGCCAGCCTGAGGTCGCGCGGGCCGGCTTCGCAGCCGTGTACTCGCTCGCGGACCTGGCGCCCGATCCGGTGGCTAGCATGGCCAACGCGGAGGAGTTGCTCCACGAGGTCGGCTGCCAGATCGCGGCCAGGCACTTGCGCTGACAATTACTATGAATGGGCAGTCAACGCTCAATTGACCACATTGACTGCGCGGTCCGCGTTGTGAGTGTACGGGAATTCCGCCGGACCGATTTTGTTGATACCCCTACGGGTATCGGCAGCTCATTGCCGACGAATGATGGAGGCATAGCAGTGTCAACAGTCGAACTCACGGCTCAGAACTTCGATTCAGTCGTCAGCGGGGCTGACCTGGCCCTGGTCGACTTCTGGGCGTCGTGGTGCGGGCCGTGCCGCATGTTCGGCCCGATCTTCGAGCGCGCATCCGACAAGCATGCCGACCTGGTGTTCGCCAAGGTCGATACCGAGGCACAGCCTGAGCTTGCCCAGGCGTTCAATGTCACCTCGATCCCGACGCTCGTCGTGATCAAGGACAAGGTGATCCTGTACGCACAGCCGGGGGCCCTGCCAGAGCCGACGCTTGAGGATCTGATCAGCCAGGCTCGCCAGGTCGACATGGACGAGGTCAGGGAGGACCTGGCCAAGCAGCAGGCCGACGGCGTCGCTCCCGACGCCTGAGAGCGGCGAGATGAACACGGTCGATCAGGCCGGCGAGCTGGGTGATCGCGCGGCGGTGCTCAACCGGCTGCGGCGGGCACATGGCCAGCTCGCTGGCGTGATCGCGATGGTCGAAGACGGCAGGAACTGCCGGGATGTAGTGACCCAGCTGGCCGCCGTGTCCCGTGCGCTTGACCGGGCCGGTTTCAAGATCGTGGCCGGCAACTTGCGCCAGTGCCTCGCGGGCGAGTCGGCGCTGACCACCGACGAGCTTGAGCGGCTGTTCCTGACCCTGGCCTGAGCTCCCAAGCCCGCTTACGCGGGCAGCCGGAACCGCAATCGCGCCGCGGCGGTAAACGGGGCATGCCGCACGGCGGTCACCTCACCGCCGCCGTCGAGCGCCTGGCTGGTCAGGTCATCGAGCACGTCGGGGACCGGCGTGCACGCCTGCGCCGGGTCTGGGCAATCGCAACGGGCGGAGCCGGCGCCCGAATCCACTCCAAGCTTGCCGCAGTCTTCGCAGGCGTATCCGGGGATCATCTTGTCGTCGGCGACGGCCAGGTTCGCGACGGCGCGCGACCTGACGGCGGTCAGGCAGTCGTCCAGGCTAGTGGTGACCGCTGTCCCCGGCGGTTCGCTCAGCAGGTCCTCGACGAGCCTCGTTTCGGCCGATTCAGCCCAGCCTGCGATAACAGGATCGGCTAGCTGGCGAACTCTGGCCGGTGTCGCCGTCTGCAGGTCCACGGCGAAGCTGCCGGCCACGCGCTGCCTGACTGCCTGCGGCATGATCGACAGGAACTGGCTGATCTGCATTTCGTGGCCGCCGAGCACGAGCGGATGCCGCTGGGCGTCCGACGCCTGCTCGAGTACGCCGATGGTGTCACGAAAATGCTGCCGCGCCAGCTGCATGACCCGCTGCTGGACCCGGTAGGCCTCAAGGCCGTACCAGCCGGCGAACCCCGGGCTCGGGACGCCCTGGCCAGTGCGCTCGGCTACCGTGTCGATGCCGTCGCCGGCGACCGCCAGCACCCATGCGTGCTTGGTGTCGATGATGGCCACCTGGTAGGGCGGGTTACGCTGCAGCGTGGCGAGCAGGGGCCGCAGGTACGGCCTGGCCGCGATCACGGCGCGGTCGGGGCTGTAACCGGGGAGCGGGACCGTCTCGGCGAGCCCCAGTTCGCCGCAGACGAAGATCGCCACAGTCTGGCCGAGCCAGTCATGGCAGCCAGCCGAGACCAGGGCTGCGACCTGCTCTAGGTCAGCCTCGGCTGGCTGGCCCGCCACTGCGGCCTCGCCAGGGACCTCGCCTTTCGCCAGTTCGCGGGCCTTCGTCACGAGCCCTCGATGCTCGGCGAGGTCCACGGGTACGTTCAGGTACAGCGAGATGACCGCCGAATTCCTGGCCCGCTGGCCCCGGAGTCCGTCGGCATCAGTCTTGGTGATCAACTCGTCTCTCCGTCGGGGTCGGCGTCGAGGTCGGATTCGGGCCAGGACCGGTTTCGGGCACGGTTTTACCCGGCGCGGGCTCGAGTAGCTCCCTGATCTCGGCGGGCAGCACGCCGAGTGCTTCGTTGACCACGCCGTCAGAAAGATGCCTGCGCATGGCGGCAGTCACCAGGGAGCTTGCTTTCCGCACCTCGGTGTTATGTATTTGAGCATTTCTGGAGAATCTGGCCACGTACTCTGCCTTGTCAAACTTGACCGGTACCTTGCTGGGGTTCCAGCCCTCGTAGAACACGCCGCGCAGGAGCTCGGGCAACTGCGCCGCGAGATGCGCCGCGATCGTGACCGGCAGGCGGTCGCGCAGTGTATGCAGCCAGGACCTGGTGACCCGGTAGGCCAGCCTGCGGTCCTCGGTCTGGAAGCTGGCCGCGACGTCGTTCAGCCAGTAGTTGGTCCTGTCGATGCTGCGGTCAAGGCTGTCCACTCCAGTTCGTGACATGGCGGTCTCCTCCGGTCAGGCCTTCCGGCGCTCGGAGCGGCTCATGCTGACCGCGGTTACCTGCTTGCTCGTCTCCCGTTGCCCTGGCGCCCGTTGCCCTGGCGCCCGCTCCGGTGCCGCGCGACGATCGTGTCCGCCGACGGGAAGAACACGCTCTCGTGACCGTCCTGCCACTGCACGAGGTACGGCGGGCTGCCTTCGCGGCCGTGAACCTCGATGATCTCGCCGTGCCTGTCCCCATCGCCTTGATGGCGGCCTTTGACCGTGAGCTCGTCGCCGACTACAGCTTTCATGGTTGCCCCCCGTCTCCCGGCAATGCTCTCGTGGTCGCCCCGCGATCGTCCGGTGATCACGCCGCGCCCGGTAGGTTTTCCCATCTCCTGCCCGGTTCGCAAGGGGCTAAGCGCGCTCCGGGCACAGTGCTGGCGCGTTGCCGGCGGGGTCCGGCACCGGTCCGGGATCCGCGTATTCATGTTGTCTGAAAGGCAGCATCTCGCCGGGTTTGTTAACCCGTGCGACGCCGGGCCCGCTGAGCGTGTCTGTGTCCGGGCCGGGTTCGGGGTGGGTTGCCGGTGTCCGGGTGGGGTTCGGGGTGGTTGTCGGTGTCCGGGAGGGTTGGTGGATTGTCAGCTCCGGGCGGGTTCGGGGTGGGTTGTCGGTCTCCGGGCGGGTTCGGGGGTGGGTTGTCGGTGTCCGGGCCGGGATCGGGGAGGGTTGTCCGCTGCTGCGGGGGGAGTTTTCGTGTCCGGGAGCGTTTTCTCTTCTATGAGCGGTGAACTTTCCCCGCTGTGAAAGGCTCCCCGCATTGCGCGGTGAAGTCTCCCCGATCATGAAACCCGCGCCCCGGGCACGGCAACCGCGACAGGCTGACGCCCGGCCGCCCTGGCTAGGTGACGGCGGGGGGTGCCCAGCTGTTATTGCCCCGGCTAGCCTTGCGTTATGTACATCCCTGCGCACTTCGCCGCCGGTGACCTTGAGGCAACCGCCGCTTTCGTGGACAGAGCCGGAGCGGCCGACCTGGTGACGTTCGACGGGAGCAGCCCGGTTGCGACGCTGCTGCCGATGATCTGGGAGCGGCCGGAGGGGCCCGGGCGGGACGGGGCCGGGCGGGACGGGGGCGGGCGGGACGGGGGCGGGTACGGCAGGCTGCTCGGGCATATCGCGCTGCAGAATCCGCAATGGCGGACGGTGGCGGCTGGGGCCGGGGCGCTGGCGATCGTGCACGGGCCGCAGGCGTACATCTCGCCGTCGTGGTATGCGAGTACCAAGGAGCACGGGCGTACCGTGCCGACGTGGAACTACACGACCGTGCACTTCACCGGGCAGGTGACCTTTCATCAGGACCCGGAGTGGCTGCGGGACATCGTGACCAGGCTCACCGAGCGTTACGAGGCCGGGCGGGCTGGGCGCTGGTGGGTTGGCGGCGCCCCCGAGAAGTTCATAGCTGGCCAGTTGCGGGCGATCGTCGGGGTCGAGTTCGAGATCGCGCGAATCGAGGCCAAGGACAAGCTCAGCCAGAACCGCACTGACCAGGACCGTGCGAACGTGATCGCGGCGCTGCGCCAGGAGCCGGACACCGGGGCTCACCAGATCGCCCGGCTCATGGAGCAGCGCGAGGCGGCACGGGACTAGGCGGGTACCGTGTTGGTCCGGATCACGTTCGCGTAGAAGCTGGCACTGGCCTTGGGGATGCGGCGCTGGGTGCCGAAATCGACGAAGACGATGCCGAAACGCTTCTGGTACCCCCAGCCCCACTCGAAGTTGTCGAGCAGCGACCATACGAAATAGCCGGCCAGGTTCGCGCCGTCGTTCGCTGCCCGCGCGGCGGCGGTCAGATGCCGGTGCAGGTAGCGCACGCGCTCTACGTCGTTGACGACGCCCTCTGGGTTGACGTAGTCCTCGCTGGCCCGGCCGTTCTCGGTGACATACAGCGGCAGCGAGGGCGTCTCCTTGGAGAGTCGCATCAGCAGGTCGTACAGGCCGTCCGCGTCGACGAGCCAGCCCATCGAGGTGCGCTCCATCCAGTCGGGCCGGTACTCGACCACCCCGGGTACCGCTGATCGCGGCCTGCTCTCGTTGCGACGCAGGTCGGCGGGGTCGCCCGCGCGCAGGTAGACGCTCGCGTAGTAGTTGACGCCGAGGAAGTCCAGCGGCTGGCTGATCGTAGCCAGGTCACCGTCGGCGATCAGCGCCTCGGGCGGCAGCATCGCCGGGCTGGCGTCTGCGGGGTACCGGCTGCTCAGCAGCGGTTCGAGGAACATGCCGTTCAAGTCTGCCTCGGCGACTAGCCGCCCGCGCTCGACCGCCCAGTGGTCGCTGCCGTTGCCGCCGAAGACCTTGACCGGATGCAGGTCGAGCGTGATGCCCACCGGCGTGCCGCCGCTGGCCGAAGCCCGCAGCGCCTGTGCGGCCAGGCCGTGGGCGAGCAGCAGGTGATGCGTCGCCGCCGCGGCGGCGACGGTATCGCAGATTCCGGGGGCGTGATTGCCCTCGCGGTAGCCGTGATTGGCGACGACCTGGGGCTCGTTCAGCGTGATCCAGCGGGTTACCCGGTCGCCGAGCGCCTGGCCCATGGCGGCCGCGTAGTCGGCGAACCGCTTAGCTGTGTCGCGGGCCGGCCAGCCGCCGGCATCCTGCAGCTCCTGCGGGAGATCCCAGTGGTACAGCGTCGCCGTGGGGGCGATCCCGTGCTCTGCCAGCCGGTCGAGCACCGCGCGGTAGTAGTCAAGGCCCTTGGAATTGAGCGGCCCGCTGCCGCCGGGCTGCACCCGGGGCCAGGAGATCGAGAAACGGTAGGAGTTCAGCCCGAGCGAACTCATCAGCTCGACGTCCTCGGCGTACCTGTGGTACGCGTCGCAAGCGATGTCGCCGGTGTCGCCGCCGCGCACCTTGCCTGGGACCCGGCAGAAGGTGTCCCAGATCGACGGGCCCTTGCCGTCCTCCCGGGCGGCGCCTTCGACCTGGTAGGCGGCGGTCGCGGCACCCCAGGTGAAACCTGGCGGGAAGCTCAGGCCGGCATCCGGGGCGGCGGCTTGGTCTGATGGCTCCTGCGGCATCAATTCCTCCGGTATCAAATACTCCCTGACAGCCACGCTCCGAGTGGCCCCGACTGGACGACTCGACCGAGCTGGGAGACCTTGACGGTAGTTGTACCGAGTTTTAGAGTAAGCGCTTAGATCGACTAGATGCAACCGCTTAGACAAGCACTGTCTAAGCGGTTAGAAATAGGTTGCGCCTGGTGTCCCGCCAGGTGCGACGCCGGGTGCAACCGCGCCTGGCCCAGCGATTTTCCCCTGGCCGGATAGGGGCCGCCGAATGCCGCAGAGCACCAGCGATGGCGACGTAGCCAGGAACTCAGGTAACGGCGTGACGCTGTACGACGTCGCGTCGCTGGCGGGCGTTTCCACCGCTACGGTGAGCCGGGTCGTGCACGGCATGGACCGGGTCAAGGACTCAACCAGGGCGCGTGTGCTCGAAGTGATCGAGCAGCTTGGCTACGTACCTGACAGCGCGGCGCAGAGCCTGTCACGGCGCCGCAAGGACGTGATCGGCCTGGTGTGCGTCGAGCGCACGTGGGCCAAGCAGTACGACATCGAGAGCATGAGCCTGCTCTTCTATGACGAGATCTTGCGCGGCGTCGAATCCCGGATCAGAGATCGCAACTGGTCGCTGCTCATTACCTATCTCGAGGAGTCGCCTGAGCCAGACCTGCGGAGACTGCTGTCGCTGTCTGGCAAGGTCGACGGCATGCTCATCGGCGAGGGGATCGTGCCCTCGCAGTTCCTGGCCAGGCTGGCCGAGCGGCTGCCGGTCGTCGTGATCGCGGGCAACCCGCGCGAGAAGGCCGTCGACGTGGTCACCGCCGATAACCGGTCGGGCTCCTTCGCGCTCGCCAGCCATCTGATCAGCGAGCACGGCCGGAAGCGGTTTTACTACGTGGACGGCCCGAGTTCGGCGCCCGACGCGGTGGAACGGCGCCGTGGCCTGACCCAGGCGCTGCGCGACCACCCTGATTGCCAGGTGATCGGCGGCTCGCAAGGGTTGTTCAGCGTCGGCAGCGGCGAGGAGGCCGGCCAGCAGCTGCTCGCCAGCGGGAGCCTGCCTGATGCCGTCATCTGCGCCAACGACCAGATGGCCATCGGCGTGCTCCAGGCCTTCGCCAGGGCAGGTGTCGCAGTGCCCCGCGAGGTCGCCGTGGTCGGCTTCGACGACATCTTTCCCGGCAGCCTGTGCGATCCGGCGCTCACCACGATCCACCAGCCGATGCGGCTGCTCGGCGAGCGGGCCTGCACCAGGCTGCTCGACCGGATCGCCAGGCCGGCCCTGCGGCCGAAAGTGGAGTTGCTGCCGACGGAACTCGTGCTGCGCTCCAGTTGCGGCTGCCCGCCCGGCACCATGATCCGCCAGCCGGTGCAGCGCCAGCCGGTGCAGCGCCAGTCCGGGCAGCGCCAGTCCGGGCAGCGCCAGCCGGTGCAGCGCCAGTCCGGGCAGCGAGATCGCGCCAGCCAGGCACCGCGGCTGGCGGTCGCGGGAACCAGTTAAGGAGCTGCGATGTCCTTCATACTCAGGCGCCTGGCTTTCTACGTGATCGCTGCCTGGGTGGCCCTGACAGCCAACTTCCTCATCCCGCGCGCCATGCCGGGCAATGCCGTCCAGGCCATCATGTCCAAGTTCCCCAACCTGCAGCCAGCCGCTTTCCGTGCACTTGAGGCGATGCTCGGCGTAGGCCACCCGGGCTCGCTGTGGCATCAGTACGTGACCTACCTCGACGACGTGGTGCACCTGAATTTCGGCACCGACGTGCTGCAGTACCCCGCCCAGGTGAGCACGCTGCTCGCCGAGTCCATTCCGTGGACGCTCGCGCTCGTGGGCACGGCAACCGTCATCGCCTTCTTCTTGGGCACCGGCCTTGGCATCGTCGGCGGCTGGCGGCACGGCGGCGGCCTGGACCGGCTACTGCCGGGGCTGATGTTCTTCCAGGCGGTGCCCTACTTCTTCCTGGCGCTGATCCTGATCGAGGTGCTCGCGGTCCGCGTGCATGTCTTCCCGATCGGCGAAGGGTATGCCGAAGGCCTGATCCCCGGCTGGAACCTGGCGTTCATCGGCAGCGCCGTTTACCACTCGCTGCTGCCCGCCTTCACGATCGTCATCACATCCCTGGCCGGGTGGATGCTCCAGATGCGCAACGTGATGATCACCACGATCGGCGAGGATTACGTGGTGGCCGCCCAGGCCAAGGGCCTGCCGAGCCGTCGCGTCGTCTTCACCTACGCGGCTCGCAACGCTCTGCTGCCGCAGCTCCAGGGGTTCGGGCTCGCGCTCGGGTTCGTCGTCTCGGGGGCGATCGTGATGGAGATCGTCTTTTCGTATCCAGGCATCGGCCTGCAGCTCCTCAGCGCGGTAAGCGCGAAGGACTACCCGATGATGCAGGCGATCTTCCTGGTGATCACCTTCGCCGTGCTTTTTGCCAACCTGATCGTCGACCTCGTGCTCGTCGTCGCCGATCCCCGGGTTCGGAGCACGGAGGCCACGTCATGACCGTCGCGCCGCTGCCCGTCGTCGCAACCCCGGAGCTGCCCGGCGCCGGCGCCCCCCGCAGGCTGGGCCGGTGGCACCGGCTGCCGCTCAAGGCGAAGGCCGGCGCGATCCTGCTCGGCGTGTTCGTGCTCGCGGCGATCATCGGGCCGTTCGCCGAACCCTACGACCCGTCGTTCTCCAATCCGTCGCCGAGCCTTGCCCTGAACGCGCCGGCCGCGGCACACCTGGTCGGAACCACAGGAAGCGGTCAGGACGTGCTGTCCCAGCTGCTGACCGGCATCAGGCTGACGCTCGAGCTCGGGCTGCTCGTGGGCGTGGTGGCGACAGCGCTCTCGGTCATCGTCGGCGTGACCGCCGCCTTCCTGGGCGGGCTGTGGGATGACCTGCTGTCGCTGACGAGCAATGTCTTCCTGGTCATCCCGTCGCTGCCGCTGCTGATCTTGCTGCTCGGCTACCTGCCGCAAAATGGCCAGACGCCGACGATCCTCGTGCTCAGCGTGCTCGGCTGGCCGTGGGGGGCGCGGGTGATCAGGGCGCAGACGCTCGTGATCCGCAACCGCGATTTCATCGCGGCCTCGCGCGAGACCGGCGAGAGGACGTGGCGGATCATCGCGTTCGAGATCGTGCCCAACGAGGTGAGCCTGATCGCGGCCAGCTTCGTGAACACAGTCTTGTACGCGATCGCGGCTTCGGTCGCGCTCGCCTTCATCGGAGTCGCCGACCTGAACAGCTGGAGTCTGGGCACGATGCTCTACTGGGCGCAGAGCCAGCAGGCGCTGCAACTCGGCGCCTGGTGGTGGTTCGTGCCGCCAGGGTTCGCCGTGGCCCTCATGGGCACCGGCCTGGTGCTGCTCAACGTCGGTATCGACGAACTCGGCAACCCGAGGCTGCGAGATGCCGGCGCCGCCGTCGCCGGCCACCGGCAGCGCCCGGCCGACCCGACTCCGGTCTGGCAGGCCATACCGCCGCCCGCTGGCCCCCTGACAAGGTTTGCCCGCCAGTTCTCACGCCGCGCATTCCTTGACCGGGCCGAGCTCGACGGGAGCGGGCGATGATCACCGCCGGCGGTGAGCCGACCCTGGAGATCAGCGACTTCTCGGTCGTCTACCGCACCCCAGGCGGCGACGTCAAGGCCGTCAATCAGGTCAACCTGGCGCTGCACGCCGGCGAGGTGATCGGCATCGCCGGCGAGAGCGGCTCGGGCAAGTCGACGCTCGCTTACGCCGCCTGCCGCCTGCTCCGGGCGCCAGCGCTGATCACCTCCGGTCACATCCGTTATCGCGGCAGGCGTGTCGCCGAGCCCGTCGACATCACCGCGCTGCACGCGAGTGACCTCCAGCGGCTCCGGTGGCGCGAGATCGCGATCGTCTTCCAGAGCGCGATGAACGCCCTGAATCCGGTGCTGTCGGTCAGGGACCAGCTCATTGATGTCATCAAAGCCCACACCAGGACGCGGCGGCGGGAAGCCATTAAGAAAGCCGCAGCGCTGCTTGACCTGGTGGGCATTCCGCGCGAGCGGCTGACCAGCTTCCCGCACGAGTTGTCGGGCGGCATGCGCCAGCGGGTCATGATCGCCATGGCGCTGGCGGTGGACCCCGAGATCGTGATCATGGACGAGCCGACCACCGCGCTCGACGTCGTGGTGCAGCGAGACATCCTCAGCCGGATCGTCGAGCTGAAGAGCGAACTCGGGTTCTCCGTGCTCTTCATCACGCACGACATGTCGCTGCTGCTCGAACTCGCCGACCGGATCGCGGTCATGTACGCGGGACACTTGCTCGAGCTCGGCACGGCCGCGCAGATCCACCACGCCCCGGCTCACCCCTATACCAAAGGCCTGCTCAACAGCTTCCCCTCGCTGCACGGCCCGCGCCGCGAACTGGCCGGAATCCCTGGCTCGCCACCGGACCTGCGCAACCTGGGGTCCGGCTGCCCGTTCCTGCCGCGCTGCGGTTACGGCACTGAAGAGTGCAGGCACGTGCCGATGACGCTGGAGCCCGTGCGCACTTCGGCCGACCTCACGCACGTCACGAGCTGCCCGTTCGTGCTTCCCGATACGCCGCCGCTGCCCGCTTCAGGCCGGGTCCCAGCCGGGGTATGCGCCGAAGGCGAGCCGCCCCTGGAGCGTCAGCCATGAGCGACAACGGCGCAGGCAACATTCCTTTCACCATCGAAGTTCAGTCGGCGGCCGCTTCGCGCGGTCCGCTCGCGATGCAGGCCATCGCCCTGAACAAGGACTTCAAGCTAGCCAAGGGCAAGATCTTGCATGCTGTCCGTGACGTCTCTTTCGGTCTCTACCGCGGCGCCGTTGTCGCGCTGGTTGGTGAAAGCGGCTCGGGGAAATCGACGGCCGCCAAGTTGCTCGCCGGGCAGGAAAGGCCGACCTCGGGCTCGATCATGCTTGACGGCGAGCCGGCCGAACTGTCGAACCGCCGCGCCTTCCGGCGCCACAAGAGCCAGGTGCAACTGGTCTTCCAGGACCCGTTCGCATCGCTGAACCCTATCCACACGGTGCGCTATCACCTCGAGCGCCCGGTCCGCCTGCATCAGCACAAGGGCTCGAAGGAAGAGGTGGGAAAGGAGGTCGTGGCGCTGCTTGAGCAGGTCCACCTGCGTCCGGCCGGGCAGTTCCTCGCAAAGTACCCGCACGAATTGTCTGGCGGCCAGCGCCAGCGGGTCTCCTTCGCGCGTGCGCTCGCCGCCCGCCCGAACGTGCTGCTCGCCGACGAGCCGGTGTCCATGCTGGACGTCTCGATCCGGCTCGAGATGCTCGGGCTGCTCGATGACCTCAGGCGCCGGTTCCAGCTCGCGATGCTGTACATCACGCACGACATCGCGTCGGCACGCTACTTCGCCGACGAGATTCTCGTCATGTATGGCGGGCAGATCGTCGAGCGCGGGCCGGCCGAAGAGGTGACGCAGCAACCCGCGCATCCCTACACCCAGCTGCTCGTTGCCTCGGCTCCTGACCCGGACAACCTCGGGAGCACGCTGCGCTCAGGCGCGCGGCCGAGCCAGCAGGCCGCCGCCCCGCAGGCGACGGCCGGCTGCCCGTTCAGCCCAAGGTGCCCGTTCGCCGACGACCGCTGCCGCGAGCAGAATCCGCCGCCGCAACCCGTATCGGCGTTTCGGTCCGCCGCATGCTGGCGCCTCGATGTAGCGGCGGCCGGCGTCCTCGCTCAAGCAGAAGAAAGGCAGGGATAGCGATCATCAAGGCTGGCCGCCGCTGGCGGCCCGCATTAGACAAATTGCCTTTACAGCAAGCAGGAGGAAAGCATGACAAGACTGCTGGGGCGCCGTGGCCTCGTGAGCCTCGCGGCGGTCACCCTGGTCTGCAGCGGGCTCGCCGCGTGCGCGTCAAATTCCGGCAGCGGCGGCAAATCCACGACCTCAGCGATCCCCGCGCTGGTCATGGAAAGCTCTCCGGAAACCGCGATCACGCAGGCATTCAACCCGTTCGTCGCGACTCAGGCCGCCTACGGCATGGGCGCGACGGGCCTGATTTACGAACCGCTCATTCAGTTCAACCTCGCCGCGCCGCCGAAGTTTTACCCGTGGCTGGCCACCGGTTACAAGTGGTCGCCCGACGGCAAGTCCATTACGTTCACGATCCGTCAGGGCGTGAAGTGGAGCAATGGCACTTTGCTGACGGCGGCTGATGTGGCGTTCACCTACAACCTGGTCAGGCAGAACACCTCGATCAACCTCGGCGGGCTGCAAATCTCGAGCGTGACCACCTCGGGCAACACGGTCACGATCAGCTTCCCGACGCCGCAGTACACCAACCTGGAGCAGATCGCCGGCGTGGCGATCGTGCCGCAGTCGATCTGGAGCAAGGTCGGCAACCCGGCGACCTTCGTCGACAAGAACCCCGTGGGCAGCGGGCCGTACAAGCTCTCCAGCTTCACTCCGCAGGGTTTCACGCTAGTGAAGAACCCGAATTACTGGCAGGCATCCAAGGTCGCCATTCCTAAGGTCTTCTTCCCCGTTTACACCTCCAACACGGGCGCTTTGTCCGCGCTGTTCTCCGGCCAGATCGACTGGACCGGAAACTTCATCCCCGGCCTGCAGAAGAACTTCGTTGCCAAGGACCCGGCACACCACCACTTCTGGGAGGCCCCGGGCGGTACCAACAGCCTCATGCCGAACCTGAACAAGTGGCCGACCAACCAGCTGCCGGTCAGGAAGGCGATCAGCCTGGCCATCAACCGCTCGCTGATAGCGACCGAGGGCGAGGCAGGTCTGGAGAACCCGGTGCTCAACGCCACCGGTCTCACGCTCCCCACGTTCGCCGCGTGGAGCGGACCGGTCGCCTCCAAGGTGAACTCCGCCACCGCTAATCCGGCCGCTGCCAAGGCGGTGCTGAAGGCCGCGGGCTACACGCTGGACAGCAAGGGCTTCTTCAGCAAGGGCGGCAAGGAAGTCGACATCACGATCACCGACCCATCGGCGTACACCGACTACGCCGAGGACGACGCGCTGGTCGCGCAGGAGCTCAAGGCGGCCGGCATCAACGCGACATTCTCCGGCCAGGCAGTGACCGCCTGGACTTCCGACATAGCCAGCGGCAACTTCGAGCTGACCATGCACTGGTCGAACGGTGGCCTGACCCCCTACAACATGTACGAAGGCTGGCTCGACAGCGCGCTGGCCAAGGGCTCATCGGCGACGGGTGACTTCGAGCGCCTGAACAACCCGGCGATCGACGCTGACCTTGCCAAGCTGGCCGCCGCCTCAACCGTGGCCGGGCAGACCGCCGCCCTCGCCCCGATCGCGAACTTCGTCGCGGCGAACCTGCCGATCATCCCGACCACGACGGCCTCGGAGTGGTTCGAGTACAACAGCCAGCACTTTGTCGGCTGGCCGACCCAGGACAACCCCTACGAGACCGGCCAGCCGTCCGGGACCAACAACGGCCCGGGTTCCGGCACGGACGAGGTTGTCATCTTGCACCTGACCCCGAGGAAGTAGTAATCGCCATCGCGTGAGGCTTAGGGCCCGCTCCCGGCTCGCCTGGCTGGGGCGGGCCTTAAGCCTGGGATCCGTGTGCCGGGGGCTCCGGCGCGGGTCCAGCCCGGCCTCCGGCCATCCGGACGCCGGCGTAAACCATTGCGGTCCTCCGCGCGTCATTACGTCGGGTACGTAGGCAATCGGGTTTTCGGCGGGCTTCGATAGTTGAAAGTGGTGCTAATTGAGTACGAGATTCCTGATGGCGGCGGGCGCGGCCATCACGGCGGCACTGGCAAGCCTGACGATGGCCGCCCAGCCAGCCCAGGCCAGGTCGCCGGCCGGCGGCGATCAGCTATGGGCGAGCGTGGGCGATCCGGGTGCTGGCTCGGTGACAGCGGTCAGCCCGAATGGCCGCACCGTGTTCGTGAGCGGCACCAAGGGCACCCCTGGCGAAGGTCAGGATTACTTCACTGTCGCGTACAGCGCGAGCACGGGCAAGCCGCGGTGGACAGCAACGTTCAGCGGAGATCACGACGCGAACTTCGTCAGCGCGATAGCGGTCAGCCCAGACGGCCGCAGGCTTTACGTCACCGGCAGGAGCAATTTCGGCGCCGACTTCGCGACGGTTGCCTACAACGCCGCGACGGGCAGGCAGCTATGGCTGGCCCGCTACATCCCGGCTCACGGCGTTGCCGAAGGAGACGCTATCGCGGTGGCACCGGACGGCAATACGGTCTACATCAGCGGTACCACCAACCGCGGCATCGCGTCCGGCGAGAGCGGCTGCGAGACAGTCGCCTATCAGGCCGCCACCGGCAAGCAGGTATGGACGCGGCGTTACCATCCGGCCTCGGCGCATTTCGACCGCTGCGAGTTCCTGGCCGAGATCACCGACATCTTGCTCCGCAGCAACGGCACCCAGCCGCAGCAGACGATGGCCGTGAGCCCCGATAGCGGCACGGTCTACCTGTCCGCCGTGACTTATTTCAAGCCAACGGGAGGGCGCCAGGAGTACCCGAACTACACCGTGATCGCCTTGAACGCCCATACCGGAACAGTTCGCTGGTCGAGAACCTACAACGGCGACGCGGTCGGCCCTGACACCCCCGTCGCGGTAGCAGTCAGCCCGGACGGGCGTTCGGTATTCGTGACCGGCGGCAGCCGGCGCCCTGCATCGGGATTCGACTACGCGACTGTCGCATACAGCGCCAGCACCGGCGCGCGCAAGTGGGTCGCCCGCTATAACGGCCCGTCGAACCGGCAGGACATCGCGACCTCGATGACGTTCGGCAACGGCGGCCGGCTAGTGATCGTCACCGGCGCCAGCAAAGCCAAGGACACCGGCGAGGACTACGCGACCGTCGCCTATGCCGCCGCTACCGGGCATCGAGCCTGGGTGAGCCGCTACACCGGCCCGGTAGCTGGCGGCGTGGACGTTCCGATCGACATCGTGCCCGGCCACGGAGGAAAGGTTCTTTATGTCACGGGGACCAGCTTCGTCGCGCGGCTCCGGCCGAACTTCGCCACGATCAGTTACGACGCCGCGACCGGCAGGCAGCGGTGGCTGAGCCTGTATGCCTCTCCCAGCCACCAGGCCCGTGCGCTGATGGTTGCGGTCAGCCCGGATGGCAGCAAGGTATTCGTGACGGGCAGGGGCGGCTCCGACCCTGCCCACCTCAGCGAGTACGTCTTCGCGACTGTGGCCTACCAGGGCTAGCAACCCAAAGCGGCAGGCAAGGGGTGGCGGTAATGGGGTACACGGACATATCTTGCGGCATTAGCGCTCGTCCTTCTCGGACGCCGGATCTTTGAGCTTCTTCTCAACGGTCCTTGCACCAGGCCGGAGCGTAAGGTTGGCGGGGCACAACTCGGTCACGTTCACGCCGGAACCTGCCAGGCGCCGGGATTTGCCACTGTCTCCCTTGACTACGGGCGAAAACATATTCATCCGAGCCCAGTTCATAGCGTGACCCCTCTGGCTGTCTTCTCATCCAGCTCAGCTCCGGCGCCCGGCAGGCCGCCTCAGCCGCCCGCGGCAACGGCCCGGCCGGCCGGCCCGCCGGCGGCAACGGCCCGGCCGGCCCCCGCCCGCGGCAGCGCCGCGCTTTCGCTGCTGGTCGCGGCGCCTGGCCGACCGCAGCGCAGGAGCGACGTTGCCGCCATGGCAGCAAGAACGCGGCGACGTTGCTGTGGCCGGTGGCGTGCCAGCAGCAGCGCAGGCGCGACGTTGCCGCCGGGCAGCCGCCGCCGCAGGCCGCGGTCGCCGCACCGGGCGGATGAGCGGCGCACGGCGGGCACGGACGACGGGCACGGACGACGGGCACGGACGACGGGCACGGACGGCGGGCACGGGCGGCGGGCACGGACGACGGGCACGGACGGCGGGCACGGGCGGCGGGCACGGACGGCGGAGGCTGCCGCCCTCCGGGCGGGAACTGGCGGCGGCCGGAGGCGCGGGCGCAGCGAAGCGGCTGCCGCTGCCGGCGAGTTAGCAATGCCCCGCCCCCGCCCTGCCAGAAAGCCGCTCCGCCCGGACGCCCGGCAGCCCGGCCCGCGCGGTCAACTCCGCGATCAGCCGGTACGCCTCCGCCATCCGCACCAGCCCAGCGCTCAACGGCCTGCCGCTCACCCCTGCTGAATA
>DASTJM010000094.1:0-45142 GCA_035716545.1 Streptosporangiaceae bacterium
TGGACTGGGTCGGCCGGCTGCTGCGGGTGACCGGCCGGGTGCTGCCGATGGCGGCGGTGCCGATGGACATCATCGCGTGCGTGGAGGGGGCCGACCCGGCCGCGCCCGCGGCGCTCTCGACGGTGCGCGGGCAGGCGGCGGTGGCGGTCACGCCGGGGCGGGTGCGGTCGATCTCGCTGCTGCCCGCCGACCCGCCGGCCGTGCCCGAGGCGGTGACGGCGATCCTCGAGGCGGACTGGGTGGTGTTCGGGCCTGGATCGTGGTTCACCTCCGTACTGCCGCACCTGCTGGTGCCGTCGTTGCGGTCCGCGCTTAACGCCACGTCGGCGCGTAAACTCGTGGCACTGAACCTGGTGGCGCAGCCGGGGGAGACCGAAGGATTTTCGCCGCACCGGCATCTGGAAGTTCTCGCCGACCACGCGCCATCATTGTCTTTTGACGTCGTGCTCGCCGACGCCGGAGCGGTGGCCGGGGCGGAGGAGGAGCTCAGGAAGGCGGCCGCACTGCTCCGCGCGTCCCTGGCGCTGGCCGACGTGGCGGCGCCCGACGGGGCGCGGCACGACCCGGTGCGGCTGGCCGCGGCGTTCCGCCAGGTTTTCCGTGCGGGTTAACGGGGTCGGGGCGTCCCCAGGAGAATGGAACAACCGAGTGATGGGGGTACTGCCGCGATGGCGATGACGGGCGTCGTGAAGGACGAGCTGAGCCGGGTGCCGGTGGTCAAGCCGTGCTGCCGCAAGGCGGAGGTGTCCACGCTGCTCCGGTTCGCGGGCGGGCTGACGCTCGCCTCCGGGCACATCGTGATCGAGGCCGAACTCGACACCGCGGCGGTGGCCAGACGGCTGCGGGCATCGATTTCCGAGGTGTTCGGCCACCCGTCAGAACTGCTCGTCCTCGCGCCCGGCGGGCTGCGCAAGGGCAACCGCTACGTGGTCCGGGTGGCGAAGGGCGGCGACAACCTCGCCCGGCAGGCCGGCCTGATCGACAGCTTTGGCCGGCCGGTGCGCGGGCTGCCCCGGCAGGTCGTCTCCGGCGGCATCTGCGACTGCGAGGCGGCCTGGCGCGGCGCCTTCCTCATGCACGGGTCGCTGACCGAGCCGGGCCGGTCGATGGCCCTGGAGATCACCTGTCCCGGATCGGAGGCGGCGCTGGCCCTGGTCGGCGCGGCGCGGCGGCTGAAGATCTCCGCGAAGGCGCGCGAGGTGCGCGGCGTGGACCGGGTCGTGATCCGCGACGGCGAGGCGATCGCGGCGATGCTCACCCGGCTCGGCGCGCACGACAGCGTGCTGGCCTGGGAGGAGCGGCGGATGCGCCGCGAGGTCCGGGCGACCGCCAACCGGCTCGCGAACTTCGACGACGCCAACCTGCGCCGGTCGGCCCGGGCCGCCGTCGCGGCGGGCGCCCGGGTGGAGCGCGCGCTTGAGATCCTCGGCACCGACGCCCCCGGCCACCTGGTCATGGCCGGGCGGCTGCGCGTCGCCAACCGCCAGGCGTCGCTTGAGGAACTCGGCCAGCTCGCCGACCCGCCGCTGACCAAGGACGCGATCGCCGGGCGCATCCGGCGCCTGCTGGCCATGGCCGACCGCCGCGCCGCCGACCTGGGCATGCCCAGCACGGAGGCGTGCCTGACCGCCGACATGCTCCCGTAGCGGGCTGCTTCTGGCCAGCGGGCTCTGTGGCTCAGCGGTTCGCCGCGTAGATCCGCCGCACGACGTCTTCGATGTCGGGTTCCTCCACGGTGAGGTCAAGCACCTGCGCCTTGTCGGTGACGGCGGCCAGCACCTTCGCCGCCGTGGTCCGCTCGGCGTCGAACGCGAGCCGCTGGCGCAGGCCCCCGGCCGCCGATGAAAGGTGCCGGGCGCCGTCCAGGCCGGTCAGGTCCGGCCTGGGCTCGGCCAGGTCGACCACGAGCACCCGCTCGGCGCCGGCCGTCCGCGACAGTCCGGGCAGGTCACCGTCGTAGGCGAGCCGGCCGTGGTCGATCACCAGGATCCGGTCGCACAGCCGTTCCACGTCGCCCATGTCGTGGGTGGTGAGCAGCAGGGTGGTGCCGTGCAGGCGGCGCTCGCCGGTCAGGAACTCACGCAGCCGCTGTTTGGAGAGCACGTCCAGGCCGATGGTCGGCTCGTCCAGGATCACGAGCCGCGGTGAGTGCAGCAGCGCGGCGGCGACTTCGGCGCGCATCCGCTGGCCGAGCGACAGCTGGCGCACCGGCACGGACAGGAAGTCGCCGAGCTCGAGCTGTTCGACGAGTTCGGCGGTACGGCCGGTTTCCTCAGCCGGCGTGAGCGAGTGGATCGCGGCCAGGATACGGAACGACTCGCGCACCGGCAGGTCCCACCACAGCTGCGAACGCTGGCCGAACACTACGCCGACCTGCCGGGCCAGCCGCCTCCGGTCCGGCACCGGGCGCAGCCCGCACGTAAGCACGCTGCCGGCGGTGGGTACCAGGATTCCGGTGAGCATCTTGATGGTGGTCGACTTCCCGGCGCCGTTCGCTCCGATGTAGCCCACGGCCTCGCCAGCCTCGATCCGGATGGTGAGACCGTCGACCGCTGTGAGGCGCCGCCTGCGTTTGCCGTCGCGTACCCGGAACTCGCGGGTGAGACTGTCGGCCTCGATGACAGGGCTGCTCATCCGCCGCCTCCCTGGTAGTGACGCAGTCCCCAGCGCCAGCACAGCAGTGCCATCAGCCACGACCACGCCGCGGCGGCTGGAGCGCACCAGCCTAGCCAGCCCGGCAGCCAGTCCGGGCTGGGCAGGCGGAGTATCGTGACCGCCGGCAGGTAGGCGGTGAAGGCCATAGGGAAGAAGAACCCGAACACGAGCTTGAGCGGCCGCGACCACACCGAGGCGGGCTGGGAGGCGGCGTAGCGCCCGCCGTAGACGAAGGCATTCGTCATCTCCGCGCCATCGATGAGGAAGAACTGCAGCCCGGCCGCCCACACGAACAGGGCGGCGAACGTGGCGTACCCGCTCACTAGCCCGAGCGCCAGCAGCACCACGGTGCGCGGACTCCATGACACCCCTGCGGTGGCCAGGCCGATACCCAGCGCGGCGGCTCCGACCGCTGCCCTGGCCAGCCGGCGCAGCGAGATGTCGCTGGTGATCAGCTGCAGCAAAATGGGCTGCGGGCGCAGGTAGTAGGCGTCCAGGGTGCCGGCTCGCAGGAAGTCCGGCAAGGTGTCGAGGTGGCCGAAGGAAAGATCGGCCAGGGAGAAGGCCAGGTTGGCCATGCCGAAGACGAACAGGATCTGGTTGAAGCGCATGCCGCCCAGGGTCGAGACATTGGTGAAGAGCACCCAGACCTCGGCCAGTTCGACCAGGCCGGCCAGCAAAGAGCCACCCAGGTCGAAGGCAAAGCTGATCCGGTAGGCGCGCTGCGAGCGGGCGCGCGAGGCGAGCACCGCCCTGTAGGGCCGCAGCCTCTCGCGCGTCGCGGGCGCGTTAGCCACCTTGCACCTCCAGCCGCTTCCGGCCCGCGCGAGTGAGCAGCTGGCCAATGGCTGCCACCCCGGCCAGCCACGCTAGCTGCGCCAGCACCAGCTCGGTGGCGCCTCCGGCGCCGCCGAGCCCGGAGATGACGTCCACGGGATACATCATGATGGAGGGGAAGGGCGTGGCCGCGGCAACGATCCGCAGGTACGGCGGGAACAGGGCGATCGGCACGAACAGCCCGCCAAGGAAACCGGAGGCGAGCATGTAGAGGATCTGCAGGCCACGCGTCTCCACCAGCCAGAACCCGGCCACCGCGACGAGGTAAACCGTCGCCGCGGAGATGACAATGCCCAGGAGCAGGCTGATCGCTCCGAGCAGGTAGATCACCGGGGACGCCGGCAGCCGTATGCCAACCGTCACGGCGCCGAGCAGCACCGACGGCAGCCCGCGGGGGATGAGAGCGAACACGGACGCACCAGCCTCGATGGCGATCGTTGCCGCCTGCAAGTCGACCGGCCGCAGGAAGTCGATTGCGACCTGGCCATCCTTGACCCGCCGCGCTAGATCGGTGCGGCCGGTCAGGTTGACCGAGCCGAGCAGCCCTTGGGAGAGCCAGACGTAAGTACTCATCGAGGCGGTGTCGTACCCGTGCAACTGGCCGCCCGCGGCCCGGACGGTGGCGAACAGGATCGCCACCTTCAGCAGCCCGAAGGTCAGGTTGGCGACGAGACCGCCGAGTGTGGCGAGCGGGTAAGCCGACTGGCGATGGAAGCCGGCCACTAGGAGCCGCCAGTAAGTCCTGGCTATCACGCACACAAAGACCTGATCTTACTTCCGCGCCCAGCGAATCCAGAACGGATTTTGGCGCACGGGCAGCAGGGCGGCGTGCCCCACTAGGGCTGGCCCGCGCGGGCGCGCACGGGCGGGTTCACATGAATGCGGGAACTGACGGGCCGAACTGCATGGCCTCACCCGTCGCCGCGCTAGTCCTGGTAAGGCCCCCAGGGCAACAGCCATAATCACCCGGTTGTCACCGAGATGTCACGCCGTTATGGGAGCCTCCACCTGCCGCATGCCAACTGCCAGCAAGGGGAGCTGCCATATGGACAATCATGTCGTGCGCGGCAGCCAGCTTGGTGTGGAAGCTGAACTACCGTGGCTTTTTTCAGCCCTGAAGAATTTCCGCGAATTGGCTCCGATGCAGAAAATTATTCTGGGCTGTCTCGCCGCCGGGATGGACATCCGGACAACCGCTATGTACCTGTCCCGAAGCGAGCACACGGTCAAGTCGCACACGACTGCAATCCTTAATCGCCTCGGCGTCAACTCCAGGCTCCAGGCGGGCATAGCGGGTCATCATCTCGTCCTTCGCGGAGAGCTTGACCTGCCCAAGCGGGGCCGCTAGCTGTCTCTGTCAGCGATACAGCCGCCGGGCGCGGGGTCGCGAGCGGGCGAGTGCCCTGACGCTTGAGCTACGGGCGGAAGACGAGCCCGCCGTCGATGTTGAGCACCTGGCCGGTGATCCAGGCTGCCTCGTCGGATAGCAGGAACAGGCACGCGCCGATCATGTCAGCCGGATGGCCGAGGCGCTTGAGCGCTGCCGATGTCACCAGGTCGATCGCTCCTTCGCCGACGAACATCCGGGTGCCCTCGGTGTCGGTCGGACCGGGCGCGATGGCGTTCACCCTGATGTTCAGGTAGCCGAGCTCGTGCGCGAGTTGCTGGGTCAGCCCGTTGATGCCTGCCTTGGCCAGACCGTAGAAACTCGCGTAGTGCCAGGCTGCGATCGACGACTGATTGACGATCGCGCCTCCCTTGCGGTCGGCAATGTGCTGGTAGCACGCCCTGGTGCACGCGAGCGCGCCGTCGAGATTCACGCCCATGAAGTGCTTGTAGTAATCCCAGCCGACGGCGAGCAGGGTATTGAACTGCATGTCGCCATAAATAGCGGCGTTGTTGACCAGGTAGTCGATTCCGCCGAAGCGCTCGACCGCCAGCGCGGCCATGGCGCGGGCCGAGTCAGGATCTGACACGTCGGTGCGGGCGAAGGCTGCCCGGCCCCCGTCGGCCTCGATCCCGGCGACCACCTTGGCCCCGCCCTCGGAGTTGAGGTCGGCGACGACAACTGACGCGCCCTCGTCAGCCAGTGCGCGGGCGTAGGCCTCGCCGATGCCCCGGGCCGCACCTGTCACGACTGCGACTTTTCCGGCGAAACGGTCAGTTGTTCTCGGCACTTGCCCAGATTACAGATCGGGTGGTTCGCCGGATGCGATGTTTGCCGCAGATTGCCGGGGAGGACGGCTTCGGCCGCCCTCCCCGCGCGCGCCCAGCGATGATCAGCTGTCAGCCACCGTCGTCGATGGACTTCCCGTCGCTGGTCGCGTTGTAGGAATTGTCGGACCGTAGTGGCAGGAACTTGGAAGGCGGCTTAAGGGAGTCTGCTGTACGGGAACGTTCTGGCGAGCCCGCGAGCGGGGAGGTTTCCCGGCTTCCGGGTGGAGGGTTCCGGGGTTGGTGGAGGGTTCCGGGGGTTGGTAAAGGGTTCCGGGGTTGGTGGAGGGTTCCGGGGGTTGGTGGAGGGTTGCCGGCGTAGCGGGGAGGTTTTCCGGGTTCCGGGTGGAGGGTTCCCGGGTTGGGGAGGGTTGCCGGCGTAGCGGGGAGGTTTTCCGGGTTCTGGCTGGAGGGTTCCCGGGTTGGGGAGGGTTGCCGGCGTAGCGTGGAGGGTTGTCAGGGTCCTGGTGGAGCGTTTACATGTGCGGGAGTTTTTTCGTCGTGGAGCACGACAATCCTCCCGGACCTGAAAGGCCTCCCTCAGGGCTACCGACAACCCTCCCGGATCCGGAAACCTTCCGCCAGGGCGGCGGACACCCCTCCCGCCAAGAGCCCGGCACCCCTGGCGCCTGCCAGCATCGCTGGCGCACTGCGCCGCCACTGGCCGCTTCCGCCGCCACTGGCCGCTTCCGCCGCCACTGGCCGCTTCCGCAGCCACTGGCCGCTTCCGCCGCCACGGGCCGCTTCCGCAGCCACTGCCGCTTCCGCAGCCACTGCCGCTTCCGCAGCCACTGCCGCTTCCGCAGCCACTGCCGCTTCCGCAGCCACTGCCGCTTCCGCCGCTACCGCCACCTGACAGTACGTACTGGGGCGATAATCCTTGACAACTCAAATGAACGCTCTTTTAATTCTGGTACGAGCGCGGTCGCGGACATGGCCGGTGCCGGTGACCACGGCCGGTGGACGGTGCCGGTGGCGGCGTGCCGGTGGCAGCGCGACATCCCGGGAGAGGCGCAACCGATGGTGGAACGCAAGAGCCCTACGGCTGTCCTGCACGAAGGGCCCCGCGCGCTGAGCGACGAGCAAGTGCGCGTGATCGAGGAATCCAACCTGAGCGGTGTCCTCGACGTCGACATCGATGACGTCATCGAGTATGTCCATCGCGACTTGAAGTCCCTGCCTGACTTCATCACCCTGTACCGCAAGTATCTCAAGCAGCGGTGGGACGTTTACGATCTTGACTTCACGCAGGACAAGATCGACTGGAACGAGAAGATGACCGAGGCTGAACGGCAATCGTTCATGGCCATCGCCTCGGGCTTCCACCACGG
The DNA here is from genome assembly GCA_035716545.1 of Streptosporangiaceae bacterium. Classification (GTDB taxonomy): domain Bacteria; phylum Actinomycetota; class Actinomycetes; order Streptosporangiales; family Streptosporangiaceae; genus Chersky-822. The sequence goes on from DASTJM010000094.1 coordinate 7,038, forward strand.
CGAACGGCAGGTCGAGATCGAGTTGCCGGTGTTCATGATCGGCGCCGGCGAGGAGGAGAAACTCCACATCGCCGCGCAGATCGAGGACGAGGCGCGCCACACCGTGTTCTTCGACCGGTTCTACCGCGAGGTCGTCGGCCTGGAGGGCGACGACATCATGGACATACTCAATGCCTCATTCCCGTGGGTCTCGGAGACGTTCGTCGGGCCGTTCGGGCTGCTTGCTTACCAGGCGGACGAGGTCCGCCGTAACCCGTTCGACCAGCGGGCGCGACTTCGTTACGGCACGACTTACTTCCTGTGGATCGAGGGAGTGCTCGCCCTGTCAGTGATGAAGGTGACCCTGTCATACGCGCGCTGGCGCGGCTTCCTGCCCGCGTACTACACCGGCTTCACGGCCACGTGCCGGGACGAGTCGCGACACGTCCAGGGCGGCATGCGGTACCTGCAGGACGCCGTGCGGCGGGACCCGTCCATGATCACCGAGATCCATGACACGCTGCGGACCATCCTGGCGCTGTCCGGTGTCGCCAGCCGGCAGATCGTGTACGAGCCGCTGGGCTGGACCGAGGCGGAAGTGCGGATGCTGTTCTTCCAGCAGCTGCGGCGCAAGCTCAACGACGTCGGCATTGACCTGCCGCCCGACCTTGAGGCCATCCTGCAGACCGTGCAGCCCGTCCTGGCAGGCGGGTGAGCCGTGACTGAGCCCAGGTTCTTCAGCAAAGAGTGGGCCGACGCCGCCCGCGACGCGCTGACCGCCGGCCCGGATGAGCGGGCACGGGCGGGCAAGCTCCAGATGTACTGGGACTTCTTCGAAACGATCAAGGCGGGGTACGCCGCGTCATGGGCGCTTGGCTGCCGCGACCTGCCCGCCGTGCTCGGTCAGGCTCCGTCGTATCTGTTCGTCGGCTGGTCAGGCGGCTCGGTCTCGGACTGCAGGATCATCGGCCCGGACGAGCCGCTGTCGGCGACTTACGTGCTCGGCATGGACTATCAGGGCTGGAAGGACCTGCACGAGGGTTACGACGCGCAGCGCACTGTCATGTACCGCAAGATCCTGCTAGAAGACGGCAGCCTGCTGGAATTTTTCAAGACCATCTACTTTTTCGCCGAGAGCCTCGCCGTCATCGGCGCCCTCCCCGCCGAGTATCCGGGAACCAAGAAGGATGCTTGCAGGTAGCGTACTTCACAGCTTCGAGCCGATATAGGCGATCCTGGCCTTGCGCCCATCGGCTATCAGGCGGAAGTGAATCCGGCCCTTGCCGGGTGTGAAGCGGCCGTGCCAATCGAAAGGTCTCTTTACCCCGTCGAGGTCGGTGAATCCGCAGAGATGCTTCCGCATCTCGTGTTCGGGGGTTACCAAAGACCGCCAGATCGGCAGCGGCCGAATTTGCGGATCCCAATCAGCGATTGCATCATCGATCCGCCGCAGCTCGAGCGCTACAGGGACCACCCACTCGCAAGTCAGGTCATGCAGCTGACGTTCGACATTCGGGAGGAATTGCAGATTCGGGTAAAGCGCTTCACGAATTTCCCAGATCTCGTCTCCTTGCCGAAGCCCTGGTACGCCGTATTGCTTAATCCAGGCCTCGTGTGACTTGAGGTGTTCCGCAGTCGCCGCATGCCTGACGTCAACGGGGTCAGCGTCACGGACGTCGGCGCCGCCGTCATCGAGCTCGACCAAGATCTGGCGATCGGCACGCACCCACGACACGTCCCAGCGATCATCGACGAGCACGCTAACGAGTAGGCCTTCCAGCAGGTGCGCTGCACCAAGCGCCTGAGCTGGACGCTTCTCCCAGAAGTAGTCGACGCCTTCCCCAGCGCCCGGAGGCAGCACGTCACTGAAGGGCGCGCGCTGTCGTAGGCTGCGTATCGCGCGAGCCAGATCGATATGGCGGGGCTGATGTGCCCAGTCCGCGAAGTAATAGCCCGCGGCCAGTTCCATGTCTTTCAGATGCGCACCCGACACCTGACGCGGTCAGCCCGCAGGTACTGAAAGCCATCGTTGAACACGGTGAAGGCGTCGAGTCCGTCCTCCAACTCTCGGGAGAAGTCCTCGGTGTCATTGGAAGTGGCGCCAGTCAGCACCAGGAGATCGTCTTCTCGTCCGTAGCGTGCTCTCCACTCGCCATGTCTGACTCCGGTCGCGGAAAGCCGGAAGCTGATCTCGGGTTCCACGCCTGGCTCTGCCACGTAGTCCTCATGGAGAACGTCCCGTCCTGTTCCGAGCTGTATGAGATCACCGTTCAGCGGGAAGCCAGCGGAGTCGTCGGGGGCGTGCAGCATGTCTTGGTCGTATGCCTGGCGGAGTAAAGCGAGCGCTTGGAGAACGGTGCTCTTGCCAGAGCACCACGCGGGTAGTCCGACGGTTCGGTAAGCCGGAATGCCAAGAAGCGGAGCACCATCTCACGGTCGGCCATGCGCAATGGCTTGACGCTTTTTTGAGTCGCGTCGCGGAAGGGTTCGCCGTCGGCGAGTTCCTTCAGCAAGGTCCGGGCCCGACCGGGTATGAGAGCGTGCCGCAACTCCTGCAGCGTGAGCGGAGTACCGCCAGTGTTCAGCCTCGCGAAGATGTTGAACTTCACCGGTTCAGGTGTGCCGGCCCGGATCAGGTGGATGATCAACTCGGTCTCGTCGATCCTGGTCTGCAGGGCGCCAGGGAGTTCCTGGTACGTCTTCCCTTCATAGGCCCACAGATACTCCATACCACGCAGCCGCAGTGGGGATGCGTCAACGATTGACGGATTGACAAATCGCGCGATGGCAGTGAGCCGCTGGATGCCGTCGACCACCACCCAGCTCTCGTCGCCGCTCTCTGCTGCGTACAGAGTGGGCAGCGGGATCCGAAGCAAGAGAGATTCGATCAGTTTGCTTTGCGCGACATCGTTCCATATGCCGGCGAAACGCTGAAAATCTGGTGCCAAGTCGAGGACGCCCCGGCGGATCCGGGCCAGCAGCAAGTCAACGGTCATCGTGCGCGTGATGACATCAATCTTTGCCGGGTCGAACGGGTCATGTATCAGCGGTTGAGGTGCCTGCGCGTCGGCTTCGACGCCAGTGCTCAGGCCCAGCGAGTCATATTCGACCGGAACCTCGTTCTCCTGCGTTTCGCTCACCCCGAACGTGCCGCCCTCTCCTAGCCCACGACGTGCAACATCACGGTACTCAGGCCGGCTTCCCTCGCTGTCGGAGGTGGCCCATGTAGTCTTCTAGACTGCGGGGCGCCGCAATCGCGGCGAGTCGGCGTTCCGCTAGCTATCGTGTGGACGGACCCTCGACCGTCGGCCCTTTCGCCCCGTCCTTGATCAGGCGTACCGAGCCTACCGGACGGCCGTCCTAGGACTTAACCGTCGGGATCGGCAGGCAAGACAAGATGTCGCGGATCTTGGCATCCCAGCTTGGCACGCTGTGCCTGGGCTGGCGCTCGTGGAGTGTCTTCGCCCGCGATCTGAGGTGCGGGAGGAACGCGGTCCCACGGAGGCGGTCCAAGCCAGGCGAAAACCGGCTCGATCGCCATCTCATTTTTCGTCGGCCGTCCGCTGGCTGCCTCGAGGCATCAGCGCCCACCGGCCGGAAATTTGTGCATGCGTTCATCATGCCCGCAATGGGTCGCCGACGCATCGACAAACCCGACGCTACGAGCCATGGAAATGCGCATCAAGATTCACGGAACAGCAATATGTCGACGTCTCAAAGAGTCTCAAAGAAGCGGAGCAGATTGCTCATAACTTCTGGCCGCGACTAGCGCGGCGAACCTCGAAGAGCCCTCATAACTGGCCCGGCCTGGTCTTCCTGCTACGGAAGACCAGGCCGCCGTCGATGTTGAGAACCTGTCCGGTACTCCGTCGGCTCGCGCTGGGCACCGGCGTTACGCCAGGTCAGCCCGGGTACTGGTCCTCGTACCTGCGCTCCTCGTACCTGCGCTCCCCGGGCGGGTAAGCGCCGGCGTAATCGCCGTCGGAGGTTTGCCTAACCGAGGTTTGCCGGACAGAGGCGTTGCGGTTGCGTGCCCATGGCGCCCAGATGAACAGCCACAAGATCAACCCAAGCACACCGACGACCATCAGGATGTCGCCGACTGTACGCAAGTCGACGCCGTGGGTTACGACGGTGGTGAGCGCGAATCGAAGAATCGCGCCGATCGCGATGAGTACCAATGCGGCGCCAATCCTCATGACGCTCCTTCCGTTGCGCGTTGCTAACCCACAGGTCGCTTCCCAGCGGTCTCCGATTCAAACAACCGGTCAGGCCGCGGGAGTCCGCACACCCAGGCGGGCTAGCCTGAGAACCGACCCAGCGGAGCCACAGGAGCCACGGGAGGCGGCGCGCCAATGACCGACCAGAGCCAGGCACCCGAGATCCTCGACCTCCCCATCGGCCTGCATGCGACCGGAACGCGGCGCGAGTACGACAGCCACGGCGAGGTCGACGTGCCGGCGGACAGGTACTGGGGTGCCCAGACGCAGCGAAGTCTTGAGCACTTCAGCATCGGCCACGACAAGATGCCCGAAGAGGTCTACCGGGCCTACGGCTACGTGAAGAAAGCGGCCGCCATCGTCAACGCCAGACTCGGGCAGCTGCCCGCCTGGAAAGGCCAGCTGATCAGCAAGGTTTGCGATGAGATCATCGCCGGCGCGCTCGATCAGGAGTTCCCGCTCCACGTCTGGCAGTCAGGGTCTGGCACCCAGTCGAACATGAACGTCAACGAGGTCATCGCCAATCGCTGCATCCAGTTGACCGGTGGTCAGCTGGGCTCTCAGCACCCGATCCACCCGAACGACGACGTGAACATGAGCCAGTCGAGCAACGACACCTTCCCGACGGCGATGCACATCGCGGCCTACCTGATGGCGACGACCAAGACGATTCCGGCTCTTCGCAGGCTCAGCGGCGCCTGCCACGAGAAGGCCAGGCAGTGGGCGCACGTCGTGAAAATAGGAAGGACGCACCTCCAGGACGCCACTCCGCTGACCGCGGGCCAGGAGTGGTCGGGCTACGCCAGCGCGCTCGATGACGCGATCGGAGAGGCCGAGCACGCTACGAGCGGCTTGCTCAAGCTGGCGATCGGCGGCACAGCGGTCGGCACCGGCCTGAACGCCCCGGAGGGCTTCGGTGAGCAAGCGGCCGCCGAAATCGCGGCGATGACGGGCGCATCTTTCCAGACGGCTGACAACAAGTTCACCGCGCAGGCGACCCTGGACCGGATGGTGCGGGCACACGGCGGCCTCAAGTCGGCGGCGGTCACCTTGTTCAAGATCGCGAACGACCTGCGCTGGCTCGGCTCCGGGCCGCGCACTGGCCTGCACGAGCTGATCCTCCCGCCGAACGAGCCAGGATCCTCGATCATGCCAGGCAAGGTCAACCCGACCCAGGCCGAGGCGATGCTCATGGTGTCCATCCAGGTCATCGCCTCCGATGTGGCCGTGGCCATGGGCGGAGCCGAAGGGAACTTCGAGCTCAACGCGTTCCGCCCGATCCTGATCAGCAACTACCTGCATTCGGCGCTGATCATGGCGGACATGTGCGATCACTTCCGCGCGTACATGGTCGAAGGCGCCGAGCTGAACGAGGCCAGGCTCAAGCAGAACATCGAGCGCTCGGTCATGATGGTCACGGCGCTGTCGCCGGTGATCGGATATGAGCGGGCGGCGGTCATCTCGCACTACGCCATCGACCACGACCTGACGCTGAGGGAGGCGGCGCTGGCCAATGGCGTCAGCGAGGCCCAGTTCGATCAGGTAGTCGATCCGCTGGCCATGACCGGCAGCTCCGGTTAGCGAGCGCCAGGTCCCGCCTTCCACTCCTGTCGCATGATCGCGTAAATGACAGCGTCGGTCCACTCGCCTTTCAGCCACATGTCCTGCCGCAGGTGCGCCTCGTGCCGCATGCCGAGGCGCCCGCACAACCGGGCCGAGGCTGAGTTCCTCCGGTCGAGCTGTGCCCACACCCGGTGCATGTCAAGCTCGCTGAACGACAGCTCGACCAGCCTGCGCGCGGCCTCGGCGGCATACCCCCGTCCCTGGAAATCGGGACTGAGCACCCACCCGATCTCGGCTTGCCCGTCGCCCAGGCGCTCGATCCTGACCAATACGTCACCGATCACCTGCCCGGCCAGCTCGACGACAAGCACGATCCGTGCGCCGTCGGCCGCGAGCGTGGTCAGGCCAAGCCGGGAAGCGACGAACTCTCCCGCTGTCGCCTCATCGAGCGGGTCAGAGGGGATGTACCGGCATACCTCGGCGCGGCGCCGGTAGGCGAGCACCGCGGCCTCGTCCCCTTGCCGGAACGGCCGGAGCACGAGCCGTTCAGTCCGCAGCGGCAACTGCGGCGCGAACGGCACAATCCCCTCAGCACGGACAGTCATGACAAGACCCTACAGAGTGAAAAATTCGCGGGCGCTGGCCGCCCGGGCGGGCCTGCCTGCGCTCGGGCGGGATCGAGCCGCCGTGCCGCGCCGTGCCGCGCCGTGCCGCGCTGAGCCCGGCGCGGGGGCGGAGCCCGTCAACAACGCGGTGCCATCCACCTGCGGCTGTCAGGGGGCTGGTGCGCAGGCGCTACAGGCCCAGGTCGTCCAGTTGCTTGTAAAGGTCCGCGCGAGGATTGGCCGGGTCGACCGTGAACTTCTTGCCGCTCTGTGCCTGGCTGATCTGGGCCGGATCCGGGAGCGCTACCGCGCCGGCTGAGGTGGACATCGCCGGCGGACTGCCCGGCGCGGGCTTGACTGCCTTGCGCGTCGCGGTCGCCCTGGCCCCGCGCCGGTCGCGCAGCAGCCAGCCGGCCACGATGCCGCCGGCCAGCCCGCCGACATGAGCCTGCCAGCCGATGCCCTGGTGCGGCAGCAGCACCGCGAACTGATAGGCGAAGCACAGCGCCATCACCGCGCCGATCACCAGGTCGATGACGCGCCGGTCGAACAGGCCGCGCACCATGATGTAGCCGAAGTAGCCGAAGACCACGCCGCTGGCGCCCGCGCCGACCGAATGCGGCGACTCGAACAGCCAGGCAGCGAATCCGCTTGTCAGCACGACTATCGCGGTGACCGCGGCGAACTTGCCCAGCCCGCGGTAGGCGGCGAGGAACCCGAAGATGAATAGCGGGCCCGAGTTGCCCTCGATGTGAGTCCAGCTGAAATGCAGGAGTGGCGCCGACAAGATGTCAGGCAGCCTGCCGAGGTCACGCGGCACGATCCCGTAGTCCAGCGTCAGGTGGTAGCTGAGGGCGGCGTTCGCGATCTGGATGATCCAGAGCAGCGCGAGCACTCCGACCATCACGAAAAAAGCCCTGCGGGCGTTGCCGAGCAGCGTCTGCGCCTCATCCGCGCCAATGGTCCACGTTTGGCGCGGTCCGGTACCAGGCACGGTGGCCTCCTCGCGTCGAGTGCTCAGCTCCCAGCGTACCGGCCGGCGTGTCGGCGTCTATCCAGGCGGTAACCAGTGGTCACAGTCTGTGCCCAGCTACATCATGTAATCGTTACGATACTGATTGCCAATCTGTGATCCGCGGGACCCAAATTCCGGGCGGCACGGCACAACTTTTTCAACGGAAACGCTTGGTCGGTCCCTTCACTTCTGGCAACGTGGTTCGCCAACGGAGTTGGCTCCTTGTTTCGGTCGTTGTGTCCAGGTAGGCGACGGTCGCTACTGCGAGTAGCCAGCTCTTTACACGACTCGCTGCCTTAACCGCAGCGGTCTTGGCCTGCCGGGTGGCTTGCCCTGCGGGCTTGGCCGACGGAAGGACGGCATTGTCAGCGCATCGAAGGCGGTTTGCTAACGGGCGGCGGGCTCGCAGGAGCGTCCGCGCCTTCTTGGTTACAACTGTTGTCGCCGCTGTCGCGATCGCTCTTGGCGCGAAGTTCATGATCAGCCAGTTCTCGGCCCAGCCTGACCCGCTCGCGCTGTCCGTCAGCGGCCTGGCGTCCAGCCATCCGGCCGCGCAGCTTGTCCAGCAACGGCAGCACATCATCTTGATGACCGCGGCTACCAAGTCCTTCAAGGTTGTCGGCTCGCCGAAAGTAGCCCACGTTCCGCCCCCAGCGACCCCGCTCACGTCGAGTGGGGGCGGCCCGGCGCCGATCGTTCCCACCGCCCCGCCAGATCCCGGGACCGCGCAGTCGATCGCTTACAAGATGCTGCCCTCGTTCGGCTTCGGCACCGATCAGTTTGGCTGCCTGAACGACATCTGGACCAGGGAGAGCGGCTGGCGCTACAACGCCGAGAACGCCAGCGGCGCCTATGGCATCCCCCAGGCGCTGCCAGGTTCCAAGATGGCCAGCGCGGGATCGGACTGGATGACCAACCCGGCGACCCAGATCAAGTGGGGTCTCGGCTACATCAAGAGCGTGTACGGCACGCCCTGCGATGCCTGGGGTTTCTGGCAGGCGCACGGCTGGTACTGACACGCCGTTATTGAATCACCACGCAGAGTACTATTTGTGACTGATGTCATAGCTCTGCCGCCATTGTTCGCCCATTCAGGCGCTCATAAATCAGGCAGGGTGAGTACCTGACAGCACCCCAGCGTGCCGATGACTTGCTCCGCGCAAACTGGTCGCCATGCCCCCGCGACGCATCGGACCGCCTGTCCGCGCCCTTGCCGGGCCGGCAGTTCGCGGGTGGCGACCATCACCTCCTGGTGCTTGAGCGAAGGCAACTCTTGTCTAAACACCGTGAAGTTAACCCACGGCTGCTGTCCACACTCAAGTCAAAGCCAGCGCGCATCACGCTCTGCGCAACGGCTGGCACCGTCCTAGCGGCGTCGGTCACCGCGACCGCGCTTACTCTCAGCCTTCCCGCTAGGCCAACCGTCACGCCAACCATACGGATGGCTGACGACCTTGCCGGGGCCTATGGCCGGTCCGCGCGTAGTCTGGCCGATGAGACCGGCCAGCAATTGCGTCAGGACAAGGCCAGGGCGCAGTCCGAGCACACCGCCGAGGTGGCGGCCCGGGCGCGGGCAGCGGCGAGGCTAGCGGCGCGGCGACGTCGCGAAGCCGCCGAGCGTGCGGCAGAAGAGAGGCGCGCTGCCGCACAGCGTGAGGCAGCACGCCGGCAGCGGGCCGCGGCTCAGCGGTCGACAGCCGCCAGTACCGCGCCGGCCGCTCCGTCGGGTAGCCCGCAGCAGATCGCGATGTCCATGCTCGCCAGCTACGGCTGGTCATCGAGCGAGTTCAGCTGCCTCAACTCCCTCTGGGAACGCGAGAGTGGCTGGAATCCGGCCGCGGCGAACCCGACCTCCGGTGCTTACGGCATCCCGCAGGCGTTGCCAGGCTCGAAGATGGCCAGCGCCGGTGCGGACTGGGCGACCAACCCGGCCACCCAGATTCGCTGGGGTCTTGGATACATCAAGTCCTCGTACGGCTCGCCATGCGCAGCCTGGGACCACGAGGAAACCGACGGCTGGTACTAGCACTGGCGTTGCCAGTGAGGTAAGAGTGCCCGCTGCCGATGCTGAAACCCGCCCGGGTTCGTGACCCTGGTTTCAGGTATCGATTCGCACATTGATGTTGCCTGGCGCGTGGCGGCGTTTCGCCGCCGCGCGCCAGACGTCACGGTGGCGGCAGTGCCCTGAAGGTCTGCTTGGCCACGGTGAAGATGCTGTCCGCCCACGAGGATTTCGGCGCCGGTGCCGAGATCGACAGCACGTACTGCTGCGGGCCAGCGTAGGTCTGGACGGTGAAGAACAGCTCGGTGACGTCGGTCCGGTGCGTGGCTTTCGGCGCTAGCCAGGTGAACGTCCAGCGGGCGGCTGGCCAGCCGTGGAACTTCGTGCCGGTGAGCGCGACCCGGTGATAGCGGGGATACGTGCCTGCCGCGATCGCGTTCGCCTGCAGTCGCTTGGCCTGCTTGACTGGCCCGGTCACCGCCCAGCCTGACATGTTGACGGTAAGCCTGCCAGGGCCGCTCTGCGGCTTGATGATCGTCTTCAGGGCGGGCGTCATCAGCCAGCCTGACGGTCCGGCCAGGCGGAACCCGGCGATCGTGCCGGCCTTCTTGGCCGGGACGCGGTCCCAGACATAGCCAGGGGGAGGTGGCGGAGCAGCGCCGCCGCTCGCTGGCGGACTGCTCGCCGTGGGCTGCGGAGTCGGGCTCGGGGACGTGGCCGGGCCGCTCGCGGACGGAGAGGGCTTGCCCGGGGCCGACGGCTGGCCCGACGCACTGGCCTTCGGAGATGTCGACGTCCTGCCTGATGTCCCGGGCTTGCCTGGCTTCGACGACGTGCCCGTGGCCGGCTGGGCGGATGGCCCGGATCCTGAGGCAGGATGGCCGGCCGGCCGGTGCCCGGTGTGATGGCTGCCGCTCCTGGCCCCGGCGTGCCCGGAGGCAAGGTGATCCTGGCTGGTACCGCCGCCGCCGATGCCTAGCTGATCTGTGATGCCGTCCGGGCCGAGGAAGACCACAGCGGCGATGACCGCGGCCAGCAGTACCGGGGCGGCGAACAGCACGACGCGGCGCGAGCGGATGATGCGTGAGCTGATGATGGCGCCCGCTCCGCGCCGGCGACGGGCCGGCATGGTGCCCGGCATGGTGTCCGGCGTGGCGTCCGGCATGGTGCACGGGCCTAGCGGGGTCTCCGGCGTCGCCGGCCCGATGTTGCCGGTGCTCGCGGGCGCATCGGCCATCATGGTTGCCGCTGGCATCTTCAGGTCAGCGAAGTTCGGCGTCGCCATGAGGTCGGGCACCACGCCGGTAGCTGCCAGCGACCCGGCGGAGGTCACGCCGGCGGGCGCCGCGCCCTCAGCGGCGTGCGGCAGCAGTCCGCTTACCGGTCCAGGCTCGCCTGATTGCGCGCCGGCGAGGCTGAACTCACGGTCGGCCGAGACGGAGGACTCCAGGTCCGGCGGCACCGCCACGACCTGGGTCGCCGTGGTCGCCTCGAGGCTGGCCGCCGGCGCCTGCACCTTCCGGGCGTCCGAAGCCAGGCCGGCCGGCAACTGGCTGGCCAGAATGCTCTCGCGGCATGTCGAGCGGGCGGATTTCCATGCCTGAGTGAGCATCCGGGCGGTCGCCGGGGAGTCGGGCCGCTCGGCGGGATCGGCGCGCAGCAGGGCCTCGATCACCTGGCCGAGCGGGCCGGCTGACGGCGCCCTCGGGGCAGGCTCGGTGGCGATGCTCGCGATGATGGCGGCCGAGCCGCCGGCCCGGTCGAACGGGCCGCGCCCTTCGACCGCCGCGTAGAGCGTGGCGCCAAGCGACCACAGGTCAGATGCCGTGGTCGCGGGCGCGCCCCGCACTCGCTCAGGCGGCGAGAAGCCAGGCGTGCCGACGACCATGCCGGCCTGGGTCAGGCCAGGGTCGCCCTGGATCGTGGCGATCCCGAAATCGGTCAGGATTGCCTTGCCGTTCGGGCTGATCAGCACGTTGCTCGGCTTGACATCCCGGTGCAGTACGCCGGCCTGGTGCGCCGTCGTCAGCGCGTCGAGCAGGCCAAGTCCCAGCTGGGCGGCGCGAGCTGGCGGCAGCGGCCCGTCTTCGGCGACAACCTGATCGAGCGGCCGGGCTCGGACAAGCTCCATGATGATCCAGGGCGAGCCGTCCTCCTCAACCACGTCAAAAACGGTGACGACGCCAGGATGGCTCAGCCGCGCGGCCGTCCTGGCCTCGCGGAGCGTGCGCTGAAAGGACACCCGCGCCTGGGTGGCCGTCGCCGTCGGCGCGCCGACGATCTGCTTGATCGCGACGTCTCGGTCGAGAAGCTCGTCGCGGCCCCGCCAGACGATACCCATCGCGCCACGGCCCAGCTCATCGATCAGCCGGTAGCGGCCGGCCACGAGATGGCCGGCACCCAAGGCAGAGTGCATAGGGTGCAACCTACGCCCGGGCGCTTACAGATTTCTGAGAGCTTCGTGTGAATTCAGCCGTGTAATCAGGCGGGCGCCCGGCCAATTGACAGCACCGGCTGCTTCGGCGCCGTCACGTCGGCGAAGAAGTCATTGCCCTTGTCGTCGACGACGATGAATGCCGGGAAGTCGCGCACCTCGATCTTCCAGACCGCTTCCATCCCTAGTTCCGGGTACTCCAGCACCTCCACCTTGGTGATGCTTTCCTTCGCCAGCTTCGCCGCCGCGCCGCCAATGGAGCCGAGGTAAAAACCGCCATGCCGCTTGCAGGCAGCAGTGACGGCGGCAGACCGGTTCCCCTTGGCAAGCATGACCAGGGAACCTCCCGCAGCCTGGAAGCTATCTACGTAACTGTCCATGCGGCCAGCGGTAGTCGGGCCGAACGACCCCGAGGCGTAGCCCTCGGGGGTCTTGGCCGGGCCGGCGTAGTAGACAGCGTGGTCGCGCAGGTAGGCGGGCATCGGCTCGCCGGCGGCCAGCCGCTCGGCGATCTTCGCGTGCGCGATGTCACGGGCGACGACCAGCGGGCCGCTCAACGAGAGCCTGGTCTTGATCGGGTACCGCGCCAGCTCGGCCCTGATCTGCGTCATCGGCCGGGACAAGTCGATCCGCACCACGTCGCCGTCCAGCTCAGCGGTGTCGGTGTCCGGCAGGTACCGGGCCGGGTCGGTCTCGAGCCGCTCAAGGAAGATGCCTTCGCGAGTGATCTTCCCGAGCGCCTGGCGGTCAGCTGAGCAGGACACCGCGATGGCGACCGGGCAGGACGCGCCGTGCCTGGGCAGCCTGATTACCCGCACGTCGTGGCAGAAGTACTTGCCGCCGAACTGGGCGCCGATGCCGATGTGCCTGGTGATCTCAAGCACGGTCCGCTCGAGCTCGACCTCGCGGAACCCGTGCGCGCCCGCGGAGCCCGCGGTGGGCAGCGAGTCGAGATATTTGGCCGAGGCGTACTTGGCAGTCTTGAGCGCGTACTCGGCGCTCGTGCCGCCGACGACGATCGCCAGGTGATAGGGCGGGCACGCCGCGGTTCCGAGCGACCTGAGCTTGGATTCGAGAAAGGCGGCCATCCGCTGCGGATTGAGCACGGCCTTGCTCTCCTGATACAGGTAGGACTTGTTCGCCGAGCCGCCGCCCTTGGCCATGAAAAGGAACTTGTACGCGCTGCCGCTGGTGGCGTACAGCTCGATCTGCGCGGGCAGGTTCGTGCCCGTGTTGCGCTCTTCCCACATGGTGAGCGGGGCGAGCTGGGAGTAGCGCAGGTTCAGCTTGGTGTAGGCGTCGAACACGCCCCTGGCGATGTGCTCCTCGTCCCGGCCATCGGTGAGCACGTCCTGGCCGCGCTTGCCCATCACGATCGCCGTGCCGGTGTCCTGGCACATCGGCAGTACGCCGCCGGCCGCGATGCACGCGTTCTTGAGCAGGTCGCTGGCCACGAACTTGTCGTTGGGCGAGGACTGCGGGTCGTCCAGGATGGATCTCAGCTGCCTGAGATGGGCCGGCCGGAGGAGATGGGCGATGTCCCGCATGGCCGCCGCGGCCAGCATGGTCAGTGCCTCGGGCTCGACTTGCAAGAACTCCCGGCCGAAAGCAGCGCGCGTGCTGACTCCCTCGTTGCTCAGCAGGCGGTACTCCGTGGTGTCCTCGCCAAGCGGCAGCAGGTCGGTGTAGCTGAATTCGGGCATCGTTGTCCGGTCCTCGGTCTTTCTTTCGTGGCTTCAGGCTCATCGTAGTTCTGTGGCTGTGGTGTCCCGCGGGCTGGCAGGATCGGACCATGGAGAACAGACTGGCGCAATTCCCTGCTTGGCCCGGTGACGCTGACGTTGCCGTGGCGCTGACGTTCGATGTGGACGGCGAGGCGCCGTGGCTGGGGGAGGGGCCAGAGTACGAGCGGCGGCTGAGCATGCTGTCGATGGGGCAGTTCGGGCCGTCGCGCGGGCTCGGGCGGGTGCTCGACCTGCTGGCATCGCGCGAGATCCCGGCTACTTTCTATATCCCCGGGCACACGGTCGACCATTTCCCGCGGGTGATGCCGGCGATCCTGGAGCGCGGGCACGAGGTGGCGCACCACGGGTACCTGCACCTGAGCACCGACCGCCTCGATGCAGACGGGCAACGGGCGGAACTCGAGCAGGGCCTGGCGGCGTTCGCCAGGCATGGCGTGACCCCGCTGGGCTACCGGTCGCCTGGCTGGGAACTGTCGCCGGAAACGCTGTCCATGCTGGGTGAGTACGGGTTCACGTACGAGAGCAGCCTGATGGCCGATGACCGGCCTTATTGGATCAGCAGCGGCGGTGGCAGCGGCTCGGCGCCGCTGCTTGAGCTGCCCGGGCACTGGAGCATCTGCGACTGGCCGTACTTCGGCTGGACGGCCTATACGGGCGGCCTGCTCGCCGATCCGGCAGCGGTGATGCGAATCTGGCTGGACGAATACGAGTCGGCACGGGCCGATCGGCGCGTGGTGACCTACACCATGCATCCCGAAGCCATCGGGCGCGGGTACCTGGCGCTGATGCTCGGACGGCTGATCGATGCGATGCGCGAGCGGGGGCGGCCATGGTTCGCCACCCATGCGCAGATCGCCGCTCTGGCGGCCACGGCCGACGCGGCTAGCTAGCTTGCCCGCGATGATGCATGTGATGCATTCCGCTGGGTATATGCGGGCCGGAGCAGTATCCGGGCACTCGTAAACAAGCGGCACTGGCGGATAAGGAGTCGCGGAATGAGCAGCATGTTTGATGGCGGCGTCAATAGGGTCAATGGCGCCGGCAGAGTAGGTGGCCTAGGCGGCGTCAATGACGTCATTGGCCTCAACGGGATCGACCTGAGCGAGGCAGCCAGGCAATTGCAGCAGGCCGCGCACGACGCGCGAGTCGCATTCGACTGCATCGGGCTCGACGAGCTTGACCGCGCGCACACGCATGCCCTCACCGCGAGGGCAGCCGCCGACGCCGCTGAGAACCTCCTGCGCGTCGCCCTAGGCGGCGATCTCCGCCCGTAGGCTCCAAGCCGTTACGGGGCTGCCCGTGCCGTGATGAAGCGGTAAGGATGTAATTCGTGATTTAAAAGATTTCGCATCTTAAGGATGAACAAATTCTGTCCGGGTATTGTTCGGAGCATGGCAACCGATCAGACCGAGGGCACTGCCGCCCCCGCGGCGGTACCGAATACGATCCATGGCGTCGACGTGTCGAGCTTCCAGGGTGCGCCCGCCATGTGGTCAAGGGAGGCCGGCGCGATCAAATGGGCGGCGGTGAAAGTCACCGAGTTGCAGCCAGGCAACGTGCGGTACGTGAACCCGGACGCGGCGGCGGACTGGGCCTTCGTAGCGAAGCAGAAGCTCGGCCGGATCGCGTACCTGTTCGGCCATCCGTCCGTCAGCGCCACCGAGACCGTCAGCTTCTTCCAGACTGAGATGAAGACCCTGGGGCTGGCCGACACCGACGGGATCATGCTCGACCTCGAAGTCACCGACGGCCTTCAGCCGGCTCGGGTCAGCTCCTGGGCGGGCGCGGTCATGGCGAACCTCAAGAAGACCTTCCACCGTACGCCGATTCTGTATACGTTCATTTCCTTTGCCGAGGCAGGCAATACGGCCAAGCTCGGCGGATATCCTCTCTGGATCTCCGACCCGTCGAGCCCGCCAGGCAAGCCGGTAGTGCCAGCTCCGTGGAAGCGCTGGACCATTCACCAGTACTCAACATCGGGCGCCATCGATCGTGACCTGGCCAGGTTCGCGACAGTCGCCGCAATGGAAAAAGCATTTGGGGTGAAAGCAGTGCCACCGAAGCCTGCGAAAGGCGACCTCGGCGGGACGATAAGCGGCAGCGTGACCGCCGCGCGCTGGACCAATGGCAGCATCGTGATCGCCGGCCTGGGTGAGGGTGGCCGAGTTCAGGTCAGGCGCTTCGATGCAGCCACCGGCAAGTGGGGTGTCTGGTGGGACCCGGCCCAAAACCAAGCCGTCGGCGCGCCCGGGCTCGTGGCCTGGGGAAACGGTCTGGGCCAGCTCTTCTACGCGACCGCGAAGGGTAACGTCGTCGAGCTGGCCACGGAGGACTTCGGCAAGAGCTGGCAGTAGAAGCCGAAGCGGCTTCCGTCGGTGCTGCCGGGCTGGCCGTCCGGTATCTTCAGCATGTGAGCTCCCGGCCAGGCCCGCATGACCTGCGGGCATCAGATGTTGACCGCGAGCTCGTGATCAGCTTGCTGAGCGAAGCGGCAGGCGACGGGCGGCTCACCCTCTCGGAACACGCGGAGAGGTCGGAGCGCGCGCTGGCCGCTCGCACCCTGGGCGAGCTTGTCAGGCTGACATCCGACCTCACGCTGCCATCCGGACAGCCGATCCAGCTCTACCCGCGGCGGTCGGTGACTGCCCTGTTCGCGCGTGAAAGACGCCAGGGCCGGTGGGTGGTGCCGAGCTCGTTCCCCGTCACGGCGTTCTTTGGCGACGTCGTGCTCGACCTGCGCCAGGCGATCTTGCAGAGCCAGCGCGTGACGATCTACGCGACGGCCATAGCGGGTCAGGTCAGGCTCATCGTCCCTCCCGAGATCGCGGTCGAGATGGGAGGCCGGTCGGTGCTGGGGGTCCGGAGCGTGCGCGGACGCCAGAAGGCAGGCGCGCAGGCGCCGCCAAAAGGGGTCATAGAGATCAGGACGATGACGCTGGGCGGTGCGGTCAGGGCCACGACAGCCCGGCCCCCGCGCTGGCGAGCCGGGCTGCGACGACGCTGACCGCCGGCGCTGGTCGTCGATGCGAGATCTCAGTACGAGACTCAGTACGGGACCACCGAGTAGCGGGACACCTTCCAGAGCGCGTGTTCGCTGTGGATGTTGCGGATCGTGCCCGATCTGGCGCGCATGACGAGGGTGTGCGTGGCCGCACCGCCCGAGCGGTACCTCACTCCCTTGAGCAGTTCGCCGTCCGTGATGCCGGTCGCGGCGAAGAACGCGTCATCGGAAGTGACAAGGTCATCGGTGGTCAGCACCCGGTCCAGATCGTGACCCGCGTCCAGTGCCCGGTTCCGCTCGTCGTCGTCGCGCGGCGTCAGCTTGCCAAGGATGACACCGCCCAGGCACTTGATGGCGCAGGCGGCGATGATTCCCTCCGGCGTGCCCCCGGTACCCAGCAGCAGATCGACGCCAGTGCCCTCGCCAGCCGCCAGGATCGCGCCAGCGACATCGCCGTCGGTGATCAGCTTGATCCGCGCACCGGTCGCACGGACCTCATCGACCAGCGCCGAGTGCCTCTCCCGGTCGAGTAGCACGACGGTGACGTCGTGCGGTGCGCAGTGCTTGGCCCGCGCCACCGCGTCGATGTTGGCAGCCGCCGGCGCGTCGATGTCGACGAGC
This sequence comes from Streptosporangiaceae bacterium, assembly GCA_035716545.1. Classification (GTDB taxonomy): domain Bacteria; phylum Actinomycetota; class Actinomycetes; order Streptosporangiales; family Streptosporangiaceae; genus Chersky-822. The sequence continues at coordinate 24,223 of DASTJM010000094.1, forward strand.
TCGGCCGCTTCGGGGCCGGTGACAAGCTTGGACATGTAGAACACAGCGGTCGGGTCATACATGGACCCGCGCGGGCTGACGGCAATCACCGAAATAGCGTTGGGCATGCCGTTGGCGGTCAGCCTCGTGCCGTCGATCGGGTCGACAGCCACGTCGCATTCGGGACCCGTGCCGTCACCGACGTGTTCCCCGTTGAACAGCATCGGCGCGTGATCCTTCTCGCCCTCGCCGATCACGACGACGCCGTTCATCGAGACCGTGCTGATGAGCTGCCGCATGGCGCTGACCGCAGCCCCGTCCGCGCCGTTCTTGTCGCCACGGCCGACCCAGCGCCCGGCCGCGAGCGCGGCTGCCTCGGTCACCCGGGCTAGCTCAAGCGCGAGGTTGCGATCCGGGGCGCTGGGTTCGGCGTCTACCGGGGTCAGCTTGGTGTTCCGACGGCGCGCGAGATGGCCTCCGGCAAGGGTCGAGTGGGGCGTCGGGTCATCGGTCATCATGATCGCGTGGCTCGTTCATTCCGGCTGGCCGGAGGGAGCCGACGCTTCACCTCCTGTCACGTGCTGATGATCATCGTGGCGCACCTGCCCGGCGTGAACCAGCCTCGGTTTCGCAGGCTCAGAACGGTCGTGCCGCATCGTCGGCAGACGTGCCGCCTGCGTCTCCCGCCTGCTTGCCCATAGCCGAGGCCAGTCGGGCTCGCGCTCCTTCCAGCCACTCCTCGCACACGGTGGCCAGGTGCTCGCCTTGCTCCCACAGCTCAAGCGATTGCTCAAGCGTGAGCCCGCCCGCTTCGAGCCGCTTCACCAGATCCACGAGCTGATCTCGCGCTTGCTCGTATCCGAGCCGCGCCGGCGGCTCACGGTTCTCGGTCACAATGATCAAGCCTAGCCCGCGTGCAACTGGAACCCGCTCGACTGCCCGGGTACCTGGCGCGCGCGATATGGTCTGGGCGGCCGGTGCCTCAGTGCCCTGAGCACTACGGCCTTGACTACCTTGGCGTAGTACTTGCCGCCGATAGGCATCGGGTGAATCCCGTCACTCCACAGCAAGTTGGTGTGATGCTCGATCGCGTTGTGCCAGTTGATCATCAGCACGTTGGGATAGCGGCGCGCAGCGGCCTTGATGGTCGTATTGACCTCGCTCTCCCATGAACGCGGCACGAACGTGTTGACCAGGAGCAGCCAGCGGCTCGGTCCGATCGCCGCCCTGAGCTGGCTGATCTGATCCAAGGTGATGGGGCCGTTGGTGCCGAGGCCCACCACGAGCACCTGACGTAGCCGCTTGCTGGCGGCCAGGTCCTGTACTAGCACGACTCCCGCGATCATCGCCCGGCTGACCTGGGCGTCGATATAGATGCCAGGCATCGCCCCGGCCAGTTCGGACGCCGAGGCCAGCATCACAGAATCGCCGATCGCTATCACCTTCGAGCCGAAGAAATGCCCGAACCTCGCCTGGTGAGCGCGGGTGCCGGGCCGGTAGGGCCCAGAGCCGTCTGCCTTGATCCACGACGGATTCGGCTGACCCGTGGTCTGGGTGGCCGAAGGATCCGGCAACTGCGTTGCCGATGTGATGGTCGAGGCACTCGCGATCTGGTCCTGGAGCGTTGGCCCCGTCTTGGGGTGCAGCAGGCCATAGCCAGCGGTGCCGGCGACGGCGAGCAGCGCTACCGCGCTGAAGATCGGCATCGCCGCGGCGGCAGGGGCCTTCAGCACGGTCCTGGCTACTTCGCGCAGCAGCCGGGTCCGTCGCCTGAGTTCGGAGCGCAACCCATTCCGCAATATTGGTTCTTCAAGCCAGCGCCAGGAGGCGGCTGCCAGCCCGATCGGGAGCACCGCGTCTATAGCACGTGCGCCGAAGGCGCTAGCCCAGCGCGGGTTCATGCCGACGGTAATCGCGATGACCGGCCAGTGCCACAGGTAGATGCCATAGGAGCGGACGCCCAGCCAGCGCAGCGGTGCCCGCGAGAAAACGGCGGCTAGCCGCCCGGGTGATGTCGCTGCCAGGACCAGGCACCCCGCGGCAACGCCCGCGATCACCAGGCCATATGGGTACATGAAAGGATCGCCGCCAGAGAAGTGCCACATTGACCAGGCGAGCACGGCAAGGCCGATCGCCCCGGCGACGTCGAATGCGGCCCGTGACTTGCCCGCTGTCGCGGCGACCTTCGCGAGCGGCCAGGTCAAAGCCAGCGCCGCGCCGATCAGCAGCCCGCTGGCGTGGGTGAACGTCGCGTAGTAGACGAGCGATGGGTCCGCGCCCGGCTGGTAGATCGCCCACATGGCGAGTGCCGAGCCCAGCGCGGCTGCCCAGGCGATCAGCGCCCGGACGATCCGATGCCGCACCAGCAGCAAGACGACGGCGATAATCAGCGGCCAGATCAGGTAGAACTGCTCCTCCACCGCTAGCGACCACAGGTGCTGGAACACAGGCGGCGGGCCGTAGAGGGAAAAATACGACTGGTGCGCGAATGCCTGCCACCAGTTGCTCGTGTAGGTGACGGCGCCTAGGAGAGCGGGCCGCAGGGTCCCTCGCTGACTTGGTTCGAGCAATGTGACAGCGGCGGTCACGGTGAGCAGTACCACGCCGAGTGCCGGCAGCAGGCGCCTGGCCCGGCGCTGCCAGAAGTTGCTCAGCCCGACATTGCCGTCCCGGGCGAACTTAGCCGCAAGGAGGTCGGTGATCAGGAATCCGCTCAGCACGAAGAAGATGTCGACGCCGAGGAACCCGCCGTGCAGCCACGACCAGCTCTCATGAAACCCCAGTACGGCGAGCACCGCGAGCGCGCGGACGCCATCAAGGCCCGGCGCGCGGAACGCCTTTTTAGCCGGCCCGCCCTCGGCCGGGCGTCCGGGCGACTCCGGCGACTTGAGCGGCTCGAGGGACTCGGGCGGCTCAAAGGACTTGGGCGGCTCGGAGGTGGTGATTGCCGCGATCACCTCGGTGGGAATGTCGTCTTGATTTGCCGTACCAGCCGAGGACCGACGATCGGCAGAGGCCGGCTGCACAAGCACGACGTGTCCTCCCTGATTTGACGTTGCTTACCACGTATCAACACGGGCTCGCATCCGGAAACCACGAGGCTTCCGGACAAGGTCAGCGTTGCCCTCCCCGGCTAAGACGCTCGAAGACCCGGCCGCGGATAACCGCCATTCGGAGTTCCTTGGATGACAGCTTAGTTTTCGTCATGACCAAGCGCTGGAAAACGCCACGCAGTGTGAGCAATATCGCGCACTAGGGTAAGCAGCCGGAAGGGTAACTGATTAACTACTTACCGTGACGGTCAGCTGGTCATCGGCCAGGCGGATCTGAAGAGTCTCGCCTGAGGAAACGTCGCTCGCGGCCCGCACGACCGCGGCATCGCCGCGCTGGACGATGGCGTAGCCTCGTCGCAAGGTCGCGGCTGGCGACAGGGTTATAAGCCGCGCCCTGGTATGGACCAGGTCCGCGTCGGCGCGGTCAAGGCTGGTTGCGAGGCTGCGCCGGGCCCGCTCCGCCAGCGCCAGTACCTGCTCGTGCCTGCGGTTGACCTCGGCCGCCGGACTGGCGAGCGCTGGCCTCGACCTGATCGCGGTTAGCCAGGTACTCTCGCGGTCAATCCGGCCGGTGAGCTGTCGCCGGGCCCGTGATCTGAGCTCGGCGATGACCGTGAGCTGCTCGGCGATGTCGGGAACAACACGCCTGGCGGCATCCGTCGGCGTTGACGCCCTGACGTCAGCGACGAGGTCGAGCAGCGGTACATCCTGCTCGTGGCCTATCGCGCTCACGATGGGAGTGCGGCAGGCCGCAACGGCCCGCACAAGGCTTTCATCGGAAAACGGCAGCAGGTCCTCAACGGAGCCGCCGCCGCGCGCGATGATGATGACGTCCACTGACTGGTCGGCGTCAAGTATGTGCAGCGCGGCTGTGACTTCCTCGACCGCGAACGGACCTTGCACGGCGACCTGCTCGATCCGGAATCGCACGGCTGGCCACCTGCGGGCCGCGTTCTGGAGTACGTCTCGCTGCGCCGCCGAATCCCTGCCGCAGATGAGGCCGACTTTGCCCGGCAAGAATGGCAGGCGGCGTTTACGCTCCGGCGCGAAGATGCCTTCAGCCGCGAGTGCCCGCTTGAGCCGTTCGAGCCTGGCAAGCAGTTCACCGATGCCGACCGCACGCAATTCGATGGCGCTCAGCGAGAACGAGCCTCTGGCCATGCTGAAGTCCGGCTTGACCCACACGACGACCCTGGCGCCGTTGACCGCTGCTGGCTCGGCGCTCTCGAAGACCGGGCGCGGGCACACTACCCGGACTGAAGCGGCCGCGACCGGGTCGCGCAGCGTCAGGAAGACCGCGTTGCCGCGCTTGTTCAGCTCGGCTATCTGGCCCTCGACCCAAACCCGGCCGAGCCGGCCAATCCAGTCGCCTACAAGCCGCAGAGCCGTGCGAACAGGAATCGGTGACTCGGCGCTGGTCTGAAGGGGCATGGGTCAGCTGTCGCTGCTTTCGAGCCTGGCGATCCTGCGCTCGAACATCGACACCACGTCGGGCCGGTAAGCGTGCGAGATCTCGTACAGAATTAGCTGCCTGAGCTGCGGAACATCGAGGTTGCGCAGCCTGGCTCGCAACGACGGCAGCGACAGCCCGTCATAGCCGTCGATCGGCAGTTCACGCGATGCCCTGGAAGTATAGTCGTCGGCGCCAGGCGTCGTCGTGGTCAGCGGTTCGCTAGCCGGCAGGCCATATGGCCACTCGGTACCTGCCACGGCCGGCGGAGCAGGCGTATCGGCTGGCGTCCCAGTCGCCTCGGTCGTCCCAGTCGTCTCGGTGGCCCAGGCGGCATGCCCGACTGGCGATACCGCTGATGCGGCCGGCGAGGCTACCGGTCCGCTGCTGCGCGTGGCGGTGTCCGGAGCCGCCACGGATCCGTTTCGCGCGATCGCATCCTCCTCCAGGTCAGCCAGGTCGCTGGCTGAAAGCACCCGCACGTTGCCGGTCAGGTCGAGCGAGCGGAAATGAGACTGCTGTGCCTGGCTGGCACCCGGCTTTCGGCCGTTGCGCCCGCTGCCGCCACTCCCGGCGTTCGCCCCGCCGCCGGCCGCCTTAGCCCCGCCACTTCCCTTCGTCCTGCCAGGCCCCTTCGCCCCGCCGGACTGCTCCTTAGAACCGGCCTTAGCCCCGTGACCAGGCTTGGCACCCGCCGCGACGATACTTGCCTCGTCCGAGAATTCACCGGCAAGCGGAGCCAGATCGGCGGCTTTCGGGATAATCCGAACCGATCTTGGCTGGTAGGGATCCCATGGCCTGAGTGGATGCTGCTGGTCGTCGCGTGCCTCGGCGTCGCGCTCGGCGTCCTCGGCCTTCAGCTTTTCCGCAGCCAGAAGCAGCTGCCCGACGCCCGAGAAAAGAGCGCGCAACGCGCGTAGTGGTGCAAAGCTGAGCTGTACTCCTGATTCGGGCAACCCCACCGTCATCGCCTCCTAAGACGGACCCCGCGGCGAATCGTACTGAAGTAACCGCACTCGTAGCTGATGAGTCCCGCCATCTGCCATGGTGCCGCATAAAGCACCGCTAGCGGCCCTTCATCGCCGGCGTGCCGCAACGTAACCATCCAGCTACGCGACTGGACGTGCCAGGGCCTGGCGCAAATGCCCGGCCCGGTCGCTGGCTGGCAGGAGGTGGTGCGATCCCGCAACAGCCCGGCACGACGGTCAACCCGGGATGCGACAACGCTCCCGGCTGATGCGCAAGTCTCTCCGCGATCGCCGTGCCTGCGGCGCGATCCCGCGCCCATGGGGGCTTCCCGGCCATGGGGGCTCCCGTGCTCATGGGGCTCCCGCGGCCATGGGACATTGACGGCGTAGTCAAAGTCCTGAGCAGGCACGGAAAGGCCCGGCAACGTCACAACGACGCGGCCCATCGGGGCAGCTGTGGTTTCACCTACCATGGATGACATGTCCAAGCCAACCAGGAGAGTCCTGCTCGCGAAGCCACGCGGTTACTGTGCCGGCGTCGACAGGGCCGTGCAGACTGTCGAGCACGCGCTTGAGCGGTTCGGCGCTCCGGTCTACGTCCGCAAGCAGATCGTGCACAACACGCACGTCGTGGCGACCCTGGAGAAGCAAGGCGCCGTCTTCGTCGAGGAGACCGACGAAGTGCCCGAGGGGGCCGTGGTCGTGTTCTCGGCGCACGGGGTCGCGCCGGGGGTGCACACAGAGGCCAAGGACCGCAAGCTGCGGACCATTGACGCGACCTGCCCGCTGGTGACCAAGGTCCACAACGAGGCCCGCCGGTTCGCCGCCCAGGACTACGAGATCTTGCTGATCGGCCACGAAGGCCACGAGGAAGTGATCGGCACGACCGGAGAGGCACCGGCCAACATCCGGCTCGTTGACGGACCGGAGGACGCGGCGAAGATCGAGGTCAAGGACCCGGCCAAGGTCGCCTGGCTGTCGCAGACCACGCTGTCGGTCGATGAGACGAACGAGACCGTGGCGGCGTTGCGGAAGCGGTTCCCGCTTCTGATCGATCCGCCGAGCGACGATATCTGCTACGCGACCCAGAACCGGCAGGCGGCGATCAAGCAGATCGCCGGCAAGTCCGATGTCGTGATCGTGGTCGGCTCGGCCAACTCCTCTAACTCAGTTCGCCTCGTCGAGGTCGCGCACGAAGCCGGCGCCCCCGCCGCGTATCTCGTGGACGACGCCAGCGGTATCGACATGGCCTGGATCGAGTCGGCGACGACCGTCGGCGTGACCAGCGGCGCGTCAGTTCCTGAAGACCTGGTCGACCAAGTGCTCGTAATGCTCGCCGAGGCCGGTTTCGACACCGTCGAGGAGACCGAGGCTGTGCACGAGACGCTGGCCTTCGCGCTCCCGCATGGCCTCCGCAAGCCGTTACCCGCCGGGCGGCGAGGTTTGTAGCGGTAGCGGCGGGATGTCGCGGTAGCGGCCGGTTCGTGGCACGGCAGCTAGCTCAGTTCAGGGGCTGACAGCGACCTCACCGCGGCCTCGACCGGCTTGATCTCCTCAAGCTGAGCGTCGGTCACCCCCAGCTGGTTGAGCTTGCGCGCGGTCACCAGCACCCGGCTTTCCAGGGACCCGACCGCCCGGTTGTAGGCGCTGACCGCGTTGGTCAGCGCCTTGCCGACCGCGTCGACGTGCCCGCCGAGCCCGTGCAGCCGGTCGTACAGCTCCCGGCCAAGGTCGAACACCGCGCGGGCGTTCTCCGACAGCGCCGCCTGCTGCCAGGCGTACTGTGCCGTGCGCAGCATGCTGATCAGCGTGGTCGGCGTCGCGATGTGGACCTTGCGGGCCATCGCGTACTCAAGCATGCCGGCGTCGCGCTCCAAGGCAGGAGCCAGGAACGCCTCACCCGGAATGAACATCACCACGAACTCCGGTGCCGGGCTCAGCGCCGCCCAGTAGCTCTTGGCTGCCAGCTCGTCGACATGATCCTTCAGGTGCCGGGCATGAGCGTCGAGCCGGGCCTGTCGTACGTCATCGCCGGCAGCTTCTGCCGCTTCCAGATAGGCCGCGAGCGAGACCTTGGAGTCCACCACGATGTTCTTGCCACCTGCAAGCCGCACGACCAGGTCCGGGCGAATCGTTCTCCCCGGAATTTCGTCATGCCTTCGGTCCCGGGCGATGACCTGCTCGTCGAAGTCGCAGCGCGCGCTCATTCCGGCGAGTTCCACCACCCGGCGCAGCTGCATCTCGCCCCACCGGCCGCGTGCTTCAGGGCGGCGCAGGGCGGTGACCAGGGCCTGCGTCTGCAGCCGGAGCTGATCGGAGGTCTGCATGGCGAACTTCACCTGCTCGGCGAGAGCCGCGTGCGAGCTCTGCCGCGCCACCTCGGCCTCGCGTAGCTGGGCCTCGACCCGGGCCAGAGTCAGCTTCAGCGGCTCGACCAGCTGCTCGACCGCGTTGCGGCGGGAGTCGAGCTCGCTTGCCGCCGACAGGTTGGCCGCCCTGAGCCGGATCTCGCTGAATTCCATCAGCCGCTGCTGACTCTGGTCGAGCGCCTGCGCCGACAGTGCCTGGAACCGCTCAGCCAGGTACCCGTCGATCAGTTCCGCGCGCTCGGACGCCGCCTGATCCACGAGCGCCGCCCGGTCGGTCGCCGCCTTTGCCCGCTCGTCGGCCGCCCTGGCCTGCGCCACGAGGTCGGAGGTCGCGGCTGCCGCCCGGCCGCGGGCATAGAGGTAGCCGATCACGGCGCCAAGGCCGGTCCCGACGAGCAAACCAACCAGCAACAGGATCGAAGTCACGAGCAGCCATGATCCCAGGCCGGTCTGACAGCGTTGCTGGCCCCGCTTGCCTCGGGGATGTCAGCCCCGCTGGGCCGCAGTAAACTCGCGCGGGTGAGTCTTGAGATCGGGATCGTCGGGCTGCCGAATGTTGGCAAGTCCACGCTGTTCAATGCGCTGACCCGGGCGGGCGTGCTGGCGTCCAACTATCCGTTCGCCACGATCGAGCCCAACGTCGGGGTCGTCGGCATCCCCGACCCGCGACTGGCGAGACTGGCAAGTTTGTATGACTCGGCGAAAATCGTCCCGGCGACGGTGCGATTCGTGGACATCGCCGGGCTGGTGCGCGGGGCGTCGGCCGGGCAGGGGCTGGGCAACCAGTTCCTCGCGCACATTCGCGAGACCGACGCGATCTGCCAGGTCGTGCGGGTCTTCACCGACCCGGACGTGAGCCACGTGGACGGCGACGTGTCACCGGAACGCGACATCGAGACGATCGCCACTGAGCTGATGCTGGCTGATCTGCAGACGCTGGAAAAGGCCATGCCGCGCTTGGTCAAGGAAGCCAAATTCGCCAAAGATGGTGAAAAGGTGGCGGTGGCCGGTGCCGCGGCGGAAGCGCAGCAACTGCTCAATGGCGGGACCACTTTGTTCGCCGGTGCCGCTGGCGCTGGAATCGATTTGAGGTTGCTGCGTGAACTGCAGCTGCTGACGGCTAAGCCCTTCGTGTACGCGTTCAATCTGGACGACGCCGAGCTTTCAGATGCCGGGCTGCGCGATCGGCTCGCGAAACTGGTGGCACCGGCCGAGTCGGTGTTCCTGGATGCCAAGACCGAGGCTGAGCTGGTCGACCTGCCACCCGACGAGGCTGCCGGGCTCCTGGCCGAGCTTGGCCTTGGCGAACCCGGGCTCGACCAGCTGGCGCGGGCCGGGTTCGCCTCGCTAGGGCTCGCCACGTTCCTGACCGCTGGGCCGAAGGAGGCGCGGGCCTGGACGATCAAGGCCGGGGCGACAGCGCCAGAGGCGGCCGGGGTCATTCACACCGACTTCCAGCGCGGGTTCATCAAGGCCGAGATCGTCTCGTTCGATGACCTGATGGCGGCCGGCTCTGTCGCCGCCGCTCGCTCGGCAGGGAAGGCGAGAATCGAGGGCAAGGACTACGTCATGCGCGACGGCGATGTGGTCGAGTTCCGCTTCAATGTCTAACCGCGGCGCCGCGCAGTCAGAGCGCTCGCGGTGCCGGGGCGCTCGCGGTGGCGGGGCGCTCGCGGTGGCGGGGCGCTCGCGGTGCCGGGGCGTTCGCGGTGCCGGGGGGTGCTCGCTCGCAGCGTGGATTGCGCAATTGATGGGATGACTTGGGTGTCGATTCCCGCATTGATGTTGTCCGGAGAGGGTGCTGAATTGGGGAGGCCGGGCGTCGGGAGGTCGCGGTTGCCGTGCCCGGGGCGCGGGTTTCATGATCGCGCAATGCCGTTTAGGGCTTGCAGATTAGTAACACGCTGGTTTGTCTCGTACTGAGGCCCACCTTTGGGACATCCGTGGCGCTCCAGCGCCACCTATGGGCCATCGGCGGGCCAGCCGCCAGACAGTTCGCCGGGGCGCTATCACATTCCGGGAGGCCAGATCGCTAATCTGCGGGTTATTACGCGACGGCCGCCAAACGGCATTGCATGATCGTGGAGACTTCATCGTGCTTTGCGGGAAGCCTTTTCACAGCGGGGAAAGTTCACCGCTCATAGGAGAGAAAATGGTCCCGGACACGAAAACTCGCCCCGCTGGAGCGGTGAAACCCTCCCCGATCCTGGCCTGGAGCGGTGAAACCTACCCCGATCCTGGCCTGGAGCGGTGAAACCCTCCCCGATCCTGGCCGCGGGCGCTCGGAACCGCCCGCGATCATGGCTGGCAGCTGACGCCGCTGCCGGAGGCACCCGGAGAGGTAGGCGCGGGGCGAGCGCTGACGCTGAGATTGCCGTGACCTGAGTGCAGCCCGCCCGGATGGACACTTTCAGCAGTCTCTCCGGATTAGGGCTGGATGCGGCGGCGCGTGCGAGGTCCGGCCCGGGAAGGCCGGGCCGGGCCCCGCAGCTCTAGCTCGCTTGGTCTGGCCGGGGTTACGGGTGCAGCAATGGCGGGTTGGCTAGCTGGGCTAGCTGCAGCGCCTGCAGCGGGAACCAGTCACCTGCCGCGGGGTCTACCATTCCCCACAGCGGGTCGAACTGGCCCTGGCCGGCCGCGTCGGTTGGCCAGCCTGGCTGGGTGAAGTCGGTGAAGTCCCAGGCCCGGACCCCGCTGACCAGGTCGCATTGACCGTCGGACTGGCCAGGCGTCTTGACCCACAGGTAAGCGTCGAGCAGCGGCACGCTGGTGTCGGCGGTCGGTCGCAGGCCGAGGCCGGAGTCCGGGGGGTTGCACCAGTTGCCTGACGCAAGCGTGCCGATCACGCTGGCTGGCTGATCGAACGGGGCGGCTGCGAAGCTCTGCATGTTGTTCGGGCCGTCGCCGTTGCGGCTGGTGTCGATGACGAAATGGGTGGTGGCGACTGCGTTGCCCATGTTCTGCGTGTAGAACTGGGTGGTCAGGCCCCAGGTGCTGAAGTCGCTTTGGGTTGCCGGGAAGTACTGGCTCGCGCAGGCAGCCGGGTTGTTGAAGAACGGGTTGGATGAGTCGGTGACCATCGCGATGCAGTCCGAGATCCAGGTGCCGTAGTCGAGCAGTTCGGCGGTCGGCTGGTAATTCGAGACGTCAAGGAAAAAGCCCTGCGCTGCCTGGACGTCAGCCTCGAGCAGCCGCTGGGTGATTGTGCCGACGGACTGCCAGGCGCTGTGCGTGCCGTCGAGGTAGACGCTGACGCCGGGGTCTTGCTCAAGCGCGCCGACAGCGAACTGGAGCTCGGCGATCCGCTCGTCGTCGGTGAACGGGTAGACCGAGGTCGGCAGGTGGCAATCGGATGGCAGGTTTCCGAGGGCGTCGGGCTCCAGGATCACGATCGCTTTCCTGTTGCCGATGCCAGCCGCGAGCGCGCTGATCCAGGCCTGATAGCCGGCTTGATCGAGAGCGCCCCCGGCGGAGAACTGGGCGCAGTCGCGGCCGGGGATGTCATAAGCGACCAAGGTCGGTACCGCGCGTTCGAGCGTGGCCTGCGCCATGGTTGTCCGCACTTGCTGCTGCACTTGAGCTGGCGTGCCGCTGGTGAACCACACCGCGCGCGGAATGGTTTCCATCTTGGTGAGCAGCGCGGCGTCCTTCAGGTCGCCCTGCTTGACGAGCTGCAGGATCTGCTGCGGCGCGCCGGTTGAAGGAGGCGGCACGAAAAACCGGGTGCTTGAGGTGATGCCGCGCTGGACGGCTTGGCCGACCGCTGCTGATTGAGCGGCTCGTGAGGGTGCGGCTCGGTGCGTGCCTGCCGGGGTGCTGCTGGCCGAGGCGCTCGCCGCGCCGAGCAAAGACCCTCCGGCGAGAGCCGCGGAAATGATCAGTAACGCTGGCGCCCGCCGGATGGCGGTGCCATGAACCAAGATTAACAATGCCGCCTCCTGAAACGCTGGACGATTTTTTCCGGAAAGATTCTCGGAATGACCGTAACAACGGCGTTCGGCTCGGTCAATGCCGACGGGGAGGTCGCCGGGGCGGTGCCGTCGAGGCCCTGATCACCAGGCTGGTCGCCAGCTCCATCCGGAGCGGCTCGAAGCTGCGGTTTTCGATCTGGCGCAGCAACACGCTGACGGCGGTGCGGCCAAGCTCGGCGAGAGGCTGCCGCACGGTGGTGAGCGCGGGCACGCAGATCCCGGCTTCGAGGGTGTCGTCGAAGCCGGCGATGGACAAGTCGGCAGGCACACCGATCCCGCGCGCCGACGCGGCCTGGATCGCGCCGACGGCCATGCTGTCGTTGAGTGCGAAGATCGCGGTTGGCGGATCGGCGAGCGCCAGCAACCGGTCTGCTCCGTCCCTGCCGCCGTCCAGCCGGAACGGGGAGTGATGGATCAGTTCAGGGTCTGGGAGCAGGGCCGCTTCGGCCATCGCGGCCCGGTAGCCGCGCATCCGTTCTTCGGTTGCCAGCCAACCGCGCGGCCCGGCGAGCACGCCGATCCGCTGGTGGCCAAGTTCGAGCAGGTGACGGGTGACCTGGCTGGCGCCTGACGAGTGAGCCGCGCAGACCACCTGGATGCCCTCGGTTAGCTCGGTGAGCGGATCAACCACCACGAAGGGAAAGCCCTGGTCTACCAGGGCCTGCAGGTCCTGGCCGGTCTCCTCAGGCAGCACCAGGATCGCGCCATCGGTCTCGCCGGCGGTCAGGTGATCGAGCAGCGACGTCTCGCGGGACAGCGAGTGCCTGGTCGGGCACAGCACGACGCGCATGTCGTGCTCGTAGAGCGCCTCAGAGATCCCGGCCAGGATCGTCGCGAAATAGCCAGAGTGCACCATCGGCAGCGTGACGCCGACCAGGCCGGTGGAGGCGCCTGGCCTGGCTCGCTGACTCGTGCGGTAGCCGTGTTCGCGCACCACCCGCCGTACCGCCTCACGGGTGGACTCGGCCACGTCGGCATGGCCGTTCATGACACGGGAAACCGTTGCGATCGATACCCCGGCCAGATCGGCGACCTGTCGGATCGTGACGCGCGCCGGGCGCTCGGAGCCGGGTCCGCTGCTTTCCATTCCAGAATTGAAACACGTTACCGAAACGGATCAGCCCGCGCGTTTCGCTCGGTTGTCACGCGTCGGATGACCTGGCACTGAGCACTTGCCGGACCTTGAGCCCAGGGGTGCACTCGGTGCGGGTTGACTGCTTGGGTGCTTGGAATGCGGTGTGTGCCAGATGTGCCGTGAAGGCCTGAATACCATCGATCTGCGCGTTGACGAGCGGTGGATGGGTCGGGTGGTCACGAGGGCACACCGGGCGGGCACGAGGGCAGGTTTCGCGATCATGGACGGCGGCATGATCGCGGAGGCTCACACCGGCTATGACCTGGGTAAAGCTTCGTGATCACGGTCTGGATCATGATCGCGGAGGATCACATCGGCTGTGCGCGGTCCCGCCGGGGAAGCTGATCTTGTGACTAGGACCAGATGTCTGCCGGGGACGCCGCGCCTGCCGGCCACATGGATGCGGGAATTGCTGGTGGAAACCGGGTGTCGATTCCCGCACCCATGTTGTCAGAACTCAGACCGGCATTATCACCCTGACCTGCCGTGAGGCCTGCCTGATTTTCGGCGGTCGCGTTTCCTCGCTCGCCTGGTCTTGGCCCGGCCGGCGCCCTTGCTAAATTGATATCATTATGATAGATGATATCAGGACGTCGAGCGGAGGTGGTCATGGATGGCCGCGCAAGTATCAGTTCAGGGCGATGGGCCGGCCGCCGGGCCGGTCACCGAGTATGACGCGAAATCCGCGCCAGGTATCCCGATCCTCGTGATCAGCGTCATCGCGGTGCTGGCCGCGATCGCGCTGATCTGGGTCGCGAACGACCGGGTCTTTGGTGCTGCCTCGATTGCGCTGATCTGGGTTGCCATCGTCGTCTTCGTCGCGGCCGGGCTAGCGTTCCGCGGCCTGACGCCTGTCGTCGTTGGGGAGGGGAGGGCGGTGCAGTTGTTCGGCCGGTACCGGGGCACTATCCGGGCTGCCGGGTTGCACTGCGTCCACCCGCTGACCGTCCGCAGGACGGTGTCGGTCAGGGTCAGGAACCATGAGACCTCGATCGCTAAGGTAAACGACGCCGACGGCAACCCCATCGAGATCGCGGCCGTCGTAGTCTGGCAGGTGCGGGACACCGCCAAGGCGCTCTATGGCGTCGACGACTTCGCCAGGTTCGTCGCGATCCAGACCGAGACCGCGGTCCGGCACATCGCGTCGAGCTACGCCTACGACAGCCGCGGCAGCGGCCAGCTGTCGCTCAGGGATAACGCGGAGGAGATTACGCGGCAGCTGTCGGCGGAGATCGCTGACCGAGTGATGTCAGCTGGCGTGCACATCATTGAGTCACGGCTGACCAGGTTGTCGTACGCTCCGGAGATCGCGCAGGCGATGCTGCGCCAGCAGCAGGCAAACGCCGTGGTGGGGGCGCGCACGAAGATTGTCGAAGGGGCGGTCGGAATGGTCCAGCTGGCGTTGCAGCGGCTTGAGGACGAGGGTGTCGTCCAGCTGGATGAGGAGCGCAAAGCGGCCATGGTCTCCAACCTGCTCGTCGTATTGTGCAGCGAGCAGGCGACCCAGCAGGTTGTCAACACCGGTTCGCTGTACCAGTAACGGTGAGCGAGCGCAAAAGCATACTGCTGCGCCTCGACCCGGCTGTTCACGATGCCCTGGCCAGGTGGGCGGGTGACGAGCTCCGCAGCACGAATGCTCAGATCGAGTTCCTGCTGCGGCGTGCGCTGGCTGATGCCGGTCGGCTGCCCGGTCATGCGGGCGCGATGCGCAAGCCAGGCAGGCCGCCCAGGGATCGCCCGCCGGACTGATACTGGTCAAGCTCCCTAGGCTCGGACAGATGCTGGCAGCGGAGCTTGACAAGATAAGCGCGGCAGCCCTGCGCGCGCTTGGCGCCGAGGTCGGGCGCGTTTCGGCCGGCATCGGCCAGGTGAGGTTCGAGCGGCCGGGTTTCCTTGCTGACCGGACCCTCAGCGTCACCCGCCACAAGCCGCGGTCGCGGCAACTCGCCGAGTTCGCGGCGGCGTGCATGGATGCCGTCCCCCGGGCTCGTCTCGACTCCGCTAGCCGCAAGGCCTGGGCCGGGATGTGCGCCGAGCACGCCGAAGCGCTGGCCGTGGTCGATGCCAGTGCCCAGTTGGTGCACGCCGACTTCAATCCCAAGAACCTGCTGGTGGAACGGACAGGTCAGGATGGCTGGCGGATCGCTGCCGTACTCGACTGGGAGTTCAGCTCTTCCGGGTGCCCGTACGCCGATTTTCCGGGTGCCCGTACGCCGACGTGGCGAACATGGTGAGATTCGCATCCGGCTATCCGGTCGGCTTCGCCGATGGGTTCCTCGACGGCCTCGCCCCCCACCAGCCGCCTGGCTCGCCGCTGCCCGGTGACTGGCTGTACTTGGGCCGGGTGTTCGACATGTTCGCCCTGGTGACCCGGCCTGAAGGACATCTTGTCGCCGACGAGGCGGCCGTCCAGATCAGGTGGTGGATCGATTCGGCGTGCCGGACTGCCTGCGGGCATCTCGTCCGCTAGGCGCATGTGCACCGGGCGCGGGCGCCTAGGATATGGGCCATGGCTGGAGAGTCTTCCTTCGACGTTGTGTCGAAGTTCAACCGCGACGAAGTCGACAACGCGCTGAATCAGACGGCCAAGGAGATCGGCACCCGATTCGACTTCCGCGGCGTCGGCGCTTCGATCGCCTGGTCCGGCAAGGAAGCTGTCGAGATCAAGGCGAACAGCGAGGCGCGCGCCACGGCCGTGCTCGATGTTTTCAGGGAGAAGCTCGTCAAGCGCTCGGTGTCGCTTAAGGTGCTCGACGCGGGTGACCCGAGGCCATCGGGCAAGGAGTACAAGATCAGCGTTGCGCTGAAAGAGGGCATCTCACAGGACGACGCGAGGAAGATCTCCAAGATCATCCGGGACGAGGGTCCCAAGGGTGTGCGCGCCCAGGTTCAAGGCGACGAACTACGGGTGTCTTCGAAGAAGAAGGACGAGTTGCAAGACGTGATCGCCCTGCTGAAAGGCAAGGAATTCGACATTGCCCTGCAGTTCGTCAACTACCGCTAGCTGCGAGTCTGTGACCTGCGCATATGTTCGATTTAACGGCTGCTAGCTGCGAACACACGTCCCAACTCTTCCCGCTGATTCTCAATGTTTCTCGCCGTTCCGTGCCCTGGGTGTGCCCTGCCAGCGCGGCGCTTTTGCCCCCCAAGCAAGCGGGCCGCCTCATGCCCTTGCACGGCCGTGGCGGCCCTAAGTCACCGCTCGCGACCCGCACGCGCAGCCGCGAGCTATCCTCTAATCCGCGTGACCAGCGCAACCGGAAATCCCTTCGCCTCAGCCGGCCGGGGGCTTTCGCGTTTCTATGGCCTGTGGTGCGGGCCTGGCTGCGGCTAGCGCCTCGCGGAGTGAAACGGCCGCCTCGGGGTCGTGCTCGGCCACGGCGCTGATGACTTCGCGGACGCGCCACAGGTGCGACGCGACCAGCAGCCCTGACGCGATCGCATCTTGCGCGGTTCCGGCCGCCTCGTCCGGGCGCCCGGCAGTGGTGAGCGCTAGCGCGAGGTCTAGTCGAGCGGTCGCGGCGCGGCGGGGCCGTACGGTGCCGTCAGCGCCCGACTCGATGCGGTGCAGGACGTTGCGGGCGTAGCCTTCGGCGGCCGGGTCGGCGATCCATGCCAGCGTTGTAGCCAGGTACGCCTCAGCCTTGCTTGGGTCGTACCGGTAATGGTGCTCGGGATGCTCAGGCGCGGCCATCGGCGACACCAGCGTCTCAACACGCGCGAGTGCGGCCAGCGTCTCGCGCTTGGCGCCGAGCCTTGCCCAGGCTCGGCCCTCTTGCGCGGCCGACTGAACCATCGCGCTGCTGCCGCCGGGCGCGAGCGACTGGGCGCCGGCGGCGAGCGTGGCAGCCTCCCGGTAGTCGCGGCCGATCAGGGCCTGCCACGCGGTCGTTTCGAGGCACCAGGCCCGCAGCTCGGCATGCCCGGCTTCGACGGCGACCTGAGCAGCCGTCCGCAGATGCGCCTCGGCCGCGTCCAGGCGGCCGAGGTCAGTCAGGCTGGTAGATGCGAGCAGCGATAGCCACCCGGCCGTCACGAGCAGCCGACGGTGCTCTGACAGCGTCATGCGGCCATCGAGCAGGGAAGTCGTGTAGTCGAGATAGGTCAGCGTCCGGGTGAGCAGGTCAGTCGGCCTGGTCGAGGCGTACGCGAGCGCGAGCGCGTCAGCGACCTTTTCCAGCCGCTCGACAGCAGCGCGGCCGACATCGGTCGCGTCGGCGCGGCGTGCTGCCTCGATCGCCGCCAGCTCCTCGGCCAGGCCGGGCTCAGCTTGCAGGACAGCAGCAGGAATGGCCATCTCGATCGCGGCCACGCAGGACAGCTCGCCGTTGGCCGAGAGGATCTCATCGAGCCGCCGAGCGATCTGGGCTGACGGGCGCTGCTGTCCTGAAGCCAGCCGGGATATCAGGCTCGGGTCGCATGGCACATGCCGGGCAAGGGCGCGCACGCCGAGGCCGCGCTCGGTCATGAGCGACGACAGCAGGTCGCCGAAGTCCATTCGCGTGCACCATTCGCGAGTGTTGACAGGCGTTGATCGGCAGGCGGTCAACACTGCCAACGGTAACGTCCGCGCCGCACAGTGTTCGCCATGGTGCACGACGAATACCCGACCGACGCGACGGAGCAGCTCGCCGACTGCCTGGAAGCACGCGGCTTGCGGACTAAGGTCATCGAGCGGCTGAGCGGGCCGGTGCGGATGAAGGTCAGCAATCCGGAAGCCGGCGCTCTAACCGAGACGATCATCATTCACGAGGGCGCGTTCTTCTGGCCCTGGCGCGGTCAGATCGGCACCGAGGCTGACGTGCCCCGAGCCGCTGACATCATCGCCCGCGTCCTGGCGGTCAGGTGACACGGCACAGCGGGTACGGCTTAGAGTCCGGCCTGGCCGAGCGAGAGTTGGCCGCCGGGATGCGGCAGCGTCGGAACGAGTGCAAGCGCATCGGGTCAGTGTTCACTCATTGGGTGATCCTGTTGGGACCGGCCACCAGACGGTTCTGGGGGTTCCCGGTCTTCAGCGTGCCGCGCGGGACGATCGTCAGCGCGCGCGAGCCGAACGAGCTGGCCGGCCAGATGAAAGCAGTCGAGCGCACGGCGCGGCACGAGTTGCGGTAAGCGCTTGGCGCGCGCCTTCTCTATAGCAGCGGTTCAACGAAAGGCTATGAACCGAAGGTCTCCGACCTCGCGGAGCGCGGTGCGGGCCGCAAGGTAGCGTTCTCGGCGGTTCGGCGTCAGGTAGCCGTAACTATCGGCGCGGCGCGGACCGATCCTGCCGTCCATCACCAGTCTGCCGTCGTCGTAATGCATGGACGCTAGGAGGCGGCTGGCGCCGTCTCGCGCCAGTGTGAGCCTCGCTGCGTGGCGGGCCTGCGGCGAGTCGCCGCCGTGCATGCGGCAGACGCGCATTCCGAGCACCGAGAAATTGCCGCACGGCAGGCCACGGTGGTTGCGGGCAGTGCATCGGAGTGCCTGGCGCTTCCTGGCCATCTGCTCAGCATCGCACCGCGCGGATGGGGACGCGTCCTTGGGGTTCGGTCGCCATGCCTGTCCGGATCGGCGGCCAAGCGCGCGATCTAGTCGCGCTCAAGTCGATCGTCGGCCGTCCAGTGCCATCCTGGAATTGGCATTAGCTCGCCAGTCCGATTCTGCTCGCGGAGACGAGCGCGGACGTCCGCCGGCTTTGAGTTGATGCTGGCGACGCTCTGCCTGACTCGCTCCATTGTGCTGTCCAACTTCCGCCTCTCGGCGACGCTTGGCCGTCCTATGGGCGGACATCGCATCGATGTTCAGCGCGGCCGTGCTGGATCGAGTGATAGGCGTCTCGGCTTGCATAGGGATCAAGCCGCGATCGGCCGCCAAGAACGGTCACTTCATCCCGACCGGCGCCCAGGTCCAGGCCGTCATCATGGCGCTTCCGGAGCGGTACCAGGCGGTTGGCTGGCTCGCGGCCGGTTGCGGCTGGCGGCGAAACGAGATTCTCGGTGCCGAGGCTGACGGTCGACTTCTTGCGCCGGACGGCCGAGGTCAGTCAGCAGTTGCTGGCGCTGTCGGGCGAGTCGATGCGCCTCGCGCCCCCGAAGACGCCGACCTCGTACCGGGTGAGCGAGTTGCCCGACATCACCGGCTTCGCGCTGTCCCAGCACATGGATAAGTTCCCTGTAGCCGGGCGGATGATCTGGGACTACACGGACCCGCGCAAGCCAGTTCAGCGGCTCGCGCAACTGGTGTTCACCACGGCGACTGGCGCACCGGTTCACCCAGCCTGGTGGGCGGAGACCTGGCGCACGGCGGCCGACCAGGCCGGCATTCCCAAGGGCGTAGGCATCCACTGCCTGCGCCACTACTACGCCTCCTTGCTCATCGCCAAGGGGAAGTCGGTCAAGGCGATACAGCTCGCCATGGGCTACGCAACGCCGATGATCACGCTCAATACCTACGCCGGATTGTGGCCTGAAGAGGCCGGGAGCACCCGCTCGATCATCGACGCGGAGCTAGGGAGTGTGCCCCCTCAGTGTCTTGATCTTCGGGCGCAGTCATGAATGCCCTGGTCAGAGGCATGTGCCGCGATTCTGCTCCGGTTCGTCAACTACCGCTGAGATCACGCTCCCGCGAGTCGCTGGTACGGAGCCAGTACCTGCAGTGCGTTGCATTCGATGATTTCCAGCATCTCCTGTCGATCCGGATAATCGCCATCGAGCAGCCGCAGCGGTCCGGCCACCAGAGACAGATGCATGGCCAGCCGGTAAAAATCGACGCGTTCCTGATCGAGATCGGCGTGCGGCAGCAGAGGATAGTGGCGGCCGAAGCGTAGCCGCAAGAACACGTGCTCCCACTCGACATCGAAGTACATCAGCCCCTCGATATCGATGATGACCGGGTTGCCCTGCCGGTCGACGAGTACATGATCGGGGCCGAGTTCTCCGTGGATCAGGGTATACTCACAGCGCGGTAGCGCTGCGGTGGCACCCTGGCGCAGGGTCTGCTCGATTTGATTCCTGCGCGGGCCGAACCGCGCGTCGCGGGCCTCGGCTTCGGTCAGGTCTCGCAGCGCGCGCTCCAGGACGACTTGCTCGCAGGAGTCGCCTGCTGAGATACCGCCACTGGCGACATGCTGAAGCTTGCCGAAACATGGGGCCTTGTCTCCGCGCATGATGTCCAGAGCCTGGCCGACCTGCACGACTGCGGACCTGCCGCGCTGCGGGTCGTCTCGGAGCAGGTCTTCCAGCGTCGGGCCAGGGATGTCTTCAACAACAGCGACGTCGGCGGGGTAGTACTCCTGGCTGCGATCGGCCAGATAGAGCCGCGGGGTGCGGACGCCAAGGAAGTCCAGGCGTGCCTGCGCGGTCTCGAACAGGTCGAGGCCGGACGCGTGCGACAAGGGATCGGTGCGATCGCGACTGGCAGTGGCGGCGGAACCGGACCAGTAGTCTTCGGCGGCACCCCAGATATAGA
Source organism: Streptosporangiaceae bacterium (assembly GCA_035716545.1). Lineage (GTDB taxonomy): Bacteria > Actinomycetota > Actinomycetes > Streptosporangiales > Streptosporangiaceae > Chersky-822. Next base: position 44,597 of record DASTJM010000094.1, read on the forward strand.
CGATCGCGGAGACGTCATCGTCGAAAGTGGCCCGGTACACGCCTTTCTTGCTGCCCCCGCGCAGTCGTTCGACCTTGCTGAGCTGACGATGGCGGCCGAGCGCTTCCCGAAGAAGCCCGGCAAGCTGCTGCCGATCGGCGCGTGTGCGCTCGCCGTCCAAGGTGCCTCCCGTCCGGCTGTGCCGTCAATGTCCCAGGTTCTCGCATCCGGGAGGGCTTTAACATCCGGGAGGGTTGGCCGTGGTCGTGGTGGAGGGTTTCCGGGTCCGGGAGGGTTGTCGTGCTCTACGACGAAAGCTCTCCCGCATCTGAAAACACTCCCCCAGGAACCCGGCAACCTTTCCCGCTACGCCGACAACCCTCCACAATCCGAGATCCCTTTACCAGGAACGCGACGGCCTGGCACCAGCGGCGACTGCGGTTTGGTGGCGGTGGCGGTGGCGGGGCGGGGACGGTGGCTGGGATGGGGCATGGGGCTTGGGGCTGGGGCTGGGTGCTGGGGCGTGGGGCATGGGCATGGGGCTGGGGCATGGGCATGGGGCTGGGG
>DASTJM010000095.1:0-72569 GCA_035716545.1 Streptosporangiaceae bacterium
CGGTCCTGGCCCGCAGCCGCAGGACCAGGTCATAGGCTGCCTGATACGACCAGGCGTGTCCCTTCGGCTCCGCCCAGATATTGACGAAGACCATGTCGCTGTCGATGCTGCCGTACTCTTCGTGCAGGTAGTCGGCATAAAGCCGGATCAGGTCCGGCCCGGCGGGGACCGTCCGCCCGCCGGACTTGGCCCTGGCCCCGTTCGCGTTCTCCCGCGCCACGATGCTGATCTCGCACTCGGCGGCGGCGATGTCCTCATGACGCAGGCCGAGTACTTCGCCGGCCCGGCAGCCCGTTTCGTGAAGAACAGCGAAGAAGAAGCGGTCCCGCAGCCGGGTGCAGGCATCCAGGATCGCCTGCATCTCCTCGACGGCCAGGACCCGCGGCAGCTTCTTCGGCGCCTTCAGCGCGATCGCCCGGCCCCGGTACGGCTCGCTCTTGCTCACGTGGTGCAGGAACGGCTTCCACCCGCCCCGCCCGCCGGTCCTCCACACGGCCAGCAGGTCCCCGACCCCGGTGCCGTTCCGGGCCTGATGAGCATAGAACGCGCTGACGGCCGCGAGCTTGCGGTTCACCGTCGAGGCACCGATATGCGCCGTCACCGACGGCAGCACCGCGACCTCGCCGGCCCGGCCCGCCGGGGGCAGCCGCAGCCAGGCGACGAACTCCCCGACATCCTCCAGCCGGGCCTCGCGCCAGTCCAGCCCGCGGAAGCCGAGAAACTCCCAGTAATCCTTCAGGTCATGCGAGTACGCCTTCACCGTGTTCGGCGACCGGCCGACATCGGTCAGATAGGCCAGGAACCGATCGACCGGGACGACCGGCACGTCGTCGTCCCCGAGCACGGTCCACGATCGGGTCCCCGAGCCGGGGATCACCACCGGATGCACGAGCATCGTCTTCTCCTTCAGCAACGTCATGGACGAAGCAGGAGATAACCACGGATCAGCCGCTATCCGTGCAGGAGAGAACGCTCGTGGTGGACATTAAAGACACATCAGTTGAGGCTGGAGATAACGAAGGGCCTCACGCACGGGGAGATTGCCGCGCACCTGGCCGAGGTGTACGGCGCGGAAGTGCCGGAGCAGGCGATCACCGCGATCACCGACCGGGTGATGGACAAGATGGGCGAGTGGCAGAGCCGGCCGCTGGACCCGGTGTACGCGGTGATTTTCATCGGCGCGATCAACGTGAAGATCCGTGAGGGCCAGGTCGCCAGCAGGCCCGTGTACCTGGCCCTGGGCGTCACGGCGGACGGCGACGCCGGCAGCGCATACCGAGTGCCGGCTGCGGCGCGCAGGAAGTTTGATCGTGGCGGCGGAGGCCGGCGCAGCACCGCCGGTGCCGGCTGGGCTGATCAACGGCACCTGGTGGCGTGGCGGAACCCAGCCGCCCCTCGACCCATCCCGGCTGATCGCGGCGCTGCAGGCGGTGATCCGCGATCCCGCTCTGCCCGAAGCCGTTCTCCTGCAGACCGTCGGGCGACCGGTATCCCTCACTGACAGCGAGCTCACCGGCGACTTCGACATGCTGGCTCAAGGCGGGCGGACCATACTCCGCGAGTCAGCACGGATTACCCGCCGAGACTCCGCCCAGCCGTCAGCGCCAATAGCCAGCCCCAAGGCTCCGGTCAGATCCGCTGCGCCAGGTGTCGTCGAAGAACGAGCAGGGAGAGCAGTCGACCTGATCGTTCACGCCGTACCGCGGCATCTCAAAGCTCCCGAACTTAAGGACGAGATCAGCGCACTGGCGCAGCGTGAAAACCGACGAGAGCCAGAGCGCCGGCTGGGTCTTCCGCCTTCGGCTGAACTGCGCGAGCGCCTGGCAATTCCGGCGCTGCCTATCTCCGCCATGCATTATGAAGACACTGAGGATGATCTCCGCCTTGCCATTACGCTGCGCCCCGAGGCCAACGCCGAGAGAGTCGCAGCGCAACTAGCAAGTACGGACGTACTTGCCGTCGAGATGGTATCCGAATTCCCAGCGCCGCTCGCAGAACTGCTGCGCGCATGGGTAGCCACCCACAGGAATGAGGACATCAGGTCCAGCCTCAGCCAGTTCGAGGCAGCGGTGCGGGCCGACAGGCTCGAAGCGCAGGCCGGCTGGGACTAGACACAAGGCAGACGGACGGCCGCTAGTGCATGGGATCTTGAACTCCGGATTCCGGCTGACCCTCATCATCAGCCCGCACCTAATCGCGGCTTCTCCGACGAAGCGCGGCGAGAAGCCCGCGGTCTCCCGCGCAGACCACGATGGCTAGGCGATGCTGCCGCAGCCACGGTGCACAGGCGTGAGGCAACGGCGACCATCCCACGCATGAATCGCGGGTGGGCCACTGCCACCGCGCATCGGCAGGGGCTTGACCCTGCCCGCCGGCGAGAGCACGGGCAGGTATCCGCCGTCACGGTCTTCGCTCACGTGCGTTGCCTACTTCTTCCGGCACGAGTACGGGCGCGACCTGCCGCTCAACGCCTACCACCAGGCCGAACTCCACCAGCTCCAGGCAGCCGCGCCCGCCGACGTCGGCGGGATGGCCGCCGGCTACTACGAGACGCACTCCCCGTCCTTCGACTTCGCCGAGCTGGAAGCAGAACGACTCGGCATCCGCGAACTCTACGCCGAACCCAGCGAGTGGGAACTAGAAGCGGAATGACAAGACCCATCGGGGACACGCTCGCCGCCGGCGTATGCGAGCGCATGCGAGGCTCCGGGCTGATACCAGGCCGGTCCGCTCGTCATCGAGGCCAGCCACGCCTGATGCGCCGCATCGTCCCAACGGCCAGCCCGCCGACGACATGCGGCCGGATGCTTGCCGACTCAGCCACGGCCTCGAAAGTGCCCATAGCCACCCTGCGAACCGGACGTGGGAACCGGGCGGTGAACCTCGGACCCGCCGGCGAAAACAACACTCCCCCGAATTGGCAGCCGCTGAAGTCAGCCGGGCGCGCTCGTGCTGGCGGCGGGACGAATTCCCGATCACGTACTTATCATCCGGCCCGCCAGACGGCCCGGGCAAACGCCGGACATCGCAGTTGAGGAACCGTAGATCGAGGACCACTAGGCCTAAGCATGCTAAAGCGCCGCGCAAGGAAACAGACCATGCCCACCGAGCCAGCCGCTAGCCGCCGAGCGCAGGCCGGAACGCCGCGTCGGCCTGACTCTGCAAAGGTTCCGGCCGGCCACGCCGATGACGCCCGGTACCCGAGGCGGGCCGAGGACCTGGAACAAGGGCGACGTGCAGGCAACCCACCCGGCTGCAAGCTGCTCGACACCCAGATCGCCAGACTCGCCAGGCAATTCCACGAGTACTCCTATCAAGATCTGTTCCAGGCCGAGATCGACGCCGCCGCGGAGTCCTACCTCGAATGGAACCAGTTCGGCTATCCGCCCTATGAAGGACCCGGATACACCGAGCCCCCGCTGAACTGGGAGGGCTACCACAAGCCACGCACCGAACACGAAAGGGACCACTACTGGGACTACCTCGACCCCGACCTGGCCGACCCCACCTTCCCCGGCCAGAGCGATGACAACTTCCACTGGTACTTCTACTACGGCGAGCCCGCTGCCTGGCCAGACAGGGAAGCCGGGCAATGACAGCCACCCCCGGCAACTCCCAGCCAGCCGCCAAACCGCCGCGAACTCTCGGCCACGCCGAGCGCACGTACAGCTCCCCGGAACCCTGCCGCACCCTCCGAGACGCGCGCGAACGGCAGGAACAACTGACCCCACGCGACCTGACCGCCCGGCCGGTCGCGAATCTCAAAGCCCCCGGCCAGTTCTACCCCGGAACCGCGCTCCCGCCTTGGCCACCCGCCGAGGCTGACAAGGAGTACGTACCGCCGACGGGCAGGGGAGTGACGAGGCTGGCGACCGGGAGGGATTTGGCCGCTGCCAGGCGTGCCAGCGCAGCACCCAGATGCGCTCTGACGGCACCCTCATCAACCACCAAGCGAAGCAGGCTCGCTGCGCCGGTTCTCTGCAACCGCCGGCAGAGCCAGTCGCCGTAGCGTCATGGCTACCGCTCAAGCCGGATCTGACTCTGCACGGCCTGCGTCATGGCCACCAGACGTGGCTCGACGATCTGGGCGTGCGCTACGTGTTGCAATCGGAGCGAATGGGGCACGAGGTACCAGGCATGCGAGGCATATATAGCCACGTAACCCAGGGCATACGCGATGAGCTAACTACGGGTCTCCAGAATGTCTGGGAAGCCTCACTCAGAGAACGAGCCAGGATAGCGAACCGCTCAGCTGTAGCACTGCTGGACGAGTTGCTACCCGGCTAGGGCGATACGTACCGGAGGGCGAAGGCGCTCCCGCGACCAAGATCCGCTCCCAAATCGCTCCCAAAATCGGACACCGCCAAGATGAAGGCCCGGTAGTCAGCAGACCACCGGGCCTTCTAGCTGGAGCTACGCTTGGGGTGGACGATGGGACTTGAACCCACGACATCCAGGACCACAACCTGGCGCTCTGCCAACTGAGCTACGCCCACCATGACCGCCGTATCACACGGCGGCATCACGAAGCATACAGGTCCGAAGTCACTGCGCAGAACTCGATTTCGTCACGTCGTTCTCAGGTCGTGCCGCTTGCGGCTGAAGGCTTGCCGAAGCTTGCGACACTGTCCGCGCGGCGATGTCGCGAGCCGTCGCCGTATCCGGCCCTGGCATCGGGACGAACACCGCTTCCCGGTAATACCTCAGTTCCGCGATGCTCTCCCTGATGTCGGCCAGCGCGCGGTGCCCGCCGACCTTAACCGGGCTGGCGAAGTAGGCGCGCGGGTACCAGCGCCTGGCCAGTTCCTTGATCGATGACACGTCGATCATCCGGTAGTGCAGGTAGCCATCGAGCCTGGGCAGGTCCCTGGCGATGAACGACCGGTCAGTAGCGATCGAGTTGCCGCACAGAGGTGCCCGCCGCGCCTCGGCCACATGCTCCTTGATGTAGCTGAGCACCAGATCCTGGGCTTCGGCCAGGGTGACGCCACTGGCCAGCTCGGCCAGAAGGCCCGAGCTGGTGTGCATCTGCCTGACGAGGTCCGGCATTTGGTCGAGGGCTTCGGCGGGTGGCTTGATGATGACGTCGAGTCCCGCGTCAAGTTCGGTCAGTTCACCGTCGGTGACCACGCAAGCGACCTCAACTAGCGCGTCGCTAGCGATATTCAGGCCGGTCATCTCGCAGTCAATCCAGACCAGTCGGTCAGTCACCACCCCAGCCTAGGCCAGTTCTGTCCGCGCAGCGCACTCAGTAGTGAGCTGCCGTTCTAGATCCGCGATGTGCCGGGGGACGGGAATGCCTGGCCGCAGCAACGGGTCAGGCTCCGCCACGCCGATCGTCTGGGTGATCGGCAGCACGCCCGCCCAGTAGTCGAGCTCGTAGTCTTCGTCCTCGTCGCTTGGACCGCCGGTGCGGATCTTCACGGACGCCTCGTCGAGCGGCAGCGCGATCACCGAGGTCGCGGCCAGTTCCTTCGGGCTCGGCCGCCGCGAGTTCTCCCAGCTCCCCGGTATCAGGTGCGCCGAGATCGCCCTGAGCGAGGCCAGGCGCTCGCCGGAGTCGGTGACCAGCCTCGCCGGTCCGAAGATCACGGCGCTGCGGTAATTCATCGAGTTGTGGAACACCGACCTAGCGCAGACCAGACCATCGAGCAAGGTTACCGTTACGCAAATGTCTTGGTCTTGACCAGAGCGAAGCGAGCGGTTGCCTGACGAGCCATGCAGGTACAATATGTCGCCGATCCGCCCATATCCGGTCGGCAGCACCACTGGCGAACCGTCGATGATCACGCCAAGATGACAGATCAGGCCAGCGTCGAGCACGGCGTACAGCGCGGACCTGTCTGTCGCGCCGCGTTCTCGTAGCCGGTGCAGAGTTGTTCTTTCGGTGGCCGAAAGCGCGCGAGAGGGGTTCATATGCCCTACGGTATCCAGGTACCCAGTGTCCCGGGAATCGCCGATCCGGCCAGGCTCGACGCCTGGATCAGCGCGAACGTGGCGGACGAGGAGCTGGGAGGGGCCAGGCTCACCGGAGTCTCGCTGATCTCCGGCGGGCGGTCCAACCTCACGTACCGGCTCGACTTCGGCGACATCGCCCTGGTACTGCGCCGGCCTCCGCTCGGGCACGTGCTGCCGACCGCGCACGACATGAGCCGGGAATACCGGGTGCTGTCCGCGCTGGCTGGCACGGACATCCCGGTCCCGGTGCCGGTCGCGTTCTGCGAGGACACGCAGATCGTGGCGGCGCCGTTCTACCTCATGCGCTATGTGTCAGGCCGGGTGCTGCGCACCAGAGAACAGGCCGCGGACGTTACCCCAGATCAGGCCAGGAAGCTGTCCGAGCAACTGGTCGGCATGCTCGCCGCGATTCACGGGGTGGACATCGATGCCGCGGGACTCACCGGGTTCGGCCGGCCGGAAGGCTATATGACCAGGCAGCTCGCGCGTTGGCAGCGGCAATGGGAGCTGTCGAACTCGCGGGAGGTCGCCGGCTACGACGACCTCGTGCGGCGGCTGACGCAGGGCCTGCCCGCGTCGGCCGGAGGCACGCTCGTCCACGGTGACCTGCGACTCGACAACATGCTGGTCAACACCGAGCCTTCGCCGGCGGTCGCCGCGGTGGTCGACTGGGAGATGTCCACGCTCGGCGATCCGCTCGCTGACCTGGGCCTGACGCTGATGTACTGGACGGACCCCGGTGACGAGGACTGGCTGAGAGTCTCAGAGGGCGGCTCGGTGACCACGATCGCGGGGTTCATGCGCCGGGCAGAGGCCGCCGCCAGGTACGCCGAGATCACCGGACGCGATATTTCAGATATCGGGTATTACATGGCTTTCGGATGCTTCAAGCTCGCTGTAGTACTCGAAGGAATACATGCACGATTTTTGCTGAATCAAACCGTCGGGGAAGGCTTTGAGCGCGAAGGGCCGGCGGTGCCGCGGCTGATCGAGCGTGCCCATGCCCTGCTTGATGCCGTCTAGCCTCGCCCCAGGTCAGGGGGCGAGGCAACTCGGATCGCACAGGCGCTGGGCAAGCGCCTGGTAGAAGACCTCGTCGACCTGCTCAGGCTTGGTGATCTCGTAGGCCTGACCCCCGGTGGCCGCCGCGATCTGCTGAAGCTGGGGGAAGTTGGCCGGCTGCCCGAAGACGATCAGGATGATGACGACCTTGCGTGCCGGGTTATTGAGCTTGGTGAGGTCCTTGATCAGGTCCTTCGAGCTGATGTCGTTCGGGTCGTTCTCGACTCCCGACCCGAGCACTACCTCGGCGTTGAAGAACTTGGGCTGGTAGGTCTTCCGCAAGTACTTGTAGCCGGCGAGGATCGATCCGTAGAGCGCGACACCGGGGTTCGAGGTCGGCGTCAGGCTGGCCGCGATGTGCGTGAGCTGGGTGCGCCTGCTGAGCACGCCGATCTGGCTCGGCAACGGGCCGATCGAGACCAGTTGCCGGTACGGCAGCGAGCCGTTCATGCCGGTCGCGAATTCCCACAGGCCGAGGTTCGACGTATCGGCGAACAATTGCAGGCCCAGGGAGGCGGCCTGACTGAGTTGCCGCATGTAAGTCGGGCCGCCCGGGTCCGACGTCTTGGCCATGTTGGAGGAGACGTCGACCATGGTCAGGTCCCGTGAGCCGGTGGAGAGCTTGTTCCACGACTGCAGGGCGGTCGGCTCTTCGATCACGGTCGCGGGCGGGGCGACCTGCAGCAGCTGGCTGTCGAGGCCGTAAGAGCGCGCGAACTGGTCTGGCCTGCCCGGCACCTGGCCAGCTGACCTGAACCCGGCGAACCTGATCACGCTGGCCGCGTACCCCGTGCGGAGCATCTGGCCGAACGCGGTCGCTGCTGCTATCTGCAGCTTGCTCGACGTCGTCAGCAGCACGTACGGATAGTCGAACTCCGGGCTGCCGAGCGCGACGTTCTTGCCGTACGGGTAGGTTGCCGCGAGCGGCTGGCGCGGGCTGGCGGCGTCATAGGCGAGCACGGCCTGCTCGGTCGTGACAGTTACCGGATTGCCGTTAAGCGGCGCCGCCGCCAGGCTGACGAACGTGGTCAGCGCGGCCGGATCATCGAAATAAGAGGTCACGATCGAGGCGTGCGCGAAAGTCGTGAACTTCACCCGCGCGCTCTTGTCGCTGCCGAGCAGCCTGCTCTCCTCGATGAGCGTGGCGAGCCCCGCCGCCGTCCGGGATGGGTCAGGCAGGTCGACTCGCAGGTCGCTCGGCTCAGCGGGGCCGCCAGCGGAGTGCGGCAGCAGCAGCCGCCAGCCGTCCTTGGTGAAAGCCGGCGTCCTCGCGGCGGCCGCCGCCGGCATCACGATCATCAGCGGCGACCTGGCCACGCTGAACCCGGCCGGGTTGACGTCCTGCGCGCCGGGCTCGAAGCCGCGCACCTCGTCCACCCACAGGCTGGAGTCGGGAATCCACGCGTTGATCTGGAGCTGGTTCGCGCTGCGATGCTGCCCCTCGATCTGCTGCGCCGCCTCGGCCGGGGACCCGGCGTTGACCTGGACGGCGATGCACCGGCCGCCGACCTGCCGCTGCTGCTGGTTGAATACGCCCGCGATCTCGCCGATCGCCGGGGCGATATCGGTGCTGACAGCGACATCGATCACGAGGGGCTGGTTTACGCAGCTGAGGTGACCCACGATCTGAGCGGTGCCGCGCCCGATCATGAGGGCAAGGCACGAGGCAACCGCGATGAACACCAGCGACCTGGTGCGCAGGCGCCGCTTGCGGCGCCTGGCTGCCTTGGTCCGGCCCTGCTCAGCTGGCGGGAAGGTCACGACTTCAGACTTTACCGAATTGCGAGCCTTTGAGGTCGCTATCCGCCCATGTCAGCCGGCGCGCTAGGCGAGGGCCAGCTCCTGGCGTAGCCGGGTCATCGCGCTGACTGGGGCGCCGATGCGGTCGAGGCCGAGCAGGGCGGCACCGGCGACCGGGGCGGCTTCGATCACGCGGACTGTCGAGGCGGGCACCACCGCGGTGATCCGGGCAGTGATCTCGTCGATCAGCAATGAGTTGCGGGCCGCCAGGACGCTGCCGCCCAGGACGACCGGCACCGTCGCGCCGGTCAGCCGCAGGCGCCTGATCACCGCGATGGTCATCAGGCTGACCTCCTCGGCAAGCCGGATGACGATCGCTCGCGCGACTTCGTCGCCGCTGTCAGACACCTTGAAAACCAGGGGCGCGAGCTCGCCTAGCCGGTATTCGGCGACCTTGCCCTGGTGCAGGGCGATGGCGAGGTCGGCCGGCGTGGCGAGCCCGAAGTGGGCGGGCGCAAGCTCGCGCAGCGCGGTCTGGGGCCCGCGCCCGTCTTCGGCCCTGATCGCGGCCCACTGCGCCGCCGCGCCGAGGCTGCCGCCGCCGCCCCAGTCACCGGTGATCGCGCCGAGAGCCAGGTATCCGGTGCTCGTGCCGTCTGGCGCTACGCCCGCGCAGTTGATGCCGGCTCCGCATGTGACTCCGACGCCCCAGCGCAGCTCCGCGCCCGCCACTGGCACATCATCAAGCCCGGCTCGCAGCACCGCGAACGTATCGTTGGCGACCCGGGTCGAGGAGGTCCAGTCTTGAGCGGCGAGCATCTGCTGTAGCTGGAGTTCTTCCTCGGGCAGGTCCACGTTGGCGACGCAGGCCACGGTGTCGGTAGCGATCCCGGTGAGCACGGGCTCGCCGCCGGCAACCGCGCCGGAAGCTATCACGGCCGATTTCAGCAGGCCGGCGATCACCAGGAGGGTCTTGTCCGACAGCCGGCCGGGCATACCCGGCCCGCGCACCTTGGCGAGGACGGTGCCATCGGCGGCTACGAGGGCGAGATCGGTTTTGCTGTTGCCGCCGTCGATGGCGACAATGGCCGGCTTGCCCGGGCTCACGCCCATGGCAGGAACTGAGCGTTCTCCGCGATCAGCCGGTCAGCCAGCTTGGTCGCCAGGTTAAGCTGACCGACGATCGGATTGGCGAGCAGCGCTGCCACGACCCTGTCCCGGCCGCCGCGCAGCGCGGCCTCGATCGCGAGTTCCTCATAGGCGGTCGCGTGTGCGACCAGGCCTGCAAGCAGCGGGCTCAGCGGCGTCACGGGCACGGGCACAGGACCGGCCCGGCCGATCACCGCGGGCACCTCGATCACGGCGTCGTCGCCGAGGAACGGCATCGTGCCGTTATTGCGCACGTTCACGACCTGGGTGTCGCCCGTGTCATTGACCAGCGAGGCAAGCAGGGCAACCGCTGCCTCCGAATAAAAGGCGCCGCCCCGCCCTTCGAGCAGCGCGGGCTTACGCTCGAGCGAGGGATCCGCGTACATCTCGAGCAGCTCGCGCTCCAGCTGCGCCACCGTCCGCGCCCTGGTGGGCTTGCCGCGCAGCTCGTTCACAACCGCGTCGTGCGCGTAGTAGTAACGCAGGTAGTACGACGGCACGGTGCCACCGGTCAAGGACAGGGCTTCAAGGGGGAGTTGTATCCGCGACGCCAGCTCGGCGCCGTGCGCGGCGAGCAACTCGGGCAGCCGGTCGGTCCCCTCCACGAACGCGGCCCGCTCCCAGGTCAGGTGATTGAGCCCGACGTGGTCGAGCTGAAGCTGCGCGGGAGCGACCCCCAGCCACGCGGCGAACGTCCGCTGGAACCCGATCGCGACGTTGCACAGCCCGACGGCCCGGTGCCCGGCATCGAGCAGCGCCCGGGTCACGATGCCAACCGGGTTGGTGAAGTCGATGATCCACGCATCGGCCGCGGCACGGGCCCGCGCCCGCGCCGCGATATCCAGCACCACAGGCACCGTGCGCAGCGCCTTGGCCAGCCCGCCGGCCCCGGTCGTTTCCTGCCCCACGCAGCCGCAGTCAAGCGGCCACGTCTCGTCGCGGTCCCGCGCGGCCTGACCGCCTACCCGCAGTTGCAACAGCACGGCACCCGCGCCGTCGAGCCCGTCGTCGGTGCCGGTTGTCCACCGCACGACGGCCGGGTGCCCGTACGCGCGCATGATCCGCGCGGCGAAAGGCCCGACGACGGCCAGCCTGGTCTCGTCCGGGTCGACGAGTACCAGTTCGGTGACCTTGACCTGGTCGGCCAGCCTGGCGATTCCGTCTACCAGCTCAGGTGTGTAAGTGGAACCTCCGCCGATGACAGCCAGTTTCATCCAAGCGCCCTATTTCTGTGCGGTCTGATGTAGGTCGGCATTTCCTGAACCGGACTGTGCGACGTGGCACGCGGCCTCATGGCCGTCCCCGACGGGTTTGAGTACGGGGGTGACGCTGTGGCAGATGCCGATCGCGAGCGGGCAGCGCCACCTGAACCGGCAGCCCGGTGTCGGATCGATGACCCTCGGCGGCTCGCCGCGGTCGGTCTCAGCCCCGACTTGCAGCGGTGCACGGGGCTCAGGGACCGCCGAGAGCAACAGCTGGGTGTACGGGTGCCTGGGGCTCGCCAGGACTTCCTCGACCGGCCCGGTCTCGGCGATCTGCCCGGCATAAAGGACGATCAGCCGGTCAGCGACGTACCTGGCGCTGGCCAGGTCGTGCGTGATGAACAGGATCGACACGTCTTGGGTGTCCCGCAGCTTCACCATGAGGTTCAGCAGGCCGATGCGGATCGACACGTCCAGCATGGACACCGGCTCGTCGGCCAGGATCAGCTTGGGCCGCATCGCCAGCGCCTGGGCGAAGCCGACGCGCTGCCGCTGGCCGCCGCTCAGCTCGTGGGGATACCGCTCGAGCACGTCGGCGGCCGGGGTCAGCCCCACGACGTCGAATACCCGGCGGGCCTCATCCCAGCGCTGGGCGGCCGACAACCCGGGCAGGTGCAGCTTCAGGCCCCGCATGACGCCGTGTGACACCCGGAACACCGGGTTAATGGAGGCGAACGGGTCCTGGAACACCATCGGCGCCAGCCCGGAATACCTGAGGTGCTCAGACCGCGACCTGATCGCCGACAATTTCTTACCCTGAAAGTAAATTTGCCCGCTGGTCGGCTTGTAAATGCGCGCGAGCAGCCTGGCAATCGTGGATTTGCCGCTGCCGCTTTCTCCGGCCAGCGCGACGATCTCACGCTCGCCGATCGACAGGCTGACGTCGTCGACCGCGTGCAGCGTCCGCCGTGACATCGCGTTGCCGATCTTGAAGGTCCTGGTCAGCCCCTCGGTCCGCAGCATCGGTTCGGCTTCTTCGGTCATGACGTGCCCTCCCCTGCGTCCGAGCCCGGCGCGGCGACCGTGCTGCTGCCGTCGTACAGGAAGCAGCGAACCTCGATGCCGTCCGCCGGGTACAGCTGCGGTGGCTCGGCGTGGCACCGGTCGAACACCTTCGGGCAGCGCGGCGCGAACCAGCAGCCCTGAGCCCTCCGCGCGAGGTTGGGCGGACTGCCAGGGATACCGCTCAGCGGGAGCTTCGGCCCTTTTATCGAGGGGAACGCATCCATCAGCCCTGCTGTATAGGGGTGTCTAGGCGAGTCGAATAGCTGCCTGGTCGAGCCGGCCTCGGCGACCTGGCCGGCGTACATCACCATGAGCCGGTCGGAGAAGTGGCTGACCAGGGACATGTCGTGGGTGACGAACACGACGGCGAAGCCGAACTGGTCCTGGAGCTCGGAGATCTGGACCATGAGCGAGCGCTGGGCCACCACGTCGAGCGCGGACGTCGGCTCGTCCATGATCACCAGCTCGGGCGTGAACAGCAGCGCCATCGCGATCATCGACCGCTGCCGCATCCCGCCCGACAGCTGGTGCGGGTAGCTCTGCAGGTGCACCGGGTCGATGCCGACCAGCTTGAGCACCTCGGCCGAGCGGCTGGCTATCTCCTGCTTAGACCTCACGCCGTGCGCCCGCATCGCGTCCTTGAACTGGGCGCCGATCGATTTCACGGGGTTGAGCGCGTTCATCGCGCTCTGCATGACGACCGACAGGTCCTTCCAGCGGATCGCGGTCAGGGTGTCGTCGGTCAGGCCGACGAGGTTCCTGCCCTTGAACGTGACGCTGCCGCCGACGACCTCGGCCGGGGCCGACAGCAGCTGGGCGATCGCGAACAGCATCGTCGACTTGCCGCAGCCGGACTCGCCCACGACCGCGACGAACTCGCCCCGGCCGAGGGAGAAGCTGACCTTGTCGACGGCGAGCACGCTGCCGCTTTCCGTGACATATTCCACGGAGAGATCGCGCACGTCGAGTACCGGTTCACCTGGCACGCTTCCTCCTGACGGGCCTGAGCGCGGGGTTGCCGATCTCGTCGAAGGCGTAGTTGAGCAGTGCGAACGCCGCGCCCAGCCCGACGATGCACAGGCCTGGCGCGATGATCCAGAGCGACTGGCCGGTCTGGAACGCCTCGTTGTTCTCCGCGGCGCGCAGCATCGACCCCCAGCTCACGGCGGTCGGGTCGCCGAGGCCGATGAACTGCAGGCTGGTCGAGAACAGCACCGCGTACAGCGCGTTGGTCAGGAAGCTGGCCACGATAAGCGAGGTCATGGTCGGGATGATCTCCACCACGATGATGTAAAGCGGACGTTCGCCGCGCACCCGGGCGGCTTCGAGAAAGTCGCGCTTGCGCAGCGACAGGGCCTGCGAGCGAAGCTGCCTCGCCGTATATGACCAGCCGGTCAGCGTGATCACCGCTATCATCACCAGCGTGCCTGAGCCGTGCAGGTAGCCGGCGATCACGATCAGCAACGGGAAAAGCGGTATGACCAGCAGCACGTCGGTCAGCAGGTTCAGCACCGCGTCCCAGGCTCCGCCGAGATAGGCTGCGGCGACGCCGATCAGCACCGCGATCGTGGTGGACGCGATCCCGACGCCGAAGGCGATCTCGAGCACGGGCCGCGCGCCCCAGATGACCTGAGCCCACATGTCCTGCCCGAGGCCCGTGGTGCCCAGGAGATGGGTTGAGGACGGCCCGAGGCCAGGTTTGTAGATGATGGCGCTTGGGCTATGGCGGGCGATCAGCCAGGGGAACACTGAGATTAGGAAGAAGAGCAGGAGCAGGCCCGCGCCCCAGGTGGCCTTGCGGTTCGACCTGATGGCCCTGGCGATCCGCTGCAGGGCGCGCGGCGCGGGCGAGCGGCTCGTTCCTCCGGCGACGAGCTCGGCGAGCGCCGGGGCGCCTGGCTCGGCCGCGCCCGAGGGCATCTGGATCATGGCCATGGCTAACCCGCGTCCCTCGTCCGCGGGTCGAGCAGAGCGGTCGCGATATCGGAGATCAAGATGGCCACGAGCACGGCCACGGTGATGAGCAGGAAGAGCGCCTGCATGAGGGGATAGTCCTCGTTGTCGACGGCAGCGAGCAGCCAGAAGCCGACGCCCTGGTAATTGAAGACGAACTCGATGAGGATCGCGCCGCCGAGCACGAAGCCGAGCGACATCGCGAACCCGGTGAGATTGGGCAAGATCGCGTTGCGGGCCGCGTAGTCCAGCATGATCCGGCGGCCCGACAGGCCCTTGGCCCTGGCCATCCGGACGTAGTCCTCGGCCAGCGTGGTGATCATCGTATTGCGCATCGTCAGAATCCAGGTGCCGACCGTGGTGATCAGCAAGGTCGCGGCAGGCAAGATCGCGTGCTCGATCACGTTCCAGATGAAGGTCAGCGAGAATGACGGCTGCAGCGTGTAGTCATGGGAGAAGAAATACGGCAGCCAGTGCAGCTTCACCCCGAAGATCAAGATCAGCACCAGGCCCAGCCAGAAATAGGGGATCACCGAAGTGATCACGAAGAGCGGCGGCATGATGCTGTCGAGCCTGCCGCCACGGCGCCAGGCCCCGGCGATTCCTATCAGCGTGCCGAGCGCGAATGACAAGATCGTGGTGACGCCGACCAGGCCGAGCGTCCACCAGATGGCATTGGAGATGATCTGACCGACAGAGGCGGGGTACTGGGAAAGGGATGTACCGAAGTTGCCGGTCGCCAGGTTGCCCAGGTAGCTGAAGTACTGGCTGATCAGCGGCTGGTGATTGTTGACGCCGAACTGCACTTCGAGCGCGTGCAGAGCCTGCGGTGACACGCCGCCCTTGAACTTGGCGATCATGGCGACGGCCGGATTGCCAGGCATCATCCTCGGCAGCACGAAGTTCAAGGTGATCGCCGCCCAGAGCGTCAGCACGAAGAAGGCCAGGCGGCGAAGCGCGAATCTCATATCCCGTCCTTACCGGCTCGGCACCCACAGTGATACTCCGAAAGGGCGCAGCCTGCCAGGCTCCCGGCCGCGATCCCCGCCGCGGGTGGGGCACCCCGCCGTCGCCGGAGCAGCGGGGTGCCCCACCTGCCAGGTCGCCGCCTTGGGCGAATTACTTCGTCGGCGTCAGGTGCAGCATCACCTGCGCCCAGTCCGGGTAGTTGTACGCGGCCGGCTGGGCGTACTGGTTGGACGGGGTCGGCCAGCCGGAGAAGCTGGCGGTGTCGTACTGGAACCAGTCGACCGCCTCGGTCACCGGGATCACCGGTACGTCGGCAAGCATGACCTTCTCCAGGGCGCTGACGATCTGCTGCTGCCTGGCCGCGCTCGTGGTGCCCGGGTAAGCGTTGATCAGCGCGTCGGTCGCCTGGCTGCTGTACCGCTCGAAGTTAGAGCCGGCCGGGGTGCCGATCGGAGCCGAGTTCGCCGAGTACAGCCACTGCCGCAACTCGAAGTAGGGGCTCGGGCCGCCGGTCTCGGCGCCGTAGGCGAGCTGGAACTGGCCCGCGAAGAGCTTGTCCTGGTAGGTGGTCTGCGACAGGCCCTGCTGCGTCGCCTGGATGCCGGCTGCCTTGAGGTCGGACACGATCACGTTGACGGCGTTGACCCAGTCCGAGAAGCCGCCGTTGTTGATGATCGTAAAGGACAGCTTCTGGCCGTTCTTGGCGAAGATGCCGTCGGGGCCCTTCTTGTAGCCGGCCTTGGTCAGGATCGATTCCGCCTTGGCCGGATTGAAGGCGTAGTTGTTGCCGTACTGCGCGGCCTGCGATTGGTCGAGCCAGCTCGAGAACGTCGGCGTGACGATGCCCGTCTGGTTGGACGCCGGCTCCTCGCCGAACTCGCCCAGTTGCGCGGCTTTCGACCGGTTGATCGCGTAGGCCATTGCCTGCCGCACCGCGACGTCCTTGAGCAGCGGGTTGGTCAGGTTGATGAACAGCGACACGTTCGCCACCGGCGGGAACCAGTGCTTGATGGCCGGCTGCTTGGACAGGAACTTGTCGATGTCAGGGATGAACTGGCTGCCCCACTGGGCCTGGCCGTTGGCCAGGAACGTGTTGGCCGTGTCGTTGGTCAGGAACGCCGGGTAGTTGACCGTCCCGACCTTCGGCTCGCCCTTCACCCAGTAGCGCGGGTTCGCCTTGTACTGGATGTTCTGGGGAGTGCAGGTCTTCGAGCTGACCTCGTAGGGACCCGTGCCGACCGGGCCCGTGTCAGGGAACTTCGACGGGTCGGAGATCTTGGACCAGATCTTCTGCGACACGATGCCGACCTGGTCGGCGATGTAGTAGAAGTACGTGACCGCTGGCGCCTTGAACTGCATGACAACCTGATTGGAGCCCTGCTGCGTGACGCTGCTCAGCACGGACCAGATCGCGTTGATGTCGAGGGTCCTGTTGGCCTTCAGCAGGTTAAAGGTGTAGACCACGTCGGCGGCGGTCAGCGGAGTTCCGTTGGTGAACTTCACGCCGCCCCGGATGGTAAAGGTCAGCGTCTTGTTCCCGTTGCCCCAGGCGAAGCCGGTGGCGAGCCACGGGGAGGTCTTGGAGTTCTGCAAGGTGTCGACGAACATCAGCGGCTCGTACACCGTGCCGAGCGAGAACGAGATGTCAGACAGGTTGAACGGGTTGAAGTCACACGTCCAGTTGCCGCCGCTCTCGTTGTCGATGGTCAGGACACCGCTCGCGGAAGACGTCCCCGTGCTGCCGCTGCCTCCGCTGCTGCTGCTAGAGCAGGCAGCCGCCGCCAGGCAGCATGACGCGATGACGACCCCGTACTTAATAAGGCGTCTCATTGCTTAGCCCTTCGGTTGCGCTGCGCGCCGCACTGACGATCTCCGCACCGGCTCGCGCGCTGGCGCCGGGCGGTCTTCGAGAGCCGGGGGGACTCTCCGGCGGCCGAAGTAGCGGTCGGGTGCCGACGGTCATACCGTTGGCGACTCTTGCGGGAGTCCGGGGGTTGCCCTCCGGGTTGGTACTGCGGGGTCCGGGTGCCCCGGGGACTTTGCCAGTTATCACCGTGATGTCGTGAACATCTGGAGGTTAGCGGAAGTTACCGAATTCGGGCGTCGTGTGTTAATAACGATCCATGATCAAGCTATTCTGTGAGATTGTTAGGACAGTATCCTAACTATCCGGACCGTAACAGAGTTCGTGGCCGAACCGTGACATCGTGGGTGAAAGTCTGGATAGACAGGCCGCGCCGCGGCCCGCTGCCGGGTCGCCCGGGACCTGGCAGGCAGTCGGCGCGTGAGCGCAGCAGCGGGTGACGGAGGCTGGTTCGTGGACATGATCTCGTTCGGGACGGTCTTCCTTGAGCTGGTGTTTGGCCAGCTCGACCGCCTCCCGGGGCCCGGTGAGGAGGTCTTTACCGACGAGTTTGCCATCTCTTGCGGCGGTGCCGTCACCAGTGCCACAGCGGCTGCCGGAGCCGGGATCAAGGCCGGGGTGTGCACCAGGCTGGGCGATGACGTCGGATCGCAGGTCGCGATCGAGCACTGCGCGGCGGCCGGTATTGACGTCTCCGCCTCCGCACGGATCGCCGGGCCCGCCGCGGGCATCACCGTTGTGCTCAACTTCGCGGGGGACCGGGGCTTCGTGACCCACGTGCCGCCTGCCCCGCCAGGGGAGCGCCGTCAGGTCGACCGCTGGCGCGACGTCCTGCGAGCCGAGCGGCCCGCGTGGTGTTACCTGCACGCCGGCCACGGAGTCCCCGCCGTACTGCGGGAAGCGCGTGAACTCGGCTGCAAGGTGATGCTCGACATCTCACTCGGCGATGAGCGCGAGGGCGAGATCATTACCGAATGCATCAAGCTGGCGGATTTGTTCGTGCCAAATTCTGATGAGCTGCTTCGGCTGACTGGCGCCGGGACGATCGAGCGGGCCGTAGCGGCCGCGTCGGCCTGGGGCACGCAGCTGGTGGTGACTCGTGGCGCGGCCGGGGCGCTGGTCACTCATCCGGACGGCTCGTTCACCGAGGTCTCCCAGGGAGTCCGCGCGGCCAAGGTACGTGACCTCACCGGCGCGGGCGACAACTTCGCGGGGGCGCTGGTCGCGGCGCTGTTGTCGGGAGCCCCGATCACAGATGCTGTCGTGGCCGCCAACGCGGCAGGCTCGGCGGCCGTTGAACAGTTGGGCGCGATCGGCGAGGTCGGTGCCGGGACCAGCGCCGCGTGGCCCTTTCAGCCAATGGCCTTGCGTCAGATAGCCGGGGCGGCGTCAGCTACTACGGGAGCGTGAGCGATGAAGCTGTCGGTACTTGGCGGCGGCGGCGTCCGGATGCCGGCCTTCGTCCGGTCGGTGCTGGCCGGCCGCGGGTGTGCCTTCGACGAGATCTGCCTGTTCGAGCCTGATGAGCTGCGGCGTGCGACCACGGCGAGGCTGGCTCGTGAAGTCGCCATCGTGCTCGGCTATCCGGACGTTGTGACCGTGACGGCTGATGCCGCCGAGGCGTTTACCGGGGCGGACTACGTGTTCTCCGCGATCAGGGTCGGAGGTGACCGCGGGCGGGTCGTCGACGAGCAGGTCGCGCTGCGGCGCGGGATCGTTGGCCAGGAGACGACCGGGCCAGGTGGCGGTGCGATGGCGCTGCGGACGATCCCGGTGGTGCTGTCCTACTGCGAGCTGCTTAGTAGGTGCTCGCCTGGCGCTGTGCTGATCAACTTCACGAACCCGGCCGGGCTGATCACCGGGGCGATCACCGCTCAGGGGAAAGTGACCGCCGTCGGCGTGTGCGACACGCCGTCGGGGACGATCGCCGAGCTGGCTCGATTTGCCGGTGCTGAGCCTGGCCAGGTCAGTGCTGGCTACAGCGGGCTCAACCACCTGGGCTGGGTTACGTCCTTCCAGGTCGATGGCTCCGAGTTGCTGCCCGGGCTTGTCAGTAAGTTCGCCGAACTGCAGCGGTCCTCGCGGCACTTCGCCGGATTCGACGCAGACCTGGTCCGCCGGGTCGGAGCGCTGCCAACCGAGTACGTGTACTACTACTACGACCCGCGCCGCTACATCGACGGCGTGGCTCGCGCTGGCACGAGCCGGGGCCAGGACATCCTGGCGCTGAACTCCGAGCTGATCACAGCGATCGGGAAGGCGTTCGCTTCCGGGGACACCCATGCGGCCTGGACCGCGTACTCGCAGCTCCTCGGGGTGCGGCGCGACACGTACATGAAAACTGACACCGAAGGTGACAGCGGTCAGGCAGCCGCTCGGGAAAGCAGGGCGGCGCGGGGGAGTGTTCCGATCGAAGCGCAGGAGATCGGCGGGTACGAGGGACTCGCCCTGCGGGTCATCGACGGCCTCTCCGGACGGCAGCCAGGCACGGTTATCGTGAACGTGCGCAACGGCGACGCGCTGCCGTTCCTCGAGCCCGATGACATCGTCGAGATCCCTTGCTCGGTGTCGTCAGGCGGATTGTCGCCGGGCGGAGTGTCGCCGGGCGGGGCACAGCCCGAGCTGCCCCGCTCGGCGCGGGCGCTGGTCGAGGCGGTCAAGGAATACGAGCGGGGGATCGTCATGGCCGCTCTGACGGGTGATGCCGGCGCCGCCGCGGTCGCCTTTGCCCAGCACCCGCTCGTCCCTGGCATTACCGCCGCCAGGGAGCTGCTTGCCGACTACATCGACCAGCACGGGGAGCATCTCGCCTACCTCGCGCCTGTCTCGCGTAGATGACCGAGTACGCGGCCGGGAGTGTTCAGGCGGCCGGGGCCGGGCAGGCGGCTAGGCCGCAGCTCATCAGGGCGATGAACGAGCAGCTACTGCTCAGCCAGATTCGCCAGCTTGGCGTCTGCTCCCGTGCCGACCTCGCGCGGCTGTCGGGCCTGTCGAAGCCGACCGTCTCGCTGGCGCTCGCCAATGTCGAGCGGTCCGGGCTGGTCAGGATCGCCGGGCAGCGCACGGGAGTGCCTGGCCGTTCCGCCGTCCTGTACGAGATCAGGCCCGAGGCCGGCTATGTACTCGGACTCGACATCGGGCACGAATACCTGCGTGGCGCGATCGCCGACCTCACCGGCGAGGTCAGGGCGAAGGCAGAAGCGCGCAGCCCGTCCGGGAACGTGAGCAAGCGCGTCGGCGAGCTGATCAGGCTGGCCGATGGCATCTGCGCGGCTGCTGGCATCGGTCGGGCTGACGTGACCCAGACCGTGCTCGGAAGTCCCGGCGTCTACGACCCGAGCCGCGACGTGATCGCGTTGACTGGCGGGCTCGCGGGCTGGGACAAACGAGCCGTGCTCGCGAGGCTCAGGGAGGCGTTCGGTCCCAGCTTCGTGGTCGAGAACGACACCGACGCGGCCGCGCTGGCCGAGCGCGAGCACGGGCACGGCCGCGAGTTCGCCAGCTTCGCGTTCGTCTCGATCGGCAGCGGTATCGGCATGGGCCTCGTTCTCGACGGCAAACTGCACCGGGGTTCGCACGGCGTTGCCGGCGAGATTGCGTTCTTGCCGATTACGGAGGGTCCCGCTGCCGGTCTCGCTGGCGCGGCCGAGCAGGAGGTGCGCAGGCGCGGTGCGCTCGAGGCGGCTGGCTCGTCGTCGGCCATCGTGCGGTCGGCGCGGCAGGCAGGCTTGCGCATGGCGTCCGCCCGCCAGGTGTTCGCCGCCGCCGCGGCTGGCGATGCCCGCGCGGTCGCGGTGGTCGCTCTTGAGGCACGCCTGGTGGCGAAGGCGATCTGCGCGATTATCACGGTGATCGACCCGGGGCTGGTCGTGCTTGGCGGCGGCATCGGCCAGGCTCCAGGGTTCGTTACCGCCGTCAGCGCCGAACTGGCCAGCATTGCCCCGGTCCTGCCCGAAATCCGGGTTAGCGCCCTGGGCACCAGCGCCGTCGTGGACGGCTGCCTGGCGGGCGGAGCCGACCTCGCCTGGGCCAGGCTCACTGCCCAGCTAGCCCAAGCGCAGCCAGACCCGGACATTGTCCTCCCTGCGCCCCTCCCGGCCGCCACCTAGCCCCGCGCGGATCTCGGCCCGCCCTCCCGCTGGGCCGGCCGCGTTTGAGCTGGCCCAGCGGCGTTCTGACTGGTCTTTGCCGGGTCCGGCCACGTTTGAACTGGCCGTCTCCGGGCGTGGGGTGCAAATGTCGCGGCCCGGAGCCCGCACTGGCCCGCACCATCCCGAGCCAGCTAGCGGTTCGGGGTGCTAGCTTCGCCCTTTTTGGTCTCTTCCGAGAGGTGGTGATGGTGATGGGTGCCGTAGGCGTCGGCCGGGATGTATTTCAGCAGCCAGACCTTCTCGAGTTCGCGGCCGCTGCAGACCGTGCCAGGTTGCGAGGGCACCAGGCAGGCAAGGTGAACGCGGCGGAAGCCGAGTCGCCGCAGGTAGGCCTCTACCTTCCATAGCCGCTGCTCAGGATGGTTGGAACGCCACAGGTTCGTCCACTCGATCGCCCAGCCGATGTTGAGTGTCTTGAGATCGGCCGCTGCGGCCTTGAGCTGGTACGGCTTGGGGTACGAGGTCGCATTCTGGTATTTGAGCAGGTAGTGGTAAAACGGATGGCTCGTGATCGCCTTGACCGTAGGCACAGGCACCCAGGCTGTGTAGGACACCGAGCGCGGGTGGCCGTCGCTTGTGGCGAGCAGCATGGCCCGCTCGGAGATGCCCGATCCGACCAGCCGCAGGCCGCCGCGCAGGCCAAAGGGCACGTCGAGCACGGCCTTATGCGAGTGGTCAGCCTTCAGCGCTGAATCGAACCCCGGCATCGTGGTTGGCATGGTCTCGGTCGGCGTATGGGGCGGGCCGTTCGTGCCACCTGCCCAGCCCGCCTCGAAGACGCAGGCGGCGGTTACCAGGGCGATGAGCGGCATCGAGAGCCCTCGTCGGCGCCTGCTGATCCACTGCACCACGACTCCGGCAAGGAGCGCTACTCCGATCATGCCTACCAGGGCGAACCTGTCAGCTTCCCGCAGGCCGGAGAGCGGCGGAAAGCGGACCAGCCAGGTGTACGGCATGAGGTTCGATACCGTGACCCGCTCCCAGGCATCCACGCCGATGTGGTGGACATAGACGTAGTGGAAGTGGCTGAGGAACGGAATGTACTGATGGCAGGCCTTGCCGTACACCTGGCCGGGGTTGGCCTGGTTGACCACGCATGCGTTGCCGAGAGTGAGGCTCGTCCCGAGTGCCAGGATCGCGCAGCCGAGCCAGAGCAGGACGAACCACCAGGTGGTGCGCTTGCGCCAGGCGATCAGGGCGCCAAGTCCGGCAAGCACGCTGGCCGCCAGCCCGAATCCGGGCAGCCCCTCCTGCGGCTGCACCGACGTCCCGAACTGCGGCGTCGTGTTAAACGCCCAGCCGGTCGGGACGACATGACCAAGGCCGTAATACGAGATCCTGGGCGTCGGCGCGAACAGGGTCTGCAGCGGCACCCCGAACTGGGTGTAATTCATGGCGAGCGTGCCAGGCGGGGTGGTCGCCCCGCCCGAGTTGATCTGATGCAGCATCGCGAGCAGTTGCGGGCTTGCTACGGCGAAGGCCACGAGCGCGCCGAGCCCGAGCGGGATCATTGCCTTGCCCAGCGACTCACGGTCGCTGAATAGCTTGCCGATGATCCACGGGATCAAGAGCGCGGCTACCAGGAGCAGCGCGACGGCAGCGCCTTCCTGGCTGGTCATCACCGACGCGCCGAGCGCGACGCCCAGCCACACGGCGGGCGCGATCTTCCCGCTACGCCGGAACCGGACGGCTGCCTCGATCACGAGCGGCAGGAAGATCAGGCCGACGGCGATGTTGATGTGGTACCAGACCTGCCAGAGCACCATCGACGACAGGCCGTAAATGGCGCCAGCCGCGATCGAGCCGGGCTGGTTCAGCCATAGCCTGGCAGCCCGGTACATGGCGTAGCACAGCAGGCCGGGGGTGATGAGCGTGAGCGAGGTGAAGGCGGCCGACGGACCCCACAGCAAGGTGACCGGCGTCATGATGAAACCGGCGAGCGGCATCAGCGTGCTGAACCCGAGCTGGATGCCGACGGGAGCTGCCATGTAATTGGTGAAAAAGGGATTGCCCAGGTGCGTCACCTGATGAGCCACCCACCAGAAACCCCAGACGAAACTCGCGGCGTCCGTGGTCCTTGGCAGCTTGCCATCCACCAGGTAGGTAAACCGAGGCCAGGTCGCGGCGATCCCGGCGCCGACGTAGATCAGCGCAAGTACCAGGTGCCTGACCCAGGCTGGCCGCCAGAACCGCCGGAAGAAGCGCCCGATCGCGCCGAAGGCCGACCCGCCCGGATTCTGGCGGCTCTTGGCCGGATCGCTGGTGCCTGGCTCGCGGCCCGCGGCGGTCACGGTCGTAGCCGCACCGGAAGGAGCCGCGCCGGCGGTAGCGGCACCGGAAGAAGTGGCGCTGGAAGGAGTGGCGCCGGCCTGCCCGTTCGCGGCCCGGTCAGGCACAGCGGTCACGATCGCCGCCTTTGTCGGCGCGCCTGTCAGGTCGCCGTTCTGCGCTTGCGTCGAGCTGGCTGAGTCGTCAGCTTCTGTCCGAGCTGAATCTGAGGATGCAGGCTTGCCATCGTGGCTGCTGCCTGCTGAGCTCATCGGACCATCCCGTCTACGCTTCGCTTCGACCGAATCCATGTCTACCTTGTAGGCACGCGGCATGTCGCATGATCGGGCAACAGCTGCCTGTGATCGGGCAACAGCTGCCTGCCACGCGATCGGTCAAGTACACGCGCTGAGTGCGAGGACCGGCGCACTAGCCAGCGTGCATCGGCGGCCGATGGCGGTCACCGGCACAAGCTAGAGTCCTTCAGTGGCACTCAGGGAAACTAGCGTACGCCCGCTATCCCCATCGCTGATCCGCTGGGAGATCTTCGCGGTATTCGCTGTGTCTCTTGGTGCAAGTGCGCTCAATGCTTTGCTCTCCTTGATCGGATCGCTGCTGGCGCCACAGCCGCTCTCCGGCCAGCAAGCACTCCTTGTCGGCTCGCAGGCTGCCAATCACTGGCTCGACCTCGCGCTGCAACTCGCCACCATCGCGGAAAACCTCGCGCCCGTCGTCCTGGTGATCTACTTGCTAGTCAGGTCGGACGACTCGCCCGCCGTGATCGGCCTCGATGCCACGCAGCCTGCCAAGGACGGCGCTCGCGGCGCCGTGCTCGCGGCGATAATAGGCGGCGCGGGCCTCGGGCTCTACGTGATCGCGTTCAAGCTCGGCGCCAGCCTAAACGTAGTGCCTGAGAGCTTGCCTAAGATCTGGTGGCGAATACCGGTACTCGCGCTTTACGCGTTCCAGAACGGGATGCTCGAAGAGACCCTCGTTCTCGGCTATCTGCTTACCAGGCTCGATCAGCTAGGCGTCAAGCCACGGAAAGCGGTCGCGGTAAGCGCCATCCTCCGCGGTTCTTACCACCTGTATCAGGGATTTGGCGGATTCCTCGGCAATGCCGCAATGGGCGTCATCTTCGGCGTGCTTTTCCGCCGCTGGCGCCGCGTGCCGCCGATGATCATCGCCCACACGCTCATCGACGCCGGGGCATTCATCGGGTACGCCGTGCTGCACGGCAAGGTCTCCTGGCTCCCCTGACCGCCCGGCCAGCAAAGCTCAGCGGCCCAGGCCCTCCACTACAACGGCGCCGGGCAGGGTCGCGAGGGTTTGCCCGGCCAGAGCGAGCTTGGACCTGCGCACGCCGCTGCCGATGACGACGGCATCGGCAGCCGCGACGGCTGCGTCGATCAGGACGGGCCAGCCCTCGGGGAGGCCGATGGGCGTGATGCCGCCGTACTCCATCGCGGTTTCAGCGACGGCGACGTCTGCCGGCGCGAACGACGCCTTGCGCACGTCCAGCGCCCGCCTCGCGACGTTGTTGACATCGGCCCTCGTGGTCGCCAGCACGACGCACGCGGCAAACCGGGTCTCACCTTCGCGCTTGCCTGCGATCACCACGCAGTTGGCCGAGTCGGCGAGCGAGACGTCGTAGCGCTCGCAAAACGCCGCGGTATCGGCGAGCTCAGGATCGATCTCGCAGACTCCGACCGCGTCAGCGGGATGCGGCCACCGCGACCCGGTCAGAGCTGCGGCAACTGGCGTCGCGAGCAGGCCAGGGGAACTGGTGGCCGGCTCGAACTCCAGCTTGCCTATGGTGAACGTCATGCGGGCAGTCTAGGCGCGTCTGCCCCCGTGCGCCGCGCTTCACCGCGCTGCCGCCGCACCCCGCCCGCTCCGAACCCGGCCGGCTCTCCTAGTCTTCCTCCATGTCGGTTGAACAATCCCTCAGCGAGATGATCCCCAACTCAGGGCTAGATACGGCGTCGGTCACGGTCGCCGGCTTGCGCGAGGCCATGAGCTCGGGCCGGCTGGCAGCGGCCGAACTCACGAGCTTTTACCTAGGCAGGATCGAGCGCCTCAACGATGCTCTCGGCGCCGTCATATCGGTCAGCGCCGACGCGGCCGCGCAGGCGACCGCGATAGACGCGGCCAGGTCGGCAGGCGCCGGACAGGGTCCGCTCGCCGGCATCCCCATTCTGATCAAGGACAACATCTCCGCCGAGGGATCGCCCGCCACTGCGGGCTCGCCAGCACTGGAGCACGCCGAGGCTAAAGACGCGTTCATTGTCGGCAAACTGCGCGCCGCCGGAGCGGTCATACTCGGCAAGGCCAATCTGTCTGAGTGGGCGAACTTCCGGTCGGCCCACTCGACCAGCGGCTGGTCCACGCTAGGCGGCCAGGCGATCAACCCGCACGGCACCGGGCGGAACCCGTCAGGCTCGAGTTCGGGCTCGGGGGTGGCGATGGCCGCGGGGCTTGCCGCGCTGACGATAGGCACCGAGACCGACGGCTCGGTTATCAGCCCGTCCAACAACTGCGGCATAGTCGGGATCAAGCCGACGCTCGGCCTCGTCAGCAGGACAGGCATCGTTCCGATTTCGTCCGCGCAGGACACGGCCGGGCCGATGACCAGGTGCGTTGCCGACGCCGCCGTGCTGCTCGGCGTGATCGCGGGCCTTGACCCCGGCGACCCGGCTACGGAGGACACCCCGGACGGCCGGTCAGCGCCGGGCTCGATCCACGCCGACTACACCCAGTTCCTAGACCCGGCGGCGCTGACCGGCGCGCGCATCGGCATCTGGCGCGCGGGCGCGTCCGACGCCGTCCCCGGAGCGGTGGAGGTGCTCGACCGCGCCGTGTCCGTGCTGCGCACTCACGGCGCGGTTATCGTCGACCCGGTCGAGCTCCCCGGCGCCGAGAACATCGGCAAGCCAGAATTCACCGCGCTCGGCTGCGAGTTCAAGGACGATTTGAACGCCTACCTGGCCGGACTTGGCGGCGAGCATCCGATGTCGCTCGAAGAACTCATTGAATTCAACAGTGTGAATAATGCGCGGGTGCTGGCCAGGTTCGGTCAGGAGATCTTTATCCAGGCTCAGCAGACCGGCGGTCGCTCGGACCCGGTCTGGAAGGAGGCACGCGATGAGGCCCGCAGGCTCGCAAGGAGCGCGCTCAACAGCGCGCTAGCCGAGCACAGCCTCGATGCCGTGGTCACGCTGAGCGGCAATCCCGCCTGGCTCACCGACTATGTCCTGGGCGATCACGTCACTGTCGGCACGACTTCGCCTGCGGCGGTGAGCGGATATCCGTCACTTACCGTGCCGGCGGGTTATGTGGACGGGCTGCCGGTCGGTATATCGTTTACTGGCCCGGCGTGGAGTGAGCCGAAGCTGCTGGCACTCGCCTACGCGTTCGAACAGGGACGCTCCCTCCGATAGCGCGCAAGCGGAGCGATAATCTTTGCGCCATGGATTCGTGGCCTGCTCCGAGCGTTCCTGACCTGCCCGGGCAGGCACCCGAGACCCGGGTGTGGGACACCTCAGCCAAGTCCCTCGTGGTGGCGGCCGAGTCACGGCTGGCGACGCTCTATGCGTGCGGGATCACCCCCTATGACGCGACGCATCTCGGGCATGCGGCCACTTACATTGCCTGGGACTTGCTGAACCGAACCTGGCGTGATTCCGGGCATGAAGTGCGTTATACCCAAAACGTCACTGACGTGGATGACCCGTTGCTCGAGCGCGCGGCGAGAGACGGCCAGGACTGGCGCGAACTAGCCGAGCGCGAGACGCAACGTTACCGGGACGACATGACAGCGCTGAGGGTGTTGCCGCCCGACAACCTGATCGGCGCGGTCGAGGCGCTCGACCTGATCGGCGATTTCAGCGGGCTGCTTGCTGACCGTGATTCGCTCTACGACCTCGACGGTGACGTGTACGGGTTCAAGTCGGCTGATCCGCTTTTCGGCTCGGTGTCGGGTTACGACGTTGAGACGATGCTGGAATTGTCCGCTGAGCGCGGTGGAGACCCGGGCAGGCGGGGGAAGAAAGACCCGCTAGACCCCTTGGTCTGGCTGGCCGAGCGGCCAGGCGAGCCGCACTGGGAGTCCAGGTTCGGCCCAGGGCGGCCGGGCTGGCACGTGGAATGCGCCGCGATCGCCTGGAAATACCTGGGGATCAGCTTCGATGTGCAGGCGGGCGGCTCCGACCTGATTTTCCCGCACCATGAGATGAGCGCGTCGCATGCCCGAGTAGCCTTCGGCGGCCCCGAGTCCGGGCTGAGCCCCGACACCCGGATTTTCGCGCGCAGCTACATGCACGCTGGGATGGTGCGTTACCAGGGCACCAAGATGTCCAAGTCGCTCGGCAACCTCGTGTTCGTCTCCCGCTTGCGGGAGACTGGCACCGATCCGATGGCGATCAGGCTGGCGATCCTCGCTCATCACTACCGCAGCGACTGGGACTGGACCGACGAGGCACTCGCCGCCGCGACCGCGCGCCTGGCCAGATGGCGGTCCGCCATCGCCCGCACGGCAACCCTTCCCCAGGTGCCCTCAGCCGAGCTTGTGCTCGCCAAGGTCAGAGAGCGGATGGCCGACGATCTGGACGCACCAGGTGCGCTGGCTGCCGTGGATGCCTGGGCCCACGAGGTCCTATCCGCCCCCGGCCCCGGCCCCGGCGCTGCCCCCGGCCCCGGCGCTGCCGCATCAGCGAAACTAATCAGCGACGTCACCGACGCCTTGCTCGGCATCATCCTCTAAACAGATTGGCGAAACTCCTAGGGATTCCGGTTGGCCGAGGCCCCGCTCGGTTGCCGAGGTCGCGCTCGGTTCGCGACTGGTCGATCTTTCGGGCACCGCGTCCTCTCGTGACGGGCGGGAATTGCCGGCCGACCCTCGTCAGGCAACCCCGATGTGCCGCGTTGCCGTTCAGGGCGGGATGCCTTCTATACCCGAACAACATCGATACGCGCACCGCCACCCAGCTTCCACCCTCGACCTCCCGTGTCGTCGTCGACGCTGGCCTGTGCTGTCAACGTCGCGGGGGTGCGGGCCGGCGGCGTCAGCTGCCAGCCATCATCGCGGGCGGTTCTGAGCACCCGCGGCCGGCACCTGGGAGGGTTGCCGGTGTCCGGGCGGGGTTCGGGGTGGGTTGTCGGTGTCCGGGCCGGGTTCGGGGAGGGTTGTCCGCTGCTGCGGGGGGAGTTTTCGTGTCCGGGAGCATTTTCTCTTCTATGAGCGGTGAACTTTCCCCGCTATGAAAAGGCTCCCCGTAAAGCCCGGTGAAGTCTCCCCGATCATGAAACCCGGACCTCGGGGCACGGCGACCGCGACAGGCTGACGCCTAGTCGCGCCGAATAGCAGGTAACAGTGCAGTTCGGCAACGAAAGACAGCCCAGGCCGGTAGCCGATCGAGCTGGCAGGATCGACCGAGAACGGCCAGAACGACAAGTTCAGCACGAAACCGAACACATATCCCTCTACCCGCCCGCCCGCCACTCTGGCGGCGCCCATTACCCCAGGCCGCAACCTGTCGCCTCAACCCGGTAGTCTTCAATCACATCCTTGGGCCATCCATGGTCTAGGAACGCCATCGATGTCCTAAAAAGGGGTTCCCTGGGCATTTGTCCACAGGCCATTAGCGAGAGCATCGATCGTTCTCTACAGCTCCGCAATCCGCGTCGCACGTCTAATACAGACCAGGCGAGTGTGGGTCTATGAACTCATCCCACTTTCGCGAAGTAGACCCTGGACGCGAAGAACCCGCAGGCAACGAAGGCGGCGAGCCCGGGGCGAACAGCCGTGCCGACCGATCCCGGCGCCCGCAACCACCCGGCGGCGCCAGCGGACCCCGCAAATCCGGCAACGTCGGTCCAAGCGGTCCGGCGGGCCGAGCGCCGAGCCGCCCCAAGCTGCCCAGACCCGTCCCGTTGGACCGTGCAGCCCAGGACCGTGCACCTCAGGACCGGCCTGCGCAGGATCGTGCAGCCCAGGATCGTGCAGCCCAGGATCGTGCGGGTGAGGATCGTGCGGCGGCGCTCGTTGGCAGCCGTTGCAAGGTCAAGGTTGGCTCGGCCGACGGCATCCTTGCGGTCGTACCGCACCTGCTCGGCTTCCACCCAGCGAATAGCCTGGTCGTGCTCGGGATCGGCGGACCGCATGCCAGGATCAGGCTCGCGTTCCGGTACGACTTGCCCGACTCTGCCGATGTCGGGCTAAAGGAGGATATTGCCGCGCACGCGGCAGTTGTGCTTGGCCGCGAGCATCTCACGATGGCGATCCTGGTCGGCTACGGCGACGGCGTGGCGGTGACCTCCGTTGTCGACGTCGTCGCGCCCGCTCTGCGCAAAGACGGGATCGTGATCCACGACGCGCTGCGGGTACACGATGGTCGCTACTGGTCTTATTTGTGCCCTGACCCAGCCTGCTGCCCGCCTGGAGGCCTGCCTTACGACCCGGACAGTCACCCGGCGGCCGCCGCGCTTGCCGCTGCCGGGCTCAAGGTCCACGGCGACAGGTCCGCGCTGGTTGGCACGCTGGCTAGAGACGCCGGCTCGATTGAGCCCATGATCGATGCTGTCGAGCGGGCGCGGCGGCGCGCTGGGCGGCTCATCGAGGAGACACTCCGGCTGAGCAGCGACGCTGACGTGCTGCAGCCAATCGCTGACGCCGGCCGTCGCTCCGTGCGCAAAGTCGTGACAGCGTACCGGCGTGGCACCGAGGTCACCGATCTTGATGAGATCGCCTGGCTGGGTTTCACGCTGACAGACATGCGCGTCAGAGATGACGCGTGGGCTCGGATGGACCCCCAGTTCAATGAGGCGCATCAGCGTCTTTGGACACATTTGGTGCGCATGCTGCCCGCCGAGTTCATCCCGGCGCCGGCGTCCCTGCTCGCATTCACCGCCTGGCAGTCTGGCGACGGCGCGCTGGCGAGCATCGCCATCGAACGTGCCCTCGGGGCGGACCCCTCGTACTCAATGGCCTTGCTCATCGCGGACGCGCTGCAGGCGGGTCTGCCTCCCTCGGCCGCGCGACTGTCCATGACGCCGAAGCAAGTCGCCGCCAGCTACGCCAGGCACCGCCGCCCAGCCTTCCCGAAGCCACCGCGGCGACCTAGCTAACGGGCGGTGGCGGCGCTCTACAAGGCCGCGACTCCTGGACTCGGATCGAGTCCGGCATCAAGCTGAGCTAGTTCCCTGCCTTGCCGGTAGATTAGTGCCGCCGGGGGAAGCGCTCCTACCTGGCCGCTGAGCAGGACGGTTAGCGTGCCAAGCCTGCTCCCGCCGTCGGGGACGCTGAGCTCGTGACCGGATGGCGCGGCTCGCCTGAGAGTCTGCGCGGCAACGGCCGTCGCCGAGCCGAAGAGGATCGCGTTTGGTGCGGCGGCACCGATCTGATCAGCCGCCAGCTCGTACTCAGTGCAGCCCAGCACGATAGCGCCGCAGTCGGCAGGAGTCCGCTCGGCTGCGGCGGCGATCGCATCGGCAATGGCAGGGATGTCGCCGGCGTCGACCGCGGTGGCCAGGCCCGGGCACGGCACCGGGGTTACATCAGCGCCGCTGCCGAACTCTTCGATCAGCCGTCGCAGATACGCGCTTTCGCTCGTAGCGACGGTCGACCAGATGGCAACCGAGCTCGCCGCGGCGGCCGCAGGCTTGATTGCCGGCACTGTCCCCACCACAGGAATGCCGGGCTCGAACGCCGCGCGCAGCACGTCAAGCGCGTGGACTGACCCGGTGTTGCACGCCATCACGATCACGTCAGGCTCATAGGCTGCCGCGGCCTGGGCGGCGGTCATCGATCGCTCTGCGATTTCCTCGGGATCGCGCGGACCCCACGGCATGCCGTCCGGGTCCATCGCGATCACCAGATCAGCGTCGGGTCGCAGCTGGTGCAGTTCGCTGGCTGTAGCAAGCAGCCCGAGGCCAGAGTTGATCAGCGCGAATCGCATGCGCCCAACGATAAGAGATGCCGGGTATGTCCTAGGCCAAAGCCCGGTATCAGTTGCCCAAGCTCACGCTGCGGCTCAGAATGTCCGGATCGCTTCTATGTGGTGCCGGGGTCAGCTCAGGGACGGCAACCCGTCGACGCTGACACTGTTGTGCTTGATGCGGTAGTCGACGAGATCCTCAGCGGAGCGGCGTTCGGTCCATCGGACGAGGAGGTCGCGTTCCTCGACCAGGTCCATGACCGGGACGGCATAGCCGCATGAGTCGGAGATGCGGTCGATGGATACCACGATGATGGCGCGTCGACTGCCGCGGTCCATTCCAGTACCGAAACCGCGCGCGCCCTCGTCGCCCGCGCAGTCATCATCAGCAACAGGGAAGTAGGAAGAGTAGGCTGGCCAGCTTGAGTCTCCTGGCAAGACGGCGACCCCCGTGCCATAGAGCCTCAAGATCTTCGGAACCCGTTCGAACGAGCAGAACATGATCGTAATGCGGCCGTTCTGGCGCAGATGGGCGATCGTCTCGGCACCGCTGCCAGTGAGGTCGAGGTAAGCGACCGTGAGCTGGTCCAGGATCGCGAAAGTGTCGCGGTAGCCCTTCGGCGACACGTTGACATGCCCGCCGGTCCCTGACTCGTCGAGGCAAGGAGCCGTCGCCACGAAGAACATCGGCTGGCTGGTGATGAAGTTGATGAGCTTGTCGTCGAGTTCTGAATAGACCGTAGCCATGGTTCCTCCCGTCAGCATTGTCGGCCACGTTCCAATCCGGGAGAGCGCGCGGGGGGATGCGGCGCAGGCGGCGCGGCGGGAGCGCGAGCGGCGAGAGGCAACGTGGCTGGACAGCAGCGTGGTCTTGCTTGCTGCTGTAACCGCCCGGGCGCCAACGACAACGTGGCCCTTCCCGCTGCTATCCCGAGAGACTGCTGAAAAGGTCCATCCGGTTCGGGGAGGGTTGTCCGCTGCTGCGGGGGGTGTTTTCGTGTCCGGGAGCGTTTTCTCTCCTATGAGCGGTGAACTTTCCCCGCTGTGAAGAGGCTCCCCGTAGAACGCGGTGAAGTCTCCCCGATCATGAAAACCGGGCACCGGGCACGGCAACCGCGACAGGCTGACGCCCGGCCTCCCTAATTCAGCGCCCTCTCCCGACTTCGTTGCTGCTAGCTGACTGTCCGGATCAGCAGCGTGGTAACTCCTTGCTGCCGCAGCGGCGGGAAGCGCGGTTGCCTGAGCGCGGTCCGGCGGTTGCGGGGCGGCGTCAGCCAGTGGCGGCTGTGCCAAGGTAAACCGCGGTCCGGCTGCGGCAAGGCTGGCCACCGCGTGCCCAAGCGCTGATCAGCCCATGACGAGCTCCTTAGGAAACGGCCTACTGAA
The DNA here is from genome assembly GCA_035716545.1 of Streptosporangiaceae bacterium. GTDB lineage: Bacteria > Actinomycetota > Actinomycetes > Streptosporangiales > Streptosporangiaceae > Chersky-822. The sequence continues at coordinate 32,702 of DASTJM010000095.1, forward strand.
CGGTAAGATAGGCAGGTGCAAACACCTGCGCCGTCAACGCAAGCAGCGTCCGCGCATGCGGTGGCCAGCCCGCAGCTCGCTTCCCGGCACGCCGCCGCGGCACGGCTCAGGCATCAGTACGCCGCGATCCCCAAAGACGCCCACGTCAGGCTGGCGAAGTCCACGTCGAACCTCTTCAGGTTCCGAGATGCCGCCGCCGACGTGATCACGCTGGACGTCTCAGCCTTCGCTAGCGTGCTCAGCGTCGATCCGCACGCGCGGACCGCGATCGTCGGCGGCATGACGACCTATGAGGACCTGGTCGACGCGACGCTGCCGCACGGCCTGATGCCGCTCGTCGTCCCGCAGCTGAAGACGATCACGCTTGGCGGCGCGGTTTCTGGCCTCGGAATCGAGTCGACCTCCCTGCGCAACGGCCTGCCCCACGAATCGGTCATCGAGATGGAGATTCTGACCGGCGACGGCCGGGTAGTCACGGCCGCGCCTGACACGAAACACGACGCGCTTTACCGTGGGTTCCCCAACTCCTACGGCACGCTCGGCTACGCGCTCTGGCTGACGATCGAGCTAGAGCCCGTCGCGCCCTATGTGCATCTGCGTCACTTCAGGTTCGGCGACGCCGCCGCCGCGATGGCGGCCATCGAAGCGATCGCCAAAGACGGCGGCTACGAAGGCCACAAGGCCGATTTCCTGGACGGCACCGCATTCAGCCCGGACGAGATCTACCTGACCGTAGGCGCGTTCAGCGAGGTGGCGCCCTGGCTCAGCGACTACACCGGCCAGCGGATCTATTATCAGTCGCTGCGCGGGCCCGCTGAGGATTTCCTCACGATCCGCGACTACCTGTGGCGCTGGGATACCGACTGGTTCTGGTGCTCGCGCGCGTTCGGAGTCCAGAGCCCGCTGGTGCGTCACCTGTGGCCGCGCCGCTACCGGCGGTCTGACGTCTACCGCAAGCTTGTAGCTTTCGACAAGAAACATGGCCTGACCAGCGCCATCGGTGCCCGAGCAGGCAAACCTGCGCAGGAGTCGGTCATCCAGGACGTGGAGATCCCAGTCGAGCGGTCCGCGGACTTCTACGGCTTCTTTGCCGCCGAGGTCGGAATGAGCCCGGTATGGCTGTGCCCGCTGCGACTGCGCGGTGACCGTGCGTGGCCGCTCTACCCCCTCGGGTCAGGCCGGGTCTACGTGAACTTCGGGTTCTGGGGCAATGTGCCGCTGCCCGCCGGCGAGGCCGACGGCTACTTCAATCGGCAAGTCGAGGACAAGGTGACCGAGCTAGACGGGCATAAGGGGCTGTACTCGACATCCTTTTACTCGCCGGAGGAGTTCCGGCGGCTCTACAACGGGCGGGCTTACGACGAGCTCAAACGCGACTACGACGCAGACGGACGACTCGCCAACCTCTACGACAAGTGCGTGCGCGGCAGATAGACGCAAGGAGGACGCATGACGCTGGCCAAGGCGTTCGAGAAAGTGGCTGGCCCCGATGCGCCAGTGGAGTTTCGTGCTTACGACGGCAGCATAGCAGGGAAGACAGGATCGCCCCAGGTAATCGTGACGGTACGCGACGAGACCGCGGTGAGGTACCTGGCCCAGGCTCCTGGAGCGATAGGCCTGGCCCGTGCCTACGTTTCCGGGCATCTTGACGTCGGCGGCGACATGTACGCGGCGTTGCTGCGGCTGGCCGGGGCGCAGGAGCTGAATCTCAGCACGGGAAGCAAGCTCGGCCTGCTCCGTGACCTCGGCGGGCCGCACCTGCTCTTTCCCAGAGTGCCGCCGCCACCGCAAGAGGTCCGCGTCCACCGCAGCTGGCTGGGCGGACGACGGCATTCACGGGCCAGGGACGCACGCGCTATCTCCCATCATTACGACGTCTCCAATGCGTTCTACGAATGGGTTCTAGGCCCATCGATGGCCTACACGTGCGCCTGCTATCCGCGCGCTGACGCCACCCTGGAGCAAGCCCAGGAGCACAAGTTCGGCCTGGTCGCGCGCAAGATCGGGCTCAGGCCCGGAATGCGGCTGCTCGACGTCGGCTGCGGCTGGGGCGGCATGGTGATGCATGCTGCCAGGCATTTCGGGGTCAAGGCACTCGGCGTGACGCTGTCCGAGCAGCAGGCGCTGTGGGCACAGAAGGCGATCAAGGAGGCTGGCCTGGAGGATCTGGCCGAGGTGCGGCACCTGGACTACCGCGAGGTTGCCGAGACCGGGTTCGACGCGATCAGCTCGATCGGCCTGACCGAGCACATCGGCAAGGCTAACGTGCCCGGCTACTTCGAGTTCCTGGCCGGCAAGCTCAAGCCCGGCGGGCGCATGCTGAACCACTGCATCACCAGGCCCGATAACAGGGGCAGGGCGAGCGTGGAGGGCGGGTTCATCTTCAGGTACGTGTTCCCTGACGGCGAGCTCGAAGGCCCCGGCTACATTCTCTCGGCGATGCACGACAACGGCTTCGAGGTCAGGCACTCCGAGAACCTGCGCGAGCATTACGCCAAGACGCTGGCCGCGTGGTGCGCGAACCTGGACGAGCACTGGGACCAGGCGGTGGCAGAAGTCGGCGAGCCGACCGCCAGGGTCTGGCGCCTGTACATGGCGGGCTCGCGGCTCGGTTTCGAGCGGAATGTGATCCAGCTCCACCAGGTCCTGGGCGTCAAGCTCAACGCCGACGGCACCTCAGGCATGCCGCTGCGCCCCGACTGGGAGCCGCCGGCAACGGCCGCTAGCTAGCTCGGCGTTGCCAGCAGGCCCGGGGCGGCGAGCAGCACCAGGCCTGCGGCGATAAGGACAGCGCCGAGCGCGGTGGCGATCGCCTCGCCGCGGCTGCTGACCTTCTCCACGGCGACGACCGCCGCGACGGCGCCCATCCAGACCAGGCTCATCGCGCCCGCCGCGAGCAGGACCACGAGCAGCGCCCAGCAGCATCCGAGGCAGTAGACACCGTGCTCCAGTCCAGCTCGCAGCGCTCCGCGCCTGTTCCGAGTCGCCCGCTGACCGTGCTGCATGATCAGGATGAGCGGAGAGCGGCAATGCCGCAGGCAGACTCGCTTGAGCGGGCTGAACTGGTAGGCGCCTGCCGCGAGCAGTATGACTGCCCCCGCACGGACCGCCAGTTCCGTGGGCTGCCCGCTCAGCATCTGCAAGCCTTTCAGTGCCGGGTAGGCCAGGACACCTGTCGCGGCCCAGAGCAGGAGATACGCCGATGTCATGGTGATCGTGCTGCCTTCGGCCGCGCCGCTCCCGCGCATGAGCCTCGTCATGCCTACCGTGAATGGCACGATGCTCGGCAGCATCATCGCGGCCATCATCACCATCCAGGTGAGGAAAAACAGCCCGCCTTCGACCAGCCACGGCCGCATGGATGCGCCCATCGGCTGAGCTCCGGTCAGAACTCCGGTCCTCATATCGGACGTCGCCAGCAGATCGGACACCAGCCACCCGGCCCCGGCGAGCGCAAGCAGCAACCCGGCGAGCAAAACCTCGGCTTGCGACCAGCGGCGGAGCGGGGGGATACCCCGTGCCCGCCCGCGGGTGCTACCCGGTGCGCTCGCGGCAGCCTGCGCCACTCGCGTGCGCGTCTGGCTCATTCGTCCGGTCCGCTCCAGTCGAACGGGAAGTACTTGCTGGAATTGCCGCTGCGTTCCCACTGGAAGCCGTAGGCATCGGCGCGATCCGAGGCGGCCCGTCCCCAGGTCGCGACCTGACCAGGGCCTACCTCAGCGCCGGGCGGGTTGTGCGTCTGGACGCGAGCGCCCTCCGGGGTGGTGGGCCCCGCCAGCGCCTCCACGGTTGCGGACGCCTTGCCCGGGATCTCAACGCTCCACGTGGCGAGGTCGTCGGCGAACGTGGTATGGATGGGCGCGAATTCCATGCCTTTGATCTCCATGCCGGGCAGCAGCTGAGTGAACCGCGCGGGCCATCCTCCCGCTTGCCCTCCGAAGATCGTCTGCAGCGCTTCCCGCTGCCCCTCGTCGGCTCGCTGATCGAAGAAGAGAGCGGCCCGGGCGTCATGGGCTTCGCCCGCCCACGGGTTACCGACGAAGTACCCGAGCATTGCGACGTTCAGGCCGTCTAGCGCGGTCTCGCCGTAGTTCCCCGCACGGACGTGCCACAACAGCACGCCCTCGCAATCCCCGTAGGTGGGCGGCTGCGCGAATGTGCATGGACATGGGACCGTACACTTACACGAATCGAACCAATCACCACGCAGGTGCCACTTCTCAACTGCCAGAGCTGTCATAACGTCCCCCCGAGCGATCTAGTCCCGGGCGCTTCGTCCGCTTGTCTTCGCGTCAGTTCATTTTAACTCGCGCCCGGGCGGCGGGCTGGGTCGCGGTGGCGGGTCTGCCTGGGCCAGGCACCGCCCGGTTTCGGCGGCGAAGCACCTTCTGGATGGCTGCCCGGATCTCGTGACCGGCTAGCGGCCCCGGTAGCTGTCGGCTACGGTGAACGCCAGGTCGAGGGCCTGGCCGCGGTTCAAGCGCGGGTCGCACGCGGTCTCGTAGCGCTGGTGCAGGTCGTCGACGTCGAGCTGATAGCTGCCGCCGGTGCACTCGGTGACGTGGTCGCCAGTGAACTCGATGTGGATACCGCCTGGGTGGGTGCCGGCGTTGCGGTGCACTGTGAAGAATCCGGCCAGCTCATTGAGCACGTCGTCGAAGTGCCTGGTCTTGACCCCTGACGGCGTCTCGAACGTGTTGCCGTGCATGGGATCGCATACCCAGGCGACCGGGGCGCCGTCTCGGCTCACCGCTTCGACCAGCGGAGGCAGTGACTCGCGGATCTTCGTGCAGCCCATGCGCGTGATCAGGGTAAGGCGGCCGGGCTTGCGCTCGGGGTTGAGCTTGCGGATCAGTCCGAGCAGGTCGGCCGGGGTTGTGCTCGGCCCGATCTTGACGCCGACGGGGTTGGTGATGGCGCTGGCGAACTCCACGTGGGCGCCGTCGAGCGCCCTCGTACGTTCGCCAATCCAGATCAAGTGCGCGGACGTGTCATAGATCCGACCGGTCCGCGAGTCGACCCTGGCCAGCGCGTGCTCATAGTCGAGCAGAAGCCCTTCATGGCTTGAGTAGAACTCGACCGTGCGCAGCTCTTTCGGGTCCGCGCCGCAGGCTCGCATGAAGCCGATCGCCCGGTCGATCTCGCCGGCCAGCTGCTCGTAGCGCCGGCCAGACGGGCTGTCCGCTACGAAGTCCTGGTTCCAGGTATGCAGCTGGTGCAGGTCGGCGTAGCCGCCGGTGGTGAAGGCACGGCAGAGGTTCAGCGTGACGGCCGAGCAATGGTAGGCGCGCAGTAACCGGTCAGGATCCGGGGTCCTCGCCGCCATGGTGAAGTCGAATCCGTTGACGGCGTCGCCGCGGTAGGCCGGCAGCTCGGTGCCGTTCCTGACCTCGGTCGGCTTGGACCTTGGCTTGGCGAACTGCCCGGCCATCCGCCCGATCTTGACTACCGGCACGCTCGCGGCGTAGGTCAGCACCACCGCCATCTGCAGCAACGTCCGCAGTTTGGCCCGCACGGAATTGGCCGTGGAGCCGGCGAAGGTCTCGGCGCAGTCACCGCCCTGCAAGACGACGGCCTCGCCTCTGGCGACCGCGGCCAGCCGCTCGGTCAGCAGGTCACACTCGCCGGCAAAGACCAGGGGCGGGAGTTTTGCCAGCTCAGCGGTGACCGCCTGGACGTGACCGGGGTCAGGCCAGTCGACCTGCTGTGCCCGGGGACGCTGCCGCCAGCTATCGAGTAGCTGGCGCTGGCCAGCGGCGGTAAGGCCAGTGAGCTCGTCGACCAGGCCGAGGCTCTCCTCCGGCCCGGCGGTCCCTTTCGGCCCGGTGCTTGTTCGTGACACGGCGCTCGCAGTCATCTCGGCTTCCGGGTCGGTGATCTTTGGTCAGGGGAAAGCGGTTGCCCGTCAGGGAGTCTAGCTAAGCTCAGCATCATGCACCCCTACTCCTCGCCCCGGCCCGGCCAGGTGCGCGATTTGGTCGTGCTCGGGTCAACTGGGTCGATCGGCACTCAGGCCGCCGACATCGTGCGGCGCAATCCGGGCAGGTTCCGGATCGTGGCGCTGGCCGCGGGCGGTGGCAATCCGAGCCTGCTCGCCAGCCAGGCGCTGGAATTCGGGGTCGAGGTCGTCGCGGTCGCGAACCCCTCCGCTGTGGCCGATGTCGAAGCGGCGCTGAATGCCGCCTCCGGGCCAGCGCGCGAGACGGCGCATCGCATGCCCAGGCTGCCGAAGGTCATGGGCGGGCCGGAGAGCGTTGCTGAGCTGGCTGCCTGGCCCGCCGACGTCGTGCTCAACGCGGTCACCGGCGCGGTGGGGCTAGCCGCGACGCTATCGGCGCTCGACGCGGGGCGTACGCTCGCGCTGGCCAACAAGGAATCGCTGATCATGGGCGGCGAGCTGGTGACTAGCCGGGCAGCGCCAGGTCAGATCGTCCCTGTGGACTCTGAGCACTCGGCCATCGCCCAGTGCCTGCGCAGCGGGACCGCCGGCGAGGTGCGCAAGCTGGTGATCACCGCGAGCGGCGGGCCGTTCCTGCACTGGGACGCCGGCCAGATGGTCGGCGTCACGCCGGAGCAGGCGCTGGCGCACCCGACCTGGAACATGGGCCCGGTCATTACGATCAACTCGGCGACGCTGGTCAACAAGGGCCTCGAGGTCATCGAGGCGCACTTGCTGTTCGGCATTACGTTCGACCGGCTGTCGGTGGTAGTGCACCGCCAGTCGGTGATCCACTCGATGGTCGAATTCACCGACGGCTCGACGATCGCTCAGGCCAGCCCGCCCGACATGCGGATCCCGATCGCGCTTAGCCTGGCCTGGCCGCAGCGGGTGCCGGACGCGGCCAGCCCGGTCGACTGGAGCCGGGCCCACACCTGGACGTTCGAGCCGCTCGATGAGGGCGCCTTCCCTGCCGTGCCGCTCGCTCGCGAGGTCGGCATGGCCGGCGGCACTGCCCCGGCCGCCTACAACGCGGCGAACGAGGAATGCGTCGCCGCGTTCATGGCGGGCGCCATTCCATTCACCGGGATCGTGCGGACAGTGGCCCAGGTAATCTCAGAGCATGGCGGCTCCCGCGGGCCGGCGGGCGGGATCGACGAGATCCTCGCCGCCGACGGCTGGGCCAGGGTCCGGGCTCGTGAGCTGACGAAGGCACACGCTGTGCCGCAACAAGCTGGGGAGAGCTAGCGCAGATGAGCTATCTGCTTGGCGTGCTGATCTTCGTGGTGGCATTGCTGGTCTCGATCATGCTGCACGAGTTCGGTCACCTTCTGACCGCGAAGGCCTTCGGCATGAAGGCGACCAAGTTCTTCGTGGGATTCGGCAACACGATCTGGTCCAAGGTCAAGGGCGAGACCGAGTACGGCATCAAGGCCCTGCCGCTCGGCGGATTTGTCGACATCACCGGGATGAGCAACCTGGACGAGGTCGACCCGGCCGACGAGCCGCGCACGTTCCGCGCCAAGCCGCCGTGGCAGCGCTCGGTCGTCCTGCTCGCCGGGTCCTTCATGCACTTCGTGATCGGTTTCGTGCTGCTCTTCGCGGTCGCTGCCGGGCTCGGCATCCAGAACACCACGGTGATCACCCTGGACAAGTGCGTCCCGGCGAAGAGATCGCAGGTCAACTGCCCGGCGGGAGCGCCGGCGTCGCCGGCGGTGCTAGCCGGCCTGCGCACGGGCGACAAGATCGTCGCCGTAGACGGCACGCGGGTGAGCACCTGGGACCAGCTCACCGGCAAGATCGCCAGGCATCACGCGGGCACCCCGGTCACCTTCACGGTCTCGCGCGATGGCAAGCAGTTCACTAAGGACATCAAGCTCGCGAGCCTGAGCTTCCGCAAGGGCGGCTTCCTCGGCATTCAGGAAACCGCGTTCTTGCCGGTCAGCTTCCCTGCCGCGGTCAGTAACACCGGCGCGCAGTTCGGCTCGGTGGTCACCAGCTCGGTCGAGGGCCTGGGCAAGCTCCCGAGCGAGATCCCCAAGCTCTTCTCGCCGAACCGGGCGACGTCAGGCGGGGGAGTATCGAGCGTGGTCGGCGTCGGCGAGGCGACCGGTCAGGTCGTCAGCGCGAGCGGCGTGAGCTGGCAGGACAAGGCTGCCTTCGTGCTGCTCGTCGTTGCCTCGGTCAACATCTTCGTCGGGCTGTTCAACCTGCTGCCGTTCCTGCCGCTCGACGGCGGCAAGCTCGCGGTGGTCATCTTCGAGTGGATCAGGTCCTGGTTTGCCAGGCTGCTCCGCAAGCCCGATCCTGGACCTGTCGACATGCAACGGCTGATCCCGCTTAGCGTTGGTTTCCTGTTCGTGTTCGTCTGCCTTGGCGTGCTGCTGATCGCGGCGGACATCTTCAATCCGATCCAACTTCAGTAAGGCGATAATCATGACAGTCAACCTCGGCATGCCCGAGACGGTGCCGGTGCCGCTCGCGCCGCGCCGGATGTCCCGCCAGATCATGGTGGGCAAGGGTCCGCACGCGGTGGCCGTCGGCGGGGGCGCCCCTGTCTCTGTTCAGTCGATGACGACGACGCTGACCGCGGACGTGAACGCGACGCTCCAGCAGATCGCCGAGCTCACCGCCGCAGGCTGCCAGATTGTCAGGGTGGCCGTGCCGTCGCAGGACGACGCTGAAGCACTCCCGGCAATAGCCACCAAGTCGCAAATACCGGTTATCGCGGACATCCATTTTCAGCCTAAATATGTTTTTGCCGCGATCGACGCCGGATGTGCTGCCGTCCGGGTCAACCCCGGCAATATCAAGACTTTCGATGACAAAGTCGGCGAGATCGCCCGGGCTGCGGCCGATGCTCAGGTGCCGATCAGGATCGGCGTCAACGCGGGCTCGCTGGACAAGCGGCTGCTCGCCAAGTACGGCAAGGCGACGCCGGAGGCGCTGACCGAGTCAGCGCTGTGGGAGTGCTCGCTGTTCGAGGAGCACGGCTTCAGGGACATCAAGATCTCCGTCAAGCACCACGACCCCGTGGTGATGATCCAGGCTTACCGCATGCTCGCTGCCGCTTGCGACTACCCGCTGCATCTGGGCGTGACCGAGGCTGGGCCCGCGTTCCAGGGCACGATCAAGTCCGCCGTGGCGTTCGGCGCGCTGCTCGCCGAGGGCATCGGCGACACCATCCGGGTCTCACTGTCCGCGCCGCCGGTCGAGGAGGTCAAGGTCGGCATCGCCATCCTTGAGTCCCTTGGCCTGCGCGATCGCGGGCTCGAGATCGTTTCCTGCCCGTCCTGCGGCCGAGCCCAGGTCGACGTCTACAAGCTCGCCGACGAGGTTACCGCGGCGCTCAAGGGCATGGACATACCGCTGCGGGTGGCAGTCATGGGCTGCGTGGTGAACGGCCCTGGTGAGGCCAGGGAGGCTGACCTCGGTGTCGCGTCGGGTAACGGCAAGGGCCAGATTTTCGTCCGCGGAGAGGTGATCGCGACGGTGCCTGAGTCGCAGATCGTCGAGCGGCTGATCGAGGAGGCCATGAAGCTGGCCGACACCATGACGGCCACCGATGCCTAAGCCCGCGCCGGGCCGCGCCGGCCCGGCGGGCCGGGATGGCCGGCCGCGCCGGGCGGGCTTCCTGACCTTCGCGGTTATCGCCGCCGCGACGCTCATCGGCATCGCCGGCTGCACCCACGTCACCGCGTTCGGCAGCGGAGCCGGGGGCGACGGTACCTCTGGGGCCGGGGCTTCAGGGAGGAACGGGTCCGCTCCGGGTGCATCGTCCGCGCCGCACTGGCATCTGTGCTCGCCGGGGGCCGCGCAGTTGCGCTGCGGGCAGATCCAGGTGCCGCTCAACTACTCAGACCCCGGCGGGCGCAAGATCACGCTGGCGCTGAGCGAGGTACCTGCCGCGGTACCGCCGGGCCAGCAAAAGGGCATACTCCTGGTGAATCCGGGAGGTCCGGGCGGGAGCGGCACGAGCCTGGCCGGGTTCGTCGCCCAGCAACTCGATCCGCGGGTCGCCGCCGAGTACACCATCATCGGATTCGATCCGCGCGGCGTAGGCGCGTCGGTGCCCGCGCTGCATTGTGATCGGTCGTTCTTCAGCAAAGCCAGGCCCAACTACATTCCGGCCAGCCCCGCAGCCGAGAAGGTGCTGGAGAACAGGGCAAAGCAGTACGCGTCCGACTGCGGGAGGCGGTTCGGCTGGCTGCTGCCATACATGACCACGGTCAACGTCGCCAGGGACATGGACAAGATCAGGGCGGCGATGGGCCAGCGCAAGCTCAGCTACCTGGGCTATTCCTACGGGACCTACATCGGGCAGGTCTACGCGACGTTGTTCCCCCAGCGCGTGCGGCACCTGGTGCTCGACAGTACGGTCGACCCCACCGGGGTCTGGTACAACGACAACATCGCCCAGGATTACGCCTTCCAGGGGCGGCAGACCGCTTTCCTGGCCTGGATGGCGAAATACGACACGGCATACCACATGGGCAGGACCGTGGCCGCCGTGCGCAGGTCCTGGTACCAGGCGCGTAACAAGCTCGCTCAGCACCCGATCCCCGGGCCGTCGGGTACCCCGCTGATCGGCGCCGACGAGTACGACGACACGATGCTCGTCGGCGGCTATGACGACAGTTACTGGCCGGGACTGGCCGCGGCGATGTCCTCCTACCTGCAGACTGGCGCGACCTCGCAGATGATCAGCATGTACAACGAGATCGGCAAGCAGGACGAGAACGAGTTCGCTGTCTACAACGCCGTGGAATGCGCCGACGTTGCCTGGCCGCGGACCTGGTCGAAGTGGGACGCCGACGCCAGGAAGGTCTACGCCACGGCGCCCGTCGAGGCGTGGGACAACCTGTGGTTTAACGCCGCCTGCGCCTTCTGGCCGGTGCACGGGCCAGCCGCGGCGCTGAAGATCGGCGCCCGCGGTCTGCCAGGGATCTTGATGCTGCAAGGCACGCTCGACGGGGCGACGCCGTACCAGGGCGCCCAGGACGCGCACCGGCTCCTGCCGACCGCCAGGATGGTGGTTGTGCAAGGCGGCGGCAACCATGGCCAGTCCCTCGCGGTGCCGCCAGACGCCTGCGTGAACGGATACCTGAACAGGTATCTGGCCACAGGGGCGCTGCCGTCCGCGCCAGGACTCATCAATGCCACTTGCCCGGCGCTTCCCGCGCCAACGCCCAGCGGCTGAAACCAGTTAGTCTAAAGACGTGTTGCGCACCAGGCCCGGCCGCTCCTCGGCGCTGCGCCTGCTAGTTGACCGCGATCGCGATGAGGTGCTCGCCTTGTGCGAGCGCGACCCTGTCACGAACGTGTTCGTCAGCGCCAGGATCAGGTCAGGCGGTCTCGATCCGGTCAGTCTCGGCGCCCAGATCTGGGGCTACTACGAGTCGGGCAAGCTCGTCTCTGCCTGCTACTCCGGTGCCAACCTGGTGCCCGTCGAGGCCGTGCCCGCGGCCGTCGGCGCGTTCGCGGAGCGGGCAAGGCTGCAGGGGCGTCGCTGCAGTTCCGTCGCCGGACCTGCGGATGCGGTACGCGAGCTTTGGGGGCACTTGGCGCCATTCTGGGACCGGCCGCGCGAGATCAGGGTTAACCAGCCGTTGCTGGCGATCTCCGGCGACCCCCTCATCGCCCCCGATCCTCTCGTGCGGCGGGTGCGCCGGGATGAAGTCGGCGTCCTTCTGCCGGCCAGCATCGCGATGTTCACCGAGGAGGTCGGGGTCTCGCCGGTCGGCGGCGACGGTGGCGCCATGTACCGAGCGCGGGTCACCGAGCTCATCGCCACTGGCCGGTCGTTCGCCAGGATCGAGGACGGCAAGGTCATCTTCAAGGCCGAGGTAGGCGCGGTAACGTCGGCCGCGTGCCAGGTGCAGGGCGTCTGGGTGCCGCCTGACCTGCGTAATCGTGGCCACGCGGGCCATGGCATGGCCGCCGTGGTCGAGCTGGCCCGCCGCAGCATGGCTCCGGTCGTGAGCCTGTACGTCAACGACTTCAACGTCCCCGCCAGGGCCGCCTACCAGCGGGTCGGCTTCACTCAGGTCGGCACGTTCATGTCAGTGCTCTTCTGAGCCTATTCCCGCCTGCTGCGTCGCGCGTTCCTGCGCGGCCTGCCGCTGAGCCGGCACGGCCTGTTCCGGTTCTGGTGGCTGCGGTGATCCTGGCTCGGGTGGTTCACGCGGGTCAGGCGCTACTTGGCGGCCGCCGTCCCTGGCCACGAAGGCGCCACCGAGCACGTCGCGGCGCATTGGCGGAGTCTGGTCCTGGTAGCCGTGCGGGTGCTTATCCGCTCGCATCACGAGCCAGATCCAGACAGCCATGGCGCCAGCGAACGCCACTGCCATGATGCCAAGCCAGAAGTTTTGAACAGCCGGAACCATAATTCCCCCTCACATAGAGCATTTCCGCTGCTCGCCACTGGTATGCACGTCCACGCCAGGTTCTCGGCCTAGTTCTGGCCGGTGCCTCGCGGGCTGGCGCGGGCGGATGCCTCGCGGGTCTCGCGTGGGCGAGTATCTCGCGGGTCTGGCGCGGGCGGGTGCCTCGCGGGTCTGGCGCGGGCGGGTGCCCGGGTACTGGGAGGGTTGTCGGGTTCCTGGGGGAGCGTTGTCAGGTGCGGGAGCCTTTTCGTCGTGGAGCACGAGAATCCTCCCGGACCCGTAAACCCTCCGCCAGGAAGCTGACAGCCCTCCCGGACCCGTGAACCCTCCGCCAGGAAGCCGGCAGCCCTCCCGGACCCGTGAACCCTCCGCCAGGAAGCTGGCAGCCCTCCCGGATGCCACACCCCGCTGGAGCCCGGTCCGCAGGCAGCCGCCAGCGCAGGCAAATCCGGACAGCCGACTAACCCAGCGCACTTCCTGGCATGCCGTTCCAGCGCCGTCATCAGGACATTGGTCCGTAAGTAACCTCAGGCCAGCGGGCTGGCCAGCCGGAACACCAGCTAGCAGGCCCGCGATGCCGTAAACCGGCCCGGGCACTCAGCAACGTGGCCTTTCCTTATGTCGTCCTAACAGCAGGAACGAGTACCCCGTTGCTCACCGGCACCGGCGCCGGCAGCAGCAACGAGGACCACCATGCTGTCCGGCCGGGCACGCCCGCCCCGAACGGGCGCCCGCACCCCCGCGAGATTGACACCACGGGCCAGTGCCGACGACGACACGGGACCTGATGGCGCGGTTCGAGGCATCGGCGCACCCGGTAAACCTCCGCCCGGACCGCCTCTCGGCCGGCCAACTCCGCCAGCGGGAATTCAGGTGACAGGGGGGTGCTGCGTTGCTAAGCTCCTGTGCCCTTGTGCCGACCCTGGAACGCTACCCAAGGAGTTGAGCCATGGCCGCTACCATGGAGGACGATACCGGAGTGGATCAGGTGCTTGCCGTCGAGCGCGATCACCTGGTCAAATCACGAGAATTCCTCAATCTCATGCGACAGGACGTGCTGTCGCTGCCCGCGCTCGCGGGCGACCGGGTGTCGCAGGGGTACCTCAAGGCCGACCTGTATCGTCGGGCCGAGTCGCTGCGCGACCTGCCGGATACACCCCTCTTCTTCGGCAGGCTCGACTACGCCAGGACGCCGGCCGAGGATTTCCACATAGGCAGGCGCCACGTCCACGATCCGGATGGTCATCCGGTCGTGATCGACTGGCGCGCCCCTATCTCCAGGCCCTTCTACCGCGCGAGCCAGGCCGACCCGATGGAGCTGGCCAGGCGGCGGCGTTTCGGGTTCAGCGGTGGCCAGCTGACCGCGTATGAAGACGAGATCTTTGCTGCGGGGCGGGCTGCCGAGCCAGCGGAGGACCAGCCCGGCCAGCCTATGAGCCGGATCATGATCGTGGAAATCGAGCGCCCCCGATCCGGCGCGATGCGGGACATCGTTGCCACTATCCAGCCCGAGCAGGACGACATTGTCAGGGCCGATGCCACGCTGTCGGTGTGCGTCCAGGGAGCGCCCGGTACTGGCAAGACAGCCGTCGGCCTGCATCGCGTGGCGTTCCTGCTCTACGCGTACCGGGAACGCATGACCAGAGGCGGCGTCCTCGTCATCGGGCCTAACCGGGCATTCCTGACATACATCCGCAACGTGCTCCCGGCTCTCGGCGAGTTCGATGCCACCCAGACCTCTGTTACCGAGTTGCTCGCTACCGTCCCGATCCGGGGTACCGACTCCGAATTCGCTGCCAGGATCAAGGGCGACGCCAGGATGGCGACGGTGCTTGCCCGGGCACTCTGGGAGCGCATCAGGCCTCCCGCCGAGTCGATCATGTTGTCTCGCGGCTCGCGCCGCTGGCGGGTGCCGGCTGACCGGCTGGCCAGCCTGGCCGCCGAGTTGCGTGACCGCGGCGTCAGGTACGGCACAGGCAGGGACATGCTGTCGCACCGGATCGCGCACGTGATCTTGACCCAGATCGAGGCCGCGGGGGAAACCTGCGACGACCGGACCCACGAGGCCGTGCGCAGGACCGGCGTGGTCAAGGCAGCCGTCGGCTCGATGTGGCCCAAGGCCGACCCGATCCGGGTCGTCTTCGAGCTGCTTTCCGACCGGGAGGCGATCGCCCGGTGCGCCGACGGAGTCCTGACCACGGCGGAGCAGGAGGCGATCGCCTGGGGCAAGCCGCCGCGCAGCCCAGGATCAGCCCTGTGGTCCGCCGCCGACACTGTGCTCATCGATGAGGTAGCAGACTTGATAGAGCGCACCGCTAGCCTGGCCCACATCGTTGTCGACGAGGCGCAGGACCTGTCGGCGATGGCGTGCCGCGCGATCGGCCGCAGGTGCACCACCGGATCGGTCACCGTGCTCGGTGACATCGCGCAGGGAACCACGGCCTGGGCGGCGACGAGCTGGGAGCAGATGCTCAGCGATCTCGGCAAGCCCGAGGCCACGCTTGAGGTGCTCGATACCGGCTACCGGGTCCCGCGTCAGATTCTCGACTTCGCGAGCCGGCTGCTGACCGACATCGCACCGGATCTCTCCCCGGCTAGGTCCATTCGCCAGGACCCGGGCTCGCTCACGGTCAGGCGGACGACGGCGGCGGACCTGGCTGACGAGCTTGCCAGCATCTGCGTCGAGGCGCTGACCCGGCCGGGCTCGATCGCCGTGATCACCGCTGACCACGAAGCCCAGCTCGCGGCGGCTACGTTGAGTTCCGCCGGGCTGCCGCACGTCATGCTCGACGGCGAGGCTGAGTCGAGCCAGCTGACCGTCGTCCCGGTCGGCCTCGCCAAGGGCCTCGAATTCGACCACGTGATCGTCGTGGAGCCCGCCACCATCGCCGGTGCCGAGGCCCGGGGCCTCCAGCGGCTCTACGTTGCCCTGACCCGCGCTGTGTCCAGGCTCACCGTCCTGCACACCGCCCCGCTCCCCGCCCGCCTCGCCTAAATCGGCAAGGCACAGCCTCCGCCCGTTCGCCCCGCAGACCCTCGTCTCGGTCCGCCAAGCCCCGGAACAGTCCCTCGGCTAGCCCGTCTATGGCCCAGAGATGGCGCTGGAGGACCCTGCGACTCATTAGCACGGTGGTTTGCCTGGCTCAGCCCGGTGCCGGCAGGCCCGTCTTTGGGACATCCATGGCGCTGGGGCGCTATCTATGGGTCATCGACGGGCCTCCGGCGCAGGCTGGGGCGCCGTCGATGGGCCAAAGATGGGCCTCCCTTGGGGTCGGGTTCTCGTCGGCGGGCTTCAGCACACTGCCGGTATGGGCGAGTCCTGCTGTATAACCGGACTTAGGCGGGCGGCGCGGGCCGAGGGGAGCGGGCGGATGAGCCTGATCAGCAGGTTTGTGGGCAAGATGATGGATCTCCCCGCGCCGGAGTCCCGTGCGATCAAAGTCCAGCGCGATCTCCAGGTCCCGATGGACGACGGCGTTGTGCTGCTGGCCGACCGCTACATCCCTGCGAGCGGGCACGGGCCGCTCGTGCTGGTCAGGTCGCCATACGGCCGCAAAAACCTGTTCGGCACGCTTTTCGGCACTCTCTTCGCCGAACGCGGGCTGCAGGCGCTAGTGCAGAGCTGCCGGGGCACGTTCGGCTCCGAGGGCGAGCTCGATGCGTTCGCCGAACGCGAGGACGGGCTCGCCACCGTTGCCTGGATGCGCAAGCAGGACTGGTATCCGGGTGAGTTCGCGACCGCTGGCCCGAGCTACCTCGGCTTCGCCCAGTGGGCGATCGCCAGCGAGGCCGGCCCAGAGCTCAAGGCGATGGCTGCGCTTGTGACTAGTTCCGACCCTTATATGTCTTTGTTTGAAGGCGGGTCGTTTTCCCTGCAAACCTGCCTGACCTGGATCAACATCATGGCGCACCAGGAGAGGCGGTTCGCGCTGATCAGGCAGGGCCGGGCGAACCGCCGGCTCAGGCCGCTGTATGGCGACCTGCCGCTCGGTGACCTTGACACCCGTGCGACCGGCCGCAAGGTGCGCGACTGGCAGGACTGGCTGGCCTGCCCAAGCGGTGATGAGCCGTACTGGGCGAGGAGGAGGTTCGCCGACGGCCGGGCAAGGGTCGGCGCGTCAGTGAGCCTTGTCGGCGGGTGGTACGACATTTTCCTGCCTGGCCAGTTGCGCGACTACGCGGCGTTGCGTGCCGCGGGGCATGAGCCATTCCTGCTGATCGGGCCGTGGCAGCACACCGACGCCGACGGAATGGGGGCGTCGGTCAAGGAGTCGGTGGCCTGGCTGCGCGCGCGAATGCTGGATGACGCGAGCGAAACGCGGACCGCGCCAGTGCGGATCTACGTCGGGGGTCTTGGCGAGTGGCGCGAGCTGCCGAGCTGGCCGCCGCAGGCGCGACAGGAGCGCTGGCATCTGCGGTCCGGCGGCGAACTGGGCCCGCACGCGCCTGTCGCGACCGGCCCCGACTCTTACACCTACGACCCGGCGGATCCGACGCCCAGCGTCGGCGGACCTGTTCTCTCGGCCAGCCCGCGCCGGTCACAGATCCCGCCGGACAACCGTGAGCTGGAAGCCCGCCCCGACGTGCTGACCTACACGAGCGTGCCGCTCGATCGCGAGCTTGAGGTCATCGGGCAGGTCAGCGCGGAGTTGTTCGTGCGTTCCAGCCTGGAGCACACCGACTTCTTCGCCCGGCTGTGCGACGTGGATCCGGCAGGGCGCTCGACCGGAGTCTGCGATGCGCTGCGCCGGCTGGCCCCTGGATCGCCCGCCGCCGGGCCGGACGGCACGATTCGGGTGAGGATCGACTTGTGGCCGACGGCTCATGTGTTCAAGGCCGGGCATCGGGTGAGACTGCAGGTCTCGAGCGGCGCGCATCCGAGGTACGCGCGCAACCCTGGTTCGGGTGAGCCGCTGGGCACGGCGACGACCCTGGTTTCCGCACGGCAGCAGGTATTTCACGACCCTGAGCACCCCTCGGCGCTGATCCTGCCCGTGACCGCCCCCGATGCGGCCACGGCCGCCGGCGCGGAAACGGCCCCCGATGCGGCCACGGCCGCCGGCGCGGAAACGACCGCCGTCGCGACCACGGCCGCTGACACGGGAACGGCCGCCGGCGCGGAAACCGCGGAGGCGCCATAGCCCGGCCTGACATTCCGGGCGCAAATATCTGGTCATGGGTCACCGGGCCTGCCATTAGCGATGAGTTCTGCGACAGAACTTGCACCGATCATCATGCGCGGAGCATTCTTTGAGGCAAGCATTACTTACCGCATTCAAAGAATGACTCTAAGTTACAGGTGGTACGGTG
This sequence comes from Streptosporangiaceae bacterium, assembly GCA_035716545.1. Taxonomy (GTDB): domain Bacteria; phylum Actinomycetota; class Actinomycetes; order Streptosporangiales; family Streptosporangiaceae; genus Chersky-822. The sequence goes on from DASTJM010000095.1 coordinate 50,336, forward strand.
ACATTGGTGGCTGGTCAGGTCGGGGGCGGGTCCGACGCTACGCCGCGACCGCACCTCATCCTCAGCCGGCTTGAAGTACTAGGCGAAGAGCTAGCCAAGCGCGGCCTGCGCACGACCGTGGTGAGCCTGTCGGGCCGCGTTCCGAGCTTGCATGTGGTGAACCCGACGGCAGCCAGGCTGGCAGAAGACGTGTACGTCGGACGCAGTCAAGACGGGCTGTGGTGGTTCTGGTGGCCATGGGCAGAGCGGATCGCTCCAGGGGACGAAGCCGGCGAGGCGGCGGCGGTTATCGCCCGGGTGCTCGACGTGAGCGACGGCCGGGACTAGCGCCGGGCCGCCAGGCCAGGGAAGGACTGCTGGGCTCCGCCCCAGCGGGCCGCCCGGACGGCGGCGGCTTGCATCCGGACGGCGGCTAGCCGCCTGAGCGCGGCTTCGGGCACGGCGACCAGACTCAGGTAGCCGGCTACGACGCCGTTTTCGAGGTCGGCGGCCAGCAGCGCCGCGTCGCGCGCGGTCTTCACCGCGATCGGCATCCGGTACACGATGGCCGCGGGCCGCGGGTCTGCTCCGAGCGCCATGATCATCGCGGCCAGGCTGTCCCTCGCGCGCTCGTGGGCCACGCAGTCAGCCGCGGCCAGGGTGAACGCCGTACCCCGCAGGTGCGCGCCGACCACGCCGTAGCCGTAGCTCGCGGCCTGCTCGACGGCGAGCGCGGCTTGCAGCGCCGCGATCTTGGCGCTGGCGATGGCCATCAGGCTGCTCCAGCCCGGTGCAGGAACACCACGTGCGCCGCCTCCGATGCGCCAATGCTGGCCATGACCTGTGCCAGCGGTCCCGGAACGTCGATCAGCTGGCGGGTCAGCCGGCTGGCGGCGGCGCGCTCGGCGGCCACCAGCATAGTGATCAGCTGCCTGGGGTCGGCTGGCAGGCTGGACGGCGCGGCAGGCCTGGGCGGCGCGGCCGGCCTGGGCTTGGCGGGCCCGGGCGGCAGGATCAGCCTTGACCTGAGGCGAGCAAGGTGCTGCTGGTGCTCGGCGTGGATCGCCGCGATCATGACGGCGGCCCGGCTGCCACCGGACGCCGGGCTCATTGCGCTCACCGCGCTGTGATACGTCGCCACCAGGGCCTCCTCGGCCGCGATGGCGCGTTCAAGCGCTATCACATCGTGCCCGACCGACGGGATTGGGCCAAGCGCGGTGATGCCCTTGCAGCCGGCCAGGCCAAGCGAGCCGGCGAAGCCGGCGAGCACGGTCGCGAGCATGGCCCGGCGTGTTGACTCGGCCGCCACGTTGCTCTGGCCTCCCGTCTGGCACCCGCCTGCCGCCGTACGCTGCCCGTCACTTCTCGCGATCATCGATTCGCGGGCACAAGCATGCCACGCCGTTCGTTGGTCAGGTGTGCCATCTCGACGACCACCTGACGGCGTCTTCGCGCCGAGCAGGCACCGGCGCCGCGCCGACCTCAAATGCGAGCCAAGAGCAACAGGTCAGAACGTTAAGTGGCGGTCCCGGATAGGCTAGTGCCCTGCTAGGCCGGCGGTACCGCCGGCAGGACACGGCAGTACCCGGCAGGATAGCTGTGCGGCGGCGGGCAAATGGCAGCGGCGCAGCGGACAACAGCAACAGCTCGCGGGCGAGGAGGCGTGATGGGCGAGGATTCCCGTCGCGGTGCGCCGAGGTCGTCGCCGTCAGGACGGCCTGACCGGCCGGCCCGGCCGGCGCGCTCGGCGGGTCGCACCGGCTCCAGGCGCGATCCGTACCCGCCGAGGCCTAGCGCGCAGCCAGGCGCGCAGGCCAGCCAGCGACCCGGGGCCCAGCCTGGCGCACGGCCCGCTGGCGGCCCGCGTAATCCGGCGAGCACGGCCAGGCTGACCAGCGTGATCGAGCCAGTGCTTCGGGCGATGGAAATCGACCTTGAGGCCGTCAAGCTATCTTCGGCAGGCCGCCGCGCCGTGCTGCGCGTGGTCGTGGACGCTGACGGCGGCGTCAGCCTCGATGACATCGCCGAGGTGAGCAGGGAACTGTCGGCGAGGCTCGACGCCAAGAACGCCATGGGCGATGCGCCTTACACGCTCGAGGTCACCTCGCCTGGCGTGGACCGGCCGCTGACGCAGCCCCGGCACTGGCGCCGCGCGGCCGGAAGGCTCGTCATCGTCCAGCCGGCCAGTCAAGATCAAGATGTTGAACGGGATGCTTCTGGTGCTCGTGTTGAGTATCGAGGGCGAGTCGTCGGCGCTGATCACGAGCACGTGATTCTCGAGATCGACGGCGCGCGGCGGACTTTCAGCTATGCCGAACTCGGCCCTGGCCGGGTTCAGGTGGAATTCGGGCGTCTAGACGAGACCGATGACACCGGCGGTGCCGATGCGGGCGCGATTGACGTTGCCGATGACTCCTGGCAGGGCGAGGACTTTGCCGACGGCGGTGGCCCAGACGAGGAGGAACCCGATGGACATTGACGTCTCGGCGCTGAAGAGCCTGGAGGCCGAGAAGGACATCTCGATGGACCTGGTCATCAAGGCCATCGAGGATGCGCTGCTTGTCGCCTATCACAAGTCGGAGGGTGCGGCCGCCTCGGCACGGGTTGAGGTAGACCGCCGCACCGGCCACGTCACGGTCTGGGCGGCAGAGACCGACGAGAACGGCGCGGCCCTGGCCGAATACGACGACACGCCAGCCGGGTTCGGCCGCATCGCTGCTACGACGGCAGGGCAGGTCATCTTGCAGCGCCTGCGGGACGCCGAGGATGAGCTCACGTTCGGCGAGTTCGCCGGGCAGGAGGGCAACATCGTCGCCGGCGTGATCCAGCAGGGCAAGGATCCCAAGGCAGTGCTCGTCGACCTGGGCCGGATCGAGGCGATCTTGCCGCCGACCGAGCAGGTGCCAGGCGAGCGCTATGTCCACGGTGAACGGCTCAAGTGCTACGTCCTGCACGTCAGGAAGGGATTCAGGGGCCCGTCGGTCACGCTGTCGCGTACGCACCCGAATCTCGTGCGCAAGCTCTTCGCGCTTGAGGTGCCCGAGATCGCATCAGGCGCGGTCGAGATCGCGGCGATCGCCCGCGAGGCCGGCCATCGCACCAAGATCGCCGTCATCGCGCGGGAGCCCGGGGTCAACGCCAAGGGCTCGTGCATCGGGCCGATGGGCAGCCGGGTCAGGAACGTGATGGCCGAGCTGCACGGCGAGAAGATCGACATCGTCGACTACTCCGATCATCCAGGTGAGTTCGTCGGGCACGCGCTCTCGCCCGCCCGGGTCTCGCAGGTGCGGATTCTTGACGAGGCAAGCCGGGTTGCCCAGGTCATCGTGCCGGATTATCAGTTGTCGCTGGCCATCGGCAAGGAAGGGCAGAATGTCAGGCTGGCCGCGCGCCTGACCGGCTGGCGGATCGACATTCAGCCCGATAACCAGGCAGATTCCGGCGCTGAAGGTGGCGCTGGCGGCCACGTGAGTGCCGCGGGCGCCGCCAGCCGGGCCGAGCGGTCCGATCGCGGCGATCGGGCAGACAAGGTGCCGGGTGCCGCAGACGCGCCGGCACTGTAAGCTGTTACCAAGGCGGCTATGCGGTCTTCGTCTCTTGTCGTGTCCGGATCAGTGATCCGTATGTGCGTGGGATGCAGGACCCGTGCCGTTAAGTCGGACTTGCTACGCGTTGTGGCGGTTGACGGCGAGATTGTCGTGGACCCCGCAGCGCGCAGCCCTGGCCGGGGGGCGTACCTGCACCCCAGCGAGGAATGCTTTGAGCAAGCCCGGCGTCGAAAGGCGTTTCCGAGAGCGTTGCGCGTGACGGGCACCCTTGTCGACGACGGGCTTGCCAGATACCTGGCGCAGGCCTGACTCACGTCGGTGCGGCGGGCGGCGGGCGAGCACAGGTACTAGCGGCGATATCGCCGGAGAGACAGGCTGTGATTGTGATGAGCGCTCGATGAGCAAGCGGCGATGAACAGCAGGAACTGACGCCGGACGGAGCATGCCTGCCCCGGACCGGCTGACTGGCCCGGATACCCCGGGCCGAGGCAGGGAGCGCAGTGGCGAAAGTCCGGGTATACGAGCTCGCGAAGGAGTTCGGCGTAGAGAGCAAGGCCGTGATGGCCAAGCTCGGTGAGATGGGCGAGTTCGTTCGATCAGCGTCATCGACTATCGAGGCGCCGGTCGTCCGCAGGCTCAAGGAAGCGTTCGCCGGCGAAGCGGCGACCGCGAAGTCTTCGGCAGTTCAAGGTGATGGCGCCAAGCAGGCTGCGAACGGCCGTGCCGCGACGGCGCGCGCTGATGGCGGCGGGCCGGCTCCCGCGAAGGCAGGCGCTGCGAGCAGCCCTCCGGCCGCTCCCGCCGAGCCAGCCCCGGCCGCGCAGCCCCGGCCGCCCGAGCCCGCGGCTCAGGCACCGGCGTCAGTCAGCCCGGCCCCTCCGGCACCTCCGGCCTCTCCTGGCGAGCTAGCCGATTCCCAGCGTGATGGGGGAGACGAGGGACGCGGCGTGTCTTCAGGCGTTCCGCAAGTGCCGTTCAGCCAGCCGGAGCAGCCTCAGGGGCGCCCGGCAGGCGGTGACGCGCAAGCGACCCGCGGCCGGGTGCCGAGTCCAGGACAGGGCATCACGCCGCGCGCGGTTCCTGGCCCGGGTCCGGGCCAGGCCAGGCCAGGGTCCGGTCATGGCGCCGCGCGGCCCGCGCCGTCCAGCGGCCCTACTCCGGGACCACGGCCGGGTGCGCCGCGCCCAGGGCCTCGTCCGGGCAACAACCCGTTCAGCTCGACCTCCACCGGAATGGGCGCGGCGGGTCGCGGGCCGAGGCCCGGTCCCGCGGGCCAGGGCGGCCCGGCTGGCACCGCCAGCCCTGGAGCTCCCGGTCAGGGGGGCGCCCGGCCTGGTGCGCCAGGTTCAGGCGGGCCTCGCCCCGCAGGCCCGCGCCCGATGGGCAGGCCGGGTCCTGGCGGTCCGGGAGACGCCGGGCGTCCTGGCGGCCCGCGCCCGGGCGGCCCGAGGCCAAGCCCGAGCAGCATGCCGCCCCGGCCCTTCGGTGCCCGCGGCGGCTCTGGCGGGGGTCCTGGTGGCGGCTCAGGCGGAGCAGGTGCCGGTACCAGGCCCGGTGGCGGCCGCGGTGGTCCGGGAGCTGGTCGCGGTGGTCCTGGCGGCGGTGCCGGTGCACCGCGCACCGGGGCGGGCCCAGCCAGGCCAGGCGCTGGCGGTCGGGGCCGGAGCGGCACCCAGGGCGCCTTCGGGCGTCCGGGCGGCAGGCCTTCTCGCGGCCGGAAGTCGAAGAAGCAGCGGCGTCAAGAGTTCGACAACATGCAGGCGCCCTCGATCGGCGGCGTGTCCGTACCCCGTGGCAACGGCCAGACGATCAGGCTGTCGCGCGGTGCGTCGCTCAGCGACTTCGCCGACAAGATCGGCGTCAACCCGGCCTCGCTGGTGCAGGTGCTCTTCCACCTCGGCGAGATGGTGACGGCGACCCAGTCGGTCAACGATGAGACCCTGCAGCTTCTCGGCGCCGAGCTGAATTTCAACGTCCAGGTCGTGTCGCCCGAGGAAGAGGACCGCGAGCTGCTCGGGACTTTCGACATCGAGTTCGGCGAGGACCAGGGCGGTGAGGAAGACCTTCAGGCCAGGCCGCCGGTGGTGACCGTGATGGGCCACGTCGACCACGGCAAGACCAAGCTGCTCGACTCGATCAGGCACACCAACATGGTGGCGAAAGAGGCAGGCGGCATCACCCAGCACATCGGCGCCTATCAGGTCACCACCGAGGTGGATGGCCAGGACCGCACCATCACCTTCATTGACACGCCTGGTCACGAGGCATTCACGGCGATGCGGGCGCGCGGCGCTGAGACCACCGATCTGGTGATCCTCGTGGTCGCCGCCGACGATGGCGTGAAGCCGCAGACCACTGAGGCGCTGAACCACGCTCAGGCGGCCGGCGTGCCGATCGTCGTCGCGGTCAACAAGATCGACAAGGAGGGCGCCGATCCGGCGCGCGTGCGGGCCCAGCTCACCGAGTACGGCCTGATCGCCGAGGAATTCGGCGGTCAGTCGCTGTTCGTCGATGTGTCAGCGCGCAACGGCACCGGGATCAGCGAGCTGCTCGAAGCCGTGGTGCTGACCGCTGACGCCGAGCTCGACCTGCGGGCCAATCCGCATCAGCCGGCTCAGGGTGTCGCGATCGAAGCGCACCTGGACAAGGGCCGAGGGCCGGTGGCGACTGTGCTCGTGCAGCGCGGCACGCTCAAGGTCGGCGACTCGATCGTGACCGGCGAGGCGTATGGCCGGGTCAGGGCCATGCTCGGCGACAACGGAGAGCAGGTGTCCGAGGCGCTGCCGTCTCGCCCTGTGCAGGTGCTCGGCCTGACCGCGGTCCCGGACGCTGGTGACAGCTTCCTGGCCGTCTCCGACGACCGGGTGGCCAGGCAGATCGCCGAGCGCCGCGAGGCGAGAGAGCGGACCGCCCAGTTCGCGCAGCGAAGGCCGAGGGTCACGCTCGAGGACCTTGAGTCCGCGCTCAAGTCCGGTGCCCGCGAGGAACTGCTGCTCATCATCAAGGGTGACGTGTCAGGGTCAGTCGAGGCACTCGAAGACGCGCTGCTCAAGATCGACGTCGGCGATGACGTGGTGCTGCGCGTGATCGGCCGTGGCGTCGGCGCCATCACCCAGGACGATGTCAACCTGGCGATTGCCTCCGACGCGGTGATCATCGGCTTCAACGTACGGCCGGCCGGCCGGGCAGGCGAGGCCGCGCAGCGCGAGGGCGTGGACATCAGGTACTACTCGATCATCTACCAGGCGATCGAAGAGATCGAGGCCGCGCTCAAGGGCCTGCTCAAGCCGGAATTCGAAGAGGCGCAGCTCGGCACGGCCGAGGTCAGGGACGTATTCCGGGTGCCGAGGATCGGCAACGTAGCCGGTTGTCTCGTCCGGTCGGGCACGATTACCAGGAACTCGCGGGCGCGCCTGATCAGGGACGGCGTCGTTGTATCGGAGAATCTCAGCATCGAGTCGCTGCGGAGGTTCAAGGACGATGCCACCGAGGTCAGGGAAGGCTTCGAGTGCGGTATCGGGATCGGTTACGGCGATATCAAGATCGGTGACGTGATCGAGACTTTCGAGATGCGGGAGAAGCCACGCGCCTGATAATGCAGGCACACTTAGATCCAGCTGATACGGTGCCGGCCGGGACGCCTGTCCCGGCCCGCTCCGGGCCAGGCGTCGGCGCCGGCCTGAAACCCAGCTTCGGCGGGCACTGCGTTACGGGCCGACTGGACTCCAGCCCGGTCGGCACTGGGTTAAGGGGCCGAGTGTGTATGTGGGAGCGCTGACTCTGGACGTGCTCCTCGGGGATGTGCGGTCGCTGAAACAGAAGCGTTCCGCCGTCAGGCCGCTGATCGCCGAGGTGCACAGGAAGTTTCCGGGACTCGCCGTTGCTGAGACTGGGTACCTGGACTTGCATCGCAGGACGGAGATCGGAGTGGCCGTGGTGACGTCGAGCGCGTCTCACGCCGTCGAGATGCTTGAGGCGTGCGAGCGATTCGTCGCGGCACGTCCAGGCGTCGAACTGCTGTCCGCACGACAGCGCTTGTTTAACGACGAGGGGGAGTGAGCGATGGATCCGGCGAGAGCGCGACGCCTAGGTGAGCGGATCACGCAGATCGTCGCCGAGATGCTTGAGCGTCGGATCAAGGATCCGCGTCTCGGGTTCGTCACGATCACCGATACCAGGGTGACCGGTGACCTGCGTGATGCCACCGTGTTCTACACCGTGTACGGCTCAGAGTCCGACGCCGAGGCGACCGCCGCGGCGCTGGCGAGCGCGACTGGCGTGATTCGCTCCGAGGTCGGCAAGCAGACCGGGATCAAGCACACCCCGTCGATCACGTTCAAGCGCGACACGCTGCCCGAGGGTGCCAAGTCCATCGAGGACCTGGTAGCCAGGGCGAGGCAAGCCGATGCTGAGCTCGCGGCCAGCCGGGCCGGCGCTGTGCACGCCGGAGATAGTAATCCATATCGCACGGCGGATGTGCCTGACGAAGGTGAGGACTCGTGACTACTTATGCAACCTCTAGCGCGACGGGCAATAGCGGCTTAGTGCCACAGTCCGGACTGGTGATCGTGGCTAAGCCGGGCGGGATGACCTCACACGACGTGGTGGCGAGGATGCGGAAGCTGGCCGGGACCAGGCGGGTGGGACACGCCGGAACGCTCGACCCGATGGCCACGGGCGTACTCGTCATCGGGATCGAGAAGGCCACGAGACTTCTCGGTCACCTCACCCTGACCGAGAAGGATTACCTCGCCACGATCCGGCTCGGCCAGTCGACAGTGACCGATGACGCTGAGGGCGACATCCTGTCGCCGGACGACGGGGCCATGCCGGTGAACTCGGTCACGCGCGAGGCGCTGCACGCCGCGCTCGCCGACCTTACCGGCGAGATCCAGCAGGTCCCGCCCAAGGTCAGCGCGATCAAGGTCAAGGGCCAGCGCGCCTACCACCTCACCCGGTCAGGAGCGGCGCCCGAACTGACCGCCAGGCCGGTCACGATCTGGCGTCTTGACCTGCTCGCGATCCGTCCCGCAGGCGAGCTGCTCGACATCGACATCGAGGTCACGTGCTCGAGCGGCACGTACATCAGGGCTCTCGCGAGGGATCTCGGCGTCGCTTTGCGCACCGGCGGTCACCTCACCGAATTGCGCCGTACCAGGGTCGGTCCTTACCGGATCGACGAGGCGAGGACGCTTGAGCAGCTCGCGGAGCACGTCGACATCATTCCGCTGGCCAGGGCCGCCGCCGAGGCGTTCCCCAGCGTGCAACTCAACGAGACGGAAACCAGGCTGATCTCGCACGGGGTGAGGCTGCCGGCGTCGCCCGAAGTCATGGCGAGCCGCGTGGTCGCCCCCATGCCGGCCGCGGCGGGCACCGTCGCGCATTCGAGCGAGCCCGGGGCCAGCTCCATCAGGGCCGGCGAGCCGATCGCCGCGTTCGCCCCCGACGGCAGCCTCATCGCCCTCGTCACCGAGCGCGAAGCCGAACTCCAGCCCGTCGCGGTCTTCGTCCCGTAGCGCCCAGTATTCACCCGCGCGCTCATCCCGCCCGCGCTGATCCCGCTCGTGCTGATCTCGCCCGCTGATCTCGCCCGCGCTGATCCTCTCGTGCTGATCTCGCCGCGCTGATCCCGCTCGTGCTGATCCTCTCGTGCTGATCTCGCCGCGTGCTTGTCCCGTCCGCGCTCATCCCGTCCGCGTGCTTGTCGTGCCCGGCGGCCAGCACTTTTCCTGTGCACGCGGTTGCGAGCCGAACAGCAAGGTGGGTGCTAGTTGCTGCTGTGGAGATGCCCGGAAGTAGCTTCCGGGCTGGCGCTAGCGCATCGGCCGGCAGCGGGGTCTGCTGGCTAGCCATGATCGCGGGCGGTTCCTAGCGCTCACGGCCGGGTTCGGGGTGGGTTGTCAGCGTCCGGGTCGGGTTCGGGGTGGATTGTCAGCGTCCGGCCGGGTTCGGGGTGGGTTGTCAGCGTCCGGGCCGTTCGGGGAGGGTTGTCAGCGCTCCGCGCCCGGATCCGGGAGGGTTGTCCGCTCCTGCGGGGCGAGTTTTCGTGTCCGGGAGCGTTTTCTCTTCTATGAGCGGTGAACTTTCCCCGCTGTGAAAGGGTTCCCCGTAAAGCGCGGTGAAGTCTCCCCGATCATGAAACCCGGGCACCGGGCACGGCGACCGCGACAGGCCGACACTCGGCCTCCCCAATCCAGCACCCTCTTGGGACCACATCGAGCAGGGCCACGTTGCTCACGGGGCTGGGCTGGATTCAGCATCGTGGGCCTGCTTGATGTGGTCCCGCCTGCGTCGGCTAGCCCGATGGCCTGAGGCTTATTTACGGATCAATTCCCGCATCCACGGGAACCCGTCTGTGCCCGTACTCGCTGCGACTACCCCACCGAGCCCATGCACCGCACTGACAACGAGCCCGATAAGCCTGATAAGCCCCGACAAGAGCCTTCGCGGAATCCTCCTGGGGCACCAGGCAGCGCCGATGACACATTGGTGCGAGGCTGCTGACCGCGGGCAAGGTTGCCATGGGAGGCTTGGAGTGCAGGGGACGGCGGTTGCTCGAATGGCGGACTGCCATCGGCGCTCTGGCGAAGGGAAGCTAACCGTGGACCGCTGGAACGGCCTGCACGATGTGCCTGCGGACTGGGGCAGGTGCGTCGTGACTATCGGGGTCTTCGATGGCGTCCACCGGGGACATCAGATCATCATCGGCAGGGCCGCCCAGGTCGGTGCGGCGCTTGGCCTGCCGCTGGTAGTGGTCACCTTCGATCCGCATCCCGACGAGGTGACCAGGCCCGGGTCCCATCCTCCGCAGCTCTGCAGCATCAGGTTCCGCGCCGAGCTGCTTGGCGGGCTTGGTGCCGACGCCGTCTGCGTGGTGCCGTTCACCTATGAGCTATCGCAGCAATCAGCCGAGGACTTCGTGCGGACAGTGCTGGTGGACGGCCTGCACGCGGCCGGCGTGGTAGTTGGTGAGAACTTCAGGTTCGGCAATCGGGCCGCCGGCAACATTACCTTGCTAGGCGAGCTCGGGGAGAAGTATGACTTCGTTGCCGAGGGCGTGCCGCTTCTGGCGGATCACGGCGTAACCGTGACGTCAAGCTGGATCAGGCAGCTGCTGGCTGACGGCGAGGTCGCCGCTGCCGCCGCGGAGCTCGGACGGCCGCATCGGGTCGAAGGCGTCGTGGTCAGGGGCGAGCAACGGGGCAGGGCGCTCGGCTTCCCGACCGCGAACATTGAGCACCCGCCATACATGGCGATTCCCGGCGACGGCGTCTACGCGGGGTGGCTGGCTAGCCTCGACGCGGCCGGCGCCGTCACCGAACGATGGCGGGCGGCGATCTCGGTCGGCACCAACCCGACCTTCGACGGTGCGGAACGGACCGTCGAGGCCTATGCCCTGGACCGCGACGACCTCGACCTCTACGGGGTACATGTCGCCGCCGAGTTCGCCGAGCGGCTCCGCGGCCAGGCCAGGTTCGCATCCGCCGGCGAACTGATCACCCAGATGCGCGCCGACGTAGCCGCAGCCGCCCAGGTCCTGGCCGCCCGGGACTGAGCATCCATCAGCCACCGCACAAGGCGCGGCGCAATCGCTGTACTGTCTGCGTTACTTGCGTGGTACCGTAACTGAGGCTAGAAATATCTGGCCTGGTCATGCTGCGCCCTCATGCGGCTGGCCAATCTGGATGCCGGGCAGGTATGTCTTGCATCCTCCCCGCGATCTGGCGTGACGCTTGCCGTCGTGGCCAGGCCCACCAAACAGTCACGACCAAGAGGAATGTAACGTTGCCGCTCGATTCGCAGGTTAAGAAGGAGATCATCGCCGTGCACGCGACCAGTGAGGGTGACACCGGTTCGCCGGAGGTCCAGGTCGCGCTGCTGACCAAGCGCATCAATGGTCTCACCGAGCACCTGAAGGTGCACAAGCATGACCATCACAGCCGGCGCGGGCTCTTGCTGCTCGTCGGCCGGCGCCGCCGGCTGCTCCAGTACCTGTCCCGCGAGGACATCAACAGGTATCGGGCGCTGATCGAGAGGCTTGGCTTGCGCCGCTAGCCTGGCTAGGTCGCGGGTTGCCCTGCTGCCCCCGACACCGTAGGGCGAGACGTATCACAGTCCGTCGGCTGCTGGCGCTACATTGGTGGTCGGGGTGGGTTCGGTCGCCCATGCAAACTGAATATGCCTAGCTGAGGGCTTCTGGCACCTAGTCCGCCAGAAAACCGAAGCGGGGGGGAACACCGACGTATTAGCAGGAATCGTCCCGCGGCCCCGGCCCGGAGCGCCCAGCAGCCTTAAGGGCCGGTCCTCGGTAGTGGTTCTCGGATTCGCCCAGCCGCGCGTGCCCGCGCGACCCCTGGGGAACCGAGGGCTTCGATCGAAGACCGGTCGGCAGCCATAGTCCAGCACAGCGCTCGTTCAAGCACAGCGCTCGTTCAGGCACAGTGCCGGACGTCTATGACGCTTCGCTGGCGGCGGGCAGACGCGGGACCTCAGTTGAGGAGGTCTCACCCGATGGAGGGTGTGCATACCGCAGAAGCCGTTATCGATAACGGCGCATTTGGTCAACACAAAATTAGATTCGAGACCGGCAGGCTTGCGAAGCAGGCATCCGGTTCGGCGGTCGTCTATCTAGATGACGAAACCATGGTGCTCTCAGCCACTACCGTCTCCAAGTCTCCCAGGGACAACCTGGACTTCTTCCCGCTCACGGTCGATGTGGAAGAGCGGATGTATGCGGCAGGCCGGATTCCCGGCTCGTTCTTCCGCCGCGAAGGGCGGCCGTCCGAGGACGCGATCTTGACGTGCCGCCTCATCGACCGGCCGCTTCGGCCGTCGTTCGTCAAGGGCCTGCGCAATGAAGTTCAGATCGTCGAGACGATCATGGCGCTTCATCCGGATCACCTGTATGACGTGGTCGCGATCAACTCGGCATCGCTGTCCACGCAACTGGCCGGGCTGCCTTTCTCAGGGCCCATCGGCGGAGTCAGGGTCGCGCTGATCAAGGGTCAGTGGGTCGCCTTCCCGACTTACAGCCAGCTTGAAAACGCGACGTTCGACATGGTGGTCGCCGGCCGCGTCCTTGACGATGGCGATGTCGCGATCATGATGGTGGAGGCCGAGTCCACGCCGAGCACGCTCAAGCTGCTCGCCGATTCCGCCTCAGGTGCCGCGGCGCCTACCGAGGACGCGGTCGCCGAAGGCCTTGAGGCGGCCAAGCCGTTCATCAGGACGCTCTGCGAGGCCCAGCGCCAGGTTGCCGCGGGCGCCGCGAAGGAAACCGGGACGTTCCCGACGTTCGCCGACTACGGCCAGGACGCGTACGACGCCGTGACAGCCGAGGCTTCCGCCGATCTGGCTGCCGCGCTGACTATCGCGGGCAAGCAGGAGCGCGGATCCGAGACTGACCGGATCCAGGCCGCCGTGGCCGAGCAGCTCGCCGCGAAGTTCGAAGGCAGGGAAGGTGAAGTCGCCGCCGCGTTCCGCTCCTTGACCAAGAAGCTGGTCAGGGAGCGAATTATTGCCGAGGGCAAGAGGATCGACGGGCGCGGCCTGGCGGATATCCGGCAGCTGTCAGCTGAGGCCGGGATTGTGCCGCGGGTGCACGGATCGGCCCTGTTCGAACGCGGCGAGACCCAGGTCCTGGGCGTGACGACGCTGAACATGCTCCGGATGGAGCAGATGATCGACACGCTCAATCCCGAGCGCACCAAGCGCTATATGCACAACTACAACATGCCGCCGTACTCAACCGGGGAGACCGGCCGGGTGGGCTCGCCCAAGCGGCGGGAGATCGGTCATGGCGCACTGGCTGAGCGTGCGCTGATCCCCGTGCTGCCCACGCGCGAGGAGTTCCCCTACGCGATCAGGCAGGTGTCCGAGGCGATCGGGTCGAACGGCTCGACGTCGATGGGCTCGGTCTGCGCCTCCACGATGTCCCTGCTCGACGCCGGCGTGCCGCTCAAGGCGATGGTGGCCGGCATCGCCATGGGCCTCATCAACGAGGGCGGCACCTACGTCACGCTGACCGATATCCTCGGCGCGGAAGATGCCTTTGGTGACATGGACTTCAAGGTCGCTGGCACCAGGGACGTCATCACCGCGCTGCAGCTCGACACCAAGCTCGGCGGTATCCCCGCCTCGGTACTGGCCGCCGCGCTCAAGCAGGCCAGGGACGCCCGGCTGACGATACTGGGCGTGATGGCCGAGGCGATCAGCACGCCTGCCGACATGAGCGAGAACGCGCCGCGCATTATCACGGTGAAGGTGCCGGTCGACAAGATCGGCGAGGTCATCGGGCCGAAGGGCAAGATGATCAACTCGATCCAGGAGGACACTGGCGCCGAGATCACCATCGAGGACGACGGCACGATCTACATCGGGGCCACGGACGGCACGTCCGCCGAGGCCGCCAAGTCGGCGATCAACGCCATCGCCAACCCGCACGTGCCCGAAGTGGGGGAGCGGTTCCTCGGCACGGTAGTGAAGACGACCACCTTCGGCGCCTTCGTCTCGCTGCTTCCTGGCAAGGACGGCCTGCTGCACATCACGCAGATCCGTAAGCTGCACGGCGGCGTGCGGATCGAGAACGTCGACGACGTGATCAAGGTCGGGGACAAGATCCAGGTCGAGATCCGCGAGGTCGACGACCGGGGCAAGCTGTCGCTCGTGCCCGTCGAGGTCGTCGAGCGTGAGGCCGCGGGCGAGGATCTGAGCGGCGGCCGGGACGACGGTCCGCGCGAACGAAGCGAGCATCGCGGCGACCGGGGTGAGCACCATCGGGATCGCGGGGACCGAGGCCGTGGCGGCGACCGCAGGGGCGGCGATCGCGGCAGCGGCGAGAGCCGCAGCGGGAGCGAGCACTTCAGGACTCGCCATCGCGACCGCGAATCCGGCAACTCATGACCGCTGACGGGCAGCGACCGGGTCGTACGACTGAGCTTGCCGGGGCTGAGCTTGCCCGAGATGGCATGAGCGACGGGGGCGGCACCGTAAGGCACACGGTGCTGCCCGGCGGCCTGCGGGTCATTACCGAGTCGCTGCCGGCCGTCAGATCAGCGTCGTTCGGTATCTGGGCGGGCGTCGGCTCCCGCGACGAGGACACGCGGCACGCCGGCGCGACGCACTACCTGGAGCACCTGCTCTTCAAGGGCACGGGCAAGCGGTCGGCGCTGGACATCTCAGCGGCCATCGACGCCGTTGGCGGTGAGCTGAACGCCTTCACCGCCAAGGAGTACACGTGCTACTACGCGCGGGTGCTCGACGATGACCTGCCGCTCGCCATCGACGTGCTGGCGGACATGGTGACCAGTTCGGTGCTCGATCCGGGCGAGATCGAATCCGAGCGGGCGGTGATACTCGAAGAGATCGCTATGACCGACGATGATTCCTCCGATGCCGTGCACGAGGCTTTCGGCTGGCAGCTCTTCGGCGACACCCCTCTCGGCAGGCCGATCCTTGGCACGGTCGAGTCGATCGAGACGATCTCACGTGAGCAGATTACCGAGCACTATGTGGCCAGGTACACCCCGGACAACCTTGTCGTGGCAGCCGCTGGCCGGCTCGACCACGACAAGGTAGTCGAGCTCAGCCGGCGGCACTTCGGGGCCGTGCTCGACCACCAGGCCGCGCCGGCCTCGCCCAGGCTGCCTGGCCCAGCCGGGCCTGAGGTCGGTTCGGGCACCGGCGTCCGCTTGATCTCGCGGCCAATCGAGCAGGCCAACCTGGTGCTCGGCTGTGCTGGGATGGCACGGACCGACGATCGGCGTTTCGCGCTTGGGGTACTGAACGCCGCGCTCGGTGGCGGCATGTCATCGCGGCTCTTTCAGGAGATCAGGGAAAAGCGCGGGCTCGCCTATTCGGTCTACAGCTTCAACTCCCAGCACGCGGACGTGGGCGTATGGGGAATCTATGCGGGCTGCCTGCCGGCCAAAGCTGAAGACGTGCTCGCGATCTGCACCGAGGAGATCGACCGGGTCTGCCATGACGGCCTGACCGACGAGGAACTCGTTCGCGGCAAGGGTCAGCTGCGCGGCTCGATCGTGCTCGGCCTTGAGGACCCGGCGTCCCGGATGACCAGGCTCGGCAAGTCTGAGCTTGTCTACCCGCGGCTGGAGCCCGTCGATGAGATACTCGGCCGGATCGAGGCGGTCACGCCTGATGAGGTTCGCGAGGTCGCGAACGCGATCTTGACCCGTCCCAAGGCGCTGGCAGTCGTCGGGCCGTACGATGATGCGGACTCGTTCGCGCAGGTCATCGCCACCTGAGGCGGGCGGCGCGAACTTCGGGCCTGGCAGGCGGAGGACCAGATGATCAAGGTCGGAGTGCTCGGCGCCAAGGGACGCATGGGTTCGCTGGCGGGCCAGGCGGTCAGGTCCGCCGATGATCTCGAGCTTGTCGCCGAGGTCGACCTAGGCGACGAGCTCGACTCCCTTAACCGCTGCGACGTGGTGGTCGACTTCACGACGCCGGCCGCTGTGATGAGCAACCTGCGCTGGTGCGCGGAACATGGCAAGAGCGTCGTCGTCGGGACCTCGGGTTTTGACGCGGACAGGCTAGCCCAGGTCGAGGCTATTCTCGCTGAGCTGGCCGGGGCGAGCGACCCAGAAGCGGCAGCGGCGCCGAAAGTACTCGTTATTCCAAATTTCTCAGTGGGCGCCGTGCTGATGATGAAGTTCGCCGAGCAGGCCGCCCGTTTCTTCGACTCGGCTGAGATCATCGAACTGCATCACGCGAACAAGGTTGATGCCCCGTCGGGCACGGCCGCCCGCACGGCCGCCCTGATCAGGGCTGCCCGGGCAGCGGCCGGGCTCGGGCGCAGCCCGGACGCCACGACCACGCAGGCGCCGGGTGCACGGGGAGCGGACATCGAGGAGGTGCGAGTGCATTCCGTGCGGCTCGCCGGCCTCGTCGCGCACCAGGAGGTACTGCTCGGAGGCACCGGCGAGACGCTCACGATCCGGCATGATTCGCTTGACCGGGCATCTTTCATGCCGGGGGTCTTGCGTGCGGTGCGGGGGATCGGCTCGCTGCCGGCCGGGCTCACGGTGGGCCTTGAATCGCTGCTCGGACTCTAGGGCCAGCCGCGCCGTGTGAGGCCGCTGGCACGGGGCATGGATCCGCATGTGAGCCGGAGCACGAGGATGCGCTCGGCACGTGAGCTTGAGGGGGACCGGCACATGCGAGCGATTCTCAACGTGATCTGGCTTGTGCTTTGCGGCATCTGGCTCGCGATCGCCTATGTGCTGGCGGGGCTGGTGGCGTTCGTGCTGATCATCACGATTCCGTTCGGAATCGCCGCGTTCCGGATCGCGAACTATGTGCTCTGGCCGTTCGGCCGCACGATCGAGCCCCGCCGGGACGCCGGGGTAGGCTCGCTGATCGGCAATATCGTGTGGATCATCTTGTTTGGCTGGTGGCTCGCCGTTGGCCACCTATTGACTGGCATCGCGCTTTGCGTAACGGTCATCGGCATTCCGCTTGGTATCGCCAACTTCAAGCTGATCCCGATCTCGCTGCTGCCGCTGGGTGTCCGCATCGTGCCGTCCGACCAGGTCAGCACCTACGCGTTGTAGTCCACAGGCCGATCGGCCATTGTCGTTCACCTTAATGTTGGTGGACATATCACGTATGGGACTTTTGATTCGCAGTGAGCTATGGTGAGTGCTTGAGGCGCGGAGCAGGGCGCCGGGCACGAACCATCGAGCACAGGCTCATCGCTGATCCGGAACGGCAGCTGGTCCACTAAGTGGTTCAAGTCGCAGCACATCTGGGGCTGGGCCGGCGCGACCGGCGGCACGTTCCTCGACTCGGCGCAGACCGGGATCTGCGGGCCGGGAACCGCCGATGTGACCGGCGCGGAGGTCGCTGGCCAGAGCCGGATCTTCGTCAACGGCTGGGTGAACGAAACGGCGAACGGCACGATCACCAGCACGCCTTATTCGGGCAGTGGCTCGCCCGTGGAGAATTCGAACGCCGCCAGGGTGATGTACTCGGCCGTGATCAAATGGGGCACCGACGGGACGCCGGAGCTAGGGGAGTACCTGAACTGACACCGGCCGCCGCGGGCATGTCCGGCTCAGAGCATGCCCGCGGCGGTGACCCAGATCACCGCCTCGCCCGCCTCGTCTGATCCGGCGAGATCGACCTCAGCCGAGAATCCCCAGTCGTGGTCACCGGCAGGGTCGTCGAAGATCTGCCGCAGCCGCCACACGTCAGGATCGCTGTCGTCGATGATCAGCATCGCCGGGCCGCGGGCGTTCGCGGCCGTGCTGATCTCCCCGTGCTCATCGAAGTACGGCGCCAGCGCGCCGGCCCAGGCGCCGGCGTCGAAGCCGGCTTCCTCGTCGAGTTCCCCGAGCTCGTCCCATTTGCGCAGGGCGGCCAGCTCGACCCGGCGGAACATGGCATTGCGGACGAGCACCCTGAACGCTCGCTTGTTCGTGGTGACCGGGGGAGGAGTCCGCTCGTCCAGCTCTCCGCCCTGGCCACCTAGTCGGGCGGAGTCGTCGGGGTTAGCCAGCCGTTCCCACTCGTCGAGCAGACTCGAGTCGACCTGCCTGACCAGCTCTCCCAGCCACTCGACCAAGTCCGTCAGCTCTTCGGTTTTTGCCTCGTCTGGCACCGTCTGGCGCAGTGCCTTGTAGGCGTCGGCGAGGTACCGGAGCAAGAGGCCCTCTGATCGCGCGAGGCCGAGCCAGCTAACGTACTCGGTGAAGGTCATCGCCCGCTCGAACATGTCGCGGGCGACGGACTTGGGCGACAGTTCGTAGTCGGCGACCCAGGGGTGCCCGCGCGCGTACATCGAATACGCGGCGTCGAGCAGGCCGGCCAGCGGCTGGGCGTAGGAGACCTCTTCGAGCAGCTCAAGCCGCTCGTCGTAGTCGATGCCCTCGGCCTTCATCGCCGCGACCGCCTCGCCCCGCGCCTTGAACAGCTGCGCGGACAGGGCCGCCCTCGGGTTGTCGAGCGTGGACTCGATGACCGAGAGCACGTCGAGCGGATACTCGGGTGACTCGACGTCCAGCAGCTCGATGGCGGCGAGCGCGAGCGGCGACAGCGCCTGGTTGAGCGCGAAGTCTTCCTGCAGGTCGACAGTCAGCCGTACCCGGCGGTCCTGGTCGTCGGGTATGGCGAGCCGCTCGACCACGCCACCAGCGAGCAGCGCGCGGTAGATCTGGATCGCGCGATGGATGTGCCGCCGCTGGGCCGGCCGGTCTTCGTGATTGTCGGTCAGCAAATGCTTCATTGAGCTGAAAGCATCGCCCGGGCGGCTGATGACGTTCAGCAGCATCGCGTGGGTAACAGTGAAACTAGAGCGGAGCGGCTCAGGCTCGGCGGCGACCAGGCGGTCGAACGTCGGCTGACCCCAGGAGACCATGCCGGGGGGCGGCCTCTTGCGAACGAACTTGCGCCGCTTCTTCGGGTCGTCGCCGATCTTGGCGAGCGCTTTCTCGTTGGCGATGACGTGCTCGGGCGCCTGGACGACCACGGTTCCGGCGTCGTCGTAGCCCGCGCGGCCCGCGCGGCCCGCGATCTGGTGGAACTCCCGTGCCTGCAGCAACCTGGTCACGCTGCCGTCATATTTGCTCAGCGAGGTAAACAGCACCGTGCGGATCGGCACGTTGATGCCGACGCCCAGGGTGTCGGTGCCGCAGATCACCTTGAGCAGGCCGGCCTGGGCGAGCGTTTCCACCAGCCTTCGGTACCTGGGGAGCATGCCGGCGTGGTGCACGCCGACCCCGTGCCTGACCAAGCGTGACAGCGTCTTGCCGAATCCGGCCGTGAACCTGAACCGGCCGATCAACTCGGCGATGGCGTCCTTTTCCGCCCTGGTGCAGACATTGACGGACATCAGCGCCTGGGCCTGGTCGATGGCGGCTGCCTGGGTGAAGTGCACGATGTAAATGGGTGCTTGCCTGGTTGCGAGGAGTTCCTCGATGGTCTCGTGCAGCGGCTCGGCGACGTAACGGAACAGCAGGGGTACAGGGCGCTCGACGGACTTGATGGTCGCGGTCGGGCGGCCGGTGCGCCTTGTCAGGTCTGCTTCGAACCTCGTGACGTCGCCGAGGGTGGCCGACATCAGGAGGAATTGTGCTTTCGGCAGTTCGAGCAGCGGTACCTGCCAGGCCCAGCCCCGGTCCGGGTCGGCGTAGTAGTGGAACTCGTCCATGATCACGAGCGAGACGTCCGCGCCGGCGCCTTCGCGAAGCGCGAGGTTGGCGAGCACCTCGGCGGTGCAGCAGATGATGGGGGCGTCGCCGTTGACGGTCCCGTCGCCCGTCATCATGCCGACGCTGGCCGGGCCGAAGATGTCGCAGAGCGCGAAGAACTTCTCCGAGACCAGTGCCTTGATCGGGGCGGTGTAGAAGCTGCGGTCGCCTCGGGCGAGGGCCACGAAGTGGGCGGCGGTCGCGACCAGGCTCTTGCCCGACCCGGTGGGCGTAGACAAGATCACGTTGGCGCCCGAGACGATCTCGATGAGCGCGTCGTCCTGGTGCGGGTACAGCGTCAGGCCCTGCTCATCGGCCCACTCTGAAAAGGCCGCGTAGAGCGCGTCGGGGTCAGCCGATTCCGGCATCAGGTCTGTAAGCGTCATGACGTATCCATGGTGCCAGTATTCTGCGGTGCTCCGGTCAACTGGGTGCTCGCACTGCCGGGGGGTGAACTGGCCTCCCGGAATGTGGTAGCGCCCGGGCGAACTGCCTGGCGGCTGGCCCGCCGATGGCCCATAGGTGGCGCTGGAACGCCACGGATGTCCCAACGGTGGGCCTTAGTACGAGCAAACCCGCGTGTTAATAATCTGCAAGCCCTTGGCCGCACTTTGCGGGGAGTGTTTTCTGAGCAGGGAAAGTTCTCTGCTGCTCAAATGACTGAAAATACTCCCAACAGCGAGAAAGCTCCCCTCAACAACTGAGAACTCTCCCCGATGCTTCGCCCGGCCGTTGATGTTCCCCGGCTCAGGAGCGGCGCGCTAGGTTGGACGCATGTGCCGCAGCATCAAGACATTGCGTGAACCGTACGCCGAGCAAGTCACCGAGGCCGACGTCAAGGCGGCCGCCCTGCAGTATGTCCGCAAGATCAGCGGATTCAGGGCGCCAGCCGCGCACAATGCCGAGGCGTTCAACGCGGCGGTCGACACGATCGCCCGCGCGACCGGCGACCTGCTCGGCAAGCTAGAAATCCGCGGCGCCCCGGCGCGGACTACGACAAGCGCCTGAAGCACAGGTCGCCCTGGTCAGCTGGGTCGCCTCGGGGATCGCGGCTGGCCGCGGCTGGCTGCGGGTGGCTGCGGGTGGCTGCGGGTGGCTGTGATTCCAAGCGCCTCTATGAGACGCCACGCCCCGGTGGACCGATCACGACGTTCCCGGTCACAGCGATCGGGCCGAGCCCTTCGTCCGTTGCGAGCGAGGCCGGTTCGCATGGGCTGCGCAATCGATGTTGCCGACCCGGCCTTTTACGGTCGGCGGAGTGCCCGCTGAAGGCGTCAGATCTCGCTGATGATGCGCTGGCGCTGGGCGTCGTATTCGGACTGGGTGAGCACGCCCTCACTGAGGAGCTGACCGAGCTTCACGAGCCGCTCCCTGACCGTGCCAGGACCGCCGGCCGGCGTGCCGGAGCCCGCGCTTCCGGCAGCGCCGCCCTGGTCCATGGCGGCCATCCGCAGCTCGCGGAGTCGTGCGATCGCCGCCTTGCGGGCGTCCTGGTCACCCGAGCCCACGGCCTGGGCCAGACCGCTGATTTCGGCCCGGTCGATCACGACCTCGATGCCGCTCGGGCCGATCATCTTGATGTCAGCGTCCGCGTGGCCCTTCAGCGCGGCGCTCAGCGCGGCTGCCAGCCCGCCGGCGACGGGCGTGTCCCCGGCGGCGCCGCTGGTCACGAAGCTGATCTGGCCCTCAGCGCGAAGGACATTCAGCGATCCGAAGCCGGGCTTGCTCCCTGAGTCGAATTGCGGAGAGTACCGGTGCTGGTCGAACGAAGCCGAGGCCTCCGCGATCTGGTCGGACATGGTCATGGTGCTCACGATGGCCGCCTCGCCGGGCAGACTGGGGTCGAACCTGACCTGGTTGTCGTCGCCGATCTGGACCCTGACCTTGGTGCCCACGTCGTACGGCGGGAACGCCTTGTGCTTGACGGCCCGCTGGATCAGCGGGCCGTCCCACTTCCTGACCTGGATCGTGTACTTGTACTCGTGGTGGCCGAACGCGCTCTCGACGTCCACGATCATGCCCTCCGCGGGCCACCATTGAGCCTTGCTCATCTCGTCAGGCCGTCCTCGTGTCGCTGGCAGCCTGCAAGCCAAGCTCGCCGATAGAAGTCTCCCGCATCTTGAACTTCTGTACCTTGCCGGTCACCGTCATCGGGAAATCGCTTGAGAACCGGACGTAGCGCGGGATCTTGAAGTGGGCGATCTTGCCCCTGCAGTACTCCTTGACCTCGTCCTCGGTCAGTTCGGCGCCGGGGCGCAGCTTGACCCAGGCGCACAGTTCCTCGCCGTACTTCAGGTCGGGCACGCCGATCACCTGAACGTCCTCGATCGACGGGTGCGAGTACAGGAACTCTTCGACCTCGCGCGGGTACACGTTCTCGCCGCCCCTGATCACCATGTCCTTGATCCGGCCGACGATGTTGACGTAACCCTCCTCGTCCATGACAGCAAGATCACCGGTGTGCATCCATCCCGAGCGCACCACCTCCGCCGTCTTGTC
>DASTJM010000096.1:0-428030 GCA_035716545.1 Streptosporangiaceae bacterium
CCGCCTGTTCAACCTGCACACCCGCGTCACCCGGCCGCAGGCATTCCATCAGCAATGGTCAGGCTGGAGACGTTACCGGCAGGCCAGCGCCCGCAAGTCACACTACGCCCGCCGGGCCAGACGTTACGGGGCGCTGTTGTAATACTAGGGCCGGGGGGATGGTGAGTATTTCAGGACATGATGCTGGCACGGTCACGGCTCTTGCGCTGGCTCGTCGCAAGCGCACTGAAGTCGAGCTGGCGCGGCTCGACGGTGAGCATGGCAAGTGGATGGCCAGGCGGTGGGGGGCTCCGGAGGCCGGCACGTACCGCTCTCAGCTGAACGCCATTGACGCCGTGGTCCGGGCCGGCCTGGACCAGCTCGGTGCCTGGCTGGGTGAAGTCGACCTGTCGTCACCGCTTGGCGACGTCTACGAGGCATGCCGGACGTTTGATCTTCGCTTGCTCTGGCTGCGCCGGGTGAGGGACTTTTTCACCGAAAAATTCGACCAGCGCGATGGTGAGCTAGCGGACGTTATACATGCGGCTGATGAGCTCGTCTGGAGCTGTTATCACCTGGTACTCGAGCGGGCCAGGGAACTGGCCGGGATAAGGGCTGGCACTTTGCCGCTCCCGTTCATCGAGCCAAGGTATTCGCCGACGACCTTCCCGGCCGACCTGGTGCCCGCGGGCCTGCGGAGTGAAATTGACGAGCCGTTCCTCACCGAACACCTGAATCGCCTGCCGGTACCGATCGTGCGGCTCCAGCCCGCCTGCGTCAGCGGGCCCTGGTGGCTGCTGTACGCGGCGCATGAGGTCGGCCATAGCGTGCAATTCGATCTGGCTGGCAAGCGCGCGCTGGTCGACGGTTACCAGCAGCTTGTAACGCAGGCGGTCAGCGACGCAGGCGGAGAGGCCGGCGATGCCGCCCGGTGGGGCACTTGGTCCAAGGAGATCTTCGCCGACATCTTTTCCGTACTGATGATGGGCCCGTGGGCCATTTGGGCGATGGTCGAGCTTGAGCTGCAGAGCGAGGCCGCGATGGGCGAGCACCGCGAACTGCGACCTCAGGGTGCGGCTGGCCACCGGCCAGCCCGGAATGCCGCCGTCGCGATCGCCGCGGTGCCTGAGCTCGCGGCGGAGGCGCCGTTCGACCTGTGCCTGTACGCCTCCGAAGCTTGATGACTGAGTCCCAGAGGAGCTGAAAGTGCCGCTGCGCGAGATCGTCACCGGGCTTTTCGTCAAGGATGCCGACCGCTTTATATATGCCCCGATTCCGCCCGGCCAGGTCGTGGGCGGGCAAGCGGACACCGGCGCGCTCGTCGCCGGGCGGGATTATTTCCGGATCTGGCTGAGCGAGATGTCGCTGCGGCGCGATCGGGCCTGGTTCACGACCTGGCACCCAGCCGTCCATTCACTGGTCAGCTTCCAGTTCGGCCAGCAGATCATCGACCTGCCGAACATCGCGGGACAGCAGAGACTAGACGGCGTTGACCCAGCTCACCTGAACCGGTCTATCCAGTTGAACTACAAGCTGACCCCGCTGATGCCATTCAGCGGCGGGGTGGTTGAGCTGGATATCGCCCTGCTGGCCATGAAGGGCGAGGACTACCTCAAGCGATTCATCGGGGTGCTCAATAACTTCGCCGGGCTGCTCGCCGTGCCGCAACTCTCCGCCGTGCTGTCAGTTGCCGCGCCGGTCGCCACAGGCATCACCGAGTTGCTCGGCTCGACCAACGGCGAGATGCACCTGGGCCTGCACCAGAGTTACGTGCAGAAAGACAGCGGCCAGAACGAGCTTAAGCCAGGCTATTACGCGGCGGTCCTTGCCACCGAGAAGCAAGTCCCTCCAGCCTCGCTGTGCGTCGTCAACGATCGGCTGAGGCGCGGTTCAGTCAAGGGCAAGAACGTGCCCTTCGACGGCTACGCCTATCTGCTGCTCCGTATTCAGAAAGAAACAAAACGCGACGACTGGGAGGGCCTCACTTCGATCATGCAGCCTTTCGGCGCCGCGATCGCCGCGCTCGGAGACGGCCGACCCGATGTGGCCAGGACCTGCTACGGAACGGCCATCGCCGAGGTCATCAAGTCGCCCGACCTGACCCAGGCCGACCGGCAGCGAGTAAGCCGCACCCTGTTTAAGCGCTTCGAAAGTGCCAGGGAACTCGGCCTCGGCGCCACCGCGACGTGGCCGTCGTTCGCGAAGCAGATAGCGGAAATCCCGGTGGACGAGGCCCTGGCAGCGGGCGAGCCGGAACTCGCCGAGTTCCTGCCGCGCGACTCGGCGGGCTGGTCGCCGTCCGGGCTCGCCGAGAGCGGCTGAGGCGAAGCTAGGGGACTCGTCCTAGGCGCCGCAGCTGCTCATTCCGCACCCCGCTGGAGCGAGTTCGCGCAGGTTATCGTGCCGAATTGGTAGTTCGCGTAGTGAACCGTATTGCCGTGAAGGCCTGACCAGCTCTGCCCATCCCTTTCCATACGGTCGAGGCCGCGCCTGCCGTGGTCGCGGCGAGCGGCACCGAGTCGCCGCCTGCGAGGTCGATGCGTGCCGATGAGGCCTCGCCGGCTTTAGCGGCCTGCTCCGCCAGACTGGCTGCGAACGAGGCGGACGCGAACCAGGCAATCCTGGGCATTTCATCGGGCAAGCGCTCCGGTTCATGATCACGTAGCGGCCGACCGGTCACAGCTGGGGACCCCTGCTGTCGCTCAGGCACAATGCCAGGAATTTAAGGGGGGTTCTGGGGCTGGTTTTTGGCTTGTCTGGGCTGGCTGGGGGTGGTGGGGGTGGTGGTGCCGGGCGGGGTGATGGTGGCGGTGCAGGTGACGGTTTGTGATAGGGGGCCTTTGAGGTTGCTCTTGCCTGTGAAGGCGGATCTGGGCTGCTTGACGGCGCGGACGCAGACCCGGTTCGGGCGCGGGGGGGCCAGGTCGGCGGTGATCTCGGTTTCGGCCTGGGCCAGGGCGGCGGTCAGGTCCCGGCGGGCGGCTGGGATGGTGCGGCGGGCGGCGCGCAGGGTGGCGGTGAAGGAGATCCGGCCGGGGTCCAGGCCCTGGCCGGCGGCGGCATAGGCGGCGATGGCGCGCAGGGCCTGGTAGATGATGAGGTAGGCCCAGATTTCCTGGCGGGCCAGGGCGGGGGTCTGGCTGCGGAGCCTGCGGCCGGGTCCGCGCAGGTATGTCTTGAATTCGGCGTAGATGGTCTCGATGGCCCAGCGGCGGGCGTAGGCGGCGGCCAGGGCAGCGGCCGGGTACTCGCGCCAGTCCGCAAGGGTGGTGATCAGCCGGTAGGACTCGGTCCGGGTCCTGCCGTCCTGGCCGGTGACGGTGAGCCAGAACTCGATGACCCGGACGGTGATGCCGGGCAGCGGACCAGTCTCGGGGCCCAGCTTGCTGCCCCGGCGCCGGCGGCGGCCGTTCTTGCGGCACCGGGCCTGGACCGCGCGGGGGTCGCTGACGTGAGCGAGCCAGGACCCGTCGGGCAGCACCCGCAACACGGGCAGGTGCATGCTGGCCTTGGCCCGCCACAGCAGGTCCGCGCCGGTGGCCGCGGCCGCGTTCCGCAGCGAATAGGAGTAGAAGTTGCGGTCCGCCAGCAGCAGCATCCCCGGGCCCAGCGATCCCAGCAGGCCCCGGGCCAGGTCCTGCTCCCCGCTGCCCTTGCCCCGCACCGGCCCGCACCCGGCATCCAGCACCGCCCGGGTCCCGCACGCCACCAGCGCCACCAGCCGCACCAGCGGGAACCCCGCCGACACCGCCGCCCCGCCCTTCTTCCCCGCGGCGGGCTTGCCGAACGCCGCAGCGTTCTCCGCCGTATCCGGCACCGCCACCGTCGTCCCGTCCCACGCCACCGCCAGCAGCCCCCCGACATGCGACCACTCCGCCCGGCACGCCGTCAGCGCGCCGGCCACCCGCCCCAGCAGCGCTTTCAGCGGCTCCTCCCCGACCCGCCGCCGCACCTCCGTCAAAGCCGTGCTGGCCGGCACCTGCCACCCCGCCGCCGCCAGCGCCCCCTCCAGCCCCGCCGTCAGCTCCCGCAGCACCTGCCCGTACGGCAGATGACTGAACAAGCACAATCCCAGCACGAAATACACTCCCAGCCAGGCCGGCACCAGCCGCGCCCGCAGCCGCACCCCCCGCCCCCCGGCCGCAGCCGCAGCCCCCGCCGCAGCAGCAGCCACGTCTTCTGGCAGCACGAACCAGCCCAGCACCCCGATCCCCGTCCGCGCCAGAACCTGGCCCCGGACCGACGCCAGCCCCCGCCCCATGACACCATGAACACCCAAGCGAAGCTCCTTGCCAGAACAGCCGATGTCGCAATCGCCGTTCTAGCGGGAGCTTCGCCACATACCAGGCAGCCACGCCGACCCCCCACCACCCGTAACCCACCCGTTACACCCCTTAAATTCCTGGCATTGCGCTAGGACGACAGCAGGGTGCCCCAACGGCTCACCAGGGCGACCGGCGTCCACGCGCGAATCGGCAGGATTACGGGTGAAGGTTTGCCGACCACCATTCAGTGGCGGAGGTTTGCCGGCCACGGTTCAGTGACGGAGGCCTGGTGACACGGCTAAGCGGCCGAGGCCTGCCGGCATGGTTCAGCGGCCGGGGCCTGCCGGCATGGTTCAGCGGCCGAGGGCCTGGCACGGCTAAGCGGCCGAGGACTGCCGGCATGGCTCAGCCGCGCACGTTTCACTAGAGGTCGTCGGCGCGGCCGGCCAGCGTCACTGAGCCTCTCCGGCGATGATCGCGGAATACTCGGACGCCGAGAGCAGGCCGGGCGGGAGCTGATCGTCAGTATCGAGCTTGATCTTGAACAGCCAGCCTGCGCCATACGGGTCTGAGTTCACGAGCCCGGGGTCCTCGTCGACCTCCGGGTTGGTCTCGGAGACTTCGCCGTCGGCTGGGCAGTAGATGTCGCTGACCGACTTGGTGGACTCAACCTCGCCGCATGGATCGCCGGCCGTGACCCGCGTGCCTGGTGCCGGCGCCGACACGTAGACGACGTCGCCGAGCGCGCGCTGCGCATAGTCGGTGATGCCGACCCTGGCCGTGGAGTCGGCGATCGCCACCCACTCGTGTTCGGCGGTGTAGTACAGCTCCTCGGGAACGCTCATGGTGCCATCCTTTGCTCGGTCAATTCCGCGTTTCCCGCTTGTAGAACGGGAGGGGTACCAGGGCCGCTGGTTCGGCACTGCCTCTGATATCGATCCACAACTCTGCCGCTGCCCCGCCGGCGGCTGCCTGCCGGGCAGCGTCGGAGGCTTCGAGAGTCAGGTAGGCCATCGCGATGGGCTTGCCCAGCGTGGGGGAGTGGGCTCCGCTGGTGATGCTGCCGCTCGGCTTGCCGCCCCAGAGCACCTGGTACCCGTGCCTCGGCACGCGCCGGGTAAGCCCGATCAGGCCAGCGAGCACGTGGCGTGGCGGCTCGGCGGCGCGCTCCGCCAGCGCCGATCTGCCGACGAAATCGCTGGCCTTGCCTAGCTTGACCACCCGGCCGAGACCGGCGTCATAGGGCGTGACGTCGAGGCTCAGCTCGTGGCCGTAGAGCGGCATGCCGGCCTCGAGCCGCAGGGAGTCACGAGCCGCGAGACCGGCCGGAATGAGGCCGTGCTCCTGGCCAGCTTCTGAGAGCGCATCCCACAACGCCGCCGCTCGGGCCGGATCCGCGAAGATCTCGAAGCCGTCTTCGCCGGTGTAGCCCGTCCTGGCCATCAAGACGTCCTGGCCAGCGACGAGGGCACGGTAGCTGGCGTAGTACTTGAGGGTGGCCAGGTCGGTGTCGGTCAGCGTGCCCAAGATGGCAGGCGACTTCGGGCCCTGGATCGCGATCAGCGCGTAGTCATCGGTACGGTCACTGACAGTCGCTGAGTGGCCCTTGGCCCGTTCGGTCAGCTCCGCCGCGACGACCGGCGCGTTCGAGGCATTCGCCACGACGAGAAAGTCGTGGTCTCCGAGGCGGTAGACGATCAAGTCGTCGATAACGCCGCCGCCGGCATCTGTGATCATCGTGTACTTGGCCCGGCCGGGACGAATCGCCGAGATCTCGCTGACGAGCGCGTAGTCAAGTGCTTCGGCGGCATGCTCGCCAGACACCATCAACTCGCCCATGTGCGACAGGTCGAACAGGCCCGCCCGGTTCCTGACCGCATTGTGCTCGGCGATCTCGCTGCGGTATCGAAGCGGCATCTGCCACCCAGCGAAGTCCGTCATCGTCGCGCCCAGGCGTTCGTGCACGTCAGCCAGGGGGGTGCGTCGAGGCTCCGGTGCTTGCGGATGGGGCATCTGCGACTCCAGTGTCAGCGGCGAAGGTGGGTGCACTCGCGCCCGTCGGATCGGCTCTTGCGATGCTGGCCAAGCCTATCGCTGAGCGCGCCCGGCGCCCGCACGAGGCGACTGGCTTCCCTGCGCGCGGTCGCGCCTGCGACGATAGAGCCATGGGGCTGCTTACAGAAGACGAGATCGCCGCCGCTCTCGGTCAGCTTGCCGGCTGGGAACGAGCGGGTAATTCGATAACTCGCAGCATCAAGCTCGGTGACTTCCGCGACGCCTTGATCTACGTGGGCGCAGTGGCCCACCTGGCTCAGGCCGCGAACCATCATCCGGATATTGCCATCTCCTGGAACCAGGTCACGCTCACGCTGTCGACGCATTCGGCTGGCGGACTGACCGAGGCAGATTTCGCCCTGGCTCGTCAGATCAGCGCGCTGCCCTGACGAGGCGCCGCGCACTGACTGGCAAGCTGCTGGAGCGGCAGGCCAAGCGCGGAGGCCAGGGATGCGACGGTGAAGAACGCCGGCGTCGCGATCCGGCCGGATTCGATCTTGCGCAGCGTCTCGACGGGCACGCCGGACGCTGCGGCAATCTCAGTCATGCTGCGCTGCCCGCGTGCCTGGCGCAGCAACTCGCCGAGTCTCTCGCCGCGCATCCGCTCCTCGGGGCTCAGTGGCGGTCGAACCATAGCCGTGATAATAATACCGGTATAGTTATCCCACGCCGGTTGACCGGCGTGAGAGCGGGCTCGCAGCGGGCAGCGCGAGCCGAGAGCCGGTTCCGGCCTGCAGATCGGGGCTGGCCGAGGCAGTTGGCTGAGGTAGTTGGCGGACGGCGGAGGCGGACGGCGGAGGCAGACGGCGGAGGCAGACGGCGGAGGCGGACGGCGGAGATGGATGACTGACGCGAGCGGCCGAGGCGGGCGGCCGAGGCAGACGGCGGAGACGGACGGCTGAGGATAATGGTTGAGATCAAGACGCCGGGTGAGGTCAACGCCGTGAGAGCGGCGGGCAAGGTCGTCGCTAAGGCACTGGCGGCAGTGCGCGGGCAAGCCGCGGCCGGCACCCGGCTGACCGAACTCGACGACGTGGCCCGCTCGGTATTGGCCCAGGCAGGTGCCACCTCACCGTTTCTCGGCTACCAGCCCAGGTTCGCCCCTGTGCCGTTTCCCGCCGTCATCTGTATCTCGGTGAACGACGCCGTCTTGCACGGCATCCCCGACCGCCGCCGGCTGCGCGACGGCGACCTTGTGGGGATCGACTTTGGCGCGACCCTTGACGGCTGGGTCGCCGATGCCGCGACCTCTTTCACGATCGGCGAGCCGAGCCCGGCCGACGCGCGGCTCATCACCTGCGCGCAGGCCGCGTTGCGTGCCGGGATCGCCGCCGCGATCCCTGGCGGGAGGATCGGGGACATCTCGGCCGCGATCGGCAAGGTCGGCCGCGCCGGCGGCTACGGCATCAGCACCGACTTCGGCGGCCACGGCGTGGGGCGCGAGATGCACGAGGCGCCATCGGTACCTAACGAGGGCAAGGCTGGCCGTGGCATGAGACTCACGCCCGGGCTGGTGATCGCGATCGAGCCGTGGTTCATGGCCGGCGGTCATGACAAGTACGTGATCGACGCGGACGGCTGGACGGTCCGGTCCGCGGACGGCGGCCGCGCCGCGCACGTCGAGCACACGATCGCCGTGACCGGCGATGGCCCGGTGATCCTGACGTGCGCCTGAGGCAAGTGCCAGATCCTGTCCTGCGGACGGAGCCGCGCCCCCGTGCGGCACCATCCGCAGGACAATGACCTCGCCACTCGTCACGGCCTCGTCGGTGCGTGCCAGGTCCCGGCCAGCGAGCCGGGACGGCATCGCGTCCCCCGGACGAAGGCCCCCTTCCGCGACGTGCGGCTTCCCCATTCCCCCCCTTGACGGTCCGCCTCTGGGTACTGCAGGAGCAAGAAGTGGCCGTCTGAGGTTCTAGTTATACACGTTGTACAGGGGGAATCACTGGCAGTTACAAGAAAGGAGGCCAGCCATCACTCAGCGCCCGTAGCTATTTCATGCCCGATCACACCGGGTAAACCATTGTGCGCCTTAGTCGAACTCGCACCGCAGGTGCTTGATGCCATTGATGAAACTGGAGAGCAGCCGGTCGGGTTCCCCGACCGCCCGGATGCTCGGCACCCGCTGCATGAGCTCGCGCAGCATCACGGTGATCTCCCGCCTGGCCAGGTGGGCGCCCAGGCAGAAGTGCGGTCCGGCGCCGCCGAACCCGACGTGCGGATTCGGCGACCTGGTGATGTCGAACCGCAATGGGTCGGCGAAAACGGATTCGTCGCGGTTCGCCGACCAATACATCATGGCGACACGGTCACCTTCGCGGAAGTGGTAACCGTTGAGCTCGGCATCGCGGGTAAGTGACCTGCGCATCCAGATCACCGGCGAGACGTACCTGACAATTTCCTCCACCGCGCCGGCAATTCGCCCTTCAAAATCGGCGAGCAGCAGCTCACGCTGGTCCTGATGCTCGGTCAGCAGCATCAGCGCGTGCGATATGGCGGTGCGGGTGGTCTCGTTCCCCGCTACGACAAGCAGGACGAAGAACGAAGCAAGCTCAGCGGTGGTCAGCTGCTCTCCGTCGACGTTCGCGGTAGCCAGTGCCGTGATCAGGTCGTCGGCTGGGTCAGCCTGCCGGGCGGCGGCCATCTCGGTCACCAGGTTCGCCAGGTCAGCCCCCGCGGTAAGGAGCTGGCCGATCGCCTCGTCCATGTCACCGCTGAGAAACTCAGGGTCGCCGCCTCCGAGGATGATGTTGGTGTTGCGCAGCACCATCTCGTAGTGGTCGTCGCCGATGCCCATCATCTGGCAGATGATCTTGAGCGGGAGCCTGGCCGACACCTGCTGCACGAAGTCGCACGGGCCCGTCTGGATCAGGTCATCGACGATCGAGGCCGCGGTCAGCTGGACGTCCTCCTCGAATTTCTTGATCATCTTGGGGGTGAAGGCGCGCGACACGATCCGGCGGAGCCTGGCGTGCCGCGGATCGTCCATATTGATCATCGATCCGAAATACTCGTTGAACTCGGGCGGCAAGTCGACCAGGCTGGTGGAGCCTCTGGCCGAGGAGAAGATCTCGGGGTGGCGGCTGGCCTCGACCACGTCAGCGTGCTTGACCAGGGCGTAGTACCCGGCGCCCGGGGTCGAAAACGGCGTCTCGGGATCTGCGAAGTAGGGCGGTGCGTCGAGCTGGCGCAGTGTCACGAACGCCGAGTGCCGGTCCGCGAGCGAGAGGGACCAGAAGTCGTTCTGCGACAGATCGAGTTCGCCGGTGACCGGTGCGGGATGTGCGGACGTGGTCACTGAAAATCCGCCTTTCAGGTCAGATCGCGTCAGTCCCCATGGTGGCAGAGAACATCTCGCAGCGGCAGTGCGCATCCTCCACCAACGAGACCGGCTTCCTCAAGATCGCGCGGACAGCCACCGCCGGGGACGCGCTGCTGTTCGAGTTTCGCTTCCGCGGGTGGGCCTCAAGCGTAATGCCTGGGTTCTGCGGGTTTGCCCGATACCCGGATCATGATCTCAGCCGGAGTTAGCCGGGGACACCGGGCATATAGCCAAGCACGTCGACGATCTGGCCGACTGTGATCTTGCCTTTGCGCAGGACGGCGGCCTCGGCGCTGGTGCAGTCGACCACCGTGGACAGCACGCCCGGCTCAATCGTGCCTGCGTCGAGGAACACCGCCGTGTGCCCGGCGAGATCGCCGATGGAGTCCTGGTCTTCGACGATGCCGCCGTCCTGGGGCCGTGCGGCGGAGGCTAGCAGCGGGCCGGTGCGGCTGAGCACCTCGATCGCGACTTCCTGATCGGGGACCCTGACCTGGACGAACCGTTCGTCCCCGCCGACGTGCCAGCGCAAGGACGGTGAGGCAGGCACGATCAGGGTCATCGGGCCCGGCCAGAAGGCATCCGCAAGCAGCCTGGCGTGTTCGGGCGCCTGCATCGAGATTCCGTCGAGCACCTGCTTATTGCTGATCAGGACCTGAAGCGGGGTAGTTTCCGGCAGTCCTTTGGCGGTACGTATCCCGGTCGCCGGTGTTTCCCCGAACGCGTATCCGGCGAGCGCATAAGAGGTATCGGTTGGCAATACGATCAGGCTCTGGCTGAAGATGGCCGAAACGGCGGCTGCGATGCCCTGAGATCGAGCCTCCTCATCAAGGCAGTCGAAGACCTCCACGGCCATCTCCTATCCGGGCGGGATCCGGGCCTGAACTGGGCGGAACCCAGGCGGGCCGACAGGTGCCTGGCGCATCGCCGGTGCATGTCCCAGGCGGTCACGCTAGCATGACTGGCTCGTAGTGGTGCCCGCTTGGGTGGCGAGTGTCAGGCGGAGGTGCTATGACGCAGTTCGAGTTCATCAGGCCCCATTCGGGCAGCGGAATGCTGACGCTGACCGATGCGGCACAAATCGGCGACAGCCTGCGGCGCGGCTCTCTCGCCGTGCTGCCGACTGAAACCGGATACATGCTGGCGGCGGTCGCGACGTCGATTCCGGCCATTGAGCTCGCATTCGCCGTGAAGGAGCGCAATCACGCGCAGGTCATGCACGTCGCGTGCGCGTCGCTGGCTATGGCGAGCTCGATCGGCCAGCTGAGTCCTCTGGCGATGCGGCTGCTCGGAGAATTCACGCCCGGGCCGGTTTCGGTGATCGTCCCTAAGACACGGGTGCTTCCCGACCGGCTCGTCACGGTCGACGGGACAGTCGGAATCCGGATACCTGACCACCCGGCGACCCTGCAGGTGATCAATGAGGTCGCCGCCCCGCTGACGGCTACCAGCCTGAATATAAGCGGCACCGCTCCTGTGCCGGTGAAGGAACTCGACCTGCACTCCCTGAACTGGCCCGCCGATGACACCGTCTACGTCGTCGAAGACGATGACTCCATTAGCTACGGCACCGGATCTACTCTGATCGGCCTGTCAGGCGGCCAGGTCGATGTGCTGCGGGCCGGACCGGTACCGGAGAAGGTCATCCGTGCGGTCGCGGGCACTCCGGGTTACCTGGAGACCGCCGCGCGGTGCTGACGGGCCGGGCCAGGAGCCGGTTGCCTGGCCGGATCCGACGCACGCCTGGCGTCAGGCGGCCCGCCGGTCATGATCGCGATCGCCACCTGGGCGGCGGCGCCGTGCAGGGTGAGCAGGGTACTGGCGATCGCTGCCTGGCCGGCGTGCAGGACGAGCCAGTCAGCGCCGGCTACCTGCCTGACCGTGACCGACAGATCAGCCGCTGGGTCGCTGTCGGTGCATGAAGCGAGGGCGCGGGCAAGCGCGTACCTGGCCCCGGGGGCGCAGGTGATCCGTTCGTCATCGAGTACGGCCAGCCAGGCGTCGGCGTTGCCCGCCTTGCCGCCCGCGCGGCCCTGCGTGACCGTTCGCCACGCGCAGCCCGCGCTCTTGCTGGCACGGACCAGCAGCGACAAGCCCTCAAGGCCGGGATCGGCCGTCGCCCTGATCCAGCCGTCGCCGTCCGTCAGGTCCGCGATCTCAGCGCGGCGCCCGACCCTGACCTGGAGATCGGGATCGAGGCCGACTTCTGCCGCAGCCCTTTCCAGGAAGCAGCCCGCCTGCTGGACCGGCCACGGCTGCGTGCGGGGCAGCGAGCCGGACTCCCGCATTCGCAGGCCGCGCAGGCTCATGACGACCTGGCCGGCGGCGTCGCTGGCATGCACGTTCCATACCGTCTCCGGCTGACCTGAACCGGGCGCGTGCTGGTCGCCGGATCTCGCCTTCGGCACGCTCGGCATTGCGCCTGCCGCACTGGCCAGGCGCCTGTCCTGAGCAGGGATGGCAACCTGGGCCGCGAGGATCGTCACAGCGTCAGCGACCACGTTATCGCCGAACGAAGCCGACTCGCAGCCCGCGAAGAAGAGCCTTCTGTGCGGCACGCAAACCTGAATCAACTGCGTCGCGGCATCGGTGACGGCCGGGCTGCCCAGCAGGAACTCCGGCTCACCGCGCCCGCCCGCCTGGCTGTCCGCGCTGGCCGGACCGAACCAGACCCTGTCGTCCGGTCCGCTGACGACCGCCGTCGCGGCGCGTCCGCCGACCAGGCGGATTGAGGTCAGCCGCGCGAACCGCCCGGCCTGGAAGCACACCGGCCCGTAGATCTCCGCCGGCTCGAGCGGGCCAGCGGTGTCCTCGGGGCAGGACCAGCGCCGCTTCGCCTGAGGACCGGCGGTGGCAGGCGCGGTGCCGTCAGCGGTCGCCCCGTCCTTGCCGTCCGGCGGACTAGGGCTGAACGCGGCGCGGAAGTGATCGACAGCGTAACCAGTGCTGGCAGCGCGAATCACCACCGCCACCTGGCCGTCGGCGTCTTGCGCGCAGATCCTGATCATCGACGGCCGCTGGCCTGGGGCGATCACGACAGGGGCGCTCATCGAGATCCCCCGCGCCGAGCGCATCGGCGCGCCGGCCAGCGCGGATGCGACTTGGGCCATCGCCTCGATAGCCATCGCGGGCGGCAGCACGCAGACACCGTCAATCAGGTAGTCAGCCAGGTAGGGGTCGGTCTCGGAGGTGAGAGCGGCCTCCGTGATGAGCTCGGCATCGGGGTATTGCAGGCGAATCCGCCCGGTGAACCGCCGCGGCGTTACGGGGGAGCCGCCGCCGGAACTGGCTGCCGTCACGGCGATCGGGACCGGGGCATGATGTCCGACCCGGCCGTGAATGGCCACCCTGGCAGGCTGATCGCCGGCCGCGAGCAGCTTGAGCAGAAGCCGGGACCCTGTGGCCAGTGGCATCGATGCGTAGCCAGCCTGGCGCAAGCTGGCGGCAAGATCAGGCCGTTCGCCGAGATCCGCTCCGGCCCAAGCTGGCCAGTCGACATGGAGCGCCCTGCAGCCGGGACCGGCGGACGCGAGTTGTTCACCATAATCGGCGAGCACGCCTGCGGACAGCGCGACCAGGCTCTCCTGCGCGAGGCCATAGCGCCCGAGTACGGATCCGAAGGTCATGATCAGCCTTAGCTGGTCGGCCGGGGTGCGCCTGATGCCGTCCCTGGCCCGGACCGAGGTGACGAGCTGGCCGAGCGCGCTGGTCTGGCTGAGGACATAGGTTCGCAGGTCAGCGGGCGTGAGCCCGGCGACCGGGCGCGACGGCGGGCTCACGGTCGCGTGTGCCACCGCGGTCACCCGGCCGAGTCTAAGCTCGATCCGGCGCACTGCGGCGCTCAGCGCCCCGGCGCTGCCGAGGTCGACTACCTCGTAGCCGATGGCCGCGCCGCCGAGCCTGAGCTGTTCGAGCGTCTGGAGCACGGCGTCATCGCGGCCGGGGCTATCCCGGCGGGGGCTCTCGCGGCCGATGATCGCGACCGCCGCGCCCGAACAGGCCAGCACCTGAGCAAGCACCAGGCCGGCCGCTCCTGAGCCGCGGGTGATCAGTACCACGTCATCGGGGCCGACCGGGAAGCCGCCGACTGCCGGCGTCAGCGGGGACATCGCCGGCTCGCGGCAGATGCCGCCGGCTGTTACTACTAGTTCTCTCAGGCGGCCAGGTTCGGTGCCGAGCTTGCCTGCGGTCCGGACGCCTTCCGTTGTGAGCGGGGCGCGGATCGCGGTGATGGCCATGCCGGGATGCTCGGCGTGCAGGCTCGCCCAGAAGCCGGCGAGGCCAGGGTCCGGGCTGATCGCGACCAGCGTGCCGGTGCCGATCGCGTCCTGAGCGGCGAGCAGGGCTGCCTGGACCGTGCCTTCGTCGCTGGTACGGCCCAGAAGGGCGACAGTGCGGGAAGCGGCCTGTTCACGGGCGAAGAGCTTGCCGATTACGGCCCCGGCTGACCCGCACCCGCCGGTGTGCACCCGCCAGGGGCCGTCGCCTGGCGCGGCGATGGCCCGGCCTGGCGTCAGGAGTTGCTCGGCATAGCAGCGAGCCCAGGGCCCGATGCCCGCGATCCGGCCGCTGTCAGCGGTGCTGGCTGTGGCTGTGGCTGTGGTGGTAGCTGAGGCTGCGGGTGCGGTGGGTTTGGCGCGAAAATGGCCGGATCGCCGAACACTCATTGTTCCCCCGAAAATTGCTATTCACCTGGCGATGCCCGGCGTGATGCCCCCGTTTGCCCAGGCCCGGCGTGAAAGCAGATTATGTGCTGGCGGCGCTGCCGCCGATCGACACGCCATTATCAATGGGCCCGCGGATAGCGGTCAAGAATTTTCCGGCAGGTGCGACGGCTGGCTGGCATTTCGCATGAGCCAGTGCCAGCGACTGGCTCAGCCGCGGTGCCAGTGCGGACATCGTTGGCGCGTGGCGTCGGGTACGCCGGTTGCGATACCATGTGTCCGTGCGTCGAGCCAACCTGCTCCTTACCGAGCCGCGCTGACCAGATTAACGTCGGCGCGGCTACCCCTCGTGGATCGAGGGGTTTTTTGTTTGGAGGCAGGCTTGACTGGGTCATCGCCCAGTCACCAGACACCGCGAGGAAACGATGGCAGCCGTTGAAGGTGCTCCCCAGACCAGTGCTCCCGAGATAGCAGGGCAATCCCAGGCAGCTAAGCCAGCCGGCGCCGACCAGCCGGAAAAGTGGGACCCCAGGTCGGTACAGGGCAAATGGCTGGCGCAGTGGGACGCTATGGGATCGTTCCTGGCCAGCGACGATCCCGCTGATCCCCGGCCGCGCAAGTACGTGCTCGACATGTTCCCTTACCCGTCCGGCGATCTCCACATGGGACATGCCGAGGCTTACGCGGTCGCTGACGCGATCGCGCGCTACTACCTCCAGCGCGGGTACAACGTGCTGCATCCGATCGGCTGGGACGCCTTCGGCTTGCCAGCCGAGAACGCCGCCATCCGTGGCAACAGCCATCCCGCCGACTGGACGCATGCGAACATCGAGACCCAGGCGGCGTCGTTCCGCCGGTACGCGCTGTCGTTCGACTGGACCAGGCGGCTGCACACCTGCGACGCCGAGTATTACAAGTGGACGCAGTGGCTGTTCCTGCGGTTGTACGAGCGCGGACTGGCATATCGCGGCGACGGCTACGTCAACTGGTGTCCGGTCGACCAGACCGTCCTGGCTAACGAGCAAGTGGTGGCCGGCCATTGCGAGCGCTGCGGTGCCGAAGTGGTCAGGCGGGTGCTGACGCAGTGGTATTTCAAGATCACCGAATATGCCGACCGGCTGCTGGCCGACATGGCTCCAATCCAGGACCAGTGGCCCGACCGGGTGCTGCTGATGCAGCGCAACTGGATCGGGCGCAGCGAGGGTGCCGAGGTCAGGTTCGCCATCGAGGGCCGCGAGGAACCGGTAACGGTGTTCACCACCAGGCCGGACACCCTGTACGGGGCGACCTTCTTTGTCGTGGCGGCCGACTCGGCGCTAGCGGCGGAACTGTGCGCATCCGAACATCGCGGCGAACTGGACCGCTACCTGCGGCAAGTCAGCAAGCTGACCGACATCGAGCGCCAGTCGGCCGAGCGTCCCAAGACTGGCGTGTTCCTGGGCAGGTATGCGGTCAACCCGGTCAACGACGAGCGGATTCCAGTCTGGGCCGCTGACTACGTGCTGCCTGACTACGGAACCGGCGCGATCATGGCCGTGCCCGCGCACGATCAGCGCGACCTGGACTTCGCCAGGAAATTCGGTTTGCCGGTGCGAGTGGTCGTGCGGACCGAGTTGCCCGACCCGGCCGAAACCGGCACAGCTACTCCTGGCGACGGCGCGCTGGTCAACTCAGGTCCGCTGGACGGCATGAACAAGGCCGAGGCGATCGCCGCCATCACCGAGATCCTGGCCGCGAAGGGCGATGGGCGGGCCGCTGTCACCTACCGGCTGCGCGACTGGCTGGTGTCCAGGCAGCGCTTCTGGGGTGCGCCGATCCCGATCGTCTACTGCGACGGGTGCGGCGAGGTCCCTGTGCCCGATGACCAGTTGCCCGTCAGGCTGCCCGATCTGCGCGGCGAGGACCTGGCGCCCAAGGAAATCTCGCCGCTGGCGGGTGCGGCGGACTGGGTCAGCACGCAGTGCCCCAAATGCGGCGGCCCGGCCCGGCGTGACACCGACACGATGGACACCTTCGTCGACTCGTCCTGGTACTTCCTGCGGTACTGCTCGCCGCGGTATGAGTTCGGGCCGTTCGAGGCGGAAGCGGTACGCCGGTGGTGCCCGGTCGACCTGTACGTGGGCGGCGTCGA
Organism: Streptosporangiaceae bacterium; assembly: GCA_035716545.1. Lineage (GTDB taxonomy): Bacteria > Actinomycetota > Actinomycetes > Streptosporangiales > Streptosporangiaceae > Chersky-822. The sequence continues at coordinate 16,417 of DASTJM010000096.1, forward strand.
GCACGCCATCTTGCACCTGCTGTACAGCAGGTTCTTTACCAAGGTGCTGTACGACATGGGCATGATCGACTTCACCGAGCCTTTCATGCGGATGGTGAACCAGGGGCAGGTCATCAACCAGGGCAAGGCCATGTCGAAGTCGCTGGGCAACGGCGTGAGCCTGGGCGAGCAGCTGGCTGAGCATGGTGTCGACGCGATCAGGCTCACGATGCTGTTCGCTAGCCCGCCTGAGGACGACATTGACTGGGCGGACGTGCGGCCGGAGGCGTCAGTCAAGTTCCTGGGCCGGGTCATGCGGATCGCCGCCGAGGTCGGCGCGGCCGAGCGTCAGGCGGCGGCGGGTCAGGCGGCGCCCGGTCAGGCTGGTGACGTCAGCCTGCGCAAGGTCACGCACCGGACCATCGACGAGATCACCAGGCTGATCGAGTCGGCCAGGCTGAATGTGGCTGTCGCCAGGCTGATGGAGCTGACCACAGCCGCGAGGCGGGCGATCGACTCGGGTCCGGGGGCGGGAGATGCCGCGGTCCGGGAGGCAGCGGAAACGCTGGCGATCCTGCTGTCGGTGTTCGCCCCTTATACCGCTGAAGAATGCTGGCAGCAACTGGGTCACCAGCCGACGGTGGCTCTGGCAGGCTGGCCGGAGGCAGATCCCGCCTTGCTCGTTCAGGATGAGATCACCTGCGTGATCCAGGTGAACGGCAAGGTCCGTGACCGGATGCAGGTCTCGCCAGCTATCTCCGATGACGAACTGCGTGAGCTGGCGCTGGCGGCTCCTGGCATCGTCAAGTCCCTGGCAGGACGCGAGATCACGAAGGTAATCGTCCGTGCGCCGAAACTAGTCAACATCGTCGCTGCGGGGAACTGACGCAGCAGCGAACGGAACTGGGCGGAACTGGGCGGAACTGGGCGGAACTGAACGGATCTGGACCGGGCTGAGGCTAGGCAGCAGCCCGGTCCCCAGATCACACCCGCCGCAGTACAGCGACGACCCGGCCGAGGATCTCGGCCTCATCGCCAGGAATAGGGGTATAGGCGGGGTTGTGCGGCATAAGCCAGACGTGGCTGCCCGATCGCTTGAACGTCTTGATGGTGGCTTCGCCTTCGATCATCGCCGCGATGATGTCGCCATTCTCAGCGACCGGCTGTTGCCGGACGGCGACCCAGTCCCCGTCCACGATGCCGGCGTTCATCATCGAGTCGCCGACGACCTTGAGCAGGAACAGGGTGCCCTCGCCGACCAATGCCCTGGGCAGCGGGAAGATGTCCTCGATCGACTCCTCAGCGAGGATAGGGCCGCCGGCCGCGATCCGGCCGACCACCGGCACGTACGCCGCTTCCTGCGACGTGATGTCCATGGGCACGTCGTCGTCGAACCCGGCCTCGGGCCGGACAGCGGGGTGCCCAGGCAGCCGGACCTCAACTGTGCGCGGCCGTCCGGCGTCACGCCGCAAATAGCCCTTGTTCTGCAAGGTCGACAACTGGTAGGAGACGCTCGACGTGCTGGTCAAGCCGACCGCCTCGCCGATCTCTCGCATGGAAGGCGGATAGCCTCGCCGCTGCACCGACTCGCGAATGACCTGCAGCACCTTTCGTTGCCGCCAGGTCAGCACATGATCGGGGTCTGGCTGATCAGGCAGATCGGGAGCGGGTGCCGGCACGCTGCCCCGTGGCTTGCGGCCCGGTCTGCTCCGCGGCCGGTCGCCGTCACCTCGTTCGTTATCCGCGTGGCCTGCCGAGACGCCGGTCACCGCCGGGCCGCCCCTCGCCCGTGCTCGGTTTACCCCCCCAATTTCTGAGTCGCTACTCATCTCGTCCTCCGGTCGGTGGCTGTTGACATCGCCGACGCTAGCGCTTGGCACTGACGACATCAAACATCTGTTCGACAGTTCTCGAAAGTGTCGGACTCCTGCGGTATAACGTCTGTCGTACCTTAGTTCGATAGAACATTCCTACGATAGGACGGGGATGCGATCGAACTGTCGTTCGCCAGGAGGAGGCAGGCTATGGGCATGACAAGCGCAGCCGAGGCGAATCTCGATGCCAGGGTCAGGCCGCAGATCGTAGCGATGCGGTCCCGCACCTCTTATCCCAAGCGGCGCCAAGCCGATGCTGTCCAGCCGCGGGCAGTTTCGGCGCCGGCCCAGATCGACACGCCGGCACCGATGTCGCCGGCACTGGGTTCGGACGCACTGGGTTCGGACGCACTGGGTTCGGACGCGCCGGGTTCGGATGCGCCGGGTTCGGACGCACCGGGCTCCGACGCACCGGGTTCACGGCCGGCCGCGGCACAGCCGAGTCCGATCCGGCTGACCAGGAGAGGCCGGATCGTGGTCGGCACTTTGATCGGCATTGGCGTGGCAGCCGTGGCCGGCCTGATCTGGTTCGCGGTGGCCGGCCAAGCGCAAGCGTCAAGCCAGCTCGGACCTGGGGCACCCGCGGGCAACTCGGTGCTGCGCGTGGTCGTCAAGCCGGGGGAGACGCTATGGGAGATCGCCGCGCAGGCCGATCCCGCTGCCGACCCGCGCGCGGTGATCAGCCAGATCGAGGAGTTCAACGCACTCAGCGGTACCACCATCATGGCTGGTCAGGTGCTCTGGGTCCCCAGGGGGTGAAGCGCGGGCCGGGCAAGGGCGCTCCAGCGGGCATCTATCCGGCGCAGCCGCGATGAGCGCAGCCCGTGCCTGCCGGCAGGCCACCGCGCCGTGACGGCACGCGGCGGCATTCTCCGAGGCTTAAGACCGGCTGAGGCGCATAATGGTGGCGCGCGGTGATCGTCACTATCGTGTGGTGCTGTCATTACCGGGGCGGGATTGTTCGGTGCCAGTGTGGGAGCGGTCCTTGATCGGAGGTGTCGTGATCGCCAGTCGATCTCATCGCGTTGGCCGGTACGCGATCGCAGTGCTGCTGAGCGCAGCCGGTGCGAGCCTCGGTGCGTCGCCCGCCCTGGCCCCTGCGCTCGCGGCTGGCGTGGCCTCGCACTCCCCGCGATCGAGCGTGCTTTCCGCGCGGCCCAGCGCGCCCGCCCCGCGACCGCACTCGCACCACGGCACGGCCACGATCGCGGTGGGGCGCCTGCCTGACTCGGTCGCGGTTGACGAGCGCAACGGCACGGTGTGGGTCGCCAATAGCCTTGACGGCACGGTGTCGGAGATCAGCGAGACTCGCCAGGCGGTAATCGCGACGATCAAGGTGCCGGCGAGTCCCGTCGGCGTCGCGGCCGATCCGGCAACCGGGACGATCTGGGTGACCTGCCTGGGCCCGTTCGGCAGGCCGGCAGCCGACAATACGGTCACCGAGATCAGCGACAGCACCGGCAAGATCCTGGCCACGATCAAGGTCGGCCAGGCGCCATTCGGGATCGCGGCCGACCGGCGTACCGGAATGGTCTGGGTCGCGAACACGAACTCCTCCACCTTGTCCGAGATCAGCGAGAAGCGCGCCGAAGTCGTCGCGACCATCCCGATTAGCAAGCGTGACGCTCCGGATGGCGTGGCGATCGACCAGAAGACCGGCACTGTCTGGGTCGCCAGCCTCGGCGGCGGGCTTGAAGAACTCAGCGAGGCGACAAGATCGGTTAGCGCCCCGAGCAGGATCAGGCGGGGCACGCCGCCCGGCTCACCGAGCGCCATCGCCGTCGACGCGGCCAGCGGAGCCGCCTGGATGACGAGCGAGGTCTACAGCGGCGGCAGCCTGTACGCGAATTTCGCCTCCGGCGTGAGCCTGGCCAGCCGCGCGCTCATGGCGGCCGTCAGGGTTCCCAGGGCAGGCCTGTTCGCCAACATCGCCGACGCCATCGCCGCCGACCCGGCCACCGGCACGATCTGGGTCGCCGAGAACGGCGCTAACTCGGTGACGCTGATCAGCGAGAGCAAGCTTTCCGTCGCGAGGAACCTGCCGACCGGAGTCTCACCCGTCGCCATCGCCATCGATTCGCGTACCAGCACGGCCTGGGTCGTCAACAACCTGGACAACACCGTCAGCGAGTACTCCTACAGCGCCCCGCGGATCACCTCGCCCGCGCTGATCAGACTGCAATCGGGGACCAGGGCCAGGTTCGTGGTCCATGCGAGAGGGTTCCCGGTGTGCGTCGTGACCGCGCGCGGTGAGGTCCCCCCTGGCTTGCATCTGCGACTTGGCCGCGGTGCCGTCTTCCTGGCCGGCACGCCGTCGCCCCTCGCTCGCGGCCGCACTTACCGGATCGTCATCACGGCTGACAACGGCATCGGCACGACCGCGGGCACCGACGGTGTAACGCAGCGGCTAGTGGTCGAGGTGCGCTAGCAACGGGACACTGGGCTCTGCGACGATGCAAGATGGGCCCGGCGCCGACGTCGCTGCCGTCAACAGCAGCCGCTTCGACACATCAGTCACTCGAGCGCGGCGTACGGTGGCCATGTCGCGGCTGCCCGATGAGTCCGACACGCCGGCGCGGGCCGCAACAAGCCTGGCAAGTGCGGTGGGAGCGGCCCTGGTACCTGCGGCTCACGCTGGACTGAGACTGTCGGTGGGTCCGCCTAAGCTAGGTGATACGCGAGACAGCTTGCGCATCCCAGAGCCATGGACCACAATATCTAGTACTTACAAGCGTGTAGTTCTTCCACAGCTTGTGATTAACTTGGGCGGTAGCAATGCTGCAGTAGGGGGTGATGGCGTGTACTGCCCGTACTGCAGGTACCCGGACAGCAGGGTGATCGACAGCCGCACCGCCGAAGATGGTGCGGCGATTCGCCGGCGCAGGTCCTGCCCGGAGTGCGGCCGCCGGTTCACTACTCAGGAGACCGTGATCCTGATGGTGGCGAAGCGAAGCGGAGTTACCGAGCCGTTCAACCGCGACAAGATCGTCCGCGGGGTGCGGCGCGCGTGCCAGGGCCGGCCTGTGACCGATGATCAGCTCGCCATCCTCGCTCAGCGGGTCGAGGAAGCGATCAGGTCGCGCGGGCTCGGCGAGGTGCCCTCGCAGGAGGTCGGCCTGGCGATACTGGGTCCGCTGCGTGCGCTCGATGAGGTCGCCTACCTGCGATTCGCCTCGGTGTACCGGGGCTTTGAGTCGCTGGCTGACTTCGAGGCTGAGATCTCCGCTCTCCGCGCTGCCCGCGAGGACGCCCGCCGCGACGAGGCCCGCCGCGAGGCGGCCTCAGACGATCATGACTGGCTTCCCGCCGATGCCGCGCTAGTGCCCGACTGGGCGCATCACGGCGGCGATAGCAGCAAGAACGGCACTTAGCCGCCGGGTCAGTGCCGGACGGCCGTACAACAAACGAACCGAGAGCCGCCTGGCTCGTGATGGAATCCGCATGATTCCCGAAGGGGGAAGGACATGGCTGAGGCTACGAGCGGGTCGCGAGGGCAGATCAGGACTGGGCAGAACGGCGCCAGCAAGAACGCCCGCCCCGGTCTCGTGATCCGCCGTATCTACACTCGCGAAGGGATACATCCCTATGACGAGGTGACCTGGGAGCGGCGGGACGTCGTCATGACCAACTGGCGCGACGGCTCGGTGAACTTCGAGCAGCGCGGAGTCGAGTTCCCTGATTTCTGGTCGGTGAACGCCGCGAACATCGTCACCACGAAATACTTCCGCGGCGCCGTCGGCACGCCGCAGCGTGAGTGGAGCCTCAGGCAACTCATCGACAGGGTTGTCGGTACCTACGGCGAGGCAGGCCGCAAGCACGGCTATTTCGCGAGCGAGAACGACGCCGAGATTTTCGAGCTCGAGCTCACCTACGCTCTTGTTCATCAAGTATTTAGTTTTAATTCCCCAGTCTGGTTTAATGTCGGGACTTCCTCGCCGTGGCAGGTTTCCGCGTGCTTCATCCTGGCAGTCGATGACACGATGGAGTCCATTCTTGACTGGTATCGCGAAGAGGGCCTGATCTTCAAGGGCGGCTCAGGGGCGGGCGTGAACCTGTCCCGAATCCGGTCAAGCCACGAGCTGCTGGCCTCTGGCGGCACGGCGAGCGGCCCGGTCTCGTTCATGCGCGGTGCCGACGCGTCGGCGGGCACGATCAAGTCAGGCGGCGCGACGAGACGGGCAGCGAAGATGGTCGTGCTCGACGTGGATCACCCCGATGTCGAGGAGTTCATCGAGACCAAGGCCAGGGAAGAGGAGAAGGTCAGGGTCCTGCGCGACGCCGGATTCGACATGGATCTTGGTGGCAAGGACATCGTCAGCGTTCAGTATCAGAACGCGAATAACTCGGTGCGGGTCTCCGATGAGTTCATGCGGGCAGTCGAGCGGGACGGCGAGTTTGACCTGGTCGCCCGTCAGACTGGCGTGCCGATGAGGACGATCAGGGCGCGCGATCTATTCCGCCAGATGGCGAAGGCGGCGTGGGAATGCGCTGACCCCGGAATTCAGTATGACGACACGATCAATAGCTGGCATACCTGCCCGGAATCGGGTCGGATTACCGCGAGCAATCCGTGCTCCGAGTATGTCCACCTGGACAATTCCTCGTGCAACCTGGCGAGCATCAACCTGCTCAAGTTCCTGCGCGAGGACGACACGTTCGATGTCGAGCGGTTCCAGCGGATGGCTGAGCTGATCATCACCGCGATGGACATCTCGATCTGTTTCGCCGACTTCCCGACCGAGAAGATCACCGCCATCACCAGGGCGTACCGGCAACTCGGCATCGGCTACGCGAATCTCGGCGCGCTGCTGATGGCAACCGGCCACGCGTACGACTCCGACGGCGGCCGGGCGATCGCGGCGGCCATCACCTCGCTGATGACAGGCACCGCCTACCGCCGGTCGGCGGAGCTGGCCAAGGTCGTCGGCCCCTACGACGGCTACGCGCGCAACGCCACGGCCCACAAGCGGGTCATGGCCAAGCACGCCGCCGCCAGTCGCGCGATGGCCATGCCCGAGGGCAGCGACGCGGCGATCCTGACCGCTGCGAACAAGGCCTGGGACGACTGCCAGCGCCTGGGCGAAGCTAACGGGTACAGAAACGCGCAAGCCAGCTTGTTGGCCCCAACTGGCACTATAGGCCTCATGATGGACTGCGACACCACTGGTGTCGAGCCTGACCTGGCGCTGGTCAAGTTCAAGAAGCTCGTCGGCGGCGGTTCGATGCAGATCGTGAACCAGACCGTGCCCAGGGCGCTTAAGAACCTGGGCTACCAGCACGAGCAGGCCGAGGCGATCATCGAGTACATCGCCGAGCACGGCAACGTGATCGGAGCGCCCGGTTTGCGGCCCGAGCACTATGAAGTGTTCGACTGCGCTATGGGCGAGCGGGCGATCAGCGCGATGGGTCATGTCCGGATGATGGCGGCGGTCCAGCCGGCTCTTTCCGGGGCGATCAGCAAGACGGTCAACCTGCCCGAATCGGCCACGATCGACGACATCGAGAAGATCTACTTCGAGGGCTGGAAGCTCGGGCTCAAGGCGCTGGCGATCTACCGCGACAACTGCAAGGTCGGCCAGCCGTTGTCGGCGGCCAAGCGGAAGCCGGAGGCGGCGGCCGGGTCCTCGGCCGCGGCGGAAGCGGCCCAGCCCGGCGCCCAGCCTGGCTCGGCGCCGCACGGTCACCGCCCGGTCCGGCGCCGGCTGCCCAAGCAGCGCTCCGCTACCGTCACGCGGTTCTCGGTGGGCGGCTCCGAAGGCTACATGACCGCGTCGACCTACCCCGACGACGGCGTCGGCGAGGTGTTCCTCAAGCTCGGCAAGCAAGGGTCGACGCTGGCGGGCGTCATGGACGCCTTCTCGGTGGCGATCTCAGTGGGGTTGCAATACGGCATACCGCTTAACACGTGGGTCAGCAAGTTCACCAACATGCGGTTCGAGCCTGCCGGGATCACCGACGACCCCGACATCCGGATGGTCAGCTCCGTCATGGACTACATCTTCCGGCGACTGGCGCTCGATCACCTGCCCTATGACGAGCGGGCAGAACTCGGCATCTTGTCCGTGGCCGAACGCACCGCGGCCCTCGACGGCGCAGACGCCTCAGCTGCCAGCGACGACGTGGACCCCGAGGAACTGGCCCAGTCCGCTCCGCGCGAGGAGCCGAGGGTCGCTGCTGCCCGGCCGGAAAGTCAGAACCACCAGTCGGAACGAATTCCTCCAGCCCAGTCGCCCGCCGTCCCGCGCAGCTCGACCGAGCTGATCGAGTCCCATCAGGGCCGGATCGCCGATGCTCCGCTGTGCCTGACTTGCGGGACCAAGATGCGCCCGGCAGGCAGCTGCTACGTCTGCGAAGGCTGCGGTTCCACCAGCGGCTGCAGCTGAAACTGGGCGGTATTGCATCAGATACAACAAGCTCGCGAGAGCGGTTGAGTATCTGAGCGCTTAAACGCCGCACGCCCGGGCCTGCAGGGGTCCGGGCGTGCGGGGGCGGCGCGAGTAGGGACGGCTTCGCCGACTGGGCGACGCGGTGATGCAGGCGCTGCGGCCGGCCCCGCAAGATCGCCAGGCGGGTGACAGCATCCACGCCTGACCTGTGCTATGGCTGCTACCAAGGCGGGTCGGCGGACTGCTCGGTATGCGGGGAGACCAGGCCCTGCCAGCGGATCTCCTCGGGCAGCCCGATCCGCCGGAGTTGCCGGACCCGCCCTCCCCGGCCCTGCTTCCGGTGCGGGCGCAACCGTCCCGTCCAGGCGGAACGGCCCGCCGGACCGGTCTGTGTCGGGTGCTACGAGCATGTCCGCCGCCGCCCTGGTGAGTGTGCACGTCCTCTTCGGCGTCCGTCTCCACCGCTACGGCATCGACGCCCATGCCGGGCGCAACACCGCCCGCCTCGCGCTGGCTGCTGAGCTTCCTGCTGCAGTCCTACTGACCTGACCGGCATCAGCGTCAGCACCGCCGAGGGCCGCCTATGTCGGCCAGCGCACGGCCGACGACCGCCGAGACCATAGCGGCGGCCGGAAACTTACTAATCGAACCCGCTAAACATGCTAATCGCCGCTACGATTAGGTCGTTTGTTAGGTTGGTTGGGAGGTTCCTTGCGCAGCTTCACAGACCTTGACGCGCTGATCGGGATGGTGCCCTCGCAGCACTAACCAAGGCCGCAGACCCCGCCCATCACCAGGGCGAGCACAGCCAGACCGCCGCGCATCCAGCCCCTCCCCGTCCCCGGCCAGTCGCACTGGCACGTCACCTGCTCCCCGCCGCCCGCAGCCATTCCCCGCCCCGCAGCCCGGCGAACAGCAGCAAAGGGGCGACGTTGCCGTTCCCGGGCCCGCCGCAACAGCAACAACGGCGCGATCTTGCCGCCCCTGCGGCAAGATCGGCGCGACGTTGCCGTCAGCACCCCGCCGCCAGCAGCAGCACAGGCGCGACGTTGCCGCAAACCCGCCCGCCTGACACCCCGGCGCTCACCCGTGCCTGGAGCTACCGAAACCGAGACACGCACTAAATTGAGCGAACTCAGAAAGCTCAGGCAAGTGGCAGATTGGCCACCAAGGTACCGGCAGATCGCGCACGCAACTAGCGGCAATTCGGCCACCTACATTGTAACGTTGCCCCATGAACGCTGATGTTCGCCTGTTCTCGCGGCACGCCGAGCGGATGGCAGCCGAAGCGCTCGCGGACACTCGCGTCGTGGTGGTGAACGGTGCCCGGCAGGTCGGCAAGAGCACCCTGGCAGGTCTCATCGTCGCCAGTGCTCCCGGCGCACGCCAGCTTTACCTGGACGAGCAGGCGGTCCGCGCCGCTGCCGAAGCTGACCCGACCGCTTTCGTCCGCCACGACGGCCTGCTGATGATCGACGAGATCCAGCGAGTGCCGGAATTGCTGCTGGCCATCAAGCGCGAGGTGGACCGGGACGTCCGCCCTGGCCGGTTCCTGCTGACCGGATCGGCTCGCCTTCTCGGTCTCAGGAACTTGCCTGACGCGCTGCCGGGACGCACAGAGACCATCGAGTTGTGGCCGTTGTCGCAGGGCGAGATCGACTCTGCGGCGGACGGCTTCGTGGACGCCGTCTTCAGGCTCGACGGGCACGTCAGGATGCAGCCAAGTTCGCTGACAAAGCGCGATTACGTGGCGCGGGCGCTGCGCGGCGGGTATCCGGAGGCCGTACGCCGGGACCCGGGGCGCCGCCGGGCCAGGTTCTTCGACTCCTACGTGACCGACCTGGTGACCCGTGACGTTCAGCAGCTATCCGACATAGAGCGACCAGCCGAGATGCGCCGGCTGCTAAGCGTCGTGGCGGCGCGGATGGGAACTCTGGCCGTCATCCAGTCGATGGCTAACGACATTGGCCTGCCCAGGCGAACTCTCTCACGCTACCTGGACTTGCTTGAGCTGATCTTCGTTGTCAGGCGCATCCCAGCATGGTCATCGAACTTGACCACGCGCGCGATATCCACGCCCAAGCTAATCGTTACCGACTCCGGACTGGGCGGCAGACTCATTGGCATGTCGGAGGAGCGTGCCAAGGATCCGGTAGCCCCGGTCGGCCCGCTGCTCGAGAATTTCGCCATTGGCGAGGTAGCGCGACAGCTCACCTGGACCGAAGAGCCCGTGCAACTGTTCCATTATCGTGACCGCGATCAGGTGGAAGTGGACATGGTACTAGAGCACGCGGCCGGGACAGTGATAGGCATCGAGGTCAAGGCCGCCGAGACCGTCCGCAGCGAGGACTTCCGCGGCTTGCACCACCTGGCCAGCAGACTCGGCAACCGCTTTCGGGCCGGGATCGTGCTGTACGCCGGTGAGCAGCAACTCTCCTTCGGTGACCGGCTGACGGCCCTGCCGATGGCCGCCCTCTGGATGATGGACGGCTCGGTTCCTTGAGCAATCCGGGCGCTCAGGAAAGGGCGCGTTCCGCCTTGGTGATCGTCTTCATACGGCACAGCATCGCAGTCCGATCTGAGAGCCTGAGTCGGCTAGAAGCGGGTTTCGGGACCGCCTGGCCGGCCGTCAGCCACCTTCCGTGGTGCGCGGGCTCAAGTTTGCGCGCAGGTGGGGCACCCCTGCGGCCTAGCCTTTGACGCGGCGGCCTGAAGTCCAGACGCCGGTGATGTGCTCGGGCTTGGCGAGCACGGCGATGTCGAGCAACGGGTCCGCGTCGACCGTCAGGATGTCGGCGTCGTAGCCGGCCTCGAGCTTGCCGCTGCGCGGAGCCTGCGGGCCTAGGGTGGCCGGGGCGGTCGCCGTGGCTGCCTCGATTGCCTGCAGCGGCGACATGCCGAGTTTGACCAGGTGCGTGACCTCGGTACCGTTTTCGCCCCAGGCGTTTGGCAGGTCACGGCCGGTCACGCCGATGTCGGTGCCCATGGCGATCGTGACCCCCTGCTCGATAGCCCGCGTCAGCGCTTCGCCGTGGGTCTGGGCGATGCTCGTAAGCTTGACCGCAGCGTAGTCAGGCACCGTATCGAGATGGGCGAGGATGTTCTCGACGATGGTCCTGGTGGGCACCATGATCGTGCCGGTTTCGCGCATCGCCTGGCAGACCTCGTCGTCGGCATACGTGCCGTGCTCGATCGTCTTGACCCCGGCCTCGATCGCGGCCATCATGCCGGGCTTGCCGTGGCAGTGCGCGGCCACGACCCGGTCGGCCATGCCGGCGACTTCCACGATCGCCTTGAGCTCCGCGACAGTGAACTGCTGGTGTACCGGGTCATCGACCTCTGAGAGCACGCCGCCGGAGGCACATACCTTGATCACCTTGGCGTTGCGCCGCAGTTGCTCGCGAACCGCCCGCATGCAGTCGGCTTCGCCGTCGGCGAGCCGGAGGTCCCCGTCCCTCTGGCATAGGTCGGTGACCCAGGACAACGGGTACGAGTGCAGGTCAGCGTGCCCGCCAGTCGTGCTGAGGATGCAGCCTGCCGGGTAGATCCTCGGCCCGTTGACAAGGCCCTCTTCCACGACCTTGGTCAGGTAGATGCCCAGGCCGCCCACCTCCCGGACCGAGGTGATGCCCGCATCGAGGGCGTTGGCCAGGTCGAGGGCGCAACGGGCCGCCCGCAGCGGTGCCGCTTCGAGCGGCATCTTGGCCAGGTCCATGCCGCGCATGCCGAGGAAGTGGCCATGGCAGTCCCACATGCCCGGCATCACGGTGGTCACCTGGCGCACCTCAGCTCCGGGGGTGTCCGGCGCGCCGCTGGCCGGCCCTGCGTAGCTGATGACCGGGCCATCGAACACGACTACGCCGTCGCTGACAGGCTCACCGCTGCCAGGAATCAGTACCTCAGCTTCGATACGTTCCATACCGTCCCTCCTCCTGCATGGCACCTTAGCGGAGGGCGGACATCAGCGGCGTACCCGCCTAAGTGCCGCAACCGGGGTCACCGCCGGGCAGGCGCGTACCGCTGACCGGCACGCCTGAGCTAGGGGAAAGCCAGAGAAAACGCCGTGTCTTGATGCCAGCGTGCGGGGTATAGGCGAGAATAGCCATGGCGGTGCCAGATTTGACGTCCCATCTGATTGTGTATCGCTGGAAGCGCTCATCAATGCGCTATAACAAGTAAGCGGTGCAAGGGAGCGAGATGCCGCCATCGGACGGGTCGCTGTCCGGGCCGGGCCGGGGGCCTGTAGCGGGCAGGCTTGACCGCATCAGGCACACCTACGAAGCGGCTCCGCCTCCGGTAAAAGTCCTGATCGTGGCGGTGTGCTGCATCGTCGGGTTCCCCATCGCGCTGGTGCTGTCGCCGTACGCGATCATTTCGGGAAGCCGCTCGATCTGGGCGACAGGCTCGGTGACGATCGCGGGGCTCATGGTCGTCTACCTCCTGGCGCAGGGCAACGCCGAGCCGCACTACACCTTGGTCCTCCTCCCGGTCATGGTCGCGTTCGTCGCGCACGCCGGAGCGCTCGGGCGCTGGAATGTGCCGTGCCGCACGCTCGCCTGGACCTTGCTGCTTGCCCTGCTGCCCGGCATCGCGGTATTCCGCCTGCTCGATGCCGGCAAGTCCTACATCGGGCCTGGCCTTGCCTGGCTGCTTGCCTTGATCGTCGTCGGCTGGCGGCTGGCAAAGGCGTGGCAGGACAGTCGCCACGACGGCCAGCCAGAGCAGGTACGCGGCGGCGGCCCCATGCCGCGACGCAACTGGGCCCCCGCCCAGCCAGGCCAGCCCGCCCAGCCAGGCCAGCCAGGCCAGCCAGCCCAGCCAGGCCAGCCACTGGGCAGCGGCGGCAAAGGCGGCCATGGCCAGGCCCTGCGTCCGGGCCCCGGCGCGGGCGCCCAGGGCGTCCGCACCAAGCCCCTGCCCAGTGGCCGGCCGATGACTGACGCCGGCGGCCGCGTGCTGACTCCGGCCAGGGCGGGCCGCGCGAGCCAGAGCGGACCAGGAGCACCTGCCCAGACCGAGAGAGCAGACCGCGGCCCCGACCAGCCCGTGATCACGGTCGACGAGGCGATGGCGGAGCTGGACGCCATGATCGGACTGGAGGCCGTCAAGAGCCAGGTGCGCTCGATCGCGGCCTCGATCGAGGCCGCCCGCAGGCGCGCGCTTGCGGGCATTGGCGCCGACAAGCCGATGCAGCATTTCGTCTTCCTCGGCCCGCCGGGCACCGGCAAGACCGCCGTCGCCAGGATCCTCGCCAAGGTGTTCTACGCCTTCGGCCTGCTTGATATCCCGAGCGTGGTCGAAGCGCAAAGGTCGGATCTTGTCGGCGAATACCTTGGCGCCACCGCGATCAAGACCAATGAGCTGATCGACTCGGCGCTCGGCGGTGTCCTGTTCATCGACGAGGCCTACAGCCTGGTGAATGAAGGCGACGGGCAGAACGACAGATTCGGCAATGAGGCCGTCCAGGTCCTGCTCAAGCGCGCGGAGGATGACCGGGACCGGCTGATCATCATCCTCGCCGGCTACGAGCGCCAGATGGAGTCATTCCTGGCCAGTAACCCCGGCCTCACCTCAAGATTCGCGGTCAGGATCAAATTCGGCGGCTATTCACCCGCTGAGCTGCTGCAGCTCGCTGACCTATCGGTGGCCCGGCGCGGCGAGATGATCGATCAGCAAGCGCGTTCCGTGCTCTGGCGGATGTTCGAAGAAGTCGGCCGCCGCCGGCTCGGGGACGAGCTTGGCAACGGCAGGTTCGTGCGCTCGCTGCTGGAACGGGCAGGCCAGGCCCGAGATGTTCGCGTCATGGGCGGCTCGGGTGAGCCGGCTCCCGAAGACCTGATCACGCTGCGCGGAAGCGACCTTGAGCAGGCCTATACCGAGCTGACCTCGCGGTACCGCGGCTACGACGAGACTCCGACGCTGGAGAGCGCGCTAGCCGAACTGGACGGCCTGGTTGGCCTTGACCCAGTCAAGCGGCAAGTGCGCGAGATCGCCGCGCAACTGCGAGTGGCCAGGTTGCGCGACGCGCACGGACTGACAAGCCAGCCGCCGGTGCGGCATTTCGTATTCACCGGACCGCCAGGCACAGGAAAGACGACCGTCGCGAGAATCCTGGCCAGGATCTTCGCCGCGCTCGGGCTGCTCGTGCGCCCGGGAGTCGTGGAAGCCCATCGCGCCGACCTCGTCGGAGATCATCTTGGCGCGACGGCGATCAAGACGAACAAGCTCATCGATTCCGCGCTCGGCGGCGTCCTTTTCGTCGATGAAGCCTATTCGCTGTACAACGACGGCTACTCGGGCGGTGATGCCTTCGGCGCCGAAGCCGTTGCCACCCTGCTCAAGAGAGCCGAGGACGACCGGGACCGGCTGGTGATCGTGCTGGCAGGCTACACCGATGACATGAGCAGGTTCCTGCGGACCAATCCCGGCCTTGCCTCCAGGTTCGGCGTGAGGATCGCCTTTCCCAGCTATCAGCCGGCTGAGCTGGTGCAGATCGCCGCGATCTTTGCCGAGCAGGCAGGTGACACGATCGCGCCCGACGCCATCCCGGTGCTCACCGAGATGCTGACGCAGGCCTGCGACCGCGGCAGGATCGACGAGCTCGGCAACGGCAGGTACGCAAGATCCCTGTACGAGCGGGCCTGCGCCTCCCGCGACCTGCGGGTCGCGCAGCTTGGTGATTTCGCCACCGCGGCCGACCTGACCACCATTGCCGCCGGCGATGTCGAGGCGGCTCACCGGGGTATCGGCGGCTGACCGTCCAGGCGTCAGGTGCCCGCGCGGGCAAAGCTGATCTGGCTGCCAGGTCGCAACTGGGCCGCCAGGCCCAGGTCGGCGCTTGCTACCACGGCGATCACCGGATAGCCGCCGACGGTGTGATGGTCGGCGAGCAACAGGATCGGCAGGCCGTTGCCCGGCACCTGGAGCGAGCCGGTGACCAGCCCTTCGCTCGGCAACTCGGCCTCGCGCGGCGGTAGCGGCGGCCCGTCCAGGCGCATGCCCGTGCGGTTGCTCTGCGCCGTGACCGTGTAGAGCGAGCCGCACAGCACGTCCATCGCCCGCGGCCCGAACCAGTCAAGCCGCGGCCCGGCGACTACCCGGAGCCTGGCGATCTCGCCCCGCCCCGGCACGGCCGTGCCTGCCCTGGGCACCTCCAGGCCGGCCACGCCCCGGGCACCGGCCAGCGCCACAGGCGCGGGACTCCCTGCCTGCCCGACCGGCAGTATCGCCCCCGCCTGGAGCGGCCCGCCGCCGAGGCCGGCAAGCAGGTCGGCCGACCGGCTGCCTAGCTGCGCTGGCACCGCCAGCCCGCCGCCCACTGCCACATAGGTACGCAGGCCCGCCGCCGGTGCCCCGATCGCGACCAGGCCGCCATCTGGCACGGCAAAGCTCTCGCCGAAGGGCGCCGGCCGATGGCGACCCTGCGGGCTTTCCGTGAGCGTCACCTCCGCAGGCGCTCCGGTCACCGCCACGGTCAATTCGCCAAAGCAGGTGAACGCAGCTCGTCCCAGCGTCAGCTCGATCCCGGCAGCGCCATCGTCGTTGCCAGCCAGCCGGTTTCCCGCGATGAGGCTGACCCGGTCCGCGGCGCCCGACGGCGGCACCCCGCTGGCGCCGAAACCCGGCCGCCCCAGGTCCTGGACGCTGGCCAGCGGCCCGGTCCTGCGCACCTCGATGCGTCGTACCGGTGGCGGTGCCCGGCCAGCCCGCTCGTCTGCGGGGCTGGTCACTGAGGGACTGTCCGTGGCAGCCGAGCCTGGCTCGATGGGCCTGAATCGCACGCGCTGGCCTGGCGCGAGCAGCGCGGCGGGCTCGCGGTACGGATCCCACATCCTTGCCGTCGTGCGGCCGATCAGCCGCCAGCCGCCCGGGGAGGCCGACGGATAGACGGCGGTGAGCCCGGCCGCGATCGCCACCGACCCGGCCGGGACCGACGGCCGCGGCGAGGCGAGCCGCGGCACGGCGGCCAGCCGCTGGTCGAGCCCGGTGAGGTAACCGAATCCGGGAGCGAACCCGAGCCACCCGACGGTGTAAAGCGCCGCCGCATGCCGCTCGATCACCTCACCGGCCACGAGGCCCGCCAGCGAGGCCACGTCAGCCAGATCGGGTCCGTCGTAGACGACCGGGATCTCGATGATGTCGCGCGGTCCCGCCGGCGGCTCGGTGACGGGCAGGCCGGCGATCCGTGCCGCCAGCTCATCAGGCGACCTCGATCCCGGTGAGGTCAGCACGAGCACCGTCCTGGCTCCAGGCACGACGTCGATCACGCCATCGAATCCCGCACCCTTGACCGCCGCCGCCAGCCATGAGGGCGGGATGTCCGTATCGATCAGCACGCCAGTGTCGCCGGCGGCCATCGCACGGATCATGCGAACGGCACGAGGCGCACGCCCGCCTGTTCGAGCGCCGCTCGCACGCTCGTAGCCAGCGCGACCGCACCGGGCGTATCTCCGTGGATGCACAGGGAACGGGCGGTCACCGGCACGTCGCTGCCATCGGCCGAAGTGACCGTCCCCCTGGTCACGATCGACACCGCGCGGGCGGCGACCTTCACCGGATCGGCGTGCAGGTCCTCTGGCTGACCGCGCGGCACTAGCGTGCCGTCGGCACGGTAACCGCGGTCGGCGAAGGCCTCGGCCACGACCGTCAGCCCGGTCGCCGCCGCTAGCTCGGCGGCGAGGCTGTCCGACTGCGTGAGCAGCGGCAGCGACGGGTCGTAGGCCGTGATCGCATCGACGAGAGCTTCGGCCTGGGCACGGTCCTTCCTGACCCGGTGGTAAAGCGCGCCGTGCGGCTTGACGTACCTGACCCGCGAGCCGCAGGTCCTGGCTAGCCCGTCCAGCGCGCCGATCTGGTAGAGGATCTCCGCGGTCAGCTCGTCTTTGGGCACGGCCATCTCCCTGCGGCCGAACCCGGCGAGGTCACGGTAGGAGACCTGGGCTCCGATCGTCACACCCGCGGCGGCGGCGCCCTCGCAGGCCTGCCGGAGGGTCAGCGGATCGCCGGCGTGGAACCCGCAGGCGATGTTCGCGCTGGTAATGATCCTCATCAGCGCCTCGTCGTCGCCCAGCTTCCAGGCGCCGAATGACTCCCCGAGGTCGGCGTTGAGATCGGTAACAGGTGACGTCACAGTAAATCCGTCGGCTCAGGAGGCAGGTTGCTCAGCGCAGTCGCGATCGCCTTGGTGTCAGGGCCTGCCGTCTCCACCGCGTCCATGAGCGCGTGCATGACGTCGTGCCGGTCGAGCCCGAGGTCGAGCAGTCGCTGCGCGGCCTCCCAAAGTTCTGGCGGGTCGCCACGCCAGAGCCGTCCGGCCATGGCCAGGTGCTCGTCAAGATGCGCCGGACTCGCCTGCTTGCCTGTGCCGCCGTCATGATCGGCGGCCAGCAGGACGCGCCGGTCGTCGGCGTTGGCCGGATCGAGAAAGCTGAGGTTCGTGCCGAGGTAGGTGCCCTCGAGCACCCCGAACGCGAAGGCACGGCGCGGCAGCGCCTCAAGGTCCCGGTCCGGCAGCAGCCGCGCTACCAGGCCGGGCCGCAGGCCGAAAGAAGCCGGGTCGCGGTAGACCTTGCTGAACGCGGACATGGTCTCGAACACCGCGTCGAGTGTCTTGCCGATCGCCTCGGCGTCCAGGCCGGACTTCGAGCCGGCCCAGCGAGCCCAGGAAAGCAGCACGTGCGGCATCGCGTGCTGCTCGGATTTGGTCAGCATGACCTTGCGCGGCAGCCAGTCGAGCAGGAAGGTCTCCAGCTTGGCCGGGCTGACCCGCAGCGGCCTGCCGAAGTCCTGATCGCATCCGTAGTCGACGATGTGGTCGACGCACCGGCTCGCGGCCTCGATGTCGGACAGATCTTCGGCCTCGTCCGAGGAGAGGAACTCAGCGGCCAGCATCGCCCGGCGGTCCGGCCGCCAGACCGTGCGGCGATTCGCCAGTACCGCAGGCTCGGTGAGCGAGGTGACCTTGGCTCCGGTCGGCGGCAGGGTGCGGATCCGGGCCCTGACGAAAGCGTGGTACGAGGGGAACGACGGGCTCACCGGAGGGTCAGCCAGCTTCTCGGTGACAGTCAGCGCGGATTCGAGCAGCCGCCGGGCGGTGGCCGACGGTACCTTCCTGAAGCAAGCCCTGGCGGCCCCGCTGGCCGGCTCGGCCAGTTCCCCGCATCGTTCGAGCAGGGTGGTGACCTGTGAGGTGACCCAGCCGTCGCGAAGCATCCCGCTCGCGTTGTAGTCGACGATCACGACCAGCGCGTGCTCTTCGGTGCCCGCGTAGCTGAAGAGGCAGATCACCTCGTCCCGGTCACAGAACGCGTCGGAGCTGACGTAGCAGTCGCCGGCCACGACCGCGCCGGCGTGCTCGGCCCAGGCCGGCCTGGCCACGCCGCGGTCCATCAGGGCAAGCGCGGCTCGCTCGGCCTTGACGGCCTGCCTCGGCGTGCCAAGGCAGGCAATACCGGACAGCAGCGCGAGCGCTGCCGGGCTGCCCTGCTCGGCGGCGTACTCGACAAGTCCCTCGCCGACAAGCTCCTCGATTTCCGCCCGGCGGCGGGGCCGGGTCCGGCCCGCCTTGCCCTGCGGCTGGCGCCACCAGGTCCCGAGCAGTTCGCTGACCATCAGCTCGGCATCGAGCGGGCTCCGCACGGCCAGCAACTCCCGCGCCGCTCGAAGCATCTCGGCGAAGAGGGCGTTAGGCGGCGCGGCGCGGCGGGGCCGCCCGGCTGAGCCGGTACGACGTGATCCGCCCGAAGGTTCGGCGTGTCGGCTCGGCTGGCTCACATTCCCTAGCTTTTCAGATCCGCATCTCGCGATGCCATGCTTGACTACGGCGCGTCGCTCGGAATGGCCGCGCAGTCGACAGATTACCCGCCGCTACCGACACCCGCGCCGCGCCACGCGAGCTAGTGCCCATGCCGATGTTGCCTCGCCCAGCCGAGGGCGCCCGGTCTGACAGAAAGGGCAGCGGTAGCGCCGTCTTCGGGACAAGCACGGCGCTGAAGTGTCATCTTTGGGACATTGATGGCGTAGCCGACGGGACGGCTATGCTGTCGGACAGTCGTGAGACCGGGTGCTCGGTGCTGGCCTGGCTGCCCGGGCCTGCCGAAGCACCAGCGATCATTCGGTCGATAGGTCATAATTCATAGCCAGGGGAGCATGCCGGGCGATCAGCGCCAGGCACAAAATGGGCCCAGCTGAGCCAGCATGGAACAGCGCATGGCTCTACAGCGAACTGCAGTGAACTGCGAAGGAGTAGCGGCTATGCGGCGTGCTCAGCTGAGGTACGGAGGCTTGGTGCGGCGGCGCAAGCCAGGGAACCTGGGCCAGCCTGGACGCTCGGCTATCAGGCGGCGGGCGACGCTTGGCTGCGCGGCGCTGCTGGCGATAGGAGTGACTGCCGCCGGATGCGGCACGGTCAACCGGTCGCACATCGGCAACACTCCGGTAGCGGGCGGCAGCGTCACGTTCGCGCTTCCCGCGAACGTGGAGCCGAACTACATCTTCCCGTTCACGCCCGCCGCGGACTTCACCATCGTGAACCTCGACAACCTGCAGTACCTGCTGTGGCGGCCGCTCTACTGGTGGGGCGACAACGGGCTTCCTTACCTGAACAAGAAGCTCAGCCTGGCACTTGAGCCGCGATACCACGGCCAGGTCGTGACGATCAAGCTCAAGCACGGCATCCGCTGGACCGACGGCTCGACCGTGACTGCCAAGAACATCATGTTCTGGATGAACATGATGAAGTCCCTGGCGCACACCGAATGGGGCGGCTATATCCCAGGCGGCATCCCGGACAACGTCACGAACGTCCACGCGGTCGGCACCGATGAGGTGCAGATGACGATCAAGGGCAAGTACTCGTCGGCATGGTTCACCGGCAACGAGCTGAGCCAGATTACTCCGCTGCCGCTGAGCTGGGACCGGACGAGTTCTGGCGCCGCGAGCGACTGCGCCGAGCACGCCAGCGACTGCCCGGCGGTGTTCAGGTACCTCAATAGCCTGGCGTCGGTCAAGTCGACCTGGGCGACGCAGCCGCTGTGGAAGGACATCGACGGGCCCTGGCAGCTCACCGGGTACAGCACACAGGGCGTACTGACCTTCAGCCGGAATCCGAAGTACTCGCTGTCCGTGCCCAAGGACCACATCACCCAGTTCATCGAGCAGCCGTACACCTCGGAAGAGGCCGAGTTCAACGTGCTGCAGGCGGGGGGCGCCCATCCGCTTGACGTGGGGTACCTGCCGACGGTCGATGCGCCGGTGCCGCCGCCAGGAGCGCAGGTGGGTCAGAACCCGGTGGCCGGCTACCGGATGCAGCCTGTATATACCTGGGGCCTGAGCTATATCCCCTACAACTTCGGCCCGGCTGATCCGCAGGTTGCCATCTTCAACCAGCTCTACTTCCGTCAGGCGTTCCAGCTGCTCGTCAACCAGCCGGCCATCGTGCAGGGCGCCCTGCACGGATACGGCAAGGTGGAAACGGGACCAGTCGGCGACGCGCCGCCGACGAAGTACCTGTCGCCGACCGCGCGCAAGGGCGATCCCTTCCCGTTCAACCTCGGCAGGGCCAGGAAACTGCTGACTGACAACGGCTGGGACGTCAACGCCGAAGGCGTCACCGAGTGCGGTAACCCGGGCTCGGCCAAGGGACAGTGCGGCGCCGGCGTCAAGGGTCACCAGAAGCTCGTATTCGACATGCTCGTCGCCACCGGCAACGCCTGGGTGGAGGCGGCCGTGCTGCAGCTGAAGTCGAACGCTTCGCTGGTCGGCATCAAGATCAACACCCATGATGAATCCTTCGACCAGGTGATCACCACGGTCGAGAACATCTGCGGCACGCCCACCCACGTGATGCCGTGCCCCTGGGAACTGGCCGACTGGGGCGAGGGATGGAGCTATGTGCCCGACTACCTGCCTACCGGTGACGAGTTGTTCGGCACCGGGTCAGGGGGCAACATCGGCCATTTCAGCGACAAGACGAACGACCGCCTGATCGCCAAGACGCTGCAGACCCCGAGCCTGAAGGCGATGTACAAATGGGAGGACTACCTGACGCAGCGGCTTCCCGTGGTCCTGCAGCCCACGGCACCGGCCGCGCTCATCGAGAGCGTCGCCAACTTGCATATCGGCCGGCAGAGCCCGACGCTGGCGATCACGCCCGAAGACTGGTATTACGTGCGTTGAGTGACGCGAGCCGCCGGGACCGGCGCCGCGGGCTGGCGTCCGGCCCTGGCGCTCGCCGCCCGTGATCGTCTACCTGGTCAGGCGGGTACTCCAAGCCGTCGTCGTGCTCGTGCTCGTCAGCCTGATCATCTTCAGCTTCAGGTGGCTGGTGCCAGGCGGGCCGCAGCAGGCCACGCTTGGCGTCAGCCCGACGGCGGCGGGCGGCGGCGCTGCCGCGCTACGGCATGACTACGGGCTCGGCAGCCCCGTGATCGTGCAGTACCTGGCCTGGCTCGGGCAGGTGCTGCACGGGAACCTGGGCTACTCCTACCAGCAAAGTCAGAGCGTCGGATCGCTCCTTGCCGCCAGGCTGCCCAGGACCCTCGCGCTCACGATCACCGCGACCGTGCTGGCGATCGCCGTCGCGGTGCCGGTCGGCCTGGCTCAGGCGGTCGGCAGGGATTCCGCTGCCGACCGGATACTGCGCGCGCTGACGTACCTGGGGTACGGCATGCCGTCGTTCTTCCTTGGCACTGTGCTCGTCCTGGAGTTCGCGGTCCGGCTGCACTGGCTCGGCGCCGAAGGACCGCAAGAGGCTGGCATCGCCGGGGTGCTCACCGACTGGCGCGCGCTGACGCTGCCCGTCGCCACGCTCGCGATCTTCATCTGCGCGGTGTTCGCCAGGTACACCAGGGCAGCGGCCATCGAAAGCCTTGGCAGTGACTACATCAGGACCGCGCGGGGGGCCGGCGCACCTGAGCCGCAGGTCCTGCGCAAGCACGTGCTCCGCAACTCGCTGATCCCCGTGATCACGCTCGCCGGGCTCAGCTTGCCGCAGATCTTCGGCGGAGCGCTGATCGTCGAGAGCCTGTTCAACATCGAGGGGGTCGGCTGGGGACTCTGGCAGGCGGCGGTCAAGCATGACTTCCCGGTCTTGCTCGGCTTCATCCTGGTCGTCGCGATCGCGGCGGTGCTCGGCTCGCTGCTCGCCGATGTCGGTTACATGCTCGCCGATCCCAGGATCAGGTACTACCGGCGATGAGCAGGGGACGACACGCCGCCCCGCCTCGGTACAGCCTGCGCCGGCCGGCAAGACCTGGCTCGATCACAAGCCTGCCGGCGCGGCCAGCACGCCCGGTAGAGCCGATGGCGGCCGCCGGATTCGTGATCATCGCCGCGATGGCGCTGTTCTGCTTTGCCGGGCCGCTGTTCTACCGGCCCGATCTCGCGCACGTGAACCTGCTGCTCGCCAACCTCCCGCCGAGCGGCGCCCACCTGCTCGGCACCGATCAAGATGGGGTGGACGTGCTCGGCAGGCTGATGACCGGCGGCCGGGTCTCGCTTGAGGTCGGTGTCGCGGCCGGCCTGCTGGCCTCGGTGATCGGCTCGCTCTGGGGTGCCGTGGCCGGTTACGCAGGGGGCATAGTCGACGCGGCGCTTATGCGGGTGGTGGACGCCGGGATCGCCATTCCGGCGATCATCTTGCTGTTGCTCCTGACCTCCGTGCACGCGCCGTCGGCGGCCATCTTGATCCTGGTCATCGCGGCGACGTCCTGGCTCAGCACCGCAAGGCTCGTGCGCGGTGCGGCGCTCACGCTGCGCACCCGCGAGTTCGTCCAGGCAGCCAGGGCCATGGGCGGCGGCAGGATCAGGCTGATCGTCCGCCACATCGCCCCGAACGCGGTCGGCACGATCGCGATCAACGTGTCGTTCCAGATCGCCGACGCGATCGTGGTGCTCGCGACGCTCAGCTTCCTGGGGCTCGGCGTGCAGCCGCCCGCCTCGGACTGGGGCGACATGATCGCGACCGGCGCGCAGGTGATTTCCCTTGGCCACTGGTGGGAGATCTATCCGGCCGGGGTTGCGATCGTCGCCGTGGTGATCGCGTTCAACCTGCTCGGCGACGGACTGCGCGACCGGTTCAGCGCCGCGGGTTCCCTGCGCTGAACCGCGCGCCGGCGGTTCCGATGCTCGGGAACGCCCCCTAACTGACCCCTGACCAGGCTAAAATGTCATTAGCGTTAGTCTGGGCTGCCCAGTTAAGCTCACGCGGCTCAGCAAGCAGCACTCAGCAACACACTCAGTTAAAACAGGGGGGCGCAGTCACCGCAGCGGGCCACGCCGCGAGCACAGCGAGGTGTGCCGGGTTCGCGGCCGGGCTGGATTCGCCGACGTCTGGCACAGAGCCATCCGACTTCCCGCCGCGGACAGCGGGTTTTGATGCCGCGATGCCGCTAGCCTTCTTCTGTCGGATGCCGCAGGGAGAGGATCGTCCTGTGAGTGCTCGCAGGGATGCGAGGTGCGCCAGATGAGCACCCCGACCTCCGTGCCGCATGCCGGACGGCCGCGCCCGGAGCCGCAGGCCTGGGATGCGGCGATGCTGGACGTCCTGCTGGCGCAGGCGCCGGTCGGGTTCGCGCTCATCGACGAGGACCTGCGGGTGCGGAAGGTCAGCCACACGCTGGCTGAGATGACGGGCGGCACCCACAGCGACCAGATCGGGCGGGCGCTCGGGCAGGCGTGGCCGCCCGCCATGGCGGCGGCCGCGGAATCGGCTGTCCGATCCGTGCTCGACTCGGGGGCGCCGGTGCTGAACCGGATCACCTCAGCGGGCCCGGCCCGCCCGCCGGGCAATGGCGGAGCGCGGCCGGCCGCCGCTGCCGAGGGTGCCGAGCGCATCGCGGTGCCAAGACCCGCGACTGCCTCGGACGCGATCACGACGCATGCTAACGGGCTGACCAGCGGCGGCGGTGAGCCGGGCGCGCGGCGGCTCGCGTTGTCCTGCTACCCGGCCCGCGGCACCGATGGCGCGGCGACAGGGGTCGCGATCATTGCCGTCGATGTCACCGCCGACCATCACGCCGCTGAGGCGGTCAGGCGGACGAACGAGCGGTACAGGTCCCTGGTGCAGGCGGGCAATCAGGTGGTCTGGGTCACCGATCCGTCGGGACACGTGAGCGAGGACTCGCCGGAATGGCGCTGGATCACTGGCCAGTCCGTTGCCGAGTACCTCGCGGACGGCTGGATAGCGGCGATCCACGCGGATGACCGGGACCGGATCGAGCGCGACTGGCTGAGCTGCATCAAGACCGGAACGGTCTTCGACGCCGGCTACCGGGTCCGCACGAAGACCGGCTCCTACCGGCATTACGACGTCCGGGCGGTGCCGATCGAGCGGGACGGCGCGATCGTGGAGTGGATGGGCGCGAGCACCGACGTCACCAGCCAGCGTGAAGCCGACGAGATGCGCGGCCGGCTGACCGAGCAGCTCTCCGCGGCGGCATTGCGCACCTCGCGGTTGCAGCAGGCGACCTCGCTGCTCGCCGAGGCGCTGTCGGTACAGGAAGTCGTCAGCGTCATCACCGACGTGGGCAGGTCAGCGATCGGCGCCGACCGGTCGGCGATCGCGCTCGCCGATTCCGAGCGGCTCAGGTTGCGGATCATCAGCTCCGATTCCCCTGGCGCCGCGCCCGCGGAACTGGCCGGCGAGATCCCGCTGGCCGCGCCGAGCGTGATGGGCTCGGCATTCGCGCTGCGCCGGCCGCTGATCCTGGACAGCCCTGAGAGCCTGGCCAGGCACTTCGATGACGAGCCCGGCGGCGAGGTGCTCCTGCGGCACGGCGACGAGCGCGCGTGGGTGGGCTTGCCGCTGGCGACCTCAGGTACCCCGCTCGGCGCGCTGCAGTTCTCGTTCACCGGCCGGAGGCAGATCGCGGACGAAGAGCGCGTGTTCCTCGAGGCGCTCGCCGGGCAGTGCGCCCTAGCCCTCGAGCGGGCGATGCTGTACGAGCGCGAGCATGCGACGGCCGAGACCTTGCAGCGCAGCCTGCTGCCAGACACCCTGCCTGACGTCCCTGGCATCGCGTTGCGCGCGTTCTACAAGCCGCTGTCCATCGAGGTCGGCGGTGACTGGTACGACGCGTTCCGGCTGCCTGACGGCAAGCTCGCGGTCGCGGCGGGAGACGTCATGGGCAAGGGCCTCACGGCGGCGGCGGGGATGGGCAGGGTACGCAACGCCCTGCGCGCGCTTGCCCTCACCGATCCGCGGCCAGCGGCGGTGCTCGCCGGTCTCGACCGGTTGTTCATGGCCACTGAGCTAGACGAGCAGGTAACGACCGTCTGCTACCTCGTCGTTGACCCGCGGACGGGCGAAGGCGTGGCTGGCAACGCCGGCCATCTGCCTCCTCTGCTGCTAGGTCCAGGGCAGCCGCCGAGGCTCGACAAGGCGGAGGCGGGCACGCCCCTGGGCTGGGCGAGCCCGCGCCAGCAGTATCCGTTCACCTTGCCTGGCGGCAATACCGCCGTGCTCTACTCCGATGGCCTGGTCGAGAACCGCAAACGTGGCCTGGACGCCGGGCTCGATGAGCTGGTCGCGGTGGCGGCCGACGCACCGCAAGGCGTTGCGGAAAATCCCGACAACCTTATCGATTACCTGGTGGAGCGGATGCTGGCGGGCTACGAGCAAGACGACGATGTCACGGTGCTCGTCCTTCAGATGCCGGTCAGGGACGGCGGGAATGTCAGGGCCGGGGGCAGGCGTGGGCGTCAGCGCGGCTGAGAGCGGCGCTGGACGATCAAGCCGGGCCGGCAGTGGGTACGCTCTCCGAGCATGCCGTTCGGGGGAATCTACTTGGGAGAGTTGGCGCTTGGAGTGGCAGACCTACTTTGCAACTCCGCCTAAGGTGGGGGATGGGAGCGGATCAGGTTGTGCTGGGCGCCAGGCGCGCCGAGCCGCTGGTGTTGGTCGGCGGAGCGCTGATGGTCAGGGAAGCACTGTCCCGGCGGTAGCGTCTAATCGCTACCAGATGATCGCAGGAGAGTGCCGGTGTCGCCGGTAATCCCGGTCGGCCTCGCGCTGATCAGGACACGGTGGCTCATCGGCCAGCGAAGGAAGGGGTGACCGCGGTGGCAGGCACTGCAAGCTCCGCGGCGCGGAGGCAGCAAACGCCGACGGGCCGGGGCGCTCGAGTTCCGCAGCAATCCCGCGTAGAACCGGCTGATTCCGCGCCTGCGCGTGCCGACGCGGCCGTCGCGCTGGTGGCGGCTGACACCGCGCAGGCCGCGCCCGAGCGAACTGGCTCGCGCCGATCGTCACGCCGCACTGCCAAGCAGGACAACGGCGCTGGGACGATCTCGTCCGCTGGAGCGGATACTGTAGTTGACCAAGCCACCCCCGCGCCGGCCGGCCCAGCGCCTGACGGCCGCCGGTCACGCGGCGACTCCCGCGCCGCGGGCGGTGCGTCCCGGGGCCGCGCGAACGGCGCCAAGGGCAAGGTGCGCGACACCGGTGGCGAGACTGGTCCGGCCGGCCTGCATGACCTGGAAGGTGACGTGAACCTGGCGGAAGCGACTGATCTGGAGGCTGACTCCGATCTTGGCGTGATGACCGATCCGGAGAGCGAGGACGACCTCGCTGATGTAGCGGATCTGGATGGCGAGCCTGACCTCGCCGATGTAGCGGATCTCGATGTTGATCTCGATGACCTGTCCGGCCTGGACGGGGACGAGCCGATAGGTGACGAGACCGCCGGCCTGGACGGCGGCTCACGAGGCGATGACGATGCGGACGACGAGGGCGACTCCGATGAGCCGGAGGATGCCGATGGCAGCCTGAAGCCGAAGGCCGGCGTCATAGCTGACGGCATCGTCGTCACGGTCACGACCACCGAGGAAACCGACGACGAGGCGTTCGTCTACGGCGACGACGACGAGGACCTCCCTGCCGCCCAGGTGGCAGTGGCCGGCGCAACGTCTGACCCGGTCAAGGACTACCTGAAGCAGATCGGCAAGGTCCCCCTGCTCAACGCCGAGCAGGAAGTAGAGCTGGCCAAGCGGATCGAAGCTGGCTTGTTCGCCGAGGAGAAGCTTGCCGATGGCGGCCGGTCCCTGCCGCCCGACGTGCGCGGCGATCTTGACTGGATCGCCGAGGACGGCCGCAGGGCCAAGAATCACCTGCTTGAGGCGAACCTGAGGCTGGTGGTGTCGCTGGCGAAGCGGTACACCGGCCGGGGAATGCTGTTCCTCGACCTGATCCAGGAGGGCAATCTCGGCCTGATCCGGGCGGTCGAGAAGTTCGACTACACCAAGGGCTACAAGTTCTCCACGTACGCCACCTGGTGGATCAGGCAGGCGATCACCCGCGCCATGGCCGACCAGGCCCGCACCATCAGGATTCCCGTGCACATGGTCGAGGTGATCAACAAGCTTGCCCGGGTGCAGCGGCAGATGCTGCAGGACCTGGGCAGGGAGCCGACTCCCGAGGAGCTGGCGGCCGAGCTCGACATGACCCCGGAGAAGGTCATCGAGGTGCAGAAGTACGGCCGCGAGCCGATCTCCCTGCACACGCCGCTCGGCGAGGACGGCGACAGCGAGTTCGGCGACCTGATCGAGGACTCCGAGGCGATCCAGCCGGGCGAGGCGGTGAGCTTCACGCTGCTGCAGGAGCAACTGCACTCGGTGCTCGACACGCTCTCCGAGCGCGAGGCCGGCGTGGTGTCCATGCGGTTCGGCCTGACCGACGGCCAGCCGAAGACCCTCGATGAGATCGGCAAAGTCTACGGCGTGACCCGCGAGCGGATCAGGCAGATCGAGTCCAAGACCATGTCCAAGCTCCGCCATCCGTCTCGCTCCCAGGTACTGCGGGACTACCTCGACTGACCCGCCTGGCGCCCAGAGAGCGCCAGGCCCTGGTTGCCTCAGGAAACTGTGACGGCCCGGCATCCCTTGCGGGATGCCGGGCCGCTTGCCTGGTTATTTCCTCACGAAGCCTTTGGGAGGTCTCCTTGCCTGCCTAGCGATCGGAGTCGCCGCTTGGCTTGGCCGTGAGCCTGGCCGTCTCGTCGTGGATCTCGACAGCGATCTTGGCGAGGGCTGGTGCGTGCTGCCGGTTGTGGTGCGCGCAGAAGAGCAGTTCGGCCGAGCCTGGAAGGATGACCCGCACGTACGCGGGGGCTCCGCACCGGTCGCACAGGTCGTTGGCATTCAGGGGCTTCGTTGGGGCCATCGCTCCGGTCATGTCCGCCTCCCTTGCCCGAGTCCCGCCGACGGGTTTGCCTGCGGTTTGAACAACCTGCGATCCATACGCATCACAACACCTAGCCAGTCTGGTGTCATCCCATGCCGGCCGGTCGTACGCCGAGGGCGAACACATTACGGACCGCTGGGTTGATCTTTATACGACTAGCCGTCAAAGAGCAAGTTGCCCCAGCTAGCCGGGTATGCCGCTCGGCGCGGCGGCTCGCGGTGACGGCATGGATCGATATCCTGCGGGTAGAAAAAATTTTCGGTGCGCAGCTCGGCCGTCCGGCCGTGGCCCCGGCACTGAGTCACCGACAAGCGCTGAGTCACGGCACCGGCGAGTGCTGGCCCGTGGCCAGGCACTGACTAGTGGAGAAGCGCCGTGACCGCCGCTCTGCGTGAAACGCCGCTGTCGGCCAGCCTGGTCGATGGCTACTCGGCCAGGCACCTGACGGTCCTTGAGGGCCTCGAAGCGGTCCGTAAGCGACCGGGCATGTACATCGGCTCGACCGATGAGCGAGGCATGCAGCATTGCCTGTGGGAGATCATCGACAACGCGGTCGACGAGGCCCTGAACGCGAGCTGCACCAAGATCGAGATCATCTTGCACGCAGATCAGTCGGCCGAGGTCCATGACAATGGCCGCGGCATCCCCGTCGACATCGAGCCGAAGAGCGGGCTGAACGGCGTCGAACTGGTCATGACCAGGCTGCATGCCGGCGGCAAATTCGGCGGCGGCTCTTACACGGCCTCGGGCGGCTTGCACGGAGTCGGCGCTTCAGTTGTCAACGCGCTGTCCGGCCGGCTCGACGTGGTGATCGAGCGGGAGGGCTACGAGTGGCTGGCTAGCTTCAGGCGGGGGGTGCCAGGGACGTTCGCTGGCGACGGGCCGGATGCCAGGTTCACCCCCGGATCTGGACTGCGCAAGCTCGGCAAGGTCATGCCTAAGTCGCGCACTGGCACGCGGGTCAGGTTCTGGCCCGACCGTCAGGTCTTCGTCCCGGGCGCCAAGCTGGAGTTCGCTCCGCTGATCGAGCGGGCCAGGCAGACGGCGTACCTTGTGCCGGGCTTGTCCATCTCAATCACCGACCAGCGCGTGCCCGATGGGGATGGCCAGCCCGAGGCCGTCGAGTTCAGCTTCGTCGGCGGCATCGGCGAGTTCTGCGCGCACCTCGGCACCGGTGAGCCAGTCACGGACGTGCTCAGGCTGACCGGTTCAGGCCAGTTCACCGAGACCGTTCCGGTACTCGATGACCTCGGTCACCTGACGCCGACCGAGGTCGAGCGTGACCTGGCGGTTGACATCGCGCTCCGCTGGGACAACGGCTACGACACGATTACCAGGTCATTCGTGAACGTGATCGCCACGCCCAAGGGCGGCACGCACGTCACCGGATTCGAGCGCGCGCTGGTCAAGACGATCAACGAGCAGCTGAAGGCGACCAGGCTGCTCAAGGCCGGGGACGAGTCCGTCGTGAAGGAAGACGTGCTCGAAGGTCTCACCGCCGTGGTGTCGGTGCGGTTGCCTGAGCCGCAGTTCGAGGGCCAGACCAAGGAAGTGCTCGGTACCCCGGCGGCTTCGCGGATCGTAGGCCAGGTCGTCGCCTCCGAGCTCGCCAGTTTCCTCGAGGGCCGGGTACGCGGCAGCAAGCAGCAGGCGAAGGCGGTGCTCGAGAAGGTCGCCAACGCCGCCAAGACCAGGATCGCCGCGCGCGAGCACCGCGAGAATCAGCGTCGCAAGTCCGCCCTGGCCAGCTCGGCCCTGCCGGCCAAGCTGGTGGACTGCCGGTCCTCGGATGACCGGAGCGAGCTTTTCATCGTCGAAGGAGACTCCGCGCTCGGCACGGCCAAGCTGGCCAGGGACTCTGAGTTCCAGGCGCTGCTGCCGATCAGGGGCAAGATCTTGAACGTGCAGAAGGCCTCGCTGTCTGACATGCTCAAGAACGCCGAATGCGCCGCCATCATCCAGGTGCTCGGCGCCGGCTCGGGCAACGCGTTCGACCTCGAGTCAGCGCGGTACCAGCGAGTGATCTTGATGAGTGACGCCGATGTCGATGGCGCGCACATCAGGTGCCTGCTGCTGACGCTCTTCCACCGTTACATGCGGCCGATGGTGGACGCCGGACGGGTGTTCGCCGCGGTGCCGCCGTTGCACCGGATCGAGCTGAGCAACCCGCGCAAGGGCGCGAGCAGGTACATCTACACTTATTCCGATGCTGAGCTGAGCCGCACGCTGCTGGAACTCGAGCGCAAGGGACAACGCTGGAAGGATCAGCCCCAGCGGTACAAGGGACTCGGCGAGATGGACGCTTCGCAGCTGGCCGAGACCACGATGGATCCCCGCCGCCGTACGCTTCGCAGGATCAAGATTGCCGACGCGGCATCCGCCAGCCGGATCTTCGGCCTGCTGATGGGCAGCGAGGTGGCCCCGCGCCGCGACTTCATTGTCGGCGGCGCCACCGAACTCGACCCCACGAGAATCGACACCTGAGGGTCCTGGCCGCCGGGGCAGAAGCCTTTCCGGTGTGAGCGTTCTCCGCAAGAGGCAGAGGAAAGCTCCGGCACAACCGCGCGCGGCCGGCTAGCTCTGCCACAGCACGGGACAGTAATCAGGGTCGGCGTAATCTGGGGTGCCCTGCTCGGTCCGGCGTACCAGGACGTCGTTGTTGTACACCACCCTCGTGCCGTCGGGCTTGTCGTAGGGCCGCCACTGGTTGTCGCCGTCCTGAAGGTGGAACGAGATCGCGCGGCGGGGATTCGGGCTGCTGTTGTGACTGCTGCCGTGGTAAATCCGGCAGTGGTGGAAGCTCATATGGCCCTTCGGGATCTCCATCGGGACGGGAGTCACCCTTGCGTTGTTGAACTCGGCCGTCCTGCGCAGCAGTTCTTCGAGCTCGTTCCGGTCACGCTGGGCGAAATGCCTGGTCGAGTCGTCGCCAGGGATTTCTTTCCACAGGTGACTGCCGTCGATCATGGTGATCGTGCCCATCTGGCTGGTGCAGTCGTGGAACGGGATGAAAGCGGTGAGCATCCGGTCGGAGGTGCAGGTCTGCCAGTAGTGCCGGTCGGCGTGCCACGGCACGAGGTTGGTGATCTCGTCGGGGTTGGGCGGCTTGTAGATCAGCGTTGACTGGAACACCCTGATCTGCGGCGCCTTCGCCAGCCTCGCCGCGACCGCCCCGACAATCGGCTTGCGGAGGATCGAGGCAATGGCGCCGGACTCGTAGTGGATGTAGTCGTTGTGCCGCTGCACCTGGCCATGCGAGGGCTCCCAGTAGGCCAGGTTGGGCGGGCGAAGCGGCAGCGCGCGGTCTTTGTGCCCCGCGTAGAACGCATCGGCCGCCTCGACTAGCGCGTCGATTTCGGCCTCGCTGAACAGCTTGCGAGTCATGTACCAGCCGTGCTGCCGGTAGTGCTCTACCTCGTCGTCGGAGGGCAGCAGGTCAAGCTCGGCTTCGGTCAGCGTAAATGAGGTTGTCCCCGGGGTTCTCGTCGTCATCGACCGCGCTCCGATCCGTTCGGATACCTGACTTCAATGGCTCTTGCCAGCGTGTTCGTCTTCGAGCGCCTCGTAGAGCGCCCTGATATTGCGGCTGCCGAAGGTCAGCGCGCCTTTCCGTTCGATCAGTTCGATGAAGAGGGTGTGCCGCTGGTGGGTTGACCTGGCAAAGATCTGGAACATCTGCCCCCACCGGTCGCGGTCGGCGAGCACATTGAGGCCGCGCAGTTCTTCGAGCGGTATGGCCAGCTTGCCGAGTCGTCCCTCCAGTGCCTGGTAGTAGCCGGCGGGCGCGACGAGAAACTCCACCCCGCGAGCGGAGATCGTGCGGACAGCGGTCGCGATGTCTGAGGTCCTGAAAGCCAGGTGCTGGACGCCGGCGCCGTCGTGCGCGGCCAGGAAGTCATCTATCTGGCCTGGCTCACGCGTCACGTCGGGCTCGATCAGCGTAAATGTCACCGCGGCCGTGTTGTCCTGCACGACCTTGGACAGCATGGCCTGGCTGCCGACCTCGATCCGCTCGTCGTAGATCTGGGCCAGCCCGAATACGTTGCGGTAGAAGCTAACGGTCGAGTTGAGTTCACCCGCAGGCAGGCAGACGGCCACATGATCGAGCAGGTCGAGCAGCGGGCCGGCGAGGACCCCGGCGTCGCCAGAGTCGTGGTCGCCGCCGCGGTTCTTGCCGTTGTCCTCGCTGGAGTCGTGGCCGGGGTCGTGGCTGTCCATCTCGATGATGCCGGGCGCGAAGTCGCCATCTGGGTCGCTGCGTTCGACGAGCTTGTGCAGTACGTCGCCGAAACCGGCCACGACGGAGGTACCCACGGTGCAGGCTGACCCCTCGCCAGCGCAGGCGAAGGACGGTGCCGCGATCGAGATGCCGCCAGCCGCCACGACCTCGGCGTGGGCCTGCCTGACATCATCGATCCTGAACGCGATGACGCCGACGCCGTCGCCGTGCCTGGCGATGTACCGCGCTGCCCGGTCGTTCTCCGCTAGCGGCCCGGCAGCCGGGCCCGCAGCCGGGCCGCTAGTCTCGCCCGGAGCGAGGCCGGAATCCGGGCTGGTGAGCAGCAGCCTGATCTGTCCCTGGCGCAGCAGTAGCGAGCGCTGTCCGGCGGCCGCCGGTGAACGTCCGCAGACCCTGAAGCCGTAGGCGTCGCAGAGCGCCGCGGCTGCCGCGGCTAGGTCGGCGACGTAATATTCGACATGATCAAATCCGTAGATCTTCATCGCATGCCTTTCAATGCCGCTGGCCCGCGGCCGTGCCGTGACGGCCATGAGGCCGGGCCGAGGATCATGGCCTCGCCGCAGACCGTGCCATCGAGGTAGCAGTTGGCGGCGATCACCAGTGCGGCGTCCGCGTCGCCGTCGGCGACGAGCAGCGCGGCGCTAGCTGCCCCGTCCGTCATTGCCTGGTCTAGTGCTGCCGCGCCAGCCGAGCCGCACGGCATAGTGCAGGCCATCGGCCCGCGCAGCTCCCATCGCGCGGCCACGTAGCCGGCGACGGCATTGTGATTGGACTGATAGAAGAGCAAGGGCGGGACGCGCCGCCCGGCCTGCACCGCCTCGGCGATGGCCGCGGACGTGACAAGGTCGCCGGTGGTGCTCGTCAGCACGAGCGCGGTGCGTGCGCCGTACTCGGGTGCGGCGGGCGGCTCGCCGAAGTAGCGCGTCAGGCACAGATCGGCCACCGCAGCCACCAGCGGGCTGAAGCCGGAGGTCACGAAGCCCGCGACGGCGGGTAAGCCGTCCGCGCGGGTGCCCGGCCAGCTGGCGCTGGCCAGCACGGCTAGCCCTGCGGCCAGGGCTGGGCCCGGCAGTTCCGCGGACAGGCTCATGCCGCCTCCACGAGCAGTGCGGTGTTAGCGCCGCCGAACGCGGCATTCAGACTAAGCCCGTACCTGGCGCTCGACCGGCGCGCGGTGCGCAGGACCAGATCAAGTTCGCAGTTGTCATCGGGAGCCAGGAAGCCGGCATTGATCGGCAGCAACCCGGTCCGCAGGGCCAGGACAGTCACGGCGAACTCGACGAGCGCCGATGCCTCGAGCGCGTGACCATGCACGGACTTCGTCGAGCTCACCGGAACCGAGCCGGCGGCCGGGCCGAAAGCCAGGTGTATGGCCGCCGCCTCTGACGCGTCCGCGTAGGCCGTGCCGGTCGCGTTGGCGTTAATGTATCCGACGTCGGCGGCACTGACGCCGGCCCGGTCCAGAGCCGAGCTGATCGCGCGGGCGAGCCCGGTGCCGTCGGGGCGCGGCTGCACGACGTGATAGGCGTCACCGGCGCGGCCCCAGCCGGCGAGGCCGGCCAGCGCGCCTGTTCCGCGCGACCGCGCGGTGGCCGCGTCCTCGAGCACGACGGCGGCGACACCGTCGCCGAGCAGCATCCCCCGCCGCCCGGCGCTGAACGGCCGCACCTGCCCGTCGGCGGCCAGCGCCCGGCCGGCGTCGAACAGCCAGAAGCTGTCGGCGTCGACGAGGTACCCGGCCGCGACGATCAGCCTGCTTGCCCGCCCGGACGAGATCGACGCGGCGGCATCAGCGATCGCCGTGCTCGCCGCCGCGCAGGCCGTGACGTAGATCCTGGCCGGCGGCCTGACCCCGGTGGCCGCGCTGACCTCGGCTGGCGTGCAGCCGATGACGTCTGCCGCTTCCCGATCGCGAGCAGTGTTCTGATCTGTGTGCAGCGCTAGGAGAAGCTCAGTGTCAGCACGATTCGCTTCGTCCAGGCCGGCCTGGTCGCACGCCTGCCCGATCACCTCGGCAAGCTCGACGCCGAGCTTCGGCTCGCCAGGCAGTTCAGCGGCGACGCCGACCCGGCAGCGCTCGGTGTCGAACCTGGTCACCGGCCGGAAAGCGGGCCGTCCTGACATAACGCCGTCGAGCAGCGCTGCTGGCCCGCGCCCGAACGCGGTGGTGACGCCCAGCCCGGTCACCACGACCGGAGCCTGACGGCTTGGCGGCTGGGCGCTAGCCATGCTCCGCACCGCTGAGCACATCGGCAAGCGCGGTTACGGCGCCCGAGACGGTGGTCATCTGAGCCATCGTCTCGTCGCTTAGCTCGAGGGTCACGCCGTAGCGCAGCTCCACCTTCGTGATCAGCCAGGTGAGCTCGAGTGAGCCGATCTGCTCGGCAACCTCGTCCGCGGCTCGCTGGCCGAACGAGGCCAGCATGGAAATGACCTCGTCGCGATCCGGTGCCGGAGTCTCGCTCATCGCGACTCGAGGGCGAGCCCGGCCGGACCAGGTCCGGCGTCCCCGGTCACCTGGCTGACGTCATAGTTCAGCCCGTCTAAAGCGCTGACCACGAACTGGCGGATCTCGGTCTCCATCGGGCGAACTCCCATCTGTGTTAGCCATTCTGCCGAAGGTGACACGGCTAGGGCGAGACCGCGGGCGAGGCATCCGCCGCTGCCCGCAGCACGGTCCGGTCCCTGACGTTCTTGCCTGTTGCCGTGCGAGGGAGTTCGCTGAGCACATACACGCGGCGCGGCCGCTTGAAGGCCGCGAGCTGCTCACCCATCGCGGCTTCGACTTCAGCGAGCCCGGAGCCAGGACGCAGTACGAGATACGCCTCGATCGCGCTGTCGAAGCTGACCACGCAGGCGGCCACGGCAGGCAGCGCGCAGATCGCCTGCTCGACTTCGGTGAGATCGACCTTGAGCCCGCCGACCGAGACCTGCGAGTCGAGCCGGCCGAGAATCGTGACGTGACCGGTCTGGGGATCCATGGTGGCCGCGTCCCTGGTGCGGAGCCAGCCGTCCACCCACCTGTTCTCGTCGACCAGGCCGATGTACGGCGATGCGGCCATGGCGACGTGCAGCTCTCCGTCGCTCACCCGCAGCCGCATGCCGGGCGCCGGGGCCACCGCGGGAGCAAGCTTGCCGGACAGGTCGGTGGCGATCACGCCAAGCTCAGTCATTCCGTACATGCTGCCGAGTGGCACGCCGTACCCGGACGTGAACGCGGCCGGCACCCACGGCCTGGTCAGCTCACCGGCCACGACCATGCGAGTGAGCTGCGGAATCGGCCTGGGATCGGCGGTGAGCAGCTCGGCATGAAACGGTACGCCGAGTATCATCGCCGGTTTACCGGTGAAAGAAACCGCAGCGCGAATGCCGTCGGCCGTAAGCCGGTCGGGAAAGACGAGCTCAATCCCGGCGTGCAAGCTGTGCAGCAGGCCGCCGACCAGCCCGAGCACGTGCACGATCGAAGCCAGCAGCACGATCTGAGTGCCGGCTCCCGGGTAATCATCGAGCCTGGCGTATCGGTCAAGCTCCGCGAGCAGGTCATCTGAGGTACGCGCGATGACTTTGGACGGCCCGGTGGAACCCGAGCTGAGCTGGATCAGGGCGTGCGGCGTCTGGGCAGGCTTACCGCCCGCCCTGGGCTCCGGCCGCGGGGTGAGCGTCGCGTAGCCGCTCATCGCATGACTGATGACATCGGCGGCCTCGACGACAACCTGCGGCGCCAGCCGGTCGAGCGCCTTGTCGACCTCGGCTCGGGTCAGGCGGTGATCGAGCAAGCTGACCTGAGCGCCGACTCGCCACGCGGCTAGCAAGGAGGCGACGTACCCCGCCGATGGCGGGAGGTGCAACGTGACAGTGCCGCCGGCTCGCAGGCCGGCTTCGCGGAGCTTGTCCGCCTGCTCAGTGACCAGGTCCCGCAACTCGGTCCTGCGCAGAGCGGAACCGATGCGCAGGCAGACCTCGTCGTCGGCGCCGCTTAACAGTTCGTCATCGACCCAGTTAGGGGGTTCGCCAGCCGGCCGGTGATCCGCTTTATCGGTCGGAACATCCCAGCGTGACCCGGACATGCATCACCCCCACGAAGCCATTTTTCAACGGGAAGAGAGGCGCTTTTGCCGTGAGAGTTCCACAATTGACGCATCAGGTCAAGCAGTTGCCGACATGTGCTTCACTGTCCGCGTTGCGCAAGGGCCGGAAGCGGCAGACGTGACTGGCGGGATGCAACGTGACGCTTATCCGACCAGAGCGCTCTAGTCTGATTCAAGCCAGTGGCCCGGGATGGCGGCGGAACCCGCGCGGCCGGTGCCCGCGATCACGTGATGGGCATGGGCGTCGTCCCACCTTATTGATTGCCATTTCGCCGCGTCGTACTCTGCCTGAGTGACGGTTCGGCGATCGCGCGAGGCGCGGGCGGCTTACCCGTTCTGCCCCGACGAGGGTGCAGCCGGCTGGTTACCTGCCTGGCACCCGTGGCGGCGGTTCGCCGTGGTCTGGGACAGCATCGCCGAGGGTCTCGGTGACCCGTGCCCTGGCAATCCGGACGAGCCCCGGTGCGACGGGATCGCTGCCGGGCCTGGCCAGGATGTGCCTTATTTTCAAATCTCGCAATCTTGGCGTGCGGCCCAGCAAGACAGGAGAGTCGATGCCTTTTCATCCCCAGGTGCAGGCGATCAGGGACCAGCTCGAGGCCGATCAGGTGCCCAGCCTCTACACCCTGCCAATCGAGGAAGCCCGCGCCAGGGATGTGAAGAGCGCCATCGTGACCGCCGGAACGCCCGAGCACGTCGCCGGGGTGCGGGACTTCACCATCCCAGGACCGGCAGGAGACCTGGCGGCGCGTCTCTACCGGCCCGTTGCTCCTGGCCCGGCCTTGCCGGCGATGGTCTACTTCCTCGGCGGCGGGTGGAGTCTCGGTACGCTCGACACCTCCGACGCCGTCTGCCGGCGGATCACGAACCTGGCTGGCTGTGCCAGCGTCGCGGTCAGCTATCGGCTGGCTCCGGAAAACAAGTTCCCCGCCGCGGTCGATGACTGCTACGCCGGTACCGCCTGGGTCGCCTCGCACGCGGCCGAGCTCGGCATCGACGCGACCAGGCTCGCCGTAGCGGGCGACAGCTCGGGCGGCAATCTGGCCGCCGCCGTCGCGCTGGCGAGCCGTGAGCGAGGCGGTCCCAGCCTGGTCCACCAGCTCCTCGTGTACCCGAACACCGACTACAGAGCCGACACGGACTCAATGCGCGAGGTAACTGACCAGTACTTTTTCAACCCCCATGCGATCGCCTGGTACTGGGGCATGTACCTGGCCACGCCCGCCGACGGCGACAATCTGCTCGCCTCGCCGATGCGGGCCGCCGACGTGTCCGGGCTGCCGCCGGCGACCGTGATCACAGCCGACTTCGACCCGCTCCGCGACGAGTCCGAGCTGTACGCCAAGAAGCTGGCGGACGCTGGGGTGCCGACCGAGGTGATCCGCTACGACGGCATGATGCACGGCTTCTTTACCATGATCGGCGTCCTCGACGTGGCGAGGGAAGCTGTCGCCACCGCCGCCGACCGCCTGTCCCGCGCGTTTTCCGCCTGAACAGCCGCTCGCCTCACCCACCACAGGCCCGAGGAAGTGGCTCGCTCGCAGCAAGTTGCTGCCTGCGGGAAGTGACCAAGCGACCTCACGACAGCACCCCCCGCCCCCCGCCCGCCGCCCGCCGCCCGCCGCAACTGCTTACCGCGCCCGGGAGGGTCTCTGTAGTCCTGGGGGAGTGTTCTCGGGTCCGGGAGGGTTCTATGTGGTCCTGGGGGAGGGTTTCCGGGTCCGGGAGGGTTGTCCGTAGTCCTAGCGGTGGGTTTCCGGGTTCGGGAGGATTTTCGTGCTCCACGACGAAAAATCTCCCGGACCTGACAACGCTCCGCCAGGAACCCGACAGCGCTCCGCCAGGAAACCGGGTCCCGGTCACGCCGGCGCCTGGCCCCGTTACCAGGGCGACTCTCCGGTCACGTCGGCGACGTCCCCGTTACGAGGCGCTCGGCTCCTGTCCCGGTCACGCCGGCGACTCTCGCGGTTACGCGGGGGCTCGGACCGCGCTGGGTTGGGCAGGGCCTGCGCGTCGAACCTTCCCGGGTCCTTTCGGCGTCGACTCACGCTAAGTGGATGCGGCTCCGGGGCAACAGACCACTTAGATCGCAATGTTGCTAAACCGGCTGTGAGCGGAAAGGATGACAGCTAGCTACGAAAGGACGCAGTTTATGGTCTCCGCTGTGCCGGTTCGCGAGTCGCCTGACGCCTTAGAGTGCCCTGACGACTTAGAGCGCGCAGCTGACGCTGGGCAACTGGTAACGGCGAACTTGCCGGCAGGCGCCGACGTGCTCAAGGCCGTCGCGCTCGGGGCGGTTGGAGTGCTGCCCGGCCGCCCGGCGCTCTGGAGCCCCGCCGCCGGCGGCGCCGCCGGAGCAGGCAAGGTTCTCTCGCGGCTCGGCGAGGAATTCCGGCATGCGCTGACGCTGGCCGGCTGCCCGGATCTGGCGAGGGCCAGGTTGCTTCGCACCGTCACCATTCGCCAGGAGTAAGCCGCGCCGGCTAGTAAACCGCGCCGGCTCACCAGGATTTAGGAGCGAGGATTTAGGAGCGAGGATTTAGGAGTTATGAGCATGACCTCCGTGGCCACTGACGTCCAGCCGGTTGCCGCTGACCTCGCGGCGCCCGCGCTGCACGGCTCGCTGCTCGACCCGGCACTTGAGTCCATGAACTTCCTCAACGAGGTCGCCAGCAGGTACCCCGAAGCGATCTCTTTCGCTTCTGGACGCCCCTGCGAGCAGTTCTTCGACGTCAGCCTCATCCACCGGTACATCGACGCGTTCGCCGAACACCTGACCTCCGACCTCAGCTACAGCGAGCAGAAGGTCAATCAGGTGCTCTTCCAGTACGGCAGGACCAAGGGCATCATTCACGAGCTGATCGCGAGGTACCTGCAAGTCGACGAGGGTATCGTCGCCGATCCCGAGTCGATCGTGGTGACTGTCGGTTTCCAGGAAGGCATGTTCGCCGTGCTGCGGGCGTTGCGCGCCGACGACCGAGACGTCCTGCTCGCGGCTTCGCCTAGCTATGTCGGGCTGACGGGCGCCGCTCGCCTGGCCGACCTGCCTGTGTGGCCGGTCAAGACCGGCGCGGACGGTATTGACCTCGACGACCTGGCCGCCCAGGCACGGCGCGCCAGGCAGGCTGGCCTGCGGGCGCGGGCTTGCTACGTGATGGCCGACTTCGCCAACCCGTCGGGCGTGAGCATGACCGTGCCAATGCGGCACCGGCTGCTCGAGGTCGCGCGTCGCGAGCAGCTCCTGCTTATCGAGGACAATCCGTACGGGACCTTCCATTCGGGGACGCATCTACCCACGCTCAAAGCGCTCGACCCCGGCCGTCAGGTCATCTACCTCGGGTCGTTCGCGAAGGTAGGGTTCCCTGGCGCCCGGGTCGGGTTCGCTGTCGCCGACCAGCTCGTCGACGACGGCAACGGCAAGATCAGCCTGCTCGCCGACTACCTCTCGATGATCAAGAGCATGATCACGGTCAATACCTCGGCGGTCGCGCAGGCTGTTATCGGCGGCAAGCTGCTGCTTCATGACTTCAGCCTGGCTAAGGCAAGCGAACGGGAGACCGCGACCTACCTGGCCAACATGCGACAGCTCCTCGATGGGCTGGAACGGAGGTTCCCGGCCGACGCCGACCTGGGCACGCGCGTGACCTGGAACTCACCCACCGGAGGGTTCTTCGCGGTCGTGACGCTGCCGTTCCTGGCCGATGACGAGCTGATGGAGTACTCGGCCCGCGAGCATGGCGTTCTGTGGACTCCGATGGGCCACTTCTATGCCGGCGAAGGCGGATCGCACCAGGCCAGGCTGGCCTGCAGTCAGCTCACCGGCGAGGAGATCGAGACCGGCCTGGACCGCTTCGCCGCCCTAGTGGCCGATCCAGCCCGGCCTCGCCGCATGGATTGAGCAATCGATGATGCCACTCGGGTGCCGCGCGCCGGTGAGGGCTTGGCTGACCGGTCCCGGAGGCGCATCGATGAGGGCTTGGCTGACCGGTCCCGGAGGCGCATCGACGAGGCCTTGGCTGACCCGCCCCGGAGGCGGAGCCTTTCTGCGGGGGGTGACCGATGGGTTGCCGCCGGTCACCTCCCGCGTGGCCCTGGTTCGTCGCTCCCAGGGCTGCCGGGCATCGGTATGTGGTGTGGGTAGTCGCCCGCTGGCGGCTACATTTGCGTTCGGTGGTGTACCTTGCCTTTCCGCTTAGACGGCCCGGCTCGCCATTCCGTTGCATCGATCACCGAGAAACCGACAGAAACCTGCCGGCCAGCCGTCTGCTATCGCGAGAAAATGTGGCGGCGGGCCCCGGAGGACCCGCCACTACCGACCATGCGCGATCTAGCTGGAGCCTAGCCGAACCGCAGCTGGGGATGTGCTAAGAGTTATCGATCGTGTACAGTCCGCGATCAAGGTTGCATGGGACAGTTCGCGCATTTCGGCCCGGGCAGCGCTCTAATAGCTCGGCGGCGCGGCGCCGCCGACGGCCGCTAGCTGCGCTTTGACCCGCTCACCCGAACCGTCGCGGCGGCCGGCCGGGCCGGGCAGCGGCACTGGCGTCCCGGCCGCCGTGGCACCGCGGGCCGGGCCTGGCCCCGCCCACGCCAGTACCAGCGCGTCCTCGCCCTTGAGGAACCTGTGGCAGCGCACCCCGCCCGTGGCGCGTCCCTTGGGCGGGTACTCCGCATACGCGGTGACCTTGACCGCGGTCGCCGCCGTGCCGGGCAGCGCGCCCGCGCTGCCCGCGACGGTTACCACGACGGGCTCGGTGTTGTCAGGGCCGGTGTCAGGCCTGACCGCGCCGAACCACAGCACCTCGGCACGCGGCGCCAGCCTGATGCCCGCCATGCCGCCGGCCGGCCGGCCCTGCGGCCTGACCGCCGACGCGGGGAACCTGAGCAACTGCGCGTCCGTGGTGATGAACACCAGATCGACATCCTCGCTCTCCAGCTGAACAGCTCCTACCACCCGATCGCCTTCCTTCAGCGCGATCACGTCGAAGTCGGTCAGGTTCTGCGGGTAGTCGGGCGCCACGCGCTTGACGACCCCCTGCGCGGTGCCGATGGCCAGCCCGGCGCCTTCGCCGTCGGCGGCCACGATCGCCACGACGGTCTCGCCGCGCTCGGTGGTCACGAACTCGGCGATGGGCGCACCGCCGGAAAGGCCGGGCGCGTGGGCGGTGGGCGGCAAGGCGGGCAGTTCGAGCACCCCGAGCCTGATGAGACGGCCGCGCGAGGTCAGGACGCCGATGGTGCCGCGCACCGTGGTGCGCACGGCGGAAACGACGACATCGTGCGGCGAGCGCGGCTCCGCCGACCGGCCGCCCGCGATGGCTGGCCTAGAGGCTCTGGGAGCGGCGCGCGGGATTTGTCCATCCTGCGGGGTTTCTTCGGTGAGCTCGGCCTGACCGGTCGCTGGCTTGCGCGCGGCAGTCCGCGCCAGCAGGCCGGCTGAGGACAGCAGCACCGTGCAAGGATCGTCTGCCACTTCAAGGGGAACGGCTGCTGTCCTGGCGGTGCCGCTGGCTTCTAGGAGCACCGTGCGGCGGGGAGTGCCGAACTTCTCGGCGACGGCGGCAAGCTCGCTCGAGACCAGTTCGCGTAGCTTCTGCTCGGACTGAAGGATCGAGGTGAACTCGGCGATCTCGGCGGTGAGGTTCTCTTGCTCACGTTCGAGTTCGAGTTTGTCATACTTGGTCAGGCGGCGCAGCGGGGTGTCGAGTATGTACTGCGCTTGGGTGGCGGAGAGGCTGAAGATGCTGATCAGCCGTTCCTTGGCCGTGGCGGCATCGTCGCTCTGCCTGATGACCTGGATCACTTCGTCGATGTTGAGCAGCGCGATAATCAGGCCGTCGACTAGGTGCAGCCGCTCCTGGCGCTTGGCGCGCCTGAAGTCGGTGCGGCGGCGCACCACGTCGATCCTGTGGTCGACGTAGATCCGCAGCAGGTCGCGCAGGCCGAGCACGCGCGGCTGCCCGTCCACGAGGGCCACGTTGTTGATGCCGAACGTCTCCTCCATCGGCGTCAGCCGGTACAGCTCCGCCAGCACTGCCTCGGGGTGGAACCCACTGCGGATCTCGATCACCAGCCGCAGTCCGTGATGCCGGTCGGTGAGATCTTTCAGATCCGTGATCCCGTTCAGCTTCTTGGCCTGGACGAGGTCCTTGATCTTGGCGATGACCTTCTCGGGGCCGACGCCGTAGGGGAGTTCGGTCACCACGATGCCGCTGCGGCGCGGGGTCACCTGCTCGATCTTGGCCGCGGCCCTGGTCCTGAAGATGCCGCGGCCGGTTTCGTATGCCTCCCTGACCCCGTCAAGCCCGACGATCTTGCCGCCCGTCGGCAGGTCGGGCCCTGGGACAAACCGCATGAGCTCGTCCAGCGTGGCGTCAGGATTGGCGATGAGGTACCGGGCGGCGGCGACGACCTCGCCGAGATTGTGCGGCGCCATGTTCGTCGCCATGCCGACAGCGATCCCCGAGGCGCCGTTGACCAGCAGGTTCGGAAGTCCTGCGGGGAGTACTTGCGGCTGAGTCTCGGTGCCATCGTAGTTCGGTATGAACTCGACGGTGTCCTCGTCGAGCGAGGCGGTCATTTCCAGCGCAGGGGGAGCGAGCCGGGCCTCGGTGTAACGCATGGCCGCCGGCGCGTCGTCGCCGCCGAGCGAGCCGAAGTTGCCGTGCCCGTCGATCAGCGGCAGCCGCATGGCGAACGGCTGCGCCATGCGGACGAGCGCGTCGTAGATGGCGCCGTCGCCGTGCGGGTGCAGCCGGCCCATGACCTCGCCGACCACGCGCGCGCACTTGACGTATCCGCGATCAGGCCGCAGTCCCATCTCGGACATCTGATAGAGGATGCGGCGCTGCACAGGCTTGAGCCCGTCGCGGGCGTCCGGCAGAGCTCGCTGATAGATGACCGAGTAGGCGTACTCGAGGTAGCTGCCGCGCATCTCGTCGGTGACGTCGATGTCGACGATGTGTTCCTCGAAGTCTTCGGGAGGCGGAGGTTGCGTAGTGCGTCGTGCCATGTCCGTCATTCTGCCGTGGCCGGCGTACTGCCGCCGTTGTGGCGCGCGCGTGCGGCTGCCGGGTTCGGGAACAGTGGCTATGGGTAGGCGAATAACTACATTTAGTAACTACCTTGGAAGATGGGCGATGGAATCTCCTGACCGGCCCGCTGACGGCGGTTACCCGCGCGGCG
The DNA here is from genome assembly GCA_035716545.1 of Streptosporangiaceae bacterium. GTDB lineage: Bacteria > Actinomycetota > Actinomycetes > Streptosporangiales > Streptosporangiaceae > Chersky-822. The sequence continues at coordinate 60,348 of DASTJM010000096.1, forward strand.
CACCCGCGGGCAGAATCAACGGCATCTCGGTCGCGTCGCTCCTGTGCGGGCTGGCTCAGTTCCTGCTGTGGTTCTTCTTGCTGGTGCCTGGCTTCGTCGCGGCCACGCTTGGCCTGGCACTTGGCATCGTCGCACTGGGCCAGATCAGGCGGCGCGGAGAGGCCGGCCGTGGCCTGGCGCTGACCGGCATCCTGCTTGGCAGCCTCGGTGTTCTCGGCGGCGTGGTGATGGCGATCTTGATCGGCGTAGGGTCGGCCCACATCTACCTGCGAGACGACTAACTAAGAAGGCACGCTCCCAGGAGGCCCGCCGTCAGGAAAGCCGGTCAAGTGGCGGAGAAGCCGCCGTCGACGAAGATAGCCTGACCGGTGATGTAACTGCTCGCGTCGCTGGCGAGGAACACCGTTGCGCCCTCGAAATCCGCGGCCTCGCCGTTGCGGCCGATCATGGTGCGCGCGGCGAGCCCGGCCGAGCGCGCCGGGTCGGATGCGGCTTCCCTGGTCATGCGGGTGGGGACGAAGCCCGGCACGATCGCGTTGCAGCAGACTCCGTGCCGGGACCACTCCTCAGCCTGGGATCTGGTCAGCGACATCAGGCCGCCTTTGGACGCACCGTAGGCGCCGCTGTTGCCGAACGCCCGGAATGCCTGTTGCGAGGCTACGTTGATGATTCGGCCCCAGCCGCGTGCCGCCATTCCCGGGCCGAACTCCTGGCCAAGCAAGAACGGCGCGGTCAGGTTCACGCCAAGGCAGCTTTCCCAATCCGCCATGCTCAGCCGCGGAAGCGGCGGTCGCGGATTGACCCCGGCGGCGTTGACCAGGATGCCGGGCTCGCCGAAGATCCCGCTCACGGTCTCGGCGATCCGGCCGATCTTGTCCGTTTCGGCCAGGTCCGCGCTGACCCGGTCAGCACGGCACCCCATCGATTTCAGCTCGCCGACAGCCTGATCGAGCGCGGCGACATCTCGCGCCAGCAGCACGACCCCGGCGCCCGCGCAGGCCAGCGCCCGGCCCATGGCCCTGCCGATGCCGGAGCTGCCGCCGGTCACGAGCGCGACCCGCCCGTCAAGACCGAACAGCCGCTCCAGGTACTGGTACTCCGCCACGTCAAGGTCAGCTCAGAGCAGCGGCCGGGCCCCTACCAGGCCCATGGCCATGGCCGCCAGGCGGCAGCCACTGGTCAGCGCCTCGCCGGGTGGCTTCTTGTCCAGCCATGGCGGCAGGAAACCGGCGCAGAAGGCGTCGCCCGCGCCGGTCCCGTCCACGATCCGCTCGACCGGCGGCGCAGGAACGCGCACCGGGTCAGGCCGGCCATTGGCATAAAACAGTGCACCTTGCCCGGCCAGCTTCATGACGACATGGGGATACCAGGCGTTCAGCACGCGGGCGGCCTGCTCTGGCTCGGAGCGCCCGGTCAGCACCCGGCCCTGGTCGGCGTTGACCAGCAAGAGGGTCGCCCCGTTGGTCATCTGCAGGAAGGGCTCGGCTCCGGCGCGTTCGAGCGGGGCCGACGACGCGCCGTCGACCGAGATCGTCATGCCCGCGCGCCTCGCCATCGACAGCGCGGCGAGGCCCGCCTGCCGCGACCCCGTGTTGAGCAGCGTGTATCCGGAGACATGCAGATGACATCCCGGCGTGAAGAGGTCCTTCGGCAAGTCATCAGGCGACAGCGCGGCGTTGGCCCCGGGATCGGACATCATGGTCTGGTCGCCCTTGTGGGTGATCATCACCACGCACGTGCCGGTGGGCCGCTCGGGATCCATCACGAGCCGGGCGTCGACGCCGTACCCCATCAGTTCCATGTCGCGGTTGCGGCCGGCGATGTCCGCGCCGCGTCGTCCCACGAAAGCGACCTCGGTGCCGTCGACCGCAAGCCACGCGGCGATATTCGCGCCAGAGCCGCCACCGTGCATGGTGACCGTCGCGGGGGTATCGCTGGCTTTCGCCAGTGGCAGCATCGCGTGAGCGACAGTGTCCGTCATGAGGTCACCAATGACGACGACGCGCGCCAATGTCGTCCACCACCTTGGTCTGCTGGGTCGAGCGTGACGGATCCGGGTACCCGCCTCGCGGACTACCGGAGATTAGAACTTAACAGTTTCAGTGCTCCACCTGGCCATGTTCGCATCGTGAATCCGCGATCAGCGCTGAAATGGGGGCAAGTGGTGCTCATGTGTCACCAGGTCGCGCTGAGTCGGTCCGGGTCGCGCCGGGTCGCGCCGGGTCGCTCGGGCTCGCGCCGGGTCGCGCTGCCCGAGCCGCGGCGCCAGACATAGTGTTCTGCCATGACCTGGACCTGGCAGTACGAGAAAGCTGACGGAACCACAACCGCCGCTCGCGGCCTGCCGAAAGAGACCTTCGGCAGCCAGGGTGACGCCGAGACCTGGCTGGGCGAGCACTGGCGTGACCTGGCCGATGCCGGGGTTGACCAGGTCAGCCTGCTCGAGGATGGTCGCTGTGAGTATGGCCCGATGAGCCTGCACCCCAGCTGAGGATAAGAGTTAAGGCCGCCGCGCCGGGCTTTGCGTCTGCGCCGGGTCGGCGACCACCACAGGGCTCATGACCTCGTCGATCCTGGTCATGATGGCCGGATCGAGCTTGACTCCGGAGGCCTTGACGTTTTCCCGCACGTGCCCGGGGTTGGTCGCCCCGACGATGGCCGCGCTGACCGCCGGGTTCTGCAGCACCCACGCGACCGCGAGCTGCGACAACGTAAGCCCGGCCTCGTCGGCGACGGGCCTGAGCCGCTGCACCGCGCTGAGCACGCCGTCAGTCAGGTACTCGCGGATGAAGCTGGCGCCGCGCTCGTCCGTGGCCCGCGACCCCGCTGGCGGCTCCGCCCCTGGCAGGTACTTGCCGGTCAAGGCGCCCTGGGCGATCGGCGACCATACGATCTGGCCGATGCCCTCACGCTGGCAGAGCGGTACGACTTCGGATTCGATCACTCGCCAGATCATGTTGTACTGCGGCTGGTTCGAGATGATCCGGTCTAGGCCCAACTGCTCGGCGATCTTCAGAGCCTGCTCGATCTCCTCGGCGCGCCACTCGGAGACGCCGACGTAGAGCACCTTGCCCTGACGGACAAGGTCATCGAAGGCACGCATCGTCTCTTCCAACGGCGTGAACCGGTCGAACCTGTGCGCCTGGTACAAATCCACGTAATCGGTGCCGAGGCGCTTCAGCGAGGCGTGCGCGGACTCCATGATGTGCTTGCGCGACAGCCCGCGGTCGTTCACCCCGGGGCCTGTCGGCCAGTAGACCTTCGTGAAGATCTCCACTGACTCGCGCCTGATCCCTCGCAGTGCCCGGCCGAGCACGGATTCGGCGGCCGTGGCCGCGTAGACATCGGCGGTGTCGAACGTGGTAATGCCCTCGTCGAGGGCCGCCGCGACACACTCGCGCGCAGCGTCCTCGGCGACCTGCGAGCCGTGGGTCAGCCAGTTGCCGAATGCGATCTCGCTGATCTTCAGGCCGCTGCGGCCCAGATGGCGGAATTCCATTGACCTGCCTTTAATCAGAAACACCCAATAGGAGGAACGCAGTTGCCGATCCGCGCAATGTCGCTTCCAGGCGAGTGCCGCCTGTGCTCGCCCTGTCCATCAGCCCGGTCGGTCCGGGCTGTCTGGCCTGTTCGTCAGTCCGGTCAGATGGCATCGCCTCGCTGTACCCGCGCAGGAGGAACCCGGGACGCGCGCAGCCGCAGGCTGCGCTTGGCGACGTACCAGCTGATGCCGCGCGCGCTCTGGCCCGGAAGCCGTTGCTTGGCCAGGCTGGTCACCCTGGCGCCGTGGTACAGGCTCTCGACCGCGATCACGCCCAGGATGAAGAACTCGATGTAGAGCACGAGCGAGGAGTTCTTGCTCGATCCGAGCAGGAAGATGACAAGGATCAGCGCGAACACCCCGAAAAGGATGTACTCGCTCACGAGGAACTTGCGCGAGTCGACGTAGTCCCTGGCCAGGGCGCGGACCGCGCCCCGGTCCTTCGGCGGCAGCGCCCACTCCTCGCCGCGCTTCATCGCTTCCATCCGCCGCTTCTGGTCGGAGCGCCTGCGCTCGCGTTGCTGGGCGGCGGCCGCCTTGCGGTCAGCGGGCGGCGGCGCATAAGGCTGCCGCCTGGCTCGCTCGACCTCACTTCGCTTCGGGGTCGGCTTACCCTTGCCAGCCGGCTTAACCTGCGGTTCGTCAACAGGACTGGCCTGATCTGCTGTACCGCCACCTGAACGTCGTCGCAACACGATGCAAGCCTACCGGGATGCCCGGACGAACCACTCAGAACACCTGTCGCGCGTGGACATCACGCCAGCCTCTCCGTGACGACGGCGGGATAGCGCCCGCCCGGTCCTCGCCAGGCCGCCCCGATGCGCCGGTAGTCCCCTTCGTGGGGGGTGGGTTGCGCTCGTTGCGCGCACGGCGGGCCGGGGTTCGCTGGGCGGGGCGGGATGCGCGCGTTCCGTGCGCAGCCTGCAGGGGTTTCGCGGGTTGCGGCGGGTCTTGGTAGCGGGTGGGCCGGAGCGGGTACGGTGCATTGTCAGGCTGCCGTGATGACGGGGTAGCCAGTTGGTCATAGGCTGGGAATCCGGCATCTGCGGAAGATCGCCGTTGCTGCACCAAACGGCCGCGCGCGGCGCCAACGACGGTGTTGCAGCGGTTGAAGAGGATGAGGGGATGTGCCGCGCTTATGGGCGTGATGAAGCGGGTTTCGACGATCTTCAGGGCGAAGGCCAATAAGGCCCTGGACAAGTACGAGGATCCACGGGAGACCCTGGATTATTCCTATACAACCCAGCTTGAATTGCTGCAAAAAGTTCGCCGTGGGGTCGCGGATGTCGCCACCTCGCGCAAGCGGGTTGAGTTGCAGATGAACCAGGTGCAGCAGCAGCAGGAAAAACTGGACCGGCAGGCGCGGGACGCGCTCGCGGCCGGCCGGGAGGACCTGGCCAGGGAGGCACTGACCCGTAAGGCCGGGGTGCAGGGTCAGCTTAGCGACTTGCAGACGCAGTATGCCTCGCTGCAGGGTGAAGAGGAGAAGCTGACGGCCGCGTCGCAGCGGCTGCAAGCCAAGGTGGATGCCTTCCGCGTGAAGAAGGAGACCATCAAGGCTACCTACACCGCTGCCGAGGCGACGACCAGGATCAACGAGGTCTTCACCGGCATCTCCGAGGAGATGAGCGATGTGGGCCTGGCCATCCAGCGCGCCGAGGACAAGACCGCGCAGATGCAGGCACGGGCCGGGGCGATCGACGAGCTGATGGCATCGGGCGCGCTGAACGACGCGCTCGGCGGTACGCCAACCGACGACATCCAGGCTGAACTTGACCGGATGGGTGCCAGCAACAGCGTTGACAACGAACTGGCCAGGATGAAGGCGGAGCTCTCCGGCGGCAGCGCGCCGAAAGAACTGCCAAGCGGCGGTCAGGTGCAGGACGCCGTGCCAGGCGGTTCGACGAGTATCCCGGCGCAGCAGCCGAACTCCGGGGAGAGCCAATGATCATCCGGATCATGGGCGAAGGCCAGCTTCGGCTGCCCGATGGCGCCGCGGACGAACTCAACCAGCTCGATGTCGCGCTTGAGGCCGCCGTAGAGGAGAAGGACGAGGCCGCCTTCGCCGATGCCCTCCATGCGCTGCTCGAGAAGGCCAGGTCGCTCGGGGATGCCTTGCCGCAGGACGCCATAGAGCCCTCGGACCTGATCCTTCCGCGCGAGGGTGCGACGATCGGCGAAGTGCGCGATCTGCTGACCGATGGCGGGCTGATCCCCGGCTGAAGTCGCGGGTCATGGGCAGGCTGCGGCGACACGACCGCTCAGCCTGCTCGCGGCCAGGGTGAGCCGGCCGGACAGGCTTGCTGTCGCTAGTCGCGGGGCAAGAGCCCGCCGGGGATGGTGTGCGAGCCCGATTTGCGGGGAGAAGTCCAGGCAACGCTGAGCCAATCCTGAGCTTGCGCTGAGGCAGCCATAGGCTGATGCGGGATGTAATGAAGTAACTGGTACGGCGAGTTGCATAGGCTGCTGGTGTGAACGGAGGCGGTGCCGATGGCTAGAACCCGCTACGCGACCGACAGGGGCCTGATCGCGCGGATGGGCGCGACGATGTTCCTGCTCGGCTTGGTCTTTACCGCGTTCATCCTGGTCGTCGTGCTGCTGCTGACACGGTTTACCAACGTCAGCAACGGCGGGATCATCTTCTTCGCGGTTGTCATCGCGGTGGCGATCTCGTTTGGCTCGTTCTACTGGTCAGACAAGATCGCGCTGGCGACAGCTGGCGCCCGGGAAGTGACACCGCGGCAGGCGCCTGAGCTGCACGGGGTGATCGACCGGCTGTGCGCGCTTGCCGACATGCCGAAGCCCAGGGTGGCGATCGCGCCTGCCGACATGCCGAACGCGTTCGCGACCGGCCGAAGCAGCAAGGTGGCCGTGGTCTGCGTGACCCAGGGCCTGCTGAGACGGCTGGACCGCAACGAACTCGAAGGCGTGCTCGCGCACGAGATGTCGCATGTGGCTCACAAGGATGTCGCGGTCATGACGATCGCGTCGTTCCTGGGCATCATGGCCGGCCTGCTGGTCAGGTTCGCGTTCTACTCCGAGTTGTTCGGCGGCGGCGGCCGTGACCGCCGTGGCGGCGGTGGCGGCGACCAGAACACGTTCCCCGTCGTGCTTGTCGTCCTGCTGGTCGGCATCGTCGTCTACGCGATCAGTTTCCTGCTCATCAGGCTGCTTTCGCGGTATCGCGAGCTGTCCGCCGACCGGTCAGGGGCGCTGCTCACCGGCCAGCCGTCCGCGCTCGCGAGCGCCCTGGTGAAAGTGAGCGGAGAGATGTCGCGGATCCCGACCAGGGACCTGCGTACCGCCGAGCCGCTGAACGCGTTCTACTTCGCGCCGGCGCTGTCGACGCGGGGCGGCGGGCCGAGCCTGTCTAACATCTTCTCCACGCACCCGTCGCTCGACAAGCGCCTCAAGGCGCTGGACGAGATCTCCAAGCAGCTCAGCAGTCGCTGAGCCGGGCAAGCAGAGCCGGGTAAGCAGAGCCGGGTAACCACGGCCTGGCAAGCACGGCCTGGCAAGCACAGTGGGGTAGGTAATGGGGCTGCTCGATACGCTCTTCGGCCGGACCAAGCCGGTGCCGCCGAACCTGGACGAGTTGTTCGCGCTGCCGTCGGCGGCCATCACGTTGCAGGCGGCCACGGACTTCTTGCCGACCGGGGTCGGGTCGGTCTGCTTCCGCGCGGTCGAGGGCAAGGCGTTCTCCGACATCGAGAAGGACGTCAGCGACCTGCTGAGCATGGGGGAGAACAAGACCCCGATCAAGGTCAGCGCCGACTCCTACGGGTTCACCTGGGTGGTCTGCACGCACGCGGCCGACGACATCGAAGGCCTGGTCACCGACCTGCACGCGGTGAATTCCTCGCTGGAGAACGGCGGCTTCGGGCCGCAGTTGCTATGCACGATCCTGGGATTCCGCGACGCGGGGCCGGGCGCTGGGTCCGGTAGCGGCTCTCTCGGGCTCGTGTACCTGTACAAGAGGGGCACCTTCTATCCCTTCGCGCCGCGGGCCGGTGAGCGCCGGGACAACGCGACCGAACTGCGGATCAAGGGCGTGCTCGGCAACGACCTGAAGATCGAGCAGGACCTGGGCCGCTGGTTCCCCGTCTGGGGCGCGCCTGGTCTCTAGCTCCATCATGCGGGCGTGATCACGGAGCATCCCCGGCCATGACCAAGGCAAGCATCCGTGATCGTGAAAGGATGCCACTTGCTAAGGGAGGGCGAGCATCTGGTCGAGGGCTGCCCTGGCCTCCTTGGCGGTCTGGGGGTCGACGGTTATCCGGTTCACGACCTGGCCGGCTGCCAGGGACTCCATCGCCCAGACAAGGTGCGGCAGGTCGATCCGGTTCATCGTCGAGCAGTAGCAGACGGTCTTGTCGAGGAAGACGACCGTCTTGTCGGGGTTGTTATGCGCGAGTCGCTGCACCAGATTCAGCTCGGTGCCGACGGCCCAGGCGGATCCGGCCGGCGCCTGCTCGATGGTCGAGATGATCTTCTCGGTAGAGCCGGTGAAGTCGGCGGCGAGCACCACGTCGTGTATGCACTCGGGATGGGCGATCACGTTCACGCCGGGGATGCGGCGGCGAATCTCGGTGATATTCCCGGCGCGGAACCTGCCGTGTACCGAGCAGTGACCCTTCCACAAGATCATCGTTGCCCGGGCGAGTTCACCGGGCGTGAGCCCGCCTGAGGGCCGGCGCGGGTCCCAGACGACGCAGTCCTCAAGGCCCAGCCCGAGCTCTAGCACGGCCGTGTTACGGCCGAGGTGCTGGTCAGGAAGGAACAAGACCTTGCTGCCCTTGCCGAGTGCCCAGGTCAGCGCGCGCCTGGCGTTGGACGATGTGCAGACCGTGCCGTCGTGCCTGCCGGTGAATGCCTTGATATCGGCCGAGGAATTCATGTAGGTGACGGGGATCACATCCTCGGCCAGACCCAGGTCTTCGAGAGTCTCCCAGCACTCCTCGACCTGGTTGTAGGTCGCCATGTCTGCCATGGAGCAGCCGGCGGCGAGATCGGGCAAGATGACCCGCTGGGCGTCGGACGTCAGGATGTCGGCGGACTCGGCCATGAAATGCACGCCACAGAAGATGACGAACTCGGCATCAGGCTTCGCTGCCGCGTCCTTGGCCAGCTTGAACGAATCTCCAGTCACATCGGCGAACCTGATCACCTCGTCGCGCTGGTAGTGATGGCCAAGCACGAACGCGCGGTCCCCGAGCGCGGCGCGCGCCCGCTCGGCTCGCTGTACGAGAGCGGGGTCCGATGGCGCGGGCAACTCGCCAGTGCAGGCAACTCCTCGCTCCGAGTCCGGATCTGCCCCCGTGCCGAGCACGAGCAGCGGGAGCTGACTGGTCAATGGGGTGAGCTCAGCCGAGCGTGATGGTCGGGCGGCTGGTTGCTCGATCCTGAGCTGGCTCGCTGACCTGGACATATGATCCCTCGCTTCAGCTACGCAACACTTTTCGTCGAACTGACGATAGCATGCTTATCGTCGGTTTGACGATACCCAGGGGTGCGTTGTCCGCCGCGCAGGACCCGCATAGACGCGGAATGAGTGCGGTAGGCATATCGTTGGTGTGATGGACGACGACCGCGTGCTGAGCGTGGTCGCTTACCGCGGGAGCTATCCAGATGACAGTTCAGAACGATGTGACGGCTCAGGGCGTCATCCTCACCGAGGTGGCCGCCACCAAGGTCAGCAACCTGCTGGCCCAGGAGGGGCGTGACGACCTTAGGCTGCGGATCGCCGTGCAGCCCGGTGGCTGTTCTGGCCTGCGCTACCAGTTGTATTTCGACGAACGCCAGATCGACGGCGATGTCGTCAGCACCTTCGACGGCGTCGACGTGGTAACCGACAAGATGAGCGCGCCTTACCTAACCGGGGCGACCATCGACTTCGTCGACACCATCGAGAAGCAGGGCTTCACGATCGACAACCCGAATGCCACCGGTTCCTGCGCGTGCGGAGATTCGTTCCACTAGAGGGCGCGCAGATCGTCGCTGGCGCTGTTGGCCAGCGCGAACGTCTGTCGGTTCGGGGGCACCGCTAGGCGGGCGCATGAGCCTGACTTAGTCTTCTCTTGTGCTTCCGTGCCGCCGGGCAGCTCGCTGGCAACAGCGTCATTGCTAGCTAGCGGTTCCGAAATCGTCGACAAGGACCGCCGTGCGCATTGCAGTGACTGGGTCAATAGCGACCGATCACCTTATGACGTTTCCCGGCCGGTTCGTCGATCAGCTTATTCCGGACAAGCTTGACACTATCGCGCTTTCTTTTCTTGTGGACACATTGGTCATCAGGCGCGGTGGTGTCGCCGCGAACATCGCTTTCGGACTGGGATGCCTGGGCCTTCGGCCGCTGCTGGTCGGCACGGCGGGTGACGACTTCGGCGAGTACCGGGACTGGCTGGAGCAGCATGGCGTTGATACCGGCCGGGTGCGGCAGTCGGCGCACCAGCACACGGCACGGTTCGTCGGCACCACCGACCTGGATATGAACCAGATCGCGTCGTTCTATCCGGGCGCGATGACCGAAGACCGCGAGATCGACCTCGGTGAGCTAGCTGGCCAGGTCGACCTGGTGCTGATCGGCGCCAGCGATCCTGACGCGATGCTCGCGTTTACCAAGCAGTGCGCCGCCCACCAGATCCCGTTCGCGGCTGACACTTCGTGGCAGCTCGCCAGGCTGGATGGCGAGCAGGTCAGGACGCTCATGACCGGCGCTGAGTACCTTTTCTGCAACGAATATGAAGCTACGCTGACCATGCACAAGACCGGCTGGAGCGCTGACGAGCTCACCAAGGGTGTCGGCGTGCGGATCACCACGCTTGGCAGCAGCGGAGCCCGCATTGATCAGACCGGGCAAGAGTCGATCATGGTTCCCGCCGTGCCCGGCGTAGAGCCTAAGGAGCCGACTGGGGCCGGGGATGCGTTCCGCTCGGGATTCCTCGCTGCCATCTCCTGGGGCCTCAGCCTGGAGCGGGCGGCTCAGCTAGGCAACATCATGGCGGTGCATGCCCTGGAAACCACAGGGACTCAGGAGTACCAGCTGCATCCTGAGCCGCTCACCGCCAGGTTCGCCGCCGCGTACGGCGACCAGGCCGCCGCCGAAATCGCCCGTCACTTCATCTAGCACTGCTTCCTCCGGCACCGCTTGCTCCGCCACCGCTTCCTCCGCCACCGCTTCCTCCGGCACCGCTTCCTCCGGCACCGCGCCAGCTTCTGGTGACGGGGGAGTGTCAGTGCTGCGGGCCAGGTCCGGGGTGGTGGGGTTGTCCGCTGCTGCGGGTCAGGTTCGGGGCGGGTTTCAGTGCTCCGGGCCGGGTTCGGGGAGGGTTGTCCGCTGCTGCGCGGGGAGTTTTCGTGTTCGGGAGCGTTTTCTCTTCTATGAGCAGTGAACTTTCCCCGCTGTGAAAAGGCTCCCCGTAAAGCGCGGTGAAGTCTCCCCGATCATGAAACCCGGGCACCGGGCCCGGGCACCGGGCCCCGGGCACGGCAACCGCGACAGGCCGACCGCCCGGCCTCCCTGATTCAGCACTCTGTTGGGACGACATCAGGAAGGGCCGCGTTGCTGACGGGCCCGGTCTGATTCCAGCATCGCGGGTCTAACTCCAGGCGGTTGCCGAACGGAATTCCTCAGCGCCCGGCGGATGGCGGTCCGAAGGTGATGCGATCCTGCGGTCTTGTGCTCATGTGCTTGACCTCATCGCGTCAGATAACGTGGGCCAATTCCGTGGCGGTCCTCGTCCGGCGGAACCGCGCCCGGATTGGTAGCGTGACCGCGTGACGGCCTCGGGGTTACCGCGGTCCGCCGGAACTCACGCCCATCCGCGGACTGACTCACTGGGCGATCGACCCGGGTGCTGTTGCTGCTCGGCGTGCTCAGCCGGGGTGCTCAGCCGGGGTGCTCAGCCGGGGCGCTCAGCCGGGGCGCTAGTAGCTGCGGCGGACTCTGAAGGCCCAGCCGGCGACGGGGGCCAGGTCGCTGGCGCCGATGAACTCGTGTGACTTGAGGCCGCACCAGGCGGGCACATCGGTTTTCGTCGCCGGGTCGTCGGCCAGTACCTCGATCACCATGCCGATGGAGACCTCGCCGATGCGCTGGGCCAGCATGATTATCGGCAACGGGCATTTCTTGCCCAGAGCGTCGATCGTGAGCGAAGGCACGGGCGCGGATCCGGCAGGCTCAGCGTCGTACGGGGTTGGCACCCGGTCACCTCCAGACGGCCGTACCGCGCAGTCGGCCTACGATATCTGGCAGCGCCGCCAGGAACGCGCGAACCGATTCTTCGGTCGTACCCCGTGGCAGCGAAACCCTGACGTTTCCGTGCGTAAGTGCTCCCATCGCCGCGAGCACGTGGCTGGGCTGCTGGGTGTCGGACGCGCACGCGCTGCCCGATGACACCGAGAACCCTGCCTTGTCCAACTCGATCACCATGGCCTCGCCGTCGAGGTACAGGCAAGAGAACGTCACAATGTGGGGGAGCCGGCCGGTCGGGTCGCCATGTACCACAGTGTCTGGCACGAGCGCCGGCACCCGCTCCCTGATCAAGTCGGTCAGCTTGAGCAGCGCGGCGCAGGCCTCGCGGCGCGAGGCCCGCGCTTCCTCCAGCGCGACAGCGGCGGCGACGATAGCCGGCAAGTTGGGCGACCCGGGCACCCGCTGTCCTTCACGGTTGTCGGCTGGCAGCGGCGCCTTCCAGCGCATTGACTTGCGTACGGCCAGGACGCCCACTCCCGGCGGGCCACCCCACTTGTGACCGCTCGCGGCCAGCAGCGACCATCCGCCGGGAATGGCCGTCAGGCCGGCGGAAGCCGCCGCGTCCACAAAGAGCGGCACCCGGGCAGCCGCGCACTCCGAAGCGACTTCCGCCACTGGCTGGACAGTGCCAACCTCCTGGTTGGCCGACTGCAGGCACGCAAGCACAGTCCGGCCGTGCCCGAGAGCCTCGGCGAACGCCCTGACATCGACCCGGCCGTCCGGCGAGACCCCGGCGATGGTGACCTCGCTGCCATCGGCTTCGGCGCGGGCGGCCGCATTCAGGACACTCGAATGCTCCACCGCGCTGACCACGATGTGCCCAGGGCCCCTGGCCGCTGACAAGCGGGCCCGCACGGCACCGAGCACCGCCAGGTGCACCGCCTGGGTACCCGAGCTCGTGAAGGAAAGCTCATCGGCCCGGCAGCCGAGCCCGCCAGCGACCCGTTCCCGTGCCTGGTCGAGCAGGAGCCTTGCCCGCCGTCCCTCGCGGTGCAGTCGTGCTGGATCGGCCCAGCCAGCGTCGAGCGCCTCGAGCAGGGCCGCCTTGACCGCGGGCGTCATCGGCTCGGCCGACGCGGCATCGAAGTACGCCATGTCGCGACCCTACGACGGTGATTTCTGGTGGGGGCAGGGGGCGGCCGCGCATGGTGGCGTTGTACTGTTTGCACGACAGCCTGTAGGACAGCAACTGACCGGCTCGGTGAGTCGGCTAACCGCCGCTGGGAAGGCCATCTGTGAGTTCCATCCGCAGTACCCCGCGCGACCGGGGGAGTGAAGTTCCGCGGCGCCGTCGCCGCTGGATCTCGGTGACCGCCATGCTGGCCGGGCTGACCGTTCTCACGACCGGCTGCACTTCGAACGCGTTCACCAGGCAGGGCTTCCTGCCCCCGGTGACGAAGCAGGGCGACGTCATCCTGCACATGTGGCAGGGCTCCTGGATCGCGGCCTGGGCCGTTGGCATCGTCGTCTGGGGCGGCATATTGTGGGCGGTCATCTTCCACCGCAAGCGCGGCAGCGGCAGCGCGCTGCCGCAGCAGGTCCGCTACAACCTGCCGATCGAGATCCTCTACACGGTGCTGCCATTCATCATGGTCGGCGTCCTGTTCTTCTTCACCGCCAGGGACGAGAACTACATCGACAGGGTCCCCAGGCATCCAGGCGTTATCGTCAACGTCACCGGCTTCCAGTGGAGCTGGCAGTTCCAGTACCCGCAGTACAAGGTGCCGAACCCGAGCGGTCCGCATTCGGTCGTCACCGAAACTGGCGCGATGTGGAACCCGGCGGCGACGGTGCAGCACCTGCCGATGCTCGAGATCCCCACGAACGAGACCGTGAAGTTCAACCTGACCTCGATCGACGTCATCCACGCCTTCTGGATAGTGCCGTTCGAGTTCAAGCGCGACGTCGTCCCGGGATTCGCCAACCACTTCGTGGTGACGCCGACCAAGACCGGGCAGTTCATCGGGCGATGCACCGAGTTGTGCGGCGTCTTCCACAGCCGCATGCTCTTCAGGATCAAGATCGTGACTCCGGCCAAATTCAACGCGTGGATTCACGCGCAGCAGGCACAGCAGAGTTCCTCCGGGGGTGTTCAGTGACCGCCGCAACCGCCCAGACCCAGTACGGCACGCCGACTGGCTACCGCAAGGGCTCGATTCTGGCCGACTGGCTGTCCTCGACCGACCACAAGATCATCGGTCACCTGTACCTGATCACCTCGTTCATCTTTTTCCTGATCGGCGGGCTGATGGCGGTGCTCATCCGCACGCAGCTGCTGACGCCGAATAACAACTTCCTTACCGACCAGCAGTACAATGAGCTCTTCACCATGCACGGCACCATCATGCTGCTGCTGTTCGCGACGCCGTTGTTCGTCGGCTTCACCAACGAGATCATGCCCTTGCAGATCGGCTCGCCGGACGTCGCGTTCCCCAGGCTGAACCTGCTGAGTTACTACATGTTCGCGTTCGGCGGCATCATCCTGCTGCTCAGCTTCCTGACCCCGAACGGGGCAGCCGCCTTCGGCTGGTACGCCTACGCGCCGCTGACTAACCCGGTGTACTCACCTGGTCTTGGCGGCGACATGTGGATCATGGGCCTGGTGCTGTCCGGCCTCGGCACGATCTTGTCCGGTGTCAACTTCATCACCACGATCTTCTGCATGCGCGCACCCGGCATGACGATGTTCAGGATGCCGATCTTCACCTGGAACGCGCTGCTCACCTCGATCCTGGTGCTGCTCGCCTTCCCCGTGCTCGCCGCCGCGCTCCTGGTGCTCGAGATCGACCGCAAGTTCGGTGCCCAGGTGTTCAACTCAGCCAGCGGCGGCGCGATCTTGTGGCAGCACTTGTTCTGGTTCTTCGGCCATCCCGAGGTGTATATCGTGGCGCTGCCGTTCTTCGGCATCGCCACCGAGGTACTTCCTGTCTTCAGCCGCAAGCCGCTGTTCGGTTACAAGGGCCTGGTCGCCGCCACGATCGCGATCGCTGGCCTGTCGACGACGGTGTGGGCGCATCACATGTTCACCACGGGCGCCGTCCTGTTGCCGTTCTTCTCGTTCATGACCTACCTGATCGCGATCCCGACCGGAGTGAAGTTCTTCAACTGGCTCGGCACGATCTGGCGCGGCCAGCTGACGCTCGAGACACCGATGCTCTTCTCGCTCGGGTTCATGGTCGTATTCCTGTTCGGTGGCCTGACCGGCGTTATCCTGGCCTCGCCGCCGCTCGACTTCGCGGTGAGCGACACTTACTTCGTGGTGGCGCACTTCCACTACGTGCTCTTCGGCACGGTGGTGTTTACCATGTTCTCCGGGTTCTACTTCTGGTGGCCGAAGTGGACCGGCAAGATGCTGGACAACCGTCTCGGCGTGTGGCATTTCTGGTTCGTTTTCATCGGTTTCAACATGACCTTCCTCGTCCAGCACTGGCTGGGCTTGATAGGGCAGCCGCGACGGACGGCGAACTACGCCTTCCTGCCGCACCTGGCCACGACGCTCAATCAGGTCTCGTCGGTGGGTGCCTTTATCCTGGCCGTGTCGAACCTGTTCTTCTTCTACAACATCTACAAGACGGCCAAGCACGGCGAGAGGGTCGAAGTCGACGACCCGTGGGGTTTCAGCAACTCCCTCGAGTGGGCCACGTCCTGCCCGCCGCCAAGGCACAACTTCACCTCGATCCCGCGCATCAGGTCAGAGCGGCCGGCCTTCGACTTGCACCACCCGCAGATCAGGGCTGGACGCGATCCGGAAGAGCGCAAGGCCATCGGAATCGGGACTAATCATTGACCGGCAGGCTTGACCAGCGACGAGAGCTACCAGAAATGGCAGGGATGGACAGATGAGGGTCGAGGGCTGGCTCTTCCTAGGCTGCGCGATCTTCTTCGGCGTGGCCGACATCTTCTACTGGACCTTGTCCCACGATCCGACAGGCAGCACCGCCCTGGGGCTGGCTGTCGCCCTGGCGTTCCTGGTCGGCTTCTACCTCCTTTTCACTGGCCGGCGCCTCCCGCTGCGGCCCGAGGACGACAGGCAGGGCGAGATCGAGCAGGGCACAGGCGAGCTGGGATTCTTCAGCCCGCACAGCTGGTGGCCGCTTTTCGTCGGACTGGCCGGCGCGCTCGCGGCGATCGGGGTGGCCGTCGGCTGGTGGCTGTTCCTGATCGGAATGCTCGCCGTGCTACTCGCGGTGATCGGCTTCGTGTTCGAGTACTACCGCGGCCACTACGCGCACTGAGTCGCTAACCCCGCTCGCCCCGGCCGCTTCTTCCAAGGCGCCGCGCCCTTCGGCTCGCCGGAGTCCCGGCTCACAAGCTCCCAGGGGGCTGTTGTGGACATTTACGAAGCTCTGTATACGACGCGGGCGATGCGCAGGGTGAAGGCTGACCCGGTACCGGATGGGGTTCAGGCGAAGATCCTGGACGCGGCAATCAGGGCACCGAGCGGCGGCAACACCCAGAACTGGCGCTTCATGCTGGTCGATGACCCGGGGACCAAGTCGCGGCTCGGCCCGCTCTATCGCGACGCGATGGCGAAGCTGTGGGACACCGCCTACGCTGAGCGAATCGCTCGCGCGACCGAGAGCCCTGATGACCCGGCGAGCGCCTCGCTGCTGAGGGTGGTCAGGTCGGCACAGCATCTCGCCGATCACTTTGAAGCAGTTCCCTTGTACCTGGTCGCCTTCACCAGGAACGACTCAAGCGGCAGCTCGATCTTCCCGGCCGTGTGGAGCGCGCAGCTAGCCGCGCGCGCCGAGGGAGTGGGCAGTGCGCTGACGACGATACTCGGCTCGTTCGCGCACGAGGAGACGCTGCGGATCCTGGGCGTGCCCGAAGGACACGGCTGGCAGATGTCGTGCTGCGTTTCTTTCGGCTATCCGACCGGCCGGTGGGGGATCGCCGCGCGGCGGCCGGTCCACGAGGTCGCTTACCGCAACACCTGGGGCGGCGATCTCGGCCTCAGCATTCCTGAGCCGTTGTGGCACGGCGCCGCTGAGGCCGCGCGCGGCTAGCTGAGAGCGTGTGGATGCTGGCCCGTCGATGACCCAAAGGTGGCGCTGCAGCGCCATGGATGTCCCAAAGGTGGGCCTGCGCGAGATACGAGATAAGGGCGCATGGCCGCTGAGCTGTGGCCATGCGCCCCGATGCGGCTCGGGTCGGTGCTAGTGACCCTGCGACGGGCCTTCGTGCTCGGAGCCCGCCCCGATCGCGGCGTGCTCTTCGTCGGTCGCGCCGTGACCGTTGGGACCGTGGCCGTTGGGGTGGCCGTTCATCGGCACGCTCTCGGTCACTATCTTGTTCAGGCGGGCCTTAACCCGGCCGAGGCCACCTCGCATACTGGGCGCCGGTACATCGGCGTCAGCATCGCTCTCAGCGGCCGGCAGGGCCATCGGAGCTGGCCGCTCGATCGCGGCCAGGGCGTCCTCGTCGAGCGGCCTGGTCTCCTCGATGAACTCACCGGACGGCATCTGCCTGATGATGCCGGTCTCGACGCCGTGCTCAAGCAGGTGCACGTCCTTGCGCTGGAGCCCGAGGCAGACGCGCTTGGTGAGGATGTACGCGATGACCGGCACCACGAAGATGGCGACCCTGGCGATCCAGGTGATCGTGTAGAGCGGGACGTTCAGGTGGTCGGCGATGACGTCGTTCGCTCCCTCGGCCCACAGGACGCCATAGAAGGAAACCATCGCGATGCCGAGCGCGGTCCTGGTGGGCGCGTTCCGCGGCCGGTCGACCACGTGATGCTCGCGTTTATCGCCTGTCACCCATTGCTCGATAAATGGCCATAGCGCGGCTGCCGTGAACACTATTCCGAGGGGTACGAGCGCAGGGATGAATACGTTAAAGGCGAAAGTATGGCCAAATACCACCCACTGCCAGGCCGGCATGATGCGCAGCGCGCCTTCGAGGAAGCCCATGTAGAAGTCAGGCTGCGATCCGGCCGAAATCGCCAGCGGGTTGTACGGGCCGTACACCCAGATCGGGTTGATCTGCGCGAACGTGCCGGCCAGGGCGAGAACCCCGAAGATGAAGAAGAAGAACGCGCCGGTCTTCGCCATGAAGTACGGGTACATGGGCGCGCCGACCACATTCGTGTTGGTACGTCCCTTGCCCGGCATCTGCGTGTGCTTCTGGTGGAACATGATGAACAGGTGCGCGCCGATCAGCGCCAGCAGCAGGCCGGGGATCAGCAGCACGTGCAGGATGTACATGCGCGGGATGATGTCGGTACCCGGATACTGGCCGCCGAACAAGAAGAACGACAAGTACGTGCCCACGATCGGGATCGACTGCAGCACGCCCTGGGTGATCCGCAGGCCGGCGCCCGACAGCAGGTCGTCGGGCAGCGAGTACCCGAACAGTCCCTCGATCAGCGCGAGGGTGAACAGCACGATGCCGATCAGCCAGTTGACCTCGCGTGGCTTGCGGTACGCGCCGGTGAAGAAGATCCGGAGCATGTGAACCATGATCGCGGCGACGAACAGATCGGCGGCCCAGTGGTGAATCTGCCGCATGAGCAGGCCGCCGCGCACGTCGAAGCTGATGCCCAGCGTCGAGGCGTACGCCTCGCTCATGTGCACGCCGTGGAGCTTGACGTAGGAGCCATGGTAGACGACGTCGGTCATGCTCGGCTTGAAGAACAGCGTCAGGAACGTGCCGGTCAGCAGCAAGATGATGAAGGTGTACAGCGCGATCTCGCCGAGCAGGAACGTCCAGTGGTCGGGGAAGATCTTCCGCAGGAAGGTCCTCATCCCCTTGGCGCCGTGGAACCTCTCGTCCAGCCAGCTGCCTGTGCCGGAGAGCGCCTTGTCGATACTCATGACGAATTTCCCCGTTCCCAGAAACTCGGGCCCACTGGTTCGGTGAAGTCATGCCTGGCCACGAGGAAGCCCTCAGCGTCCACGGTCATGGGGAGTTGCGGAAGCGGCCTGGTGGCCGGACCGAAGATGACTCTCGCGCCCTGGGTCGCGTCGAACGTCGACTGGTGGCACGGGCACAAGATGCGGTGGGTGGTCTGCTCGTACAGCGCGGCCGGACAGCCGACGTGCGTGCAGATCTTGGAATAGGCGACGATGTTGTCGACCGTCCAGTTCTGAACTGTCTTGCCGGGAACGGGACCGTCGCTGGTGGTGAACTGGACCTGGCCAGGCGCGAACTTGATGATGATCACCGCCGCTTTGGCCAGCGCGTTGAAGTCGTCCTGGAATCCCTCGGGCACGACAGTGACCATGCCGCCCGCCGAGCTGAAGTCACCCGGCCTGATCGGGGTGTTGGCACCGTAGTTCAGCAGTCGCATTCCCTTGCGCCACACGGTGTGGTCGAGGTCCTTGCGGGGCAGTGGCCCCAGGTCACGCAGGAGCAGGATCGGCGCGAGCCCGACGGGCACGGTGGCGGCGATCAGCGTGCGCCGCAGGATCGGGCGCTTGACGAACTGGCTCGCCGCGGCGCCGTCCTCGAACGTCTCCTTAAATGCCTCCCTGTTGGACTCATCTGACCGCATCGGATGCCGCTGCTCGGTGAGCTCGACGTGCGGCATGAGTCGCCTGACCCAGATCGTGGCCCCGGCACCGAGGAAGAGGAAAGTCAGGGCCATCGTGAGGCCAAGGGCCAGGTTCGAGTGCAGGGTGCTGTCGACCGAGTGCACCTGGAAAATCAGGTAGACGGCGATGAAACCCAGGCCGGCCAGCATCGCGATGATGAAGCAGGCGGCTACGACTCTCTCAGCGCGCTTGGCACCGTCCAGGTCCTGCGGGTCGGCTGGCAGCTCAGGCTCCCTGACCTCAGGCAAGCCTGCCCTGGAGCCTGATGCCGACTCGGCGAGCAGCATCCTGGACCGCGCCGGCGACGGAGTCCCGATTACTCGGCGCGGCCCGTCCTCGGGTTCGTTGTCGCCGGACCGGTGACCGGCATTCGTGTCGCTCATTCGTAGTCTTTCTCTGCTTGCGGGGCTTTCCGGTGCTTCGCGGTGATCCACAGGGCCATCAGCACCACGAAGAGCAGCACGCCGAGGAAAGCCACAAGGCCCTCGGTGACCGGGCCGACGCGGCCAAGGCTGAACCCGCCGGGGTTCGCTTCCTCGCGCGACTGCACGATGTAGGCGATGATGTTGCGCTTTTGCTGCGGCGTGATCGTGGTGTTGTTGAAGACCGGCATCGCCTCTGGCCCGGTCAGCATCGCTTCAAAGATCTGGGTGGGCGTCGACTTGGTCAGCGGGGGCGCGAACTTGCCGCTGGTCAAGGCGCCGCCGGCGCCGACGAAGTTATGGCACTGGGCGCAGTCGGCCACGAAAAGCTGCTGGCCGAGCCCGGGATTGGCGCCCTGCTGGCTCACCTGGGCCTGGGCGGGAATGGCAGGACCGCCGCCAAGCGAGGCGATATAGGCAGCCACCGCGTGCGTCTGCTGCACATTGAGTTCACGTGGCTTGCGGTCGTTTTCCGAGCCAGGCTCCTTAGCCGGCATCCGGCCGGTGCTGACCTGGAAGTCCACCGCGGCCGAGCCGACGCCGATCAGGCTAGGCGCCGTGCCGGCGATGCCCTGGGCGAAATCGCCGTGGCAACTCGCGCACTCCTGCAAGAAGATGGCCCGGCCCTGAGCGACCTGGGCCTGCTGGGTGATGTCCGGCGCTGACGCCGAGGCATCGCTTGTCTGCGTGACCACGGCATAACTAGCGCCGGTGAGCAACAGCCCGAACATAACGACGACATAGCCCGCCGCGCGGTGCCGTCGCCTAGCGGTCATCGGTGTCACTGCGGCCCCTATTTCCCGGTCAGCGGTAGCAGGTAGATGGTGGTGAACAGGCCGATCCACACGACATCGACAAAGTGCCAGTAGTAGGACACGACGATGGCGCTGACCTGCTGCTCATGCGTGAACCTACGGGCCGCGTAGGTCCGCCCTAGCAAGAACAGGAATGCCACGAGGCCGCCGGAGACGTGCAATCCGTGGAAACCGGTCGTCAGGAAGAACACGGAGCCGTACGCGCTCGACGACAGCGTCAGGTGCTGCTTGAAGATCAGGTCGAGATACTCATAACCCTGGCCGAGCACGAAGTACAGCCCCATGAGGAACGACAGCACGTACCACTCGCGCAGGCCCCAGCGGCGCGGGTCCCAGATCGGGCCTAGCCGCTTGATCTGCCCGCGCTCGACCGCGAACACCCCGAGCTGGCAAGTCACGCTGGACAAGATCAGCACGATTGTGTTCGTAGTGGCTAGGGGATAGTCCAGATGCGCGTCTGGCCAGCGCAATCCAAGACCGGTGTCGACCGACTTGATCGTGAAGTACATCGCGAATAGCGCCGCGAAAAACATCAACTCGGAGGACAACCATACGATCGTCCCGACGCTGACCAGGTTGGGCCTGCTCGCGGGGGTGCGCGGAACCACGCGAGCGTCTTGTGCTGTCGTCACGGCCCCATTATTACGACACTCGGTAGGGGAACGCGCCGCGACCCCCTAGGTCGGTAGCATCCAGTTATGAAAGTTGTCGTGTATAGCCATGACGCGGACACCCGGGCGCGTGTCCGGCTCGCGGTCGGCAAGCGGCCGGCGCCCGATGTGCCCGATGCTGACCTGATTGAGGTCGCGACTCATCCGGCGCTCATCAGGCTGCTGGACGCCGGCGGCGCGGACGTGATGATCCTCGACGGCGAGGCGCAGCCGTCGGGCGGCATGGGCGTCTGCCGCCAGGCCAAGGACGAGGTATTCGACTGCCCCCCGGTACTGCTGATCATCGGGCGGGCTGACGACGGCTGGCTCGCGACCTGGTCGCGTGCCGACGCCGTGGTGAGTCACCCCATCGACCCGGCCGCGCTCGCTCAGGCGCTGGCCGGACTGATGCGCCAGCGTGCGATCAACGCGACGGCCGCAACAGCGTAGGAGACCTGCGAAAAATGGAACTCAGCGCGTCATGGCCTGGCCTGATCGGCCAGTTGATCAAGGGCGAGCCGCTCACTGGCGACGAAGCCGCCTGGGCGATGAACGAGATCATGGAGGGCGCCGCGAGCCCGGCTCAGATCGCCGGCTTCGGCATCGCCATGCGCATGAAGGGCGAGACGCCCGGCGAGGTCGCCGGCATGGCCGATGCGATGATGGCGCACGCCGCGCCGGTCAGCATCCCCGGCCGCCTGGTAGATCTGGTGGGTACCGGCGGCGACCGCGCCCGCACGGTCAACATCTCGACGATGGGCACGATCGTCGCGGCGGCCGCGGGGGCGCGGATGGCCAAGCACGGCAACCGGGCCGCCTCGTCCGCTTGCGGGACGGCCGACGTGCTCGAAGCGCTTGGCGTCGTCATCGACCTGCCGCCGTCGGCGACCGAGAAGCTCGCGCAGGAGACCGGCGTGGTGTTTCTCTTCGCCGCGCTGTATCACCCCGCGCTCCGGCATACCTCGGTCCCTCGCCGTGAGCTCGGGGTGCCGACAGTGTTCAACTTCCTCGGACCTGTCGCGAATCCGGCGAGGCCATCGGCTCAGGCGATCGGGGTCGCCGATCCCCGGATGGGCCCTGTGCTGGCGGGCGTGCTGGCCGGGCGGGGTTGCTCGGCGTTGGTGTTCCACGGCGATGATGGCCTTGACGAACTGACCACGACCGGCCCGTCTACGGTCTGGGTGGTACGCGACGGCCAGGTGAGCGAGACCAGGTTCGACCCGGCGGAGATTGGCATCGCCGCCTGCCAGCCCGAAGACCTGACCGGCGGAGACCCGGCACACAACGCCGCCGTGACGCGGTCCGTGCTCGGCGGTGATGGCGGCCCGGTCAGGGACACCGTCCTGCTGAACGCCGCCGCCGCGCTCGTCGCCGACGCCGGCGTTCCGGAGACGTCGGGGCTGCCGCAAGCACTCGCCGATGCCTGCGCCAGGGCCGCCGAGGCGATCGACACCGGCGCCGCCGCCGCCCTGCTCGACCGCTGGATCGCCGCCAGCCAGCGCCTCAAAGCCGACGTTTGACCAAGGACAGGCACGTCCGCGCGCTGGCCGCCGGCCCGCGCCCGCCGGCCAGCGCGCGGGATTGGCGTCAGGACTCTTCGGGGTAGCCGATCGAGAAGGCCGCGTCGAGGTCGTGGCGTGAATACGTGCGGAACGCGATGTGGGTCTCGGTATGCGTGACGCCTTCCACGCGGTTGAGCCCGCCGGGGATGACATCGCCGAGCTGTTCGTGGCCGCGTACCCTGACCATCGCGACGAGGTCGAACTCGCCGGTCACCGAGTAGACCTCGCTGACCTCGGGGATCTGGGCGATAGCCTCGGCCGTCTCAGGGATGCGCGCCACGTTGGCCTTGATCAGGACAATCGCTGTGACCATAGCCGCCTCCTGGATCCGGGGAATCCTCGCCTGTGCCGCGGCGCAATCGTAGCGGCTCGGCGTGAGCGGGCCGGCTAGTACCTGGCTATCGGCGGTTGCGCTGCCGGCAGTTGCGGAGCGGCGCCCGTCGGCCAGCAGCGACATCAGGCCGGTCAGTACGCCCGCGGTTGCCTTGGCATCGGACAGTGCCCGGTGCGACGGGCTGGTCCTGGTGCCGAAATGGGCGGCCAGCGTGGTCAGCTTGTGATCGGGTACCTCACCGGGGCGCAGGATCAGCCTGGCGAGCACGGCAGTGTCGATGACCGCGCAGGGCGGCCAGGCGATGCCGGCCTCCGCGCACGCGGCCGTCAGGAACCCGAGGTCGAACGGCGCGTTATGGGCCACCAGCAGGCTGCCCCGCGCGAACTCGAGAAACTTTGGCATCACCTCGCCGATGCCTGGCGCGTAGCGCACCATATCGTCGCTGATCCCGGTGAGCGTAGTGATGGCGGCAGGGATTGGCTTACCAGGATTGACCAGGGCAGAAAACTCGTCGGCCGGCCCCTGCCCGGTCAGCCTGATCGCGCCTATCTCAGTGATGCTTGCCGCGTCGGCGAGCCAGCCGGTCGTCTCGACGTCCACCACGACGATGTCAGCGTCGATGATCAGGCCAGGCGGCAGGACCGCAGGGAACGCCGGCCGCCGTGCCGCCCCGGGCTCGAAGCCGCGGGGCCGCCCGGCTTCGCTGACCGCTGGAACTGAGCGGCCGGATCCGCCTAGCCGCGGCCTGAGCAGCCGCCTGAGCAGCCGCCGGTAAAAACTCACGACGCTACGTTACGGCCGGACACCGACACCGGCCCGTCATGGCGACTCGAACAAGCCGGTTGCGTCACCCGCCGTCGCGAATCTCACACCGACCGCTACACCAGCCGCGACCTAAGCAGCGAAGGCGACATTCCGGCCGGCAGAGTTCGCGAAGTGGTTGAATGTGCAGCCTGGGCTTTACTAGTGTCTGGGATCAGCCGATCGCTCGGCAGTCGCATCGAACGCGACGGTGATTGGCCACTACCGAGTTCGTGGTCCCGGGAGATCCCGGGGTCACAAGGTGAACAGGGAGCCCCCATCCGGGGCGGTCGCGGCAACCCCAGCGGTTTTTCGGATCCCTGTGTCTCCGCTTGGCAGTCGACGTGGGAAGAAGGAGTGTCTGGCGCGTGCGAAGGCCGCTGTCAGTTCACAAGGTCATCACCCGCGGCTGGATGGTCGTAGCCAGCCTTACCGTTACCGGTGCAATGCTCACGATGGGCGGCAGCACTGCCGCCGCGTTCCCTCAGCCGACCGTGGCTGAGGTTCAGCATGAGCTGTCTGTGCTGAACAACAAGGTGAGCGCGCTCGGCCAGCAATACGACGAGGTGCTGCAGCAACTCTCGCTGGCCAACCAGCGGCTCACCTTGCTCAACAAGGAAACAAAGCGCTATCGCGCTACCTTCGGTGCGATGCGCGCGCAGATTGACCGGATCGCTGCCGTGGCCTACGAGCAGGGCGCGGTCGACTCGCCGCTGTCGCTGCTTACGTCGAGTACGCCGCAGCAGGTACTGGATCAGTCGTCGATCCTCGGCGAGCTGTCCGCGGTCGACAGCGCTCAGATCAGGATGTATCTCAATGCCAGCCACCAGCTGCTCACCGCACAGCAGGCAGCGGCCAGGACCAGGGCAGGCATCTTGCGGCTCAAGCACTCGCTAGGCAAGCGACTGGCGAAGCTCAAGAAGCTCCAGGGCCAGGAGGAGACGCTGCTGGTCGACCTGACTCCGGTGCAGAAGGTCAAAGTGGCTCCCGGCGGCGGCACCGGCAGCAAGCCCCCGCCCCCGCCGCCGGTCAGCGGCGCGGCCGGAAGGGCGGTCAAGTTCGCGTTCGCCCAGATCGGCTGCCCGTACGTCTTCGGCGCGACGGGACCCTGCAACTCTGGTTTCGACTGCTCTGGCCTTATGCAGTCGTCGTGGCAATACGCCGGGGTCTCGATCCCGAGGGTCAGCTACGACCAGATGGCCGACCTGCCGCCGGTGTCGCTGCACACCGCGTCGGGCGCGTTCACCACGGCCAATCTGGAACCTGGCGACATACTCGGCTTCGCCGGCAACTCACACGTGGGCATGTACGTCGGCGGTAACGAGTTGATCGATGCCCCGACACCTGGTCAGGACGTCGAAGAGGTCCCGCTGTCCGGCTGGTACCTGCAGGAACTGGACGGAGCCGTCCGGCCCTGAAGATCTGGCAGCACCATCGACGACGGGCCGCGCCCGCGGGACTTCGGTCCGGCAAGGCGCGGCCCGCCTCTTTGGGTAAGGTATCGATCGCCATGCCGAAGGTGCTGATCGTCACCAACGACTTCCCGCCGCGCAGCGGCGGCATCCAGTCGTTTGTGCACGCTCTGGCTACCAGGCTGACCGCGGGCGACGGTGTGGTCGTCTACGCGCCCGCCTGGTCGGGCGCGGCCGAATTCGACGCCAGGCAGCCCTTTCCTGTGGTCCGGCATCGGACCTCGCTCATGCTGCCCGTCCCCGGAGTCGCGAGGCGGGCGCGCGCCATCCTGGCCGAGCACGGCTGCGACGCGGTGCTTTTCGGCGCCGCGGCGCCGCTCGGCCTGCTCGCCCCTGGACTGCGCGCCGCGGGCGCGACCAGGGTCGTCGCGCTGACGCACGGGCACGAAGCGGGCTGGGCGATGCTCCCAGGTGCACGTTTTCTGCTGAGGAAAATAGGCGACTCCGTAGATGTGCTGACGTATCTGGGCGAGTATTTCCGCGTCAGGCTCGCCAGGGCGGTGTCGGCGGCGGCGGCGGCGAGGATGGTCAGGCTCGCGCCAGGCGTGGACAACGAGGAGTTCAGCCCGCGAGCCGGGGGAGCGGAGAGCGCGGCGATCAGGACGCGGCTCGGCATCGGGGCCGCCGCTCCGGTCGTGATCTGCGTGTCCCGGCTAGTGCCGCGCAAAGGCCAGGACACCTTGATCCGTGCCTGGCCGCGCGTGCTGGCGGCAGCCCGGTGCCAGGGCGCCGGGCCGGCGCCCGTTCTGCTGATCGTCGGCGACGGACCCTACGCAGGCAAGCTGCGAAAGCTGGTCACACGGCTCGGCGTGGCCGGCTCGGTCATCTTCGCCGGATCGGTGCCCTGGGAAGAACTGCCCGCCTACTATGCCGCCGGCACGATTTTCGCCATGCCGTGCCGCACGAGACGGGCCGGACTGGATGTCGAAGGCCTCGGCATCGTCTACCTGGAAGCCTCAGCAACCGGCCTGCCAGTCATCGGCGGCGACTCCGGCGGCGCTCCCGATGCCATCCTGCCGGGCGAGACCGGCTACGTCGTGCACGGCGGCGACGTCGCCGAACTCGCCGAACGGCTCATCCAGCTACTCGGCGACCCAGACGCCGCCGCGTCGATGGGCGACAAGGGCCAGGCCTGGATCGATCAGGAATGGCGCTGGGATCTCGTCGCAGCCCGCCTGGCGGAAATCTTGTCTGCCTGATTGCCCCGCCGCCCCAGGTCAGGGTCATCGGTACCACGCGTCCGGGCGAACTGGCCGGATGCCCGGAGCCGGCCCGTCGCCGGCCAGCCGGCCTAGCGGTTGACACCCAATTCCCCGCATCGGCGGGGCACCCGTGGTCGACTTGCTGGCGGCAAGGCTCATCCGGCTGCAACAGCGTGGCACTGCCTGCCGCTGTTGCCTGAGCTGCGGCTAGGCGTACAGTGCGTCGATCTCGGTCGCGTAGTCCTTGGCCACGACGCTGCGCTTTACCTTGAGCGACGGCGTCAGGTGCCCGTTCGCTTCAGTAAAGTCGCTCGCCAGGATCTTGAACTTGCGGATCGACTCGGCCCGGGACACCGCCTTGTTCGCCTCGTCGACGGCGGCCTGGATTTCAGCGATCAGGTCCGGGTCATCTGCCAGCTCGGCTAGCGGCGTGTCCGCCGGCTTGCCGTGCTGGGCCTTCCAGTGCTCCATCGCGTCCGGGTCCAGCGTGACCAGGCAGGCGATGAACGGCCGGTTATCGCCGACCACCATCGTCTGGCTGATCAGCGGATGGGAACGCAAGCAGTCTTCGAGCACCGCCGGAGCGACGTTCTTGCCGCCCGCGGTGACGATCAGTTCCTTCTTGCGTCCGGTCACGCTGAGGAAGCCGGCCTCATCGAGGGACCCGATGTCGCCGGTATGCAGCCAGCCGTCAGCGTCGATGGTCTCCGCAGTCGCTTCGGCATTGCGCCAGTAACCTCGGAAGACGATCGGCCCGGCCACCAGGATCTCGCCGTCATCGGCGATCCGCACGCTGACGCCGGGCAGCGGCTGACCGACAGTCCCGATCTTGTTTCGGCTCGGCCTGTTCACGAAAGCCGCCGCTGAGGTCTCGGTGAGCCCGTAACCCTCCAGAACTGTGATGCCCGAGCCTCGGAAGAAGTGACCGAGCCGGTCGCCAAGCGGGGCTCCGCCCGAGACCGCGTACTTGACCTGCCCGCCGATGGCCGCTCTGAGCTTGCTGTAGACCAGCCGGTCGAACAGGCCGTGCCGCGCCCTCAGGCCGATCCCCGGTCCTCCGCCAGGCGAGCCCGACTCATCCGGCTGTGCCTTGCTGAAGGCAATCGCGGTCGCGGCGGCGGCCTTGAAGATCTTGCTCTTGGCAGCGCTCGCCGCTGCCTGCTGCTGCGCCGAGTTGAAGACCTTCTCGAACACACGCGGCACGGCGAGCAGGAACGACGGGCTCGTCTCCGGCAGGCCCTTGGCGACCGTCGATGAGTCGGGCCAGTGCATGAGTACCGCGCCGGACTCCAGGCAGCCGACCTGGATGATCCGCGCGAACGAGTGCGCCAGAGGCAGGAAGAGCAGGGTCGAACTGCCCTTGATGTCGAAGATCTCCGTCAGCGCGCCTTGCACGGCGTTACGCGCGCCGGACAGCAGATTGCGATGGGTGAGCTCGCAGCCTTTCGGGCGGCCGGTGGTGCCCGAGGTGTAGATGATCGTGGCCAGGTCATCCGCCGTCCGGCCGGCCATCCGCTCGGCGAGCTGCTCGTGCGAGATATCAGGGCTGGTCAGGTCTGCCAGGTCCGCGATCATCCACACGTGCCGCAGCTCCGGCAAAGCTGGCTTGCTGTCGCCTATCGCTGACGCGTGGGCAGTGGTCTCGGCGAAGACCGCGACGGCTCCTGAGTCAGACAAGATCCACTGCACCTGCTCCGGTGACGAGGTCTCGTAGACAGGCACGGTAACCGCGCCGGCCGTCCAGATCGCGTAGTCGATGACCGTCCAGGCGTAGCAGGTGCGCGACATCAGCCCGATCCGGTCGCCTGGCCCGATGCCAGCAGAGATAAGGCCCCTGGCGAGCGCGCGGACTTCACCGGCGAACTGGCTGGCGGTCACGTCAGACCAGCCGCTGCCGGCGTTGGCCTTGCGCAGCATGACCGTGCCGGGGGACTCGTCCGCATGGCCGAAGACGACGTCGGTGAGGGTCGCGGTGGCTGGTACCTCCGCCAGGGCGGGGACGCTGAACTCGCGCAACTGGCCTCCTCTAGGCTGACCATCGGCCGGCTAGCGCGCATCGCGGCGTGGCGCTCGGTACGGTCGCTCACAGCTGAAGGTACCCCGCTTTGACGCTTGTACAGACGAGCGGGTGGTCTGGATGCCGCGGGGCGATCTGCTTACTGTTGGTCAATGCGTCTCCATGTGGTCAGCGACGTTCACGGCAGGACCGATGCGCTGCGGCGGGCGGCCGACGGCGCCGACGCGCTGATCTGCCTGGGAGATCTGCTGCTTTTCCTGGATTACGCAGACCATACGCAGGGCATTTTCGCTGAGCTCTTCGGTCCTGGCAACGCGGCGAAGCTGATCAGCTTGCGTACCGCTCAGCAGTTCGATGAGGCGCGAAAGATGTCCGCGCGGCTGTGGGCCTCGATTGGCGGAGATCCGGCCAGCAGGATCAACGAGGCGGTTAAGGCGCAGTACGCGAAGCTCTTCGACGCGATGCCCAGCCCCGCTTACCTGACCTACGGCAACGTCGACATCCCCCGGATGTGGTCCGACTACGTGCGCGCGGGTCACCAGGTGCTCGACGGCGAGCGTGTTGAGATCGGCGGGCTGATCTTCGGCTTCGTCGGCGGCGGGCTGCGCACCATCTACCGGACGCCGAATGAGATCGAAGACGAGGCGTTCGCGGCCAAGGTCGAAGCGGTCGGCGTGGTGGACGTGCTCTGCGCGCACATCCCGCCTGACATACCCGAGTTGCTCTACGACACGGTCGCCGAGCGGATGGAACGCGGCAGCACAGCGCTGCTCGACGCGGTGCGCCGCACTCAGCCGCGCTACCTGCTCTTTGGCCATGTGCACCAGCCGCTCGTCGCCAGCGTCGACGTCGGCAGCACCCACTGCGTCAACGTCGGCCATTTCCGCGCCACCGGCAAGCCCTACGTGCTGCAGTGGTAACTCCGGCAAGCGCCTTCGCAGGCGAGTGAGACGAACACGGTACGCTCCGAGCATGGCCGACAAGACAAGCTCAACGACGACGATCGGCGCCCCGAAGCCGGCGATCATGGCTGTGATCGCGGATTTTTCCGCCTATCCGCAGTGGGCTTCTGGCGTTCGCGCCGCGGAAATCGAGGAGTCCGGCGCTGACGGGCGTCCCGCCCGGGTTCGCTTTACACTCGACGCCGGCGTCATCAAGGACCGGTATCTGCTCGGATACACCTGGAGCGGGGACGATGAGGTCACCTGGGAGCTTGTCGAGCGCGGCAGCATGATCTCGGATCTGACCGGCGCCTATCGGCTGGACAAGGCGAGTACCGGCACGCGGGTGACCTATGAGCTGTCCGTGGGCCTGGCCGTGCCGATGCCAGGCATTATCAAGCGGCGAGCCGAGAAGACGATAATTGACACGGCGCTCAAGGGCCTGCGCGGCCGCGTCGAGCAGGGCGCCGGCGAGAGTGGTGGTGGCATGTGAGCGAGCCGTCTGGCGACCGGCGTGACCGCGAGAACGGGCGGGCGAACGGCTCGGCCGAATCGTGGGAGCGGCGCGCTTCCGAACTGGCCGATGGTGTTCAGCGCTGGCTGATCAAGTCGAGTGCCAGGACCGTGCGCGACGAGTTCGGCGATCAGGTCAGGAGAGCGTTCCGCGGCAAGCCGAGTGACCCTGGCGAAGTGTGGGCGACTGCGACGACCGAACCGCCCGAGGCGCTCAGCGAGGCACCGGAGTGCTCCTGGTGCCCGATCTGCCGGGCGGCACGGCGAATGGCGCAGGCTCAGGCGCAATCGCAGGAGCCGGGAAAGGGCGGCTCGGCGGACATGGCTGACGCTTCTGCCGCGGCGTTGGCCGGGGCTCGCGCTGCGGCTTCGCAGGCCGGACCGGTGCTGGCCGGCACGGCCAACGTGCTTTTCGGAGTGGCGCGTGACGCGCTTGAGGGGCTTGACGCGATACTGTCATACCGCCCAGGGGATCTGACCGCTGACAAGCCGGCCAACGGCGCCCAGGCCGGCCGAAGTCAGCACAGCCAGGATCAGCACAGCCAGGACCAGCACAGCCAGGACCAGCACAGCCAGGACCAGCCGAAAGAACCTGAACATGAGCCTGACCATCGGAGTTGATGTTGGCGGCACCAAGATCGCCGCGGGCGTTGTCGATGAGAAAGGCTCGATACTCGAGATGGTCAGGCGGCCGACCCCGGCCGCCGATGCATCGGGCACGGTCGAGGTGCTGAGCGACGCGATCCGTGAACTGCTATCCAGGCACGAGGTCGACGCCGTGGGAATCGGCGCGGCCGGGTTCGTCGAGGAGAGCCGGTCGTCGGTCAGGTTCGCGCCCAACCTCGCCTGGCGCGAGGAACCGGTCGCTCGAAAGGTCGAGGAGAGGATCGGCAGACCGGTCGTCGTGGAGAACGACGCGAACGCCGCTGCCTGGGCCGAGACCAAGCTGGGCGCGGGCCGTGGCCATGATCATGTGATGCTGATCACAATCGGCACCGGGATCGGCGCCGGAATCGTGCTGAACGGCCAGCTCTACCGCGGCCGGTGGGGCATGGCAGGCGAGCCCGGCCACTATCGGGTCGTTCCGGATGGCCGGCTCTGCGGCTGCGGTAACCGCGGCTGCTGGGAGCAGTACGCGAGCGGCAGTGCGCTGGTCGCCGAGGCACGCGAGTTCGCCAGGCGATCGCCAGGCGCCGCGGTCAGGCTCTTGCAGCTGGCGGGCGGAAAGCCGGAGGGGATCACCGGCCTCGAGGTGATGATCGCGGCCCGCGAGGGCGACGCCGCGGCCATGCGATGCTTCGAAATCATCGGGCGCTGGCTCGGCGAAGGCCTGGCCGACCTGGCGGCGATCCTCGATCCGAGCTGCTTCGTGCTTGGCGGCGGCGTGTCGGACGCGGGCGATCTCTTCCTGACCCGGGTGCGGGCCGCGTTCGAACACGGGCTGACTGGCAGGCAATTCAGGTCGCAGGCAGAGATCGTGCTGGCCGAACTCGGGCCCGAAGCAGGACTCATCGGTGCCGCTCACCTGGCCAGGCTCAGGTAGTCGCAGTACCGGGCCTCGCTGCCCTCGGCCGCTACCTGAGTTGGCTCACGATTTTGGATTGTGGCTTAGCTTGAGGCTGTGACCTGCGTGTTCCTGCCCGCAGCAGCTGCCATCGTGCCCTGGCCAAGGCCGCAGACCCCGCCCATCACCACGGCGAGCACAGCCAGACCGCCGCGCATCCAGCGCCTCCCCGTCCCCGGCCAGCCGCACCGGCACTACACCTGCACCCCGCCGCCCGCAGCCACCCCCGCCCCCTCGGCCCGGCGAACAGCAGCAAAGACGCGACGTTGCCGTTCCCGGGCCAGCGACAACAGCAACAACGGCGCGACCTTGCCGCCCCTGCGGCAAGATCGGCGCGACGTTGCCGTCAGCACCCCGCCGCCAGCAGCAGCACAGGCGCGACGTTGCCGTAAACCCGCCCGCCTGACACCCCGGCGCTCGCCCGTGCCTGGAGCTACCGAAACCGAGACACGCACTAAAGAGCCAACTCAGGTCGCAGTACCGGGCCTCGCGGCCCTCGGCCGCTACGTCAATTGCCCGAAGCCGGCCGCTTGGCCGGCCCGGCCGGACGCATCGTGGTACTCCTGCTGCTGTTTGCGGTCGGCCCGGTCAGCAGCATGGTCCTGTTCGCTGCTGTCGTGCCGGCGCTTCCCTAGACGACGGCGCCCTGGTCGGGGCCATCGCGCTTAGACGGGCCGTCGCCGAGCTTGACCACCAGTACCACGAAACCTGAGATGAAGGCGGCGACGCAGGCCAGTGCCGCCCATCCGGCGATCTGCCAGCTAAGCAGCGTCGCAATCAGCAGGTATCCGGGTCCGCCGAAGAGCGCGAGCCACGCCCCCTTGGCCACTGGATCAAGCCTGGGCTGCGGCGGCACCGGCGGCGGAATGTAGCGGTTGTCACCATCATCGAGATCGTCGTCTCTGGGCTCGGCCACATGGTAGTCGCGCGGACCTAGCGGCGGACCGGCCAACTCCCGCTCAGTCGTCAAGGCTTCGTCGTCCGGCGCCGGTGGCTCGGTAACCGGCTGATAGAGGCAAGGAAAGCCAGCCGGCCTGATCACTCGTCCGCCATTAGCGGGAGTTCGCCTGTCAGCCTTGCGTTCCCCATCAGAATTGCCAGGCTCGCTGTCAGCGTCGGCCGGCTTCAGGTCACCTGGGCTCGCGATGCCCGGCAGTGCGGCCGCCGGGTCGGCGGTCGCAGCCTGGTCGGGTGGCTGCGCTTGGCCGGAGCCGGCCTGCGGTGACCTGGTCTTCAGGTTCTCCCGGTCGGGCCAGGGCGCATGGTCAGGGTCGATGGGGACCGAGATTTCCAGCCTGGCGACGAGGTCGCGCCATGCCGCCTGATCCCTGCCTTCGTCCCTGCCTACGTCGCGCCCCACGTGCGCCCCCCGCCTCTTTGCCCCATCATGCTCTGTCCTGCCCGCGGCGGATATCCATCCATCCTGTCATTCCTTTCCCGCAGACTCGTGGGAACGAACGAAGTCCAGGCTTCCCGCGAAGATAGCCTCGGCATCGTTATCAAGGGTGGCAACGTGATAGCTCTCCGGGCACTCTCGTATCTCGAGCCGGTCGGCGGGCAGCGCCCGCCTCAAGATCTCCACGTTCGCGGGACCTACCACGTGATCGGTCGTGCTCCGGAAGATGAGCACGGGCTGGGTGACTTGGTCCAGGTGCTTAGTCGTGATCCGCCAGAGCCCAGGCAGCGTGGCCGCCGCCTTGACCGGGACGCGATCGTAGCCGAGTTCTGTACTGTCTTCTCTTTTGATGTCGCTCGCGATGCCCTTGAGCGACGGCACTACCAGCTTAAGCACTGGGGCCAGCAAAAACAGCTTCGACTCCGCCGTCACCGACGGATTGACCAGGACGAGCCCGCCGACGGCACTGCCGTGCAACTCGGCAAGCCGCAACGCCAGGCAGGCACCCATCGACAGGCCCATGACGAAGATTACGTCGGTGGTCGCCCGCAATTCGTCGAACGCGCGGTCGACCTCCGCATACCAGTCTTCCCACCGGGTCCGCGCCATCTCCTGCCACGTGGTGCCGTGGCCGGGCAACCTCGGCAGGCTGACGGTCATGCCCTGCGCGGCGAGATACTCGGCCCACGGGCGCAAGGACTGCGGTGACCCGGTGAACCCATGGCAGAGCAAGATACCGGTAGGACCGCCCTGGTGGCTGTAAGCTTCCGCGCCTGGGAGCACTGGCATGGTCTGTTCCTTCCCGGGGACCTCGACGGCCTATTCCGCTCTATTCCCGAATCGTCGCATGCAAGTGCTGGTTCTGGCGGCTGGCCAGCGGATTGAGCCACGCTGAGAGTTCGCGGCGGCGGTCCGGCGTGGGATCATGGATCGATGTTCTACTGGGTGGTCAAGGCGATCCTGGCCCCATTTCTGCGGCTGGTGTTCAGGCCGTGGGCCGAGGGCACCAACTTCGTACCGCGCACCGGCCCCGCCATCATCGCGAGCAATCACCTCTCGTTCTCTGACCACTTCTTTGCGCCGCTGCCGTTGCCGCGCAAGGTGGTCTTCCTGGCGAAGTCGGAGTATTTCACCGGGCGCGGCATCAAGGGATTGTTCAGCCGCGCGTTCTTCAGCGGGGTCGGGCAGATTCCGGTTGATCGATCCGGTGGTGAGGCGAGCGAACGGGCGCTGGCCACGGGGCTTCGCGTCCTGGCCGGAGGCAACCTGCTGGGGATCTACCCTGAGGGCACCAGGACGCCGGACGGGCGGCTGTTCCGTGGCAAGACCGGCGTTGCGCGGCTGGCGCTTGAGGCCCGGGTGCCGGTGATTCCGTGCGCGATGATCGGGGGCTTCGAATTCCAGCCACCGGGGCGGATTACTCCTCGGCTGCGGATCAGGCCGGGGGTGAGGTTCGGGGCGCCGCTGGACTTCTCCCGGTACTACGGGCTCGAGAACGACCGGATCGTGCTCAGGGCGGTCACCGATGAGATCATCTACCAGATCATGAGGCTATCCGGCCAGGAATACGTCGACGAGTACGCCCAGCGGCACAAGTCGAGGGCTGCGGAGCGGAAGCACGACCTTGATGGCGGGGCGGGCGGGGGGTCGGGCGGCGGCGCGGCTGGCGGAGGGTCGGGTGGCGTGGCTGGCGGCGGCGCGGCTGGCGGGGGGGTCGGTCGGTGGTGCGGCTGGTGAAAGGCGCACTGGGGTTGCGCACCGAGATACAGCGGACTCGACCGAGGACGCCGATGACGGCGCTCGCGTCGTTGGTGCCGCTCGCGATGGTGGTGCGGCGGGCGATGGTGGTGCGGCGGGCGATGATGGTGCGGCGTGCGTGGAGACGTCGTCCGGTGGCGACTCGGCGACCGCTGGGACTGGCGCGAGGCCGTCCGGAGTCACCAATGCGAGCGGCGACATGCTGCAGCCGCGCGAAAATCGGCCTGAACCGCCAGTGCTCGGCCATATCGTCGGTGGCGAGCATGCTAATCGCGAGTTAAGCCTGGCCTGGGCATCATCTCCATCGCATGGATTCGCGTATTGATGTTGCATATTTGGTGTCGATTCGCGCATCCATGTTGTCGATTAGTGACAGCCAGAGATCGTGGGGACGTAATTGTCGGTGCCGCATGGCATATTGCGGCCATGGCTACTTCCGCGATCGTGACCAGGCAATCGAATGACCCGAACTCCGCTGCGCCGCGCAGGGCACCCAAGCAGCGCGACGAAGCTCGCCAGGCGCTGGAGCAGTTACTCGACTACCAGCACCTGGTGGTCACCCGTCGGCAGGCCCTGGACGCGGGCCTGACGACTGAGATGCTGCGCGGTCGCATTCGCTCCGGAGGGCGATGGCAGACGCTGCTGCCTGGGGTGTATCTCACCGTCACCGGCACGCCAACCCAGGATCAGCGCGACACGGCCGCTCTGCTCTACGCCGGACCAGGTAGTGCGCTGACCGGGACGGCAGCCCTACGCTGGCACGGTATCTGTAGTCGAGGACCGCGTACGAGCGCTATTGACGTGCTCGTGCCTGCCCGTAGACGCCGGCAGAGCACAGGCTTCGTGAACGTGCGCCTGACGACGAAGATGCCAGAGCTTGTGTGCTGTCGCGGGCCTGTGCGGTTCGTTCTGCAGGCGAGGGCGATCGCCGATCGCGCTCGTACGCTCTATGACTTCGCTGCTGTCAGGGAGGCCGTGGCCCACGGCGTGCAATCACAGCACTGCACGATCGAGCAACTGGCTGCCGAACTGCGTTCGGGTCCTAAGCGAGGCTCCGGCTTGTTTCGCGCTGCCCTCGCGGAAGTGGCGGACGGTGTCAGGTCCATCAGCGAAGCCGAGCTCAGGGAGTTGATCGCGCGGGGCGGATTGCCCGAGCCCATGTACAACCCGAGCCTGTATTGCGGAGACGAATTCATCGCCGTGCCTGACGCCTGGTGGCCTGAGCTGGGCGTAGCGGCCGAGGCCGATTCAAAGGAATGGCATCTCTTGCCTGCGCAGCGGGAAGAAACGATGCGTCGCCACGCGAGAATGACGGCCTTGGGAATCTTGATACTGCATTTCACTCCGCGTCAGATCCGTCACGAGCCTGACTACGTGCTCGCTGTGATCAAGTCAGCGCTGCGCAGCCGTCAGACGGAGCCCCCCTTGTCCGTTCACGCTCACCTCGCGGCCTGACCGGCGCCCGATCAGGTTCGCTCCGATCAGCCGCTGTCCCAGTGCATGGACCGGCGCACGGCCTCGCGCCAGCGGCGGTGAGCGGCGTCGTCGGGCCGGCCAGGCTCGTATCGCCGGTCCAGTTGCCACGTTGCCGCGATCTCGCTGGTTGACGACCACACGCCGGTAGCCAGTCCCGCCAGGAACGCTGCCCCGAGCCCAGTGGTTTCGGCCACCACCGGCCGTTCGACTGGCATCTGCAACTGGTCGGCCTGGATCTGCATCAGCAGGTTGTTGGCTGACGCGCCGCCATCGACTCGCAGTGGCGCAGGTCCGCCACCCGGTGCCGGACCATCCCCCTGCACCGGGCCGTCACCTGGCCTGCGGTCGTCGTCCCGCACCGGAGCGTCACCTGGCCCACGGTCGTCGTCCCGCACCGGAGCGCCATGCGGCCGACGGTCGTGACCTTGCCCCGGGCCGCTCACGCCCGCCGCCTCGAAGGCCATGACGTCGACCACGTCCCGGACCTCGAAGGCGATCGCCTCGAGCGTTGCCCGGGCCAGGTGTCCTCGCGTCGTGCCTCGAGTCAGGCCGAAGATCGCACCTCGCGCGTCCGGATCCCAGTCCGGGGCACCGAGGCCGGTCAGCGCAGGTACGAATACGACTCCGCCCGAGTCCGCCACCGAATCGGCCAGGACCTCGCTCGCAGAGGCGCTCTCGATGATTTCGAGGCCGTCCCTCAGCCACTGGACCGCCGCGCCCGTGACGAACACCGAGCCTTCAAGCGCGTAGGTCAGCGCGCCGGCCTGATCCATCCACGCGACCGTGGACAGCAGGCCAGCTGATGACCGCACGACGGCAGCGCCGGTGTTCGACAGCACGAAAGAGCCTGTACCGTACGTGCATTTCGCGGCTCCGGGAGTGAAGCAGGCCTGGCCGAAGAGCGCCGCCTGCTGGTCGCCGGCCACGCCGGCGATCGGCACGGACAGGCCGAGAAACGACTCGGGATCGGTCATCGCGATCACGCCGGTCGACGGCACGACCGCGGGCAGGGCACTGGCCGGAACGCCGAACAGTTCGCACATCGAGTCCGACCAGCGCCCGGCGCTAATGTCGAACAGCAGCGTCCGCGAGGCGTTCGACGCGTCGGTGACGTGCTGCCGGCCATCGGTCAGCCGGGCGATCAGGTAAGAGTCCACGGTGCCGACAGCGACCGATCCTTCGGTCACCCCAGCCCACACGTCCGCCGCGTGACGAGCCAGCCAGGTCAGCTTCGTCGCGGTGAAGTAGGGGTCGAGTCGCAACCCGGTGACCTCGCCGACCAGCCCGGAGTGGCCCGCCTCGTCAAGTTCAGCGCAGATCCGCGCCGTCCGGCGGTCCTGCCAGACGATCGCCCGGTGCGGTGCCGCGAGCGTATGGCGATCCCACAGCACCGCGGTCTCGCGCTGGTTGGTGATCCCGATACAGCTCACCGGGTCCGGACACGCGGCGATGGCATCCCCGCAGGCGGCGAGGGTCGCCGCCCAGATGTCCGCTGGCTCCTGCTCGACCCGCCCCGGCCGAGGAAAATACTGCTTGAACTCTGAGTAACCCCGGCTCAGGACGCTGCCGTCCGCGGCAACGATCAGTGCTGTGACGCCGGTTGTTCCTGCATCGATCGCGAGAACGCTCATGGGGACTAGTGTGACGTGCGAGTGACTGTCACGTAGTCGAGTAGGCGCCATGGAAGGAGCCAGGATGCGAGTCGGAGTTCTGACCGGAGGCGGAGACTGTCCCGGGCTGAACGCAGTGATCCGGGCCATCGTGCGGGCCGGCGCGGCCGACCACGGCTGCGAGTTCGTCGGGTTCAGGGATGGTTGGCGCGGCCCGCTTGAATCCGACACCCAAAGGCTCGACGTCCAGGCGGTTCGGGGCATCCTCCCGCGTGGCGGCACCATACTCGGTTCGTCTCGCACCAACCCGCTCGCCGACTCGGCGACAAAGAACGGCAAGACCGGGCTCGATCGGATCATCGAGAATCTGGCTGCCCTCGGCGTGGATGCGCTCATCGCGATCGGCGGCGAGGATACACTCGGCGTCGCGAACCAGTTGTCGCAGGCTGGCGCGGCTGTCGTCGGCGTGCCCAAAACGATCGATAACGACCTCGGTGCCACGGACTACACGTTCGGCTTCGACACCGCGGTGAATATCGCAATGGAGGCGATCGACCGGCTGCACACCACGGCCGAGAGCCATCACCGAGCGCTGATCGTTGAGGTGATGGGTCGCAGCGCCGGCTGGATCGCCTTGCACGCAGGCCTGGCCGGCGGGGCTAACGTGATCTTGATCCCGGAGCATCCTTTCGACATCGAAGAGGTCTGCGACTACGTGGAGCAGCGGTTCGAGGAGAGGTACGCGCC
This sequence comes from Streptosporangiaceae bacterium, assembly GCA_035716545.1. Lineage (GTDB taxonomy): Bacteria > Actinomycetota > Actinomycetes > Streptosporangiales > Streptosporangiaceae > Chersky-822. The sequence goes on from DASTJM010000096.1 coordinate 98,961, forward strand.
CATCGTGGTGGTTGCCGAGGGCGCGCGCCAGAAATCGGGCACAGCCGTCGAGGAAGAGAAACTCGATGCGTTCGGGCACGCCAGGCTCGGGGGCATCGGCCAGATGCTAGCGGAGGAAATCGAGCTGCGTACCGGCAAGGAAGCCCGGGCGACGGTGCTCGGGCACATCCAGCGCGGCGGCACTCCAACCGCGTTCGACCGGGTACTAGCGACGAGGTTCGGCATCCATGCGATCCGCGCCGTAGCCGACGGCGCCTCGGGCATCATGGTCGCCCTGCGCGGAACCAAGATCGTCCACGTCCCCATAGCCCAGGCCGTCAGCGAGCTCAAGCTCGTGCCCCCGGAGCGCTACGCCGAGGCCGAAGTCTTCTTCGGCTAGCCCGCTGGGCGCGCTGACCATGCCGAGACACGGGAAAGCTGGTGAGACGCTATCAGGCAGGTCCTGAGCTTGCGGAACCTGTTGAACAGCGTGAACCGAAGCTGCCGCGTTCTGGCCACGGCGGATCGGTGTCCGGCTGCCTGGTCAAGGGGTTATATAAATGGGGCATGGATCTCAGCCGGACCGCGAGCGATCTGCTCGATTTGGTCGTGCTTGTCGTTCGCGGTGTGTCGGGCAACCGTGACCTGAGCCTGACTGCGGTGGCAACGCTTGGTTCCCTCGACCGGCAAGGCCCGCAGCGAATTACGACGCTGGCAGCGGAGGAAGGGGTCTCCCAGCCGTCCATGACCCAGCTTGTGCAGCGACTGGAGCAGCGCGGACTGGTGAGCCGTGCCGCTGACCCGGCCGACGGGCGAGCCGCCCTTGTCAAGTTGACGAACGAGGGCCACTCGGCGCTCCTCGCCCGTCGCGAACGCAACGCCGAAAGAATCGCCGGTCTGCTCAGCGACCTGCCCGAAGCCGACGTACGCACACTTGCCAGCGCATTGCACGCGGTGCTGCCGACCATGCGGGCCCGCGTCGGCGCGGGCGCCGGCACTGGCTCGTCCGCAGCCCCGTAGCCGCCCGGCCCCACCTCGCCGGGGCGAGGATGTCCGGCGAGCCCCGGGCTCGAGCCGCCACGGCACCCTCCCGTGCGTCACGTCACGCCCGGTCCGGAAGCGTGCGGCGAGGCAGCATGCGCATCCGGGCTGAAATCGGGCGGTTCGGAGGCGGAAGCTCTCGCGCCGGCTAGGCCGCCAGCGCCGGGGTTAGGCCAAGGCGGGGGAGGGGACACAGTCCCCCGCCACCGCGGTGCCGGCCATAGCGCGGCCGCTGGATCGGCCATAGTACGGCCAGAACCTGTCAGACTCTAAGCATGACCGCTTTGCCCGTGACCACGCTCAGTGAACCGGCTGAGAGCCGCGCAAGCGACCCGTGCGTGCTGCTCAAGCTGGGTGAGATCGTGCTCAAGGGACGCAATAGACAGCAGTTCGAGCGGCTGCTGCAAAATAACATCAGGCTCGCGGTCGCCGATCTCGGCATCGGCCTGAGGCTATGGCAGCGCGACGGCGTGATCGTGCTGAGCCCGGTGATCGGTGAGACCGCGATGATCTCGGCCGAAACGGCAGCCGATCAGATCGCTGATCGCATGCTCCGTGTCATGGGCGTTGTGCGCGTGTGCCGCGCCGAGCGGATCGCCAAGGATCCTCAGACGGCCATCGAAGCGGCAGCCAGCCTGGCGAAGGGCAGGACCGGCTCGTTCGCTGTGCGGGCCAAGCGCCGGGACAAGCGGTTTCCCATGAACTCATCCGAGCTGGCGATCGTGATCGGGAACGCGGTCCGTGAGCGCTATGGCAATCCCGTGAACCTGCGCCACCCGGACTTCACGATCTGCCTTGAGGTCGATCAGTCCGAGGTCTTCGTGTACACGGACGGGCACGCGGGACAGGGCGGGCTGCCGGTTGGCATGAGCGGGCGGGGCCTGGTGCTGATGTCGGGCGGCATTGACTCGCCAGTGGCCGGCTACCGGATGATGCGCCGCGGCCTGTACTGCACCTTCCTGCACTTTTCAGGCATGCCGCTGACCGGTCCCGAGTCGGTCTACAAGGCGTACGGGCTCGTCCGCCAGCTCGACAGGTACCAGCGCGGGTCGCGGCTGTACGTGATTGCGTTCGGCAAGGCGCAGCAGCGGCTTGCATCGTCGGGTTCGGGCAAGTTGCAGATCATGGCACAGCGACGGCTGATGCTGAAGACCGCTCAGGCAATGGCGGCGCGGGTCCGTGCCACCGCGCTGGTGACCGGTGACTCGCTTGGCCAGGTCAGCAGCCAGACTCTGGCGAACATCACGGCGCTCGACGAAGCCGTCACGCTGCCGATCCTGCGACCGCTGATAGGCCTGGACAAGACCGAGATCATGGCCGAAGCCAGGAGGATCAGCACCCTGGACCTGTCTCAGCTCCCAGACCAGGACTGCTGCTCGCTCCTGCTGCCGAAGCAAGTCGAGACCCGCGCCAGGGTCGCCGACCTGCACAAGATCGAGGCCAGGCTGGACATCGACGAACTGGCGGCCGGGCTAGCCGGGACGGCACAGGAGTACCGCCCCGGCTAGGGCTCAGCGAGAAGCGCCACGCGAGAAGCGCCACGCGAGCCGAAGGGCACTCCTAGACGTGCCCGGACGCGAGCGGGGCGGTCGACCCGGCCAGGCTGCGGCCGACCAGGGCGGGCATGGTGTTCATCACGCTCGCCAGGTCGCTGATGTCGTCCCCGGTGAGGGCCTGGTCGCCGTCGCAGAGCGCGTTGGCGGGCTCTGGATGCACGTCCACGATCACGCCGTCGGCGCCGACGGCGATGGCTGCCCTGCTGAGCGGCAGCACCAGATCCCGGCGGCCGCCCGAGTGCGACGGATCGACGATCACCGGCAGGTGCGAAAGCCGCTGCGCGACCGGGACCGCGCTGATGTCGAGCGTATTGCGGGTCGCGGTCTCGAACGTGCGGATGCCGCGCTCGCACAGCACGATGTCGAGGTTCCCGCGCTGGGCGATGTACTCGGCGGCCATCAGCCATTCCTCGATCGTCGCGTTCATGCCGCGCTTGAGCATGACGGGCCTGCCCGCTGATCCGACGGCCTGAAGCAACGCGAAGTTCTGCATGTTGCGGGTGCCGACCTGCAGCATGTCGGCGTAGGAGCAGACGAGGTCAACGTCAGCGGGGTCGACGACTTCGGTGACGACGGGCAACCCGATCTCCGCCTTAACTTCGGCCAGGATCTTCAGGCCAGCCTCGCCCAGGCCTTGAAACGCATAAGGTGACGTGCGCGGCTTGAACGCGCCGCCGCGCAGCAAGGACGCCCCGCCGGCCCTGGCCATCCGGGCGGCGGCCAGGGTCTGCTCCGGGGTCTCCACGCTGCACGGTCCGGCGATCAGCGTCATTGTGCCCGGGCCGATAGGAACGCCCCCTACCTTGATCACCGACCTTTCGCGGTGATGTTCCCTGCTGACGAGCTTGTAGGGGACGCTGATCCGCATGACGTCGCTGACGCCGCTGTGGCTGCGCAAATTCAGCGACCCGAAGTGCTCGACATCGCCAACCAGGCCGATGATCGTCCGCGATACGCCGCGGCTCACGAAGGCCTCGCCACCGGCGGTTCTGACCAGGTCGACCACGGACACGATATCGGCCTGAGTCGCCTCCGGGGCCATTACGATCACCATCTTGTCCTCCTTGACGCTTCCATAATGACGAAAGCCCCCGGCCTTTTCCCGGCCGGGGGCTTGGAGATTAATACCGCTTGAGCGTTTGCGCAGCGTCTAGCGGGCTACCTCCCCCGTACCGGGAGAGTAGCCATAAAAGAACCAGTGCGCACAACCCACGCCCAGCAGCGTAGCGCATTCACGTTGCCTGGCGGTGACCGGCCGCTGATCGATGCGTTCCTGCTGGGTGACAAGATGGCGCAGTACCTGACCAGCACGGGGCCGGAAAGAGAGGTCAGCGCAAGATGAGGCACCCCGACGCAGCAGCCGCGCACGGGACCGGCCCGCCTGGCCGGGGCGAGCGTCAGGGAGCCAATGGCCGGGCGCCCCGTGCCAGGCGGCCGGCCGATGACGAGGATGGCCGGTCCAGGCTGCCGCCCGGTCAGCACGTGCAGGCGGCGATGCCCGTGATGCACTACGGACCGGTGCCCGCCTTCGACCCGGCCCACTGGGACCTGCAGGTCTATGGCGCCACAGCCGCGGGCCGGCCGGGGTTCTGGGACTGGGACAGCTTCAGGGAACTGCCGCGCACCGAGATGATCGCCGACTTTCATTGCGTGACGAAGTTCACCGTTCTCGGGATTACCTGGTCAGGCGTGGCCGCGGCCAGTCTCGTGCGGGCCGCGCCTCCGGCGCCGGCCGCGACGCACGTGATGGTGTGGGCCAATTTCGGCTACAGCGCCAATCTGCCGCTGGCCGCGTTGACTGCACCGGACACGCTGCTCGCTACCCATCGCGAGGGCCGCGAACTGAGCCCTGAGCAAGGGCAGCCGGTGCGGCTAGTCGTGCCGTCCAGGTACGGCTGGAAGAGCGTGAAGTGGGTGCGCGCGATCGAGTACCTGGAGCGCGACCGGCGCGGCTTCTGGGAAGAACGCGGCTATCACAACAATGCCGATCCATGGCGCGAGCAGCGTTACTCCTACACAGAGCAGCCAGGCGAGGGACCGGCGCTCTAGCCCGGTCACCGACCGGCCTAGACGCGTCACAGGCCGCTGAGCAGACCTATATTCAGCGTGATAGTGCTGCCCTTAGGCTGCGGCGTGGTCGGAGAGTAGCTGCCCACCCGGTCGCCCGGGCCCTCGGCGTTAACGGTCACCTGGAAGCCTGCCTGCTCCATCACCTTGATCGCCTCGCGCACTGGCATGCCGACGACGTTGGGTACGTCCACGGTTGGCGGGCCCTGCGATACCCGGACCGTGACGACCTCGCCCGGCTTGATCGGCGTGTTGGGCGGCGGAGACTGGCCGGTGATCGTTCCTGCCGGCTGGCTGCTCTTGATGTCGGGTACCGCGTTGATCGTGAAGCCGCCCGACTGCGCGGCGGCCTGCGCGGTCTGCAGCGGCTGGCCGATGAAGTTGCCCAGGCCAGGCCCGGCGCTGATGGTCAGCCCCACCGGCTTGGTCTGCGGCCAGGTGCTGTAAGCGACTGGGTTCGTGGTGATCACGTCCCCGACCGGGACGGTGCCCGAGGTCGCTTTGCGTACCGTGCCGGGCTTGAGGTGCGCTTGCCTGAGCGCATCCTCGGCCTGGCTGAGCGGCTGCCCGGTCACGTCGGGCACCTGAACCATGGCCGGTCCCAGCGACAAGGTAAGGGTGATCTGCGAGCCGTTACCTACGCTGGATCCCGGGGCCGGCGACATGGCGAGGACCTCGCCCTTGGGCAGGTCGCTGTGCCTGGACTGGCCCACCCGCATGGTCAGCCCGAGCGCGTCAAGCTTCGCCGACGCCGCTGCCCTGGTCATGCCGCGCAGCGCGGGGACCTTGGTGTACTGGCCAGCGCTTAGCCACCAGGTGGTCAGGCCGATGGCCACGACCACTACCACGCCGCCGAGCACGAACCAGAGGCGCTTGCCGAAGAGGAGCCGCTGGAGCAACGGCTCTGGCTGGTGGCCGACTGCCCGGTGGCCGCGATATCCGCCGCGGTACAAGCTGTCGTAGTCACTGTCGTCATAGCGGCGCCCTGAGTAGCCCCGGTAGTCGTCGAAGCCAGCTCCGGTCGGCACGACGAGCGTATGGTTCACCGCTTCGGACAGGTCCGGTGTGGGCGCGGGCACCATCGCGGCTGACTGCGGGCTCAGCGAGGGCAGCGCGGAGGCGCCGATGGCGCCCCGATCCGGGTAGCGGCCGCCGTCGTTCTGCCCGGAGTTGTGCTGGCTCGAGTTGTACTGGCTGGTGACGTGCGGGCCCTGGTGCTGGTGGCCCATGCTGTGGGGACCGGAACCGTACAGGTCCGATCGGTAGGCGCCGCTGTCGTACGTGCCCGAGCCGTAGCTGCCGGAACTGTACGGATCGGCGCTGTGGGAGCCGGCGCTGTGGGAGCCGGCGCTGTGGGGATCTGGGCCGTAGATGCCTGGCGCGCGGGAATCCGCGCTGGCCGGCTCCGGCTGGTAGGGGTGCGGCGAGTAAGGGCCGGCGGCGTACCCGCTCTGGCTGCCGGGGTTCTCGCTATAGGAGTCCTGGCCATAAGGGTTCTGGCCATAAGGGTTCTGGCCATAAGGGTTCTGGGAAGCGTCCTGGTCATGAGAGTCCTGGCCGTACGGGGCGCGACCCAAGCGGTCGGCATCCGCTGGCGCGGCGTGCGGCCGGGCCCGGTACGGTGCCGATCCCGCCACGTGCTGCCCGTTCCTGACCTCGTCGATTGCGCGCAGGAACTGCCCGGCGTTGGCAGGCCGCAGGTTAGGGTCGCGGCTCGTGGCCATGGCCACGAGCGCGTCGAGCGCGGGCGAGACGCCGGGCAGGACGGCCGAGGGTGCTGGGACAACCTCGTTCACGTGCTTGTAGGCAACCGCGAGCGGGCTGTCGCCGGTGTGCGGCTGCTTGCCGGTCAGGAGTTCGAAGAGCATGATGCCGGCTGCGTAGACATCGGTCCTGGCGTCTGAGCCGCCGCCTGACACCTGCTCTGGTGCCAGGTAGCCCGCCGTGCCGATGATCATCCCGCCCCTGGTCTGGACGGCGCCGGCGACTGACCTGGCGAGGCCGAAGTCGGCAACCTTGACCTCGCCGGCCGGCGTGAGCAGCACGTTCTCCGGCTTGACGTCGCGGTGCGCGATGCCGGCCTGATGCGCGGCCGCCAGGCCGCTGAGCACGCCGGTCATGATGTCGAGCGCCTCGCGCGCGTTCAGCCGGCCGCGCTCGATGAGCAGCTGCCGCAGCGTGCGGCCGGCGACGTACTCCATCGCGATGTAGTGCAGCGGGCCGTCGGTGCCCTGGTCGTAGACGCCGACCACGTTCGGGCTTGACAGCCGCGCGACCGATCGCGCCTCGCCGATGAACCTTCGTACGAACTCAGCGTCGTCCGACAGCTCAAGATGGGCGATCTTGAGCGCCACGACGCGGTCGAGCCGGGTGTCGGTGCCGAGATACACCGTCGCCATGCCACCGCGCGCAATCCGTGAGCCCACGTGGTACCGGCCGCCTAGCAGCTGGCCCACAGGAGGCGAAAGGGCGGTATCCATCGGCAACAGTGTAGGGGCAGGGTGCTTCCCCTGAGCCTGGTTACACGATGGCGAGCTAGCTGTCCACAGGCGGTGACGAAGGGTTGGCGTACCGTCGCCGGGGAATCCGGCCGGCCAGGTACGCGAGCCGTCCGGCGTTCACGGCTGAGCGCATCGCGGTCGCCATCAGCTCAGGGTCACGGGCCCGGGTGACCGCGCTTGCGAGCAGGACGGCGTCGCAGCCGAGTTCCATCGCCAGCGCCGCGTCGCTTGCGGTGCCTAGCCCCGCGTCCAGGATCACCGGCACGCTAGCCGCTGCGACTATGAGCTCGATGTTGTGCTGGTTCCTGATCCCGAGCCCGGAGCCGATCGGCGCGCCGAGCGGCATGACGGCGGCGCATCCCGCCTGCTCGAGCCGCCTGGCGAGCACCGGATCGTCGTTGGTGTAGGGCAGCACGATGAACCCCGCCGCGACGAGTTGCTCAGCGGCGTCGAGCAATTCGACCGGGTCAGGCAGCAACGTCACCTCGTCGGCGATGACCTCGAGCTTGACCCAGTCGGTGCCGAGCGCCTCGCGCGCGAGCTTCGCGGTTCGCACGGCCTCGGCCGCGGTGAAGCAGCCGGCCGTGTTCGGCAGCACCCTGATGCCCTGGGTGGTAAGCAAGTCGAGAACCGAGCCGCTCGAAGACGGGTCGACGCGCCGCATCGCCACGGTGGTCAGCTCGGTGCCCGAGGCCGCGAGCGCGCGGCCGAGCACGTCGAGGCTTGGCGCCCCGCCCGTGCCCATGATCAGGCGAGAGCTGAACTTCTCGCCGGCCAGGACCAGCGCGTCGTCGGCGGGTGCCTCGTCAGCATGCGGCTTGTGCAGCTGCGGGTTGGTCACGTCAGCCTCCTTGCACGGCGGTCAGCACCTCGACCTGATCTCCGGCCGCGAGCTGTGTGTGCGGCCAGGACGCGCGCCTGACGACGTCGCCGTTGACTGCCACGGCGACGCCGGCAGCGGCGCTTGAGATCAGCTGAACGGCTCGCTCGAGCGAAACGTCGTCTGGCAGCTGATGCGGCGTTCCGTTGATGACTATTTCCATGACTGCTCTCGATCGGCCAGGCCGGCGGCGGCAGTACCCGGGGCGGAAGGCCCCGAGGTCGCAGTGCCCGCGGTAGGGGGAACCGTGCTCGCGGTAGGGGGAACCGTGCTCGCCATGCCCGCGGCGGAAGGAATTGTGGCTGGTGAAGCGAACCGCTGCGCCAGGAAGGGAGTCGCGCCCGTCGCCAGCGAGCCGGTCTGCAGGTAGCTGGCGATCAGGTCAGCCGTCACCGGAGCGAGCAGCACGCCGCTGCGGAAATGCCCGGTGGCGAGCACTAGTCCAGGGAGAGCGGATGGCCCGATGACCGGGGCGTTGTCGGGGGTGCCTGGCCGCAGCCTGGCTACTGCCTCGGCGAATTCGAGTTCGGTGATGCCGGGAACGATCGCCCGCGCGTCCCGCAGCAGCTGCCAGATCCCGCCGGCGGTGACGGCCGTATCCTGACCAAGCTCTTCCTGAGTGGCGCCGATCACGAGTTCACCGTCCTCGCGAGGCACCAGGTAGACCGACGAGCCCTGCACGATGCCGCGCACGGTCATGGTGAGCAGCGACGGCGGCAGGCCGGAACTCAAGGTCGCTGGTGACGGCCCGAGCCGCAGAATCTGCCCCTTGACCGGGCGCACCGGGGGCACGGCCTCTGGAGGCAGTCCGGTCAGCCTGGCCGAGGCCCAGCCGGCGGCGATAACCACCTGGCCGGAGCCGACCGTGCTGCCGTCAGCGAGCTCCGCGCCCGCTGCCTTGCCATCATGGATCAGCAGCCGGGCCGCCAGTTGCCTGACGCAGGTGACGTCGGCCTTGACGAGGGCGGCAAGCAGGGCCGAGGTCAGCAGCCTTGGATCGATCGACGCGTCGTCCGGCACCAGCAGCCCGCCGCCGATTGCCGGGCCGAGCAGCGGCTCGGTCTTGCGGCATTCGCGCCCGGTCAGGCGCTCGCTTGGCACGCCGAAATCCTCGCGCAAGGTCGCGTGCTCGGCGATCATGGCCATGTCATCGGCGTCGTAGCCGACGAGCAGCGTGCCAGTCTGCCGGAATCCGACCGGGAGGCCGGCCACTTCGGCAAGCTCGGCGGCGAAGCTCGGGTACTCGCGCAGCGACGCGCTGCCAAGCTCGAACAGGGCCCTCTCGGCGTAGGCGGCCTCAGCGACCGGCGTCAGCATCCCGGCCGCGGCGTAGGAGGCACCGCGGCCGGGATCGGGGTCGGCTATCGCGACGCGCATCCCGCGCTGCGCCGCCCGCCACGCTATGGAGAGCCCGATCACGCCGCCGCCGATGATCAGGACGTCAGCGTTGACCTGGCCGGATCGATGGGATTCAGTCACCGTGCCCGTGCGCTCCCTTCGCCGGCATGACCCGGATCAGGTTCTGCGGTCGGCGGCTACGCAGCCGCCCTCTCAGCCCGGTCGGCACCGGGCTCCCGCGCGTCAGCACCCTAGCTTAGCGTGGCATGCGCGCCAGATACGATGCTCCGACATCTGAGGGCGCGATGGCGCGCGGCTGAGGCGGTTGGCTGGCGGCTGAGGCGGCTGGCTGGCGGCTTAGGTGGCTGGCGGGCGGGTCCGGTAGGGAGGTGCGGGTCGTGGCGGAGCAGATCGTCGTAGCCGGCGGCGGCCTGGCTGGCCTGCGCACGATGGAGGAACTGCGGGCTGCCGGCTACAGCGGAGCGCTGACGATGATCTCCGCGGAGCACAGGGCACCCTACGATCGTCCGCCGCTTTCCAAGCAGCTGATGACCGGCGCCGTCGATGACACGACGCTACGCGAGGAACTCGGCTCGCTCGAGGCGACAGTGCTTCTGGGGGAACGGGCGGTGGAGCTTCTTGACGGCGCAGTCCGTACTGACCGCGCCGAGCACGCGTTCGACCGCCTGGTGATCGCGACCGGAGCGCGCCCGATCTCGCTGCCAGGGCCGGGCAAACAGCGGTTTCTCCGCACTGCCGATGACGCTCTCGGGCTGCGCGCTGCGCTAGGTCCTGGTGTCAGGCTCGCCATCATCGGCGCGGGTTGGATCGGCGCCGAGCTGGCGACGGCGGCAGCCGCCAGAGGCTGCCAGGTCACTGTCGTTGAGGCGGGCAGCGCGCCGCTGGCCGTCGCGGTGGGTGCGGAGGTGGGCGCCCTGACCGCGCCGTGGTACGAGCAGGCCGGCGTGGAGCTGCTGACCGGCCACACCGTCGAATCGGTGGCGGAAGGCGGGCTCAGCCTCGCCGATGGCAGCTTCCTGGCCGCCGATGAGATTGTGACGGCCGTCGGCGTCAGACCAGATGTCGGCTGGCTCGAGTCGTCCGGGATCGAGCTGGCCAACGGGGTAGTGGTGGACGCCCGGCTGCGTTCATCGATGCCGGCGGTATACGCGGTCGGCGATTGCGCCGCATTCTGGTCGGTGAGGTTCGGCCGGCGATTGCGCACCGAGCACTGGGATGGCGCGCTCAGGGCACCGGTCGCGCTGGCCGCGGACCTCACCGGCGCCGGGCAGGACTACGATCCGGTGCCCTATTTCTGGTCCGAGCAGTTCGGCCGGATGCTGCAGTACGCCGGCCACCACGCCGGCGCGGACCGGCTGGTCAGGCGCGGCGATCCAGCCGAACCGCGCTGGGCGGTGTGCTGGCTGGCTGGCGACCGGCTGCTGGCGGTGCTCACGGTCGACTCGCCCAAGGACCTGATGCAGGGCCGCCGCCTGATCGAGTCGGCCACGCCAGTTGATGTCGCGAAGGTCATCGATCCGGCTATCCCGCTCCGCTCCGCGGCAGCGAGCTGACCGGGACTCCGCGCGGTGGCTGACCGGGACTCCGCGCGGTGGCTGACCGGGACTCCGCGCGGCGGCGGGCTGACCTGGGCCTCCACGGCGCTGGTCGTCCTGGGCCATCAGGGAGCTGCTGACCTGGAGATTTTTCCCCTGGTTTGGTTGCTGGCCATGATGGGGAAAGGATGTGGACGTGGCACAGATCGACCCCCAATCCGACGCTAACGTCGGTCAATGGCTCACCGTATCCGAGGTCGCAGAGCGGCTGTCCATGCCGGTCAGCCGGGTGAAGCAGATGCTGCGCGACCGCAAGCTGCTTGGCGTCCAGCGGCCTGACGGCTCGTTCGGCGTGCCGGCCGCGTTCTTGCGCGGCGACCAGGTCGTACGCGGCTTGCACGGCACGCTGACGTTGTTGTTCGACTGCGGCTTCAGCGATGCCGAGGCGATGCGGTGGCTGTTCACCGCGGATGAGACGCTGCCTGGCAGCCCGATCGAGGCGATCGCGGCGCACCGGTGCAGCGAGGTCAACAGGCGAGCGCAGGCCCTGGCTTTCTGACTGGATTCGACCGCCGGCTGGCAACGGCGAGCGAGTCGCGCAAGGCCGGACACGGCAGCGCCCGGCAGCGCCCGGCAGCGGCGGGCCGCGCCGGGCCGAGGTCCGGCCGTGACAAGATGGCCGCGTGAGCGGCATCAGCAACGGCCATGACGGCATCGGCGTCGAAGGGCGCGCGCTGCGCGAGCGGCTTGGTCGCGCCCGCCTGTACCTGTGCACCGATGCGAGGGAACGGCGGCGGGACCTGGCATCCTTCCTCGACAAGGTGCTCAGCTCGGGCGTGGACATTGTGCAGCTTCGGCAGAAAGGGCTGGAAGCCGGGCACGAGCTGCGGCTGCTGGCGACGTTCAGGGCAGCGTGTGACCGGCACGGCACGCTGCTCGCGGTGAACGATCGCGCGGACGTGGCCTTTGCCGCCGGCGCCGACGTGCTGCACGTCGGCCAGGATGACTTGCCAGGCGCTATCGCCAGGCAGATCCTGGGCACGCGTCCCATCATCGGCCTGTCCACTCACTCGCAGGCGCAAGCCGACGCCGCCGTCGCGGACTCCGCCGCCGACTACTTCTGCGCCGGACCTGTGTGGGCCACCCCGACCAAGCCAGGCCGCCCGGCCGCCGGCCTGTCGCTGATCAGTTACGTCGCCGGGCTCGCGGCGACCAGGCCGTGGTTCGCGATCGGCGGTATCGACGAGACCAACCTCGACGACGTGCTCGAAGCCGGGGCTCGCCGGGTGGTCGTCGTGCGGGCGATCACGGACGCCGACGACCCCGGGGCGGCCGCGGCGAGACTCGCCAAGAGGCTGCGAAGCCGCTGACGGCAATTGTTCAACTGAGGTCCTGGCCTCGGCATCTGGCGGCCAAGGCCGTACCCTAGGGTGATGGCTGCACCCGCGCCGCGTCACGCGCCGCTGATCAGGGACTTGCTCGCTTCTGGTGCCCGGTCGTTCTCGTTTGAGTTCATGGCTCCGAAAACAGACGCTGACGAGCAGCAACTCTGGCTCGCGATCAGGCGGCTCGAGCAGCTGGCGCCGACCTTCGTCTCGGTAACGTACGGGGCCGGTGGTACAACCAGGGACAGGACCGTGCGCGTGACCGGCCGGATCGCCGAGGAGACGACGCTGACCCCGGTCGGGCACCTGACCGCGGTCAGCCACTCGCTCGCCGAGTTGCGGCACGTCATCGGCTCCTACGCCGCTGTCGGGGTGTGCAACGTGCTGGCGCTGCGCGGCGATCCGCCCGGCGACCCGTCCGCCGAGTGGCAGGCGCACCCGCAGGGATTGCACCACGCATCGGCGCTGGTACGCCTTATCAGGGACGCTGGCGAATTCTGCGTCGGAGTGGCCGCCTTCCCCGAGGGCCACAACCGGGCTGTCAGCCGGGAATCTGACATTAACTTCTTTGTTGAAAAATGCGCTGAAGGTGCTGATTTCGCGATCACGCAGATGTTCTTCTACGTGGATGACTACCTGCGGTTCGCTGACGAGGTCCGCAGGCGGGGCTGTAATGTCCCGATCATCGCCGGTATCATGCCGATCACCAGCGTGAGGATGATCGACAACATAATCACGCTCTCGGGCGCCAGGTTCCCGCGGGATCTCGCTGACCAGTTGCGCGCGCACTCTGACGACCGCGCGACCGTGCGCAAGATCGGGGTCGAGTACGCGGCGGGGATGTGCCAGCGGCTGCTCGATGAGGGCGTGCCCGGACTGCATTTCTACACCTTGAACGGGTCGCGCGCGACCGGTGAGATCTACGAGATGCTCGGGCTCGCCGACAAATCACGGATCGGTGCGGCCATCGGGTCGCGCAGCGGCAGTTCAGCGCCCATCAGCACGTAGGGCGGGCTGCCGCCGGGGAAGATGTAGCCGGCCAGCAGTTCGGCGAAGCCCATTCGCCGGTACAGGCGCCTGGCTGTTGTGTCCCGGTCCGGGGTTGATAGCACCGCCGTGCGCTCTCGGCGGCCGCTCGTCAGGGTCGTGAGCATGCGGGTGCCGATCCCGGCCCGCTGATGCTCCTTGCTGACGTGCACCTCGGCCACTTCGAGACAGTCAGAGAGCCAGTCAGCGGCGGACCTGATGCCGATCGCGCCGGTCAGCGCGGTCCAGACAGCGTCGTACCACCACTGGCCGCCCTGGCCGTGAAAACCGTAGGCGAATCCGACTACTTCGAGCTCGGTTTCGCCTGGCCGCGGGGCCGAGGCGGGGTGCGGGTCGGGGGCGGGGCGCGGGTCGGGGGCGGGACGTGCGACCGCGGCGCGAGCGTGCAGAGCGCGGAACGCTGGGTACCCGGCGTGCCGACGCATCAGGTCGCGTCGGCCGGGCAGCAACACCGGATCGGCCTCCATCGCATCGGCGTAGATTGCGACAGCGACGTCAAGTTCGCTCAGGAACTGCCGGCTGGTGAGTTCGCTCACAATGGTGCCGGTAGCCATCTCCACAAGACTACGCGACCGCCGCGCGGCGGTCGCGATGTAGTGGTCGCGCGTCTGTTCGGCACTTGACTGTCAGACCCTTTCGATACCTTCGAACGCAGCGGCAAACAGTTGGACACTAGACCGAATCTATGTTCGAATACTGCTGTGGGAGAGCCCGGTAGCCTCACCCCTCTGGCTACCTGGGTCCGGCCAGGTGCGGCGTGGGGAAGCGCCCTGCCTGGCCGGCCCGCAGCCGGAATGAAGGAGCTGACATGACCGCGAGCACGCAGATTCGCCCCGACCGGCCGCGTTGCCGGGTCGCGCCATCGGCGCTTGCCTTGCTCGAATCGGCTCGCCACGGTCTTGTGGCGGCTGAGAGCGACCCATCGGCCGGCGGCCGGTATGTCGGTGCTCACCTTGCGGCGCTTCGCGCCGCCGCCGCGATCGTGGCGGCGCGGGCCGAGCCCGCCGCACCTCGCAAGAGGCGACCGCTGAGCGTCTGGGAGCTGCTGCCGCGAGTTGAGCCGACACTCAGCGAGTGGGCCGCCTTCTTCGCGGCCGGCGCGGGCAAGCGCGCCGCGGCTGAGGCTGGGCTGCCGCGCGCGGTGTCGAGTCGCGAGGCGGATGAGCTGCTGCGTGATGCCGAGACCTTCGTGTCCCTGGCCGAGAGCGCGCTCGGCGTCCCGGCACAGTCCTTGCTGCCGCTGCGCGAGGCCATGTGACAAATGCCCCCGTGCTGAACGGCCCCGTAACCCGTTCAGGTCGGCTCGATGGCTCCGCGGGCGGCTGAGTCCAGGATTCCCCAGCTGATCAGCTCTTCGGTCAGGTCCATGGGCGTCTTGTCATAGATGACCGCCAGGGAGCGGAGATCTTCGTGCCTGATAGAGAGCACCCGGCCGTTGTAGTCGCCGCGCTGGCTCTGGATGGTGGCGACGTAGCGGGCAAGCGGGCCGGCCTGTTCTTTGGGGAGCTGGGCCATGCGCTCAAGATCAATGACTAGCTTCGGCGCGGGCGTCAGCACCCCGGGCGCCGAGTCTCCCGGAAGCAGCTCTGAGACAGGAACGCCGTAGAACTCGGCAAGTTCCGCAAGCTTTTGCACGGTGACCGACCGATCGCCGCGCTCGTAAGACCCCACGACTACAGCCTTCCAACGGCCGCGGGATTTCTCCTCCACCCCATGCAAGGACAGCCCCTGCTGCGTACGGATGGCGCGCAGCCGCGCGCCGAGAGTTTTCGCGTAATCAGATGGCATTATCCGGTTCCCTGGCCTTACACAGTGGTGGTGAGAGTTGGTTACGGACAGTGACGGTAGGCCGAGAGCACGACAAGGTCAAGCCGAACGGCAAAAACTGGTTCAACTTACGCGTGCTGTGGCAACAGGGGAGACAGCCTACCGAGGCGGTCACGTTCCAGAGTCCAGGGGTCCTGATCCGGCTCGTGCCTGGGGTAACTCCCGATCCGCCACTGTCCGCGACATCGGGCAAGCGGTCGCTGGCGTTTGAGAGCGGTTCGCCGCGGCGGCCGACGACTAGCCCATCAATGACCCATGGATGGCGCTCCAGCGCAAGGGCGAGAACTTCAGAGGCCGCTTGGGGGAGGGTTTTCGGGTTCCTGGTGGAGCATTGTCAGGTGTGGGAGGTTTTTCGTCGTGGAGCACGAAAAACCTCCCGGACCCGTAAACCCTCCACCAGGACCACAGACAACCCTGGATGAGGCCGTGCCCGCGTGCCGGTCCTGGGGCTGCCGGGCGGTACTGGTAGGTTGCGTACGTTCGACGTCCTTTAAGGCCCGTCCAGTGAGGCGGGGAAGGAGGTCTTGGTTATGGCTGAAATCACCCAGGAAGAGACGGCGAGGGCTGGGAAGTCGGTCCTCGGGCCGGAGGAGATCCGGCGGGCGCTGAGTCGCATCGGGCACGAGATCCTCGAGCGGACCGATGGCGCCGGGGAAGTTGTCCTGCTCGGCATCCCGACCAGGGGTGTGCCGCTCGCGGGCAGGCTCGCCGCAAGGCTGGCGCAGACCGAGGGAGTCGAAGTCCCGGTTGGCTCGCTCGATATCACTTTGTACCGGGATGACCTGCGGCTGCGGCCTGCCCGGACGCTGGGGCATACTGAGGTGCCGTCGGCGGGCATCGACGGGAAGGTCGTCATCCTCGTCGATGACGTGCTGTTCTCCGGCCGGACCGTGCGAGCGGCGCTTGACGCGCTTGGTGACATCGGCAGGCCGCGCGTGGTGCAGCTGGCTGTCCTGATCGACCGGGGCCACCGTGAGCTGCCGATCAGGCCCGACTACGTCGGGAAGAACCTGCCGACTTCCAAGCGCGAGGCGGTCAAGGTGCTGCTGACCGAGACCGATGGCCAGGACTCGGTCACGCTTCAGGCCATGGGGGAGCGGCAGGAGGCGGGCAAGTGAACCGGCATCTGATTTCCGCGGCTGACCTGAGCGCCGACGAGGCGACCGCGATCCTCGACACCGCGGAAGAACTCGCCAAGCTCGCGGAACGGCAGATTCCGAAGCTGCCGACGCTGCGCGGGCGTACCGTCGTCAACCTGTTCTACGAGGATTCCACGCGGACCAGGATCTCCTTCGAAGCGGCAGCGAAAAGGCTTTCGGCCGACGTGATCAACTTTTCGGCCAAGGGCTCGAGCGTGGCCAAGGGCGAGAGCCTGAAGGACACCGCGCTCACCTTGCAGGCGATGGGCGCGGACGCGGTCGTGATCAGGCACAACGCATCTGGCGCGCCGCATCGGCTGGCCGAGTGGGTGCGGGGCAGCGTCATCAATGCCGGGGACGGCACGCACGAGCATCCGACCCAGGCGCTGCTCGACGCTTTTACCATGCGGCGGCGGCTTGGCAAGCTCGGCGGGCTGAACGTGGCCATCGTCGGTGACGTGCTGCACAGCCGGGTCGCCAGGTCCAACGTCTGGCTGCTCCGCACGCTTGGCGCGTCGGTCACGCTGGTCGCGCCGCCCACGCTGCTGCCGGTCGCGGTCGGCACCTGGCCTTGCGAGGTGAGCTACGACTTCTCTGACGTCCTGCCCGCCAGCGACGTGGTGATGATGCTGCGCGTGCAGCACGAGCGCATGGGCCAGGTGTACTTCCCGAGCGTTCGTGAGTACAGCCGCAGATACGGGCTGGACGGCGACAGGCTGGCGCTGCTGCCTGAGCACGCGATCGTGATGCACCCCGGGCCGATGAACAGGGGCGTCGAGATCGCCGCGGACGTCGCTGACTCGCCCAGGTCGACCATCGTGGAGCAGGTCGCCAACGGCGTAGCGGTCCGGATGGCGGTGCTGTACCTCCTGCTCGGCGGATCGCTGGCCGGGTCCATCGGCGGATCCCCGGCGCGGCAGGTGCCCGCGACCGAGCCGGCGGAGGCGATCGCGTGAGCGGCTGGCTGATCAAGGGCGCCAGGCTGCTCGGCGGCGAGCCCGCCGACATCGCGATCGACGGCAGCCTCATCACTGAGGTGGAGCCGGCCGGCCGGACCAGCCGCGGCAATGGCCCTGGCGCGAGCACTATCCACGCCGACGGCCTCATCGCGCTGCCCGGCCTGGTTGACCTGCACACGCACCTGCGCGAGCCGGGCCGGGAGGACGCCGAGACGGTCGCGAGCGGCACGGCGGCGGCCGCGCTCGGCGGCTACACGGTCGTGCACGCCATGGCCAACACCGAGCCGGCCGCCGACACCGCGGGGGTGGTCGAGCAGGTCTGGCGGCTTGGCCGCCAGGCTGGCTGGTGCGATGTCCAGCCAGTCGGGGCGGTGACCGCCGGGCTTGCCGGTGCCCAGCTCGCCGAGCTCGGCGCGATGGCGGACTCGGCGGCGCGGGTCAGGGTGTTTTCCGACGACGGGCACTGCGTGAGCGACGCGACCTTGATGCGCCGCGCGCTTGAGTACGTCAAGGCGTTCGACGGCGTCATCGCCCAGCACGCGCAAGAGCCGAGGCTGACCGAGGGCGCGCAGCTCAACGAGGGCGAGATGTCGGCCAGGCTGGGCCTCACCGGCTGGCCCGCGGTCGCCGAGGAAGCGATCATCGCCAGGGACTGCCTGCTCGCCGCGCACGTCGGTTCGGCACTGCACATCTGCCACGTGTCGACGGCCGGGTCGGTCGAGATCATCCGCTGGGCGAAGTCGAAGGGCTGGCGCGTGACGGCCGAGGTGACCCCGCACCATCTGCTGCTGACCGACGAGCTGGCCGCCGGCTACGACCCGGTCTACAAAGTCAACCCGCCGCTGCGCACGGCCGCTGACATCGCCGCGCTGCGCGATGGCCTCGCCGACGGCACCATCGACTGCGTGGCCACCGACCACGCCCCGCACCCGGCCGAGTCGAAGGAGACCGAGTGGTCCATCGCATCTTTCGGCATGACGGGGTTGGAAACAGCGCTGCGGGTGGTGCATGAGGCAATGGTCAGTACCGGCCTGCTCGACTGGAAGGCGGTGGCCGACCGGATGTCGCTGCGGCCGGCGGCGATCGGCCGCCTCAGCGGCGACTACGGCAGCGCCGGCCAGGGCGGGCCGATCGCGGCAGGCAAGCCGGCCAGCCTGGTGCTGTACGACCCGGCCCCGATCACCCCGGTCGACCCCGCCAGGCACGCCTCCCGCAGCCGGAACACGCCTTTTGCCGGCATGAAGCTGCCAGGACAGGTGATCGCCACGTTCCTGCGCGGCACGCCGACCGTGCTCGACGGCGGGCTGGCCCGGTGAGCCAGGTAAGCCCCAGCCTGGCCGCCGGCCTCCGCCCGCCAGCGCTGCTCGTGCTCGAAGACGGCACGACATTTCGGGGCACCAGTTTCGGAAAGGAGGGTGAGAGCTTCGGCGAGGCCGTGTTCAACACCGGGATGACCGGCTATCAGGAGACGCTGACCGACCCTTCGTACTGCCGTCAGATCGTCGCGATGACCTCGCCGCACATCGGCAACACCGGCATCAACGACGAGGACCATGAGTCCCGCGACATCTGGGTAAGCGGATTCGTGATCAGGGACCCCTCGCCGATCGCGTCGAGCTGGCGGTCCGCCCGCACGCTCGACGACGAGCTCAGGGCGCGCGGCATCACCGCGATCGCAATCACCGGAACCAGGGCGCTGACGCTGCACCTGCGAGAACGCGGCGCTATGCGGGCCGCGATCAGCACCGCCACGGCCGATCCCGGCGAGCTCCGTGAGAAGGTCCGGGCCAGCCCGGGCATGATCGGCGCCGACCTCGCGCGGATCGTGTCCACGCCCGAGCCCTACGTGGTCGAGCCGCCGCGGGGGACCGCGACCAGATACCAGGTCGCGGCCGTCGACCTGGGCATCAAGGCGGCCACCCCGCTGGCCATGGCCAGGCTCGGCTGCCGGGTTCACGTGCTGCCCGCGGCCAGCAGCACCCGGGAGATCCTGGCGACCGGCTGCGATGGCGTGTTTTTCTCCAACGGCCCCGGCGACCCGGCGGCCTGCGATTACGCCACGGCCGCGCTGCGCGGCGTGCTCGCCGAGCGGGTGCCGGTCTTCGGCATCTGCCTGGGCAGCCAGCTCCTGGGCCGGGCGCTCGGGCTCGACACCTACAAGCTGCGCTTCGGTCATCGCGGAGTGAATCAACCAGTGCGGGACATCAGGACCGGCAAGGTCCACATCACGAGCCACAACCACGGCTTCGCCGTCGCCATGCCCGGGCCAGCGCACACCTTCGACACAGAGTTCGGGCCCGCCGGGATCACGCACGTCAACCTCAACGACGGCGTGGTCGAGGGCCTTGCGCTGCGCGACCGGCCCGCATTCTCCGTGCAGTACCACCCGGAGGCCGCGCCAGGCCCGCACGACGCCCGCGGCCTGTTCGCAGACTTCTGCGCGCTGATGGAGCGTGACGCCTGATGCCCAAGCGCGCCGACCTCAACTCCGTGCTCGTCATCGGCTCGGGTCCGATCATCATCGGCCAGGCCTGCGAGTTCGACTACTCGGGGACGCAGGCCTGCCGGGTCCTGCGCGAAGAAGGAATCAGGGTCAGCCTGGTGAACTCCAACCCGGCGACGATCATGACCGACCCCGAGTTCGCCGATGCCACCTACGTCGAGCCGATCACGCCCGACATCCTGGAGAAGGTCATCGCCGCCGAGCGGCCCGACGCGATCTTGCCCACGCTCGGCGGCCAGACCGCGCTGAACGCGGCCGTTGCCCTGCACGAGGCAGGCACCCTGGCCGCTTACGGCGTCGAGCTGATCGGCGCCGACATCGAGGCGATCAAGGCCGGCGAGGACCGCAAGCGGTTCAAGGAGATCGTGACCGGCCTCGGCGGGCAGGTGCCGCGCAGCGCGATCTGCCACTCGCTAAGCGAATGCGCCGCAGCCGCCGCTGACCTGGGCTTCCCGGTTGTAGTGCGGCCCTCGTTCACGCTCGGCGGCACCGGCTCGGGCATCGCGCGCGACGAGGCTCAGCTCAGGCGGATGGCGGGCGCGGGGCTCGACGCCAGCCCGGTCACCGAGGTGCTGCTCGAAGAGTCGATCCTGGGCTGGAAAGAGTACGAGCTGGAGCTGATGCGTGACCGTAATGACAACGTCGTGGTCGTCTGCTCCATCGAGAACGTGGACCCGATGGGCGTGCACACCGGCGACTCGGTCACGGTCGCCCCGGCGATGACGCTCACCGACCGCGAGTACCAGCGGATGCGTGACCTGGCGATCGCGGTGCTGCGCGCGGTCGGCGTGGACACTGGCGGCTGCAACATCCAGTTCGCGGTGCATCCGCGTACCGGCCGCCTGGTCGTGATCGAGCTTAACCCGAGGGTCTCCCGCTCAAGCGCTCTCGCCTCGAAAGCGACCGGCTTCCCGATCGCCAAGATCGCGGCCAGGCTGGCGATCGGATACACGCTGGACGAGATCCGCAACGACATCACCGGGCTGACTCCGGCGAGCTTCGAGCCGGCGCTTGACTACGTCGTGGTCAAGGTGCCGAGGTTCGCCTTCGAGAAGTTCCCGGCCGCCGACCAGGTGCTCACCACGCACATGAAGTCGGTCGGCGAGGCGATGGCGATCGGCCGCTCGTTCGGCGAGGCCCTGCAGAAGGCGCTGCGCTCGCTGGAGAACTCCAGCGCGCCGCTGCGCTGGGACACCGCGCCCGGCGACCGCGCGAAACTCGTCGCCCGCTGCGCCGTGCCGCACGACGGCCGGATGTCGAGCCTGCATCAGGCGCTGCGCGCCGGCGCCACCGTGGCTGAGCTGGCGTCAGCGACTGGCATCGACCCCTGGTTCATCGAGCAGATCAACACCATCGAACAGCACGCTGAAAGGATTGCCGGGGCCCCCTCGTCACTCGATCAGGCCGGCCTGGTCGCGGCGAAGTCCGCGGGGTTCTCGGACGCGCAACTCGGGCAGCTGACCGGCAGGAGCGAACAGGAGGTACGCCTGCGGCGGCACGAGCTTGGCGTCCGGCCGGTGTATCACATGGTGGATACGTGTGCCGCGGAGTTCGCCGCGGCGACGCCGTACCTGTACTCCAGCTACGACGAGGGGAACGAGGTACCTCCGTCGGGCCGGCCCAAGGTGATCATCCTCGGCAGCGGGCCGAACCGGATCGGCCAGGGCATCGAGTTCGACTACGCCTGCGTCCATGCCTGCTTCGCCGCCGCGCAGGCCGGCTTCGAGACCGTGATGGTGAACTGCAACCCCGAGACCGTCTCGACCGACTACGACACCTCGGACCGGCTGTACTTCGAGCCGCTCACGCTGGAGGACGTGCTTGAGGTAGTGGCCGCCGAGCAGGCGGCCGGCCCCGTCGCCGGGGTCATCGTGTCGCTCGGCGGCCAGACGCCGCTGCGACTCGCCCGCTCGCTGGAAGAGGCCGGCGTGCCGATCCTCGGCACCTCACCGCGGGCCATTCACCTGGCCGAGGACAGGTCCGAGTTCAGCGCCGTGCTCGCCGCGGCCGGGTTGCTCGCGCCCAGGCACGGCACCGCGCTCTCTGCTGACGACGCGGCGGCGGTAGCGACCGAGATCGGTTACCCCGTGCTGGTCAGGCCGTCCTACGTGCTGGGGGGGCGGGGGATGGAGATCGTCTACGACGAGCCGACGCTGCACTCCTACGTACGGCGGGCCACAGAGGCCAGCCCCGAGCATCCCGTCCTGATCGACAAGTTCCTTGATGATGCCATCGAGATTGATGTGGACGCTTTGTTCGACGGCAGGGAACTGTACCTGGGCGGGGTGATGGAGCACATCGAGGAGGCCGGGATCCACTCTGGCGACTCGGCGTGCGCCCTGCCGCCGATCACGCTCGGGCATGAATACATCGACGCCGTGCGCGCCTCGACCGAGTCCATCGCCCGCGGCGTCGGGGTACGCGGGCTGCTCAACGTCCAGTACGCGATCGCCGCCGGGGTGCTTTACGTGCTCGAAGCCAACCCGCGGGCGTCGAGGACGGTGCCGTTCGTGTCGAAAGCGACGGCCGTGCCGCTCGCCAAGGCCGCGACGGCGATCATGCTCGGGGCGACGATCGCGCAGTTGCGTGCCGACGGCCTGCTGGCCCCGGCCGGCGACGGCGGCACGCTGCCGCTCGACGCGCCGATCGCGGTCAAGGAGGCAGTGCTGCCGTTCAACCGGTTCGCCGATTCGTCCGGCGCGGGCGTGGACACGCTGCTTGGCCCCGAGATGCGGTCGACCGGGGAGGTCATGGGCGTGGACGACCTGTTCGGCACCGCGTACGCGAAGTCGCAGTCCGCCGCCTACGGCGCGCTGCCGGTGAAGGGACGGGCGTTCGTCTCGGTCGCGAGCAAGGACAAGCGGGCGATGATCTTTCCGGTCAAGAGGCTTGCTGACCTAGGGTTCGAGATCTGGGCGACACGCGGAACTGGCGAGGTTCTGCGCAGGAACGGGGTACATGCCACGATCGTGCGTAAGCACAGCGACGGCCGCGGCCAAGATGGCGAGCTGACGATCGTGGAGCGGATACTTGCGGGGCAGGTTGACCTGGTGGTCAACACGCCGTTCGGCTGGCCAGGCCAGCCTGGTCCGCGCCGGGACGGCTTCGAGATCAGGACGGCGGCCGTGCGGCGCGGCTTGCCCTGCGTGACGACGATGGCCGGGCTTGCCGCGGTGGTCCAGGGAATCGAGGCCATCATGAGGAACGAGGTAGGAGTGCGGTCGCTGCAGCAGCACGCGGCGAAGATCCGCGGTGCGGGGGCGGGGTCTGGGGAGCCGGCGAGATGACGGCCAGCGAGCTTGACGCGGAGTCCGGCCCGATGCAGGTCAGGGGCACGGTCCTGACCGTGCGCCAGATCGACGCCTACTACGCGATCACGATCGTGGCGCCGGGGATCGCCGCCAGGTTCAGGCCGGGGCAGTTCGTCTCCGTCGCGGTCGGCGGGCCCGATACCTCGATGCTGCTGCGCCGCGCGTTCTCGATCCATGACGTCAGGCCTGACCATGGCGGCACGGTGGAGTTCATCTTTTCCGCCGGGGGCAGGGGGACGCGGTGGCTTGCTGAGCGGCGGGCCAGGGAGCTACTCGACCTGGCCGGCCCGCTTGGACGGCCTTTTCCGGTCCCGCGTGATCCGGTCAGCTGCCTGCTCGTGGGCGGCGGCTACGGCAGCGCCGCGCTGTTCGCGCTTGCCGACCGGCTGCGCGAGCGGCGGTGCTCGGTGGACTTCCTGCTCGGCGCGGCGAGCGGCGACAAGGTGTTCGGTGCGCTGACGGCCCGGCGGACGGGGCGCTCGGCGACGATCACGACGGTCGATGGTTCGCTCGGCGTGCGCGGGATCGTCACGGACATGCTCGGCCAGGTCATCCATGAAGCGCGGACCGACGTGATCTACGCGTGCGGCCCGATGGGGATGCTGCGGCAGGTCACCGCGCTTGCCCGCCGCTATGACATCCCGGTGCAGGTCGCCGTCGAGGAAGCGATGGCCTGCGGGGTGGGCGTATGCATGACCTGCGTGCTGCCGGTGGTCGGCGGCGACGGCATCACCAGGATGGTTCGGTCGTGCGTGGACGGACCCGTGTTCCGCGGCGAGCAGGTCCGCTGGGACGACATCGGCACGATCCCCTTCGACGCGTTCGGCGCACCCGGCTGGGAGCCCAAGATGCGGCGAGTGCCGGCGAGCTCGCCCTCGCTGTCCCCTTCGCCGTCGCCTCCGGCGGCCGGCGGGGCCGGCCGGGCGGCAGAGGGCGGACGGAGACATGGCCATGGCTCCTGACCTGCGGGTGCGGCTAGGCAGTACCGAGCTGCCCAACCCGATCCTTACCGCCTCGGGCTGCGCTAGCTCCGGCCGGGAGCTGGCCCAGTTCATCGACGTCTCCAAGATCGGCGCGATCGTCACCAAGTCGGTGATGCTGGCGCCCCGCGCCGGGCGCCCGACGCCGCGCATGGCCGAGACGAGCAGCGGGATGCTCAACTCGATCGGGCTGCAGGGACCGGGTATCGACGCGTTCTTGCAGCGTGACCTGCCGTGGCTGCTGTCGCGAGGCGCGCGGGCCGTGGTGTCGATCGCCGGCAGCACGGTAGACGAGTACGCCGAACTGGCGGCCCGGCTCTCTGACGCTGCCGGAGTGACCGCGCTCGAGGTCAACATCTCCTGCCCGAACGTCGAGCACCGGGGCCAGGTCTTCGCTTGCGATCCGGTCGACGCCGGGGCGGTGATCGAGGCCGTGCGGGCACGGGCTCGTTATGACCTGCCCGTGTTCGCGAAGCTGTCACCGGACGTTACCGACATCGTCGCGATCGCCAGGTCCTGCGTGTCGGCTGGCGCGGACGGGCTCTCGATGATCAACACGCTGCTCGGGATGGCGATCGACACCGACACGATGCGCCCGGTACTGGCGGGGCTGACCGGCGGCTTGTCCGGCCCGGCGATCCGGCCGGTCGCCGTCCGCTGCATCTGGCAGGTGCGCGCCGCGCTGCCCGACGTGCCGATTATCGGCATGGGCGGCGTCCTCACCGGCAAGGACGCGCTCGAGCTGCTGCTGGCCGGGGCGTCGATGGTGAGCATCGGCACGGCGATCTTCCACGACCCGTCGGCCTGCGCAAGGATCCTGCGTGAGCTGGACGATGAGCTCGCCCGCAAGGGAATCGCGCGGATCTCCGAGGTCGTCGGAGCCGCGCACGAGATCAGGAGCGCCCGCGTATGACGTCGGCCTTAGCGTGACCTGGGCGTCTGGCGTGACCTCGATGTCCGGCGTACCTCGATGTCCGGCGTACCTCGATGTCCGGCGTGACCTCGACGCGCTGAGGTAGTAACCGAGCGTTTGGCTCGCTGGCGAAACGCGTTGCCGAAGTGAGGATGGGGAAGGACCATGACGACTCGTGCCCCGATTGCCGTGGCACTCGACGCGCCTGATCTCGACACTGCGGCGGAGTGGGCTGCGCAGGTAACGCCGCACGTCAGCACCCTCAAGATCGGGCTCGAGCTCTATCTCAGGTACGGCCCGGAGGTCGTAGCCTCCGTGCGCGGCGCCCGGGGCGTGGATGTGTTCCTCGACCTCAAGCTGCACGACATCCCGGCGACAGTTGGCGGTGCCGCGCGCGGGGTGGCCAAGCTGCGGCCGGACATCCTGACCGTGCAAGCGGCGGCGGGCCCGGCCGCCATCAAGGCGGCCGTCGCCGCGCTGCCAGACTGCATAATCGCCGGCGTCACCGTGCTGACCTCGCTGAACGACGCGGATCTGGACGAGCTCGGCCTGGCCGGCCCGGTCAGCTCAGCCGCCTGCCGGCTCGGCGAGCTCGCCGTGCGGGCCGGTGCCCGGGGGCTCGTCTGCTCGCCCAGGGAAGTCGCGGCGGTTCGCGCCGCCGTCGGCCCCGACATCACGCTGATCACTCCCGGCGTTCGCCCGCAGGGCCAGGCAAATGACGACCAGGCCAGGGTCGCAACCCCTGCGCAGGCTCTGCGCGACGGCGCCGACCTGCTGGTCATCGGCCGCCCGATCACGAAGTCGGCCGACCCGGGCGCCGCAGCCGCAGCCATCGCCGCTGAGCTGCGCCGCCCGGTCACCGACCCAGCGTGACTGCGCGCCGCTCAGTGCTCGGGCCGGATTCGGGACGGGTTTCAGTGCTGGGAGCCGGGTTCGGGGCGGGTTTCAGTGCTCCGGGCCGGGTTCGGGGCGGGTCGTCAGTGGCCGGGTTTCAGTGCTCCGGGCCGGGTGTGGGGCGGGTTTCAGTGCCGCGGGGCGGGTTTCAGTGCTGCGGGCCGGGTGTGGGCCGGGTTTCAGTGCTCCGGGCCGGGTTTCAGTGCTCCGGGCCGGGTTCGGGGCGGGTCGTCAGTGGCCGGGCCGGGTTCGGGGAGGGTTGTCCGCTGCGGCGGGGGGAGTTTTCGTGTCCGGGAGCGTTTTCTCTTCTATGAGCGGTGAACTTTCCCCGCTGTGAAAAGGTTCCCAGTAAAGCGCGGTGAAGTCTCCGCGATCATGAAAACCGGGCCCCGGGCACGGCAACGGCCACAGGCTGACGCCCGGTCTCCCTAAATTCAGCACCCTGTCGGGACGACATCAGGTAGGGCCGCGTTGCTGTTGGCCCGGGCCTCGCGACAGCAGCGACCACGTTGGTCTGCAAACAGGGATGGTGCTGCCGCCTGCTTACACCTTCGCGCCAGCGCCGGTCAGCCGGCGCGGACCACGTTGCCGTTGCCGTTGTTGCCCCCGGGAGACGAGACGGCCACGGCGCAGCCGGCCGTTGCCTGCCGCACGATGTTCGAGGGCCGACGCCGGAGGCCCTGGCGTTGTGCCCTGAACCGCGCCCTGAGGCGGCCTGGAAGCCCGATCGGCGCCGTGCCTGAGAAATAACACATTCGCGCTGGCGGTAGCCCTGGAGACTTTCTGAGACTCCCGGGAGCGCATGGCACCGACCTGCATTGTCGCCGCCGCCGGGGAACCGCCAGCCGCTGGACGCTGGCGGCAACTCCCGAATGCCCGCCTTCCGCGCCGGAACTGTGCTGGCGATCGCGCGGCAGGCGAGCCAAGGAGCATTATCGCGACCCGCTGGGAGGGTTTTCGCATTCAGGAGCGTTGACCGGGCTATGCGACCCCGGCGCAACGACTCCAGGATGCGAAAACGCTCCGCCGGCGGCCGGGCAACGCTCCACGATGGTGCTGGATCCCGTCCGGGTGCCGGGGAGCCTCCTGCCAGGCATGGACACTCCCGCCCGCGAGGACCGGGCACCGGGCACCGCCCACTCCGGCAACCCCGCGCGGGCACGGTCAGGGAAGCTTACCCGCCGGATGCTGGACGGCGGGAGACACTGGCCGCGCCGCCGCCCAGACCGCCGCCCGCGCCCGCACAGCGCCGCCGCGCCGGAATCCCGGCCGCAGCGCGGGCCGTCACCCGGCGGGCCGCGATCTGGCCCTGCGGGCATCGTGAAACCGGCACTCGGCGGCATCGTGCGCCTGCGCGCTGGGCCACGGTGCGTCAACTCCGGTCAGCGCGTACCGTGCGGCCTGATGTCCCAGCGCCGGGTGCCAGCCGCCGCGCGGCGTACCCCGGCGCACCCCCGGCTGGCCTTGGGGATGGTGCCGATGTTACGTAAGATGCGAAAGTGACTGATGAGAGCAACGATGATGTTGCGACCGCTGGTGTCGTGAGGCCGCCTTTTCCGACGGTGGCCTTCGAGTAATACTTACGGTAAGTGCCTAGCTGTGTTCGCTAGGTAATATTGGATAAATTGTGACGTGCCAAACGGAGGTTTGTGTTGTCGCGGCGGGCTGAACTCGCTAGTTTCCCCTCGCGAACAGAGTTTTTCGATACGAAACCCGAGGTGACCACGCGTGGCTCTTCCTCCCCTGACCCCTGACCAGAGGGCAGCCGCTCTCGAGAAGGCGGCAAAGGCTCGCAAGGAGCGTGCGGAGATCAAGAACAGGCTCAAGCACGCTTCAACAACCTTGCCTCAGGTCCTCAAAGAGGGCCAGACCGATGATGTCGTTGGCAAGATGAAGGTGTCAGCACTGCTCGAGTCAATGCCTGGTGTCGGCAAGGTCCGCGCCAAGCAGATTATGGAGCGCCTCGGCATAGCCGAGTCGCGGCGGGTTCGCGGACTCGGCGCCAACCAGCGGATGGCGCTTGAGAACGAGTTCCGCGAGGTGTGAACCCTGCGGGCAGCCCACCGCGCGGGGACGGAGGAATGGCATCGGTGACTGATCCGGCTAGTCGGCAGAACCCGGAGTGCGATCACTTCGTCCCTGCGCGCCCGCGCAGTTTCCGCGTGGCACAGTACGGGGCACTGGATTCGCAAAGATTGCCGCCAGCACGCCTCACTGTGCTATCCGGCCCGTCGGCTGTCGGGAAAAGCACGGTGATCGAAGCAATCAGGCTGCACAGCCCTGAAGTCTGGCTTTCCATCTCGGTTACGACGCGGCAGCCGAGGCCCGGCGAAGTTCACGGCCGGGAGTACTTCTTTGTGGGCGAGGCGGAGTTCCGTGAAATGGCGGCCTCCGGGCAGTTGCTCGAATGGGCGCGATATGCCGGCAATTACTACGGCACCCCGCGCGGCCCGGTCACTGAGCGACTTCAGGCGGGTTTGCCTGGACTACTCGAAGTTGACGTGGCCGGGGCGAGACAGGTCCGGGCTGCTGTGCCCGGCGCCTTGCTTGTTTTCCTCGCGCCGCCATCCTGGGACGAACTCGTGCGCCGGCTGAGCGCCAGGGGCACGGAGGCCGAGGACGTCATGCGGCAGCGGCTCGCCGCGGCCAGGGACGAGCTGCTGGCCGAGCCAGAGTTCGATCTCACGCTTGTCAACACATCAGTCAAGGATGTCTGCGCACAGCTGGTAGCCTTGATGTCGGCCAAGCCGGTCAAGTTACCGGCATGCGATCAGGAAGGCAGACGGTGGCAGGCACTCCCGCCCTCGAAGGAATCATCAATCCGCCGATCGACGAGCTGCTCGACGTGGTGGACAGCAAGTACGGCCTGGTGATCATGGCATCGAAGCGGGCGAGGCAGATCAACGCCTACTACGCCCAGCTCGGCGAGGGCTTGCTTGAGTACGTGGGCCCGCTGGTGGAGACCAGGGTCCAGGAGAAGCCGCTCTCGATCGCCCTGCGCGAGATCAGCGAGGGAATGCTGCACGCTGAGCAGCTGGAGATCCCGGCCACCTGACGCCTGTCAGGCCAGCCCGATGCGCGTCGTCCTTGGCGTGGGTGCCGGTATCGCCGCCTACAAGGCATGCGAATTCCTCCGGCTGCTTACCGAGTCCGGCCACCAGGTTCACGTTCTGCCGACTGAGGACTCGCTGCGGTTCGTGGGCGCTGAGACCTGGGAAGCGCTCAGCGGGGAGCCGGTGCGCACGAGCCCGTGGCAGGACACCCATCAGGTCGCTCACGTGCGGCTCGGCCAGCAAGCCGACCTGATTTTTGTCGCGCCCGCGACCGCCGATCTCCTCGCCCGCGCGGCATCCGGCCTGGCGCCCGACATGCTGGGCAACGTGCTCCTGACGGCTAAGTGCCCGGTGGTGTTCGCGCCGGCCATGCACACCGAGATGTGGCAGCATCCGGCGACGGTGGCCAACGTCGCGACGTTGCGCGAACGCGGCGCGGTCGTGATCGAGCCCGCATCGGGGCGGCTCACAGGCCCGGACAGCGGTCCTGGCCGCTTGCCTGAGCCGGCTGAGCTGTTCGAGGTCGCTGAGCGGGTGCTGCGCAAGGGCGCGACCGCGAAGTTCGCCGATCTCGCCGGCCGAAAGGTCGTGGTGTCGGCGGGCGGCACGCGCGAGGAAATCGACCCGGTGCGCTTCATCGGCAACTGGTCGTCGGGTCGGCAGGGATATGCCGTCGCCAGGGCCGCCGTAGCCAGGGGCGCCGGGGTGACCTTGGTCGCCGCGAATACCGGGCTGGCTGATCCGGCCGGCGCCAAGGTGATCGAGGTGGTGTCGGCCGCACGGATGCGGGACGCCATGCTCGTCGCATCGAGGGATGCCGATGCGATCGTGATGGCCGCCGCCGTGGCCGACTACCGTCCCTCGGTGAGGAGCGGGCAGAAGCTCAAGAAGACCGGCGGCGTGCCCGGGCCGATCGAGTTGTCCGAGAACGCCGACATCCTGCGCGAACTGTCAGTAGACCTGCGACGACCTGGTCAGGTGATCGTCGGGTTCGGTGCCGAGACCGGCGACCTGATCGCCAATGGCACGGCTAAGCTCGCGGCTAAGGGATGCGATTTGATCGTCATGAATCGGGTAGGAAACGGCCTGGCGTTCGGCACAGCCGACAATGAGGCAGAGATCCTGGGAGCAGACGGGCAGCGCACAACGGTGCCTCGCGGCCCTAAGGAGGTGCTCGCTGAAGTTATCTGGGACCTGGTGGTCGCCAGGCTCGGCTGATCACCTGTCCAGGCCGGGCGGTGTTGCCAGCGGCGCCAAGCCAAGGCTCGTCCAGCGCGCCGCGCCCGCCTGCGGTTGCGGCTGGCGGCGGACTGCCCGGCTAAACTTCGGCGAGGTCCCCAAGCGAGGAAAGGTGCCAAGTGGCTCGTCGCCTGTTCACATCTGAGTCGGTCACTGAGGGTCATCCGGACAAGATGGCCGATCAGATCAGTGATGCCATCCTCGACGCGATGATCAAGGGGGACCCGCGAAGCCGGGTAGCGGTCGAGACACTGATTACTACCGGCCAGGTCCATGTGGCCGGAGAAGTCACCACGGAAACATATGTGGACATTCCCGGCCTAATCCGCGACAAGATCCTGGAGATCGGCTACGACTCATCGGCCAAGGGATTCGATGGCGCGTCGTGCGGCGTCTCGGTGTCCATCGGATCGCAGTCACCTGACATCGCTCAGGGCGTCATGCACGCCTACGAGCACCGCGAGGGCGAGGGTGACGACGAACTCGACCGGCAGGGCGCGGGCGACCAGGGCCTGATGTTCGGTTACGCCTGCCGCGAGACTGCCGCGCTGATGCCTCTGCCGATCATGCTCGCGCACCGGCTCGCCAGGCGGCTGTCCGAGGTCAGGCGCAATGGCGAGATCCCCTATATCAGGCCGGACGGCAAGACCCAGGTCACCATCGAGTACGCCGGCAACGAGCCGGTACGGCTCGACACCATCGTCGTCTCCACTCAGCACGCGCCGGCGATCGATCTCAAGGCGCTGCTCCTGCCCGATGTCCAGGAGCGAGTCGTCAAGCCGATCGTGGCGGAACTCGAGCTGGACTGCGCCAACTACCGGCTGCTCGTCAACCCGACCGGCCGGTTCGAAGTGGGCGGGCCGATGGGCGACGCCGGGCTGACCGGCCGCAAGATCATCATCGACACCTACGGCGGCATGGCGCGGCACGGCGGCGGTGCATTCTCTGGCAAGGACCCCTCCAAGGTGGACCGCAGCGCCGCGTACGCGATGCGCTGGGTGGCGAAGAACGTCGTCGCCGCCGGGCTGGCGGAACGCTGCGAGACCCAGGTCGCCTACGCGATCGGGAAGGCGAAGCCGGTCGGTCTCTTCGTCGAGTGCTTCGGCACGGAGCAGATACCGGTCGAGCGGATCCAAGATGCCGTGCTCGAGGTGTTCGACTTGCGGCCGGCGGCGATCATCCGCGACCTTGACCTGCTGCGGCCGATCTACGCGCAGACGGCCAGCTACGGCCACTTCGGCCGCGAGGAACCCGACTTCCCGTGGGAGCGCACGCAGAAGACCGACGCGCTGAGGGCGGCCGCCGGACTGTGACCCAGCGGCTCGTCGAGCGACCGCGAGCAGGCCGGCCGGCGGCACGTGCGCGCCAGGCCGCGCAGGTGCCCGCAGCCAGCCTGCCGGTCGCCCGGGTAGCCGTTGACGTCCCGCTGCCGCACCTGGACCGGCTGTTCGACTACCTCGTGCCGGAGCCCATGTCCGAAACGGCCGTGCCCGGCTGCCGGGTCAAGGTAAGGTTTTCTGGCCGGCTGACCGCCGGGTACCTGGTCGAGCGGGCGGAGTCGAGCGAGCATGAGGGCAAGCTCGCCTTCCTGCACAAGGTCGTGTCCGCCGAACCGGTGCTGGCCGGCGAGATAGCCGGGCTGGCGCGCGCCGTCGCCGACAGGTACGGCGGCACGATGGCTGACGTCCTGCGGCTGGCGATCCCGCCCAGGCACGCGTCAGCTGAGTCCCCGCCGCCAGTTCCGTCGGTGCCGGCTCCGGCCATGCCTGCTCCGACCATGCCTGCTCCGACGGTGCCGGCACCGACCGTGGCGGCTCCGACCGTGGCGGCTCCGGCGCCAGCCTCGGTCGCGCTACCCGGCTGGCAGCCGAGAGCCGGCGGGCCGTGGGCGAGATACCCCGCGGGCCAGTCCTACCTCACCGCGCTCGCCAGTGGCCGCACGCCTCGTGCGGTCTGGGCCGCGCTGCCTGGCCAGGACTGGCCGCACGAGATCGCCGAGGCGGCGGCCGCCGCCCGCGCCAGCGGGCGCGGCGTCCTCGCCGTCGTGCCCGACGCCCGCGACCTGGAACTGCTCGCCGCAGCCATGTCGGCCGCTTCCGGCGACGCCGCTTTCGTCAGTCTGTCGGCCAAGCTCGGCCCGGCCGAGCGCTACCGCAGGTGGCTAGCGGTCAGGCGGCGCGAGGTTCGCATGGTGATCGGTACCCGGTCGGCCATGTTCGCGCCGGTCGCCGACCTCGGCCTGGTGATCATCTGGGACGATGGCGATGACCTGCACGCTGAACCGCGTTGCCCCTACCCGCACGCCAGGGACGTGCTGCTGCTCCGCGCGCACCGAAGCAGCGCGGCGGTCCTGATAGGCGGGTTCTCGCGCACCGCCGAAGCTGAGCAGCTGCTCGCCAGCGGCTGGGCCAGGCCGCTCGCCGCCGGCCGGCAGACGATCAGGCACCAGGCGCCGATGATCCGTACCGCTGGTGATGACTGCGAGCTGGAGAGGGACGAGGCGGCGCGCACCGCGCGGATTCCGAGCCTCGCCTTGCGGACGGCCAGGGCGGCACTGGCCGACGGACCTGTCCTCATCCAGGTTCCGCGGCGCGGCTATCTGGCCGCTGTGGCCTGCCAGCGGTGCGGGCTGCGGATCAGGTGCGCGGCCTGCGCAGGCCCCGTGGCCCTCGCGGGGCCCGGTCAGCCACTGCGCTGCGGCTGGTGCGGCACAGCTACCCAGCAGAACTGCTTTACCTGCGGGAACGCAGGGTTGCGGGCGCTCGTCACCGGGACTAGGCGTACCGCAGAAGAACTTGGCCGAGCCTTCCCCGGCGTGCCGGTCCGCACGTCGAGCGGCGCGAGCGTGCTCGAGGCTGTGCCCGCCGACGCGGCCCTGGTCATCGCGACGCCAGGTGCCGAGCCGCGAGCCGCGGGCGGGTACTCAGCCGCCATCTTCCTCGATGCCTGGGCGCTGCTCGGCCGGCCGAGCCTGCGCGCGGCCGAGGAAGCGCTGCGCCGCTGGATGAACGCGGCCGCCCTCGTCAGGCCTGGCGCGGCCGGCGGGAAGGTGGTCGTGATGGCCGACCCGGCGGTGCCGGTCGTTCAGGCGCTTATCCGCTGGGACCCGGGCTCCTATGCCCGACGTGAACTCGCCGAGCGCGCCGAACTGCGCTTTCCGCCTTCGGTCAGGATGGCCGCGCTGACCGGACCAGCCGGCGCGGTTGATGACCTGCTCGCGGCGACCTTGCTCCCGGCTGATGCCGAGGTTCTCGGGCCGGTCGAGATACCGGGCAGCGGACCGGGGCAAGGCGGACCGGAAGGTGAGCATGCCGTGCGCTTCCTGGTAAGAGCACCCTGGTCAGCGGGCACGGCCCTGGCGGTCGCGCTGCGGGCCGGAGCGGCCGCGCGGAGCGCGCGCAAGCAGGCCGGAACGGTGCGACTTGAGCTCGACCCTGCCGAGCTGATCTGACGCATCGGCCTCAAGGCCATAAGGTGCTTGAGTGGCAAGTTCAACGCAGAGGCCGGGTGCGCCGGGCGGACCTGGGCGGCGTTCGGCCGGAACTTCCGCCCGCGGGCACTCGGATGACGCCGTTTCGGTCAGCACGGCTGACTTGCTCGGCTGGAATGGTGAGCGTCCGGCAGACCGGGTCAGGAAGCTACCTTCCGTGCGGCTTGCACCACGAGATGACCTGGCCGGCCTGGCCAGGGTCGCGCCACTGCTGCGCGCGGCGCGCGACCTGCACGCGTGGGCCGTGTCGACCGGGAACCTGGCGCTCGGCGAGGAGATCGAGCCGTCGATCGCCGAGGTCGCGGCGTCGGCGCTGGATCTGGCGCCACGGGAAATCGTCGCCGCCTGGCGGGTTGTCGTCGCAGCCAGGCAGGTCAGTTCGGCTGCGCCCGCTCAGTCGCGCCAGGCTGAGCTAGATCTCGCCACCGTGCTCGGCGGCGGCTCCACCGAGGCCGTGCTCGGCGTCTGGTACGCGGCGCTAGCCGCGATCTTGGCCTCAGAAGAGCTCGACGGCATCGCGACCGCCTTGTACACGGTCGGCGGTCCGGTAGGCATCGACGGGCTTTTCGATGCCTACACATCGGCGGCAGGCGCGGACCGCCACGGGGCCGAGCTCTCACTGGCCCTGGAGATGCTTGCCGATCTGGCCGTGGTCGAACTCGGCACCGAGGAATCGGACGGCAGCCTGACCGTGGCGCTCTCCCCGCTTGGCACCTGGGGCGTGCACCGCAGGCTGCGAGCCCAGGGCTGGCATGTCCCGGTGCTCGGCGCGGCGGCCGCCTACGACGCGCACGGACTGCTCGCCGCGCTCGCTGCCTGCGACGCTGAGGATGGCGAGGCCGAAATCACCGCGTGGCTCGCTGCGCGGGAGCCAGCCGATGCGGCCGCGGAGCTGATCGCCGCCGCCGCAGCTGGCTCGCCTGGCCAGCGCGGCGCCGCCTTCGCGGTACTCGACCGGATCGGGCTCCCGGCGCTCGACCAGGTCAGGGCGGCGCTCGCCCATCCGCTGCTGCGCGCGCACGCCGCGGTCTGGCTGCACGAGCACGGCGACGACGTGGAACTTGACTCACAGGACCGAACCTGGCTGCTGGTGGATCTCGGCGCCGGACTGCTGGAGGAAGCTAATCCGCAAGATGTCGTCGCCGAACTGCTGCCGAGCCTGCCGCCCCAGGATCAGGCGGAGATCGTAGCCGGGCTCTGGCAGGTGAGCCATCCGGGCGTGACGAGCCTGCTCACCGCGCTCGGCGATCATCACCCGGATCCCAGCGTGGCCCGCGCCGCACGGAAAGCCGCCTTCAAGGCGCGCTCGCCGGCGGCAAGGTCCACCGCCAGCTCATCCCCGGCCGGCGACGACTGATTCCCGAGGGTTCCTGAAGCAGTCCGGCGCAGTGTCCCTCGCCCGCCGGTTCAGTCTGCCTGCCCGCTGCCTGCTCCCCGCTCTTTGCCAGGCAACAGCAACAGGCAGGCCCGCGATGCTGAAGGCCGCCCGGGCCTGTCAGCAACGCGGCCCTGCCAGATGTCGTCCCGAGAGGGCGCTGAATCAGGGAGGCCGGGCGTCGGCCTGTCGCGGTTGCCGTGCCCGGGGCGCGGTTTTCATGATCGGGGAGACTTCACCGCGCTTTGCGAGGAACCTTTTCACAGCGGGGAAAGTTCACCGCTCATAGAAGAGAAAACGCTCCCGGACACGAAAACTCCCCCCGCGGCAGCGGACAACCCTCCCCGATCCTGGCCCGGAGCGCTGACAACTCTCCCCGATCCTGGCCTGGAGCGCTGACAACTCTCGCCGATCCTGGCCTGGAGCGCTGACAACTCTCCCCGATCCTGGCCGCGAGCGCTCAGAACCGCCCGCGATCATGGCTAGTGGCAGGCACCGCTGCCGGAAGCACCCGGCGAGGTCAGCGCGGGCGAGCGCCGATGCAGAAATTGCCGTGACCTGAGTGCGCTCGCCCGGATGGAACCTTCAGCCGTCTCTGGGGACAGCCGCAACAGGCGAGCGCCGACGACGACACGGGAGGTTGATGGGTGTGGCTTGCTGGGATGGCCTTCATCGGTGTGGCCTTCATCGGTGTGGCCTTCATCGGTATGGCCTTCCTCGGCCTTGGTGCGTGTGTCGTCTCCTGCTGAGCTTCGCTTGGCCCTACTGGCTGTCGGCATGGACGGCTTCCAGAGCACGGCTGGCTCCGTAGCACGGCTGGCTCGGTAGCACGGGTGGCTCCGCAGACACGGCAGGCTCCGTAAACTTGGTGTATCCCTGGCTGAGCACGGTGCGGGGATTCGAGTGCCTGGAGGAATGCCGTTGAGTATCAAGCCGATCCGGCTGTTCGGAGATCCAGTGCTCCGTACGCCCGCTGACGCGGTTGTTGATTTCGACGCGGAACTGCGCAGGCTGGTCGCCGATCTCACTGACACCATGCAGGATGCGCCGGGCCTCGGCCTCGCCGCGCCGCAGATCGGCGTCGGCTTGCGGGTCTTCACGTACTACGTTGATGACCAGCTGGGTCACCTGATCAACCCGGACCTGGACCTGTCCGGGGAGCAGGAGACCGAAGACGAAGGCTGTCTCTCCTTTCCTGGGCTGGCCCTTCCCACCAAGCGGTTCTACGGGGTCGTGGCCAAGGGGTTCAACATGCACGGCGAGCCTGTGACGCTCGAAGGCAGCGGGCTGCTCGCCCGGTGCGTGCAGCACGAGACGGATCACCTGGACGGCGTGCTGTTTATCGACCGGCTGGACGCTGAGCAGCGCAAGCTGGCCATGAAGGAGATCAGGTCCGCCGAGTGGTGGGGAGAGCAGGTACCCCCGGTCAAGATCTCGCCGCACATGACTCACGGCAAGGCCCTGTAGCCGATGAGGCTGGTGTTCGCTGGCACCCCGCAGGCGGCTGTGCCGTCGCTTGACGCCCTGCTCAGGTCAAGGCACACCGTCGCGGCGGTGGTGACGAGGCCGGATGCCCCGGCTGGCCGCGGCCGCAAGGTGGCGCCGAGCCCGGTCGCCGTGCGCGCGGCCGAGGCAGGCGTCGAGATTTTGCGGCCGGCCAAGCCGTCCGAGCCGGAGTTCCTGGCCAGGCTGGCCGAGATCGCCCCCGACTGCTGCCCGATCACCGCCTATGGCGCGCTGATTCCCGGGCGAGCGCTGGCGATTCCCAGGCACGGCTGGGTTAACCTGCATTTTTCCGTGCTGCCGGCCTGGCGCGGCGCGGCGCCGGTGCACCACGCGATCCTGCACGGCGACGAGATCACCGGCGCGACGACATTCAGGCTGGTTGCCGAGCTTGACGCCGGCCCGGTGTTCGGCGTGCTGACCGAACCGGTCAAGGATTCCGATACCACTGGCGACCTGCTGGCCCGGCTCAGCGTCGGCGGCGCCGACCTGCTCGTCGCCACCATGGACGGCATCGAGGCCGGCGAACTCGAAGCGCGCCCGCAGCCGGCCGACGGGATCTCGATTGCTCCCAAGCTGGTCAAGGCCGACGCCCGGGTGGACTGGGCGCGGCCTGCCCCGGCCATCGACCGGCTGATCCGGGCGTGCACGCCCGCGCCCGGAGCCTGGACGACGAGCAACGGCACCGGCCTCAAGCTCTGGCCGGTTCGCGGGGCCGAGCCGGCGGCGCGTCAGCTGCGCCCTGGAGAGATCCTCGCCGATGGACAGCGGGTCCTCGCCGGGACCGGGACGACCCCGGTGGAGCTCGGCGAGGTGCAGCCCGAGGGCAAGCGGCGGATGCGGGCCGCTGACTGGATCAGGGGAACGGTGAACACCGGCACGCCGGTGCTCGCCTGAGGAGATCACTCTCAGCCATGACAACCCGGCAGGCGGCCGTCGATCCGGCCAGGCGCGTCGCCTACGACGTGCTGACCGCAGTAGATTCCCGCGACGCCTACGCGAACCTCATGCTCGGGTCCGCGCTCCGCGAGACGTCACTCAGCGGCCAGGACGCCGCGTTCGCGACCGAACTGGTCTACGGAACCCTGCGCAACCGCGGTACCTACGACGCGATCATCGGCCTGTGCGCGGACCGCGGCATCGACCAGATCGACCCCGCGGTGCTCGAGACGCTGCGGATGGGTGCGCATCAGCTGCTCGCGATGCACGTTAAGCCGCACGCCGCGGTCGCCACGACCGTGGATCTCGTGGTGAGCGTCGCCGGCCGGCGGCCGTCAGGGTTCGTGAACGCCGTGCTCCGCAGGATCGCGCCACGCGACCGTGAGTCATGGATCGGGATTGCCGCTCCCGACCGTGCGGCCGACCCGGTCGGGCACTTGTCGGTCAGGTACAGCCATCCCCACTGGATCGTGGCGGCGTTCGCTGAGGCCCTGGGCGAGCCGCCCGACGGTGACCTGGCCGAGACCGAGGCGGCGCTGGCCGCGGATGGAGCCCGCCCGACGGTGCAGCTCGCGGCCGTGCCCGGGCTGGCGAACACGGCCGAGCTTGTGGACGCGGGCGCGACGGCAGCCAGGTGGTCACCGTTCGGCGCTTACGTCAGCCGGGGCGATCCGGCCGCGATCGCCGCGGTAGCGGAGCGTCGCGCCGGCGTCCAGGACGAGGCCAGCCAGCTCGCGGCCATCGCCGTGGCGAGCGCCCCGGCTGGCGCCGGCCGCACCTTGCCTGGCCCGGTGCCGGCCGGCGGCGCGGGGGAGCGCTGGCTGGACTTGTGCGCCGGGCCCGGCGGGAAGGCGAGGCTGCTCGCCGGCCTAGCCGCCCAGAGCGGAGCAGTGCTACTCGCCGCCGATGTGCATCGCCACCGGGCCGAGCTCGCGGCCCGGGCCATCCGTCCCGTCGGCTCAGCGCGGGCCGTGACGGCTGACGGCCGCAGGCCGCCCTGGCGCCCTGGCAGTTTTGACCGGGTGCTCGCGGACGTGCCCTGCTCCGGGCTGGGGAGCCTGCGGCGCAGGCCTGAGGTTCGCTGGCGGCGCGAGGCAGGCGATCTCGGCGCGCTCGGCGTGTTGCAGCGGGGGCTGCTCAGTGCCGCTGTCGACGCCGCCGGGCCGGGCGGCATCGTGGGGTATGTCACTTGCTCTCCGCACCTAGCGGAAACCAGGCAGGTTCTCGCGGACGTGCTCGCCGCCCGCTCTCAGCTTGAGGTGCTCGACGCGCCGGAGATTCTGTCCGGCCTGCCGGGCCTGCGCTCAGATCTGGCGGGCCTGGCCTGCCCTCCGCCGCATCAGCGTTATGCGCAGTTCTGGCCGCACCGGCACGGAACTGACGCGATGTTCGTGGCGCTACTTCGCACTGCGGGCTAGCGATCGGCCTCTGGCACTGGCGAGCCGGCTGCCCCCGATGTCCGCGCGCTGTCCCTGCGAGTACCCGTCGCGGTATCCGCTGCCGCTGTAGGTGACCCGTGCCTTGCGGGTGACCGGATACGCGCGCTCTACCTGCTGGCGGATCACCAGCGACCGGTCGGCGAGCACCAGGGCGGTGCGGTCAGCGGGGCCGGCCTGACTGACCTTCGCCGCGACCATCGCGCCGTGCTCGGCTTGCCGGACACGCGCGATGACGGCCGTCGCGAACCCGAGCAGCCAGCTGCGACGCCAGGCTCTCGGGCTGCTGCTCCACTCCGGTACCCGGGCACCGGCCAGGCCGTGCGACATCTGGATCAGCACCGAGGTGTACAGCACATCCGTTCGCTCGATATCGGAGCCGTAGCCGAAGATATGCACGCGGCTTCCTGGGCGGTTGCTGCCGAGCAGGATGGCCTGGCAGCGCATCGCCGAGGCGAGGCCGCAAAGCAGGTGAGCCTTTTCCCTGGCCCAGGGGTTGTCGATGTCCAGCAGACGGTTGGACGGCTGATCTGTCTCGGGCTGCTCAGCGGCGAGCAGCGCCCGGTCGATGCCGTACTTGGCCATCAGCTCAGCCGCCTTGGCGGTAAAGGCCTGGGCCTCGGCCGGGGTAACCGAATCGTCCTCGGCCTGGGCGAGCAGCTTGCGTACCCGGTCAAGCAGCCGCTCTGGTGCATCGGTCAGTAGCACGCAACCTCCTTGGATGGGCGTCCTGAATAGCAGCGAAGTTAGCGGAGGGGTATGACAATGCCTTGCTGATCGCGCCCCGGCTCGTACTCGCGGCGGCATGACTGCCCGGCATGGCTACACTGCGGTGACATGACCGTGCAGATTGCGCCAAGCGTGCTCTCGGCTGACTTCGCGAGGCTCGCCGATGAGGCCGCGACCGTGGCCGGCGTCGCCGACTGGCTGCACATCGACGTCATGGACGGGCACTTCGTTCCGAATCTGACCATCGGCCTGCCTGTCGTCGCCTCGTTGCGCAAGCACACCGGAATGCCGCTTGACTGCCATCTGATGATCGCAGACCCGGACCGCTGGGCGCCGGAATACGCGGCGGCCGGAGTTCAAAACGTCACCATCCACGCCGAGGCCGCGAGCGCTCCGGTGCGGACGCTGCGTGAGATCAGGTCCGCGGGCGCACGGGCCGGGCTGGCGTTCAACCCGGCGACCCCGGTCGAGCCGTACGCCGATCTCTTGCCTGAAGTCGACATGCTACTGGTAATGACCGTCGAGCCGGGCTTCGGCGGGCAGCATTTTCTTGACCTGGCGCTGCCGAAGGTCGCCCGCGCCCGTCAGCTGATCGCCAGGCACGGCGGAGAGATCTGGCTGCAAGTGGACGGGGGAGTGAGCGAGGAGACCATCGGGCGGTGCGCCGAGGCTGGCGCGGACGTCTTCGTCGCCGGCAGCGCGGTGTTCGGCGGAGAGGATCCGGCCGCCGCCGTGGGCTACCTGCGGGCGGCCGCGCAGGCGGCCAGCCAGCGGACGCGGGAGTGATCACGGGCGCGGGAATGATCACGGACGCGGGCACCCGGGGCCATGACCGGCCCAAGCTTCCGTGATCACGTTGCGTGACCGGGTAGTTCGGGTCCTGGGCCGCGGAACCCGGTGAAAATTGATCCCCGCGGTTGTCGAATCGCGGCGATCTCGATCGTCGGAATCGGCGTGGGGGATCTGATCACACTCAAAGGAGAATAGCGATGGCTCAGTACGCGATCTTGATCTACGAGGCCGAGAGCGGCTACGCCAGCGGCGACCAGCAGGTCTGGCAGACCGCGATGGAGGCGCACTCCAGGTTCGCCGGGCAGGTCTCCGAGCGAGGCGGCAAGATACTCGGCGGCGAGGCGCTCGAGCCGACCGCGACCGCGACGTCGGTCAGGTCAGACATCGTGACCGACGGCCCGTTCGCCGAGACCAAGGAGGCGCTGGGCGGCTTCTACCTGATCGAGGCCCGCGATCTCGACCATGCGATCGAAATCGCCAAGCTCTGCCCGGCGCCGTTCGGCGGCGTCGAGGTCCGCCCGGTCATGGATACCACGGGCGGCTGACGAGCCTGCCATGACGGCGGACGACGGTACAGTCCGCGGCACACCGGCTGGCGGCGCCGGCGCGACGCGCGATCGCAACGCGATCCGCGCCGCCGTCGCCGAAGCCCACCGGCGGGAGTGGGCCTTCGTGCTCGCCGCCACTGCCCGCATCACTCGTGACCTGGACGCGGCCGAGGAATGCGTGCAAGACGCCTATGTCGCCGCGCTCGATGCCTGGGCCAGGCAGGGCGTGCCGCGCAACCCGGCCGCCTGGCTCACGACAGCCGCCAGGCACCGGGCGCTCGATACCTTGCGCCGGGACAAGACCCTGCGGGCGAAGCTGCCGCTGCTCATCGAAGATCAGCCCGCGCAGCCCGACGGCCGCGGCGGCGACTTCCCTCCCGGCGACGACCGGCTGCGGCTAATTTTCACCTGCTGTCATCCGGCGATCGCCCGGGAGGCGCAGGTCGCCTTGACGCTACGGCTCGTGTGCGGGCTAAGTACCGCCGACATCGCCCGCGCTTTCCTGGTCTCGGAGCCGACCATGGCGGCACGGGTCACCAGGGCCAAGAAGAAGATCTCGGCCGCGAAGATCGCCTACCGGGTGCCAGGGACGGCGGAGCTGCCTGACCGCCTTGACGCGGTGCTCACGGTCGTGCACCTCGTGTTCACGGTGGGGCATACCGCGCCCGTAGGGCCAGACCTGGTGCGCGAGGACCTGGTGGACCGGGCGATGCGCCTCGCCCAGATGCTGCGCGCCCTCATGCCCGACGAGCGCGAGGTCGCGGGATTGCTCGGGCTGCTGCTCATTACCGATGCGCGCAGGCTGACAAGGACGGACGCAGCGGGCAACCTGCTGCTACTCGAAGACCAGGACAGGTCTTTGTGGGATGCCGCTAAGATCGCGCGGGGCGCGGCCCTGGTGGTCGAGGGGCTGCGCCGAGGCCGACCGGGGCGGTTCGCGCTGCAGGGCGCTATCGCGGCTGTGCACGGCGAGGCCCCGAGTTACTCGGCAACCGACTGGCCGCAGTTGCTTGACCTCTATGACCTGCTGCTGCGCGCCTGGCCGTCGCCCGTGGTCGAGCTGAACCGGGCGGTGGTCACCTCCATGGTCAGCGGCCCGGAGGCGGCGCTCGATGACATCGCCAGGCTGGAGGCCGACGGCCGGCTCGACGGATATCACTACCTGCCCGCTACCAAGGCCGATCTGCTGCGGCGGCTGCGCCGGTACGCGGAGGCCGAGAGTGCCTATCGGCGCGCGCTCGAGCTGACCGAAAATCCGCCGGAAAAGGCTTTTATCGAGCGACGGATCAACCAGGTTCGCGAATTGCACTACAGTGATCTGCCGTGAGCCGACGGCCGCTTGAGGAAATCATTGACCCTGGCTGGGCAGCCGCGCTGGCGCCAGTCACCGGCAAGATCGCCGAGGCAGGTGACTTCCTGCGGGCCGAGATCGCGGCGGGCCGCGCCTACCTGCCGGCCGGCGACCAGGTGCTGCGCGCCTTCAAGCAGCCGCTCGATGAGGTCAGGGTGCTGATCGTCGGTCAGGACCCGTACCCGACGCCCGGGCATCCGGTCGGGCTGAGTTTCTCGGTGGCTCCCGCGGTACGGCCGCTGCCGCGCAGCCTGGTCAACATCTTCCGCGAGTACGGCTCCGATCTCGGCCATCCGGCTCCGTCCAACGGCGATCTGACGCCATGGACCGAGCGCGGGGTGCTGCTGCTCAACAGGGTGCTGACCGTACAGCCGGGCAAGCCGGGCTCGCACCGGGGCAAGGGCTGGGAGGCGGTGACCGAGCAGGCGATCAGGGCGCTGGCCGCGCGCGAGAGCCCGCTGGTCGCGATCCTCTGGGGCCGTGATGCCCGCAACCTGGCGCCGCTGTTGCGAGGCGTGCCGCTCGTCGAGTCCGCTCACCCCAGCCCGATGTCGGCGGACCATGGGTTCTTCGGCTCGCGGCCGTTCAGCCGGGTCAACGACCTGCTGGCCGGGCTCGGCGGCGGCGAAATCGACTGGAAGCTGCCCTGACGTCCTGACCTGGGCCATCGCAAGGGCGACAAGCTGCCCGCGGGTAGCACAATGTGGGTATGCAGCAGTACCGGACATCCCAGGCAGGCCCGTCAATGTCCCGGAGGTGGCGTCCTGGCGCCGCGGCTGGCCCGACGACGGCGCGGCACCAGTGACCGCGCTGCCAGATCTCGCTGTAGGCGCGGCGGCTGATCCCGCGCTTCCCGTGGTTTCGGTGTCGGGCCTTACGGTCACGTTCGGGCCGGTACGGGCGCTCGACGGCATCGACCTATCGATCATGCCCGGCGAGGTCACCGCGCTGGCGGGGGAGAGCGGCGCGGGCAAGACCACCCTCTTGCGTGCGCTCGGCGGCGACATCAAGCCGTCGCGCGGCGAGATACTCTTTCGCGGCAGGCCCCTGCCCGCCGATCCGCTAGCGGTCGCCAGGCGCGGCGTCGGCGTGGTCTGGCAGGACCTGTCGCTCTGCGACAACCTCGACATAGCGTCGAACCTGATGCTGGGCAGGGAACGCCGCCGCCAGCTGTTCTCCGAAGTCAGGATGCACGCCGATGCGTCTGCCCTGATGTCCGCGCTCGGCATACCGCTGACTGACACCACGCGCAGCGTCCGGTCGCTGTCGGGCGGGCAGCGCCAGCTCGTCGCGATCGCCAGGGCGATGGCCGGCAGGCCGCCGCTGCTGCTACTGGACGAGCCGACGAAATCCCTGAGCATCAAGCACGCGGCTCAGTTCGAAGAGCTCATCGCCGAGGTCCGGCACCAGACCACGGTGGTGATCGCGACTCATGATCTTGACCTGATGTTCCGGCTGGCCAGCCGGATAGTCGTGCTGAGGCACGGCAAGATCGTTGCTGAGGCCAACCCGGCTGTCGTCCATCCGGACGAGGTCGTCGCGCTGCTGTCCGGTCAGGCGGTCGACTCCTCGGCACGGCGCCAGCTCACCAGGCTGCACGGGCTGACCGGAAAGCTGGTGGCCGCCGA
Organism: Streptosporangiaceae bacterium; assembly: GCA_035716545.1. Lineage (GTDB taxonomy): Bacteria > Actinomycetota > Actinomycetes > Streptosporangiales > Streptosporangiaceae > Chersky-822. The sequence goes on from DASTJM010000096.1 coordinate 142,920, forward strand.
CCCGTCGTCGAGCCTGTCGCTGATCTTGTCGAGCCTGGGCGCGGCGCTCGGGTCCGAGCGGCTGTGCATACATCTGGTCTCAGGCGGCGAGCTGGCCTGCGCGGCGTCACTGGGGCTGCCGGACGCGCTGCTTGACCGCCTGGCGAGGCTGCCGATCGGCGCGAGCGGCGGCCCGGCTGGCCTGGCCGCCGCGACCGAGCGGACGGTGACAGCGGAGAAGGCGCAGGCTGACTGGGAATTCTTCAACGGGCTCGCGGCCGCCACCGGTGTCGCCAGCTGCTGGTCGGTGCCCGTGCTGGCGAGGGACGGGCTGGCCGGCGTCATTTCCGGATTCGACGACACGCCGGGTCAGCCGGAACGAGATCAGCTCGAGCTGGTGACCGTCTACGCAGGTTACGCGGCAAGCGCGATCGAGCGCGACCAGCTGCTCAACAAGGTGACCGAGCGTAACAGGGTGCTGGAGACGATCAGGGAGGTACTGGAGACGCTGGCTGGCCCGATCCCGGTCAGCGAAGGGATACCGCTTGCCCTTCAATCACTGTGCCGGGGCCTGCAGGCCGCCGAGGTGACGCTGATGACCTGCCCGGATGGCGGCGAGCCGCAATGCCGTGGCAGCGCCTCGCCGGCCGGCCCTGGCCAGGCGGAAGCGGCAGAACGCTGCGCGGCGCGGCTGATCTCGCCGCGAGCGGCCGGCGGGGCGCAGCACGGTACGGCTCAGTGGGTCAGCTGCGCTGACGGTCAGTGGACTCTCGCCGTGACCTTCACCGCACCCGGCGGGCGCAGCGTCCTGCTCGCATGCTGGCGATCCGAATCGCCGACCGCGGCGGCAACGGTCCTGGTCGAAGACGCCGCGCACTCGCTCAGGCTGGCGCTCGAGCGCGAGCAGGCAGGGCTCGCGCAGCAGGAGGCGACGGCGTTGCGCCGCTCACAGGAACTGCAGCGTGATTTCCTGTCCAGGCTCAGCCACGAGCTGCGAACGCCGCTGACGGCGATCCGGGGTTACGCCTCGAGCTTGCTGCAGCCCGACGTCACCTGGGACGCCGAGTCGCAGCAGCGTTTCCTGACTCAGATCGCGGCCGAGTCGGCAAGGCTGGGCCGCCTCGTCGACGACCTGCTCGACTTCTCCGCGATCGAGCTTGGCATCCTGCGGCTGCAGCCTGACTGGTGTGACATCAAGTTCGTGCTCGAAGCGGCGGTGGCATGCCTGCCGCCCGACGGAAGGCACATGGTGCGCATCGACTGCGCGCCCGGCCTGCCGGTGATCTGGGCCGACCACGACCGGCTCGAACAGGTGTTCGTCAACCTGCTGGGGAACGCGATCGGGCACAATCCGCCTGGCACCGAGGTCACCGTGCGGGCCGAGCCTGTCCATCGCGCTCAGGTGTCGATCACGGTCGCCGATGAGGGCGTCGGCTTGCCGGCCGATATAGCTCTCGCGCCGTTCGAACCGCGGCGGCTGCGGAGCAGCAAGACGGGAGGCGCGGGTCTCGGCTTGTCGATCACGCGGGGTATCGTGACGGCGCATGGCGGCAGGCTCGAGGTGAAACCGTCGGCCGCGGGAGCGAGCTTCGCCGTCACGCTTCCGGTCGAGGACGGGGTCGCGCCGCTGGCCGGCGGCGAGCCGCGCGCTCGCACCGGTCCGGCGGCCGGCCCGGACTCCGGGCGGTGGCTGCGGAAGGAGGCGGTCGGGCGTGGCCGAGCACGTCCCTAGGACACGCGCTCTCGTCGTCGAAGACGATCCGAACATCGTCGACCTGATCAGGTCCAATCTGGCCGTGCGCGGTTTCGACACGGTGGTTTCCGCCGACGGATCGCGAGCGCTGCAGCTGCTCGACACCGAAGCGCCCGACATCGTGCTGCTCGACTTGATGCTGCCCGAGATCGACGGCTTCGAGCTGTGCAGGCAGATGCGCGAGCGGTCAGGCGTCGCGATCATCGTCGTCTCGGCACGCGGCGGCGAGCGTGACAAGGTGACGGCGCTCAACATGGGCGCGGACGATTACATGACCAAGCCGTTCAGCATCGAAGAACTGCTCGCCAGGATCACCGCCACGCTGCGCCGCACCAGGCCGCAGGCGCCAAGCGACCTGCATCCGCAGCTCATCGTGATCGGCGAGCTGCGGATCGACCTGGCCAAGGAGGAAGTGTTCAGGCAGGGCGACCGGGTGCACCTGACGCCCACCGAGTTCGCCCTGCTCAGGGAGCTCGTCACGAACCGCGGCAAGCTGCTGACCCACGCGCACCTGCTGCGCCGGGTGTGGGGGCGCGGGTACGAGACGGAAACCGAGTACGTGCGCGTCTACGTGCGGCGGCTGCGCGCCAAGCTTGAAGATGACGGCGGCCCGCCGTTGATCCTGACTCAGCCGCGGGCCGGCTACCGGCTGGCATCTGACTAGCGGGACGGCCCGGCCGGCATATCCGGGCCAGTCGGGCCCGTGGCGTTAACGGATTTTTAATGAGGCCCGGAAAACGTTAACGCCGTGTTTCTGCCCGAAGATCTAGGGTCTGGGGTGGCAAGCAGGGTGAACGCTTGGCCTTCAGCAGACACTGGCTGCGCTAGTCAGGCATGTTAACGAGGTGATCAAATGGCACTTAGTAACAGAAGCGGGGGAGGCTGGTACTCCCGTTCGCAAGGCCACGGCACGTTCCGGCGCTTCCGCGCGGCGGGCTGGCTGGGAGTGGCCGCGGCAGTCAGCCTGGCAGCCGCGGCCTGCTCGTCCTCGTCGGGCTCGTCAGGTTCTTCTGGCGGTCCGAGCGGCGCGAACAAGATTCCGGCTGGGCTGAGCATCAGCTCTTTCACCGTGAATATCGCGCAGACGATGTCTGCGTTCAAGCCGCTGACTCAGTTCGCGACCAAGGGAGATAACAGCCTGCAGGTGGGGGTGATCCTGCCCGACACCACGTCGTCAACGCGGTACGTTGACTTCGACCAGCCGTACCTGAACGATGCCTTTGCCGACGCCGGCTATACCCAGGCGCAATACCGGATCGACAACGCGCAGGGCAGCGACGCGACCGAGCTAGACGATGCCACCGCCGATATCAACCTGGGCGCCAAGGTCCTTATCATGGACCCGCTCGATGGCCCGACCGGCGTGGCGATCGCGAAGCTTGCCGAGTCCAAGGGCGTCACGCTGATCAGCTATGACCGGGCCACGTTCCAGGGCTCTAACACTTACTACGTGAGCTTCAACAACGAGCTCGTCGGTGAGCTGATCGGCCAGGGCTTCAATGCCTGCGTGACGGCATGGAAGGTCCCCAAGCCTCAGGTTTTCGTCCTGAACGGCGGCGAGGACACCGACCCCAACGCTATTTCGTTTGCCATGGGTTACAACAAGGTCGTCTGGGGTCAGGCGGCCAAGGCGGTAGCCGCGGGCGCGACCAACAGCTCGGGCGACACCCTGGTTGGCGAGAACTTCGCTCCCGGGTGGGACAACACCAAGGGCGGCACCATCTTCCAGCAGGAGTTCACCGCTCACTCGAAGATCAACGCCACTATCGAGGCCAATGACGGGCTCGCCAACGCCGTGATCACTGACCTGAAGTCGGCCGGGGTCAAGCCCGACAAGATCCCGACTACCGGGCAGGACGCTACGGCTCAGGGCATGGCCTGGATCCTTGAGGGTTACCAGTGCGGCTCCGTCTACAAGGCCGTCTACAAGGAGGCTCAGGACGCCGTTGCCCTGGCCACGATCTTGCTGGCCGGCGACAAGCCGCCGTCCGCCCTGCTCAACGGCACGACCACCGATCCGTCCGACTCGAGCGTCACCGAGCCGGCGTCCCTGCTTACCCCGGTGTGGGTGACCGGCGCCAACATGGAGTCGACAGTGGTCAAGGACGGCTTCGACCCCGCCTCGGCCATCTGCGCCATCGCGGGTGCGAGCCTGTGCGGCAAGGACGGGATTCAGTAACCAGCTGACCCAGGGCCCCGACGGGCCTTCTGGCCGGCCGCCGCGCACCAGCCGGGCCGGCGGACCCCCCACCAGGGCGGGTCCGCCGGCTCCGGGCGAGGCGGTCGCGCAAAGCACGGGACGGCGCGAACGCGGCGGGGAAGGAGCAGTGCGGCAATGCTCTGCGGTGCCGGGATACCGGAGCGGCCTGAGCCAAGCCTGGGCAAGGCGACTAACGAGCTCTCACGATGACTGACATGAACGAGCCCGCCGGCGGCGCGAGCCCAGGCGCGCAAGCGCCAGAGCCCTTGCTGAGGCTGCGGGGCGTCGACAAGCACTTCGGGCCGGTGCAGGCACTCTACGGGGTTGACCTGGACCTGTACGCGGGCCAGGTGACCGGTCTGTGCGGGGACAACGGTGCCGGTAAGTCGGTGCTCACTCGCTGCATCGCCGGCGTGCATCAGCCTGACCATGGTCAGATCTACTTCGAAGGGCGGCCGGTCCACATCCGGACCACCCGCGACGCCGCCGCGCTCGGAATCGAGACCGTCTACCAGGATCTGGCGCTGGCCGACAACCTGGATATCGTCCAGAACATGTTCCTCGGCCGGGAGCTGCTGCGCCACGGCCTGCTCGACGAGGACTCGATGGAACGGCAAGGGGCGCAGACCCTGAGCACGCTCCGCGTGACCACAGTGCGCTCGATCCGCCAGCCAGTCGCCTCGCTCTCCGGAGGGCAGCGGCAGGCGGTGGCGGTGGCCAAGGCGGTCATGTGGAATTCCAAGGTGGTGCTGCTGGACGAGCCCACCGCCGCTCTCGGGGTGGTGCAAACCCGGACCGTCCTTGACCTGGTCGAACGGCTGCGGGATCGCGGGCTGGCGGTGATGGTGATCTCCCACAACCTGAACGACGTCTTCGAGATCGCCGACCGGATCGCGGTGCTGTATCTAGGGCGGATGGTGGCCGAGGGGCCGGCCGCCGGCTTCGACCGGCAGAGCGTGGTGGAGTACATGACGACAGGCACCTTCAGCGGGCGGCCGTTCGAGCCTGCCGGGTCTGCCAGTGGCGAGGGCTGAGCCCATGGCGCGGATCGGGACTGCCCCGTGATCGGGGATGCCGGCGAGGCCACGAGCGCGACGGCGGGCATCGACCAGGCTGCCGACCTCACAGCCGCCCCTGAGGCAGCGGCTGCCGACGTCGCGCCCGAGATCCTCGCCCAGACCCTTGGCCAGTACCTGCGGGCCTGGTGGCTCGGGGTCCGCGGCGGCAACAGCGGCATGCTGCCGGTGATCCTGGCGATCGTCGTCGTCGCGGTCACCTTCCAGGTCGTCACCCCCGAGCACGCGTTCCTGCGGCCGAGCAACCTGGTTTATGTCTTCGGGCTGAGCACCGTGTACATGGTGCTGGCAATGGCCGAGACGGTGGTCCTGCTGCTCGGAGAGATCGACCTGTCGGTCGGCGCGGTCGCCCTTTTCGGCGGGGTGATCGCGTTCAAGCTGGTCCAGCAGCCAGGGCCGGCCTGGCCATGGTGGGCGGCCATGCTCGCATCGCTCGCTTGCTGCGGGGTGATCGGCGCCCTGCAGGGGACGCTGACTGCCCGGCTCAAGATCCCGTCCTTCATCGTGAGCCTTGGCGGGTTCCTGCTTTTCTCCGGCATCCTCGTCGTCGTACTCGGCGGGGCTGACGGCAACGTAGACGTGAGCACTACGGTGCCTAATCAGCGCGTCATCTATGACCTGGTCCAGGGGCTGATCCTGCCCGTTGCGAGCTGGGCGATCCTGGCGGTGGTGATCGCGGCCGCCGGAAGCGCGCTCTGGCTGCGCGCGGCCGCGAGGCAACGCCAGGGCCTGTCAGCGCCCCCCGTCAGCCTGACAGTCATCAGAATCGTCCTGGTGGCACTGATCGGGGTGGCCGTGGTGATGATCTGCACGGTCAACCGCGGGACGCCGCTGGTGACGGTGGAGGGAGTTCCCTGGGTGATCCCGATCGTCCTCGTCGTCCTTGGCGCGTGGACGCTCGTGCTCCAGCGGACCCGCTTCGGCCGCTACGTCTATGCCATCGGCGGCAACCCCGAAGCGGCTCGCCGCGCGGGCGTAAGCCTTGCCGTCATCCGTACCTGGGCCTTCGCGTTGTGTTCGGCGACTGCCGGCCTTGGCGGCATACTGCTCGGTTCTTTTTTCTTTGGCGAGTACAGCACCAATACGGCAGACCCGGGCCAGCTCGTCCTGTACTCGGTGGCCGCCGCCGTCATCGGCGGCGTCAGCCTCTTCGGCGGCCGGGGCAAGGCAATCCACGGCATTCTCGGCGGCCTCCTCATCGGCGGCATCGCCTACGGCGTTTCCCTGCTCAACCTGGGTGAACTGGCCACGCCGCTGGAATACATCCTGCCGGGCGGCGTCCTGCTGGCAGCAGTGCTGGTTGACGTGCTGTCCCGGCGCGGTACAGGGGGAGTGACCCGTGTCTGACCTGCCCGTGACAGCGGACTCCGGGCAGTCCGCGAGCGTGACGGCGGACACCAGCGCCGCCGCCCGTGAGGTCGCCGCGGCCGGCGTCCCGCCCGAACTGCTTGCCCAGTCGCTCGGTCAGTACCTCCGGGCCTGGTGGGTCCGTGTCCGCGGCGGCAACAGCGGTGTCCTGCCCGTGGTCCTGGCCATCGTCGTGGTCGCCGTCAGCTTCCAGATCGCGAACCGGAAGTTCCTGTCGCCGCAGAACCTGGTGAATCTCTTCGAGCAGAGCACCGTGTACATGGTGCTGGCGATGGCTGAGATCTTCGCGCTGCTCCTCGCGGAGATCGACCTCTCGGTCGGCTTGGTTATGAGCCTTGGCAGCGTCGTGGTCGCCGAGCTCGTGCAGCCGAGCGGCCCTGGCTGGCCGTGGTGGGCGGCGATCATGGTGGCGTTGCTCGCCTGCTCCGCGGTTGGCGCCATCCAGGGAACTCTCGTGGCCCGCCTCCGGATGCCGTCGTTCATAGTCACTCTCGGCGGGCTGCTGATCCTCGAGGGGGTGGGGATCATCGTCCTCGGGGGGACGCTCGTCGGCATCGGCAACTCCCGGTTCACCAACGAGGTCGTCCTCTACGACATCTTCTGGGGGCGGTTCGACCCGGTGGTCGGCTGGATCTTGCTGGCAGTGCTGGTGGGAGCCGCTGGAGCGGGACTCTGGATGCGGGACGTCCGCAAGCGCCGCCACGGCCTGGAGACTCCGCCGCGCAGCCTCACCGCGCTGAAGATCGTCCTCATGGCCGCGGCCGGGATCGCGATCGTCGCCATCTGCAACGTCAACCGAGCCCACTCAGGGACGATCGAGGGCGTTCCCTACATCATTCCGATCGTCCTTGTCGTGCTGGCCGCCTCGACGGTCCTGCTGCAGCGAACCCGCTTCGGCCGTTATGTGTACGCCATCGGCGGCAACCCCGAGGCGGCGCGGCGAGCCGGGGTCAGGCTGCCGGCGGTCCGAACCTGGGGTTTCGTCCTTGCCGCGCTGACCTCCGGGATCGCCGGCGTGCTGTTCGCCTCGTGGCAGGTCTCGCTGACCACCAACATCATCAAGACCGCCAACAGCTATGTGCTGCTGGCGGTGGCCGCGGCAGTCATCGGTGGCACCAGTCTCTTCGGCGGCCGGGGCAAGACCATCCACGGCGTGCTTGGCGGCCTGGTGATCGGCGGCATCTACAACGGCCTCTACCTGCTGGGCGTGTCGAGCCAGTGGATTGACGTCGTGGTCGCCGCGGTGCTGCTCGCGGCGGCGACCGTCGATGTCCTGTCCCGCCGAGGCGCCCCCCGCCAAACCTGATCTCAGCGTGACGGCTGGCGGCGGCGATGTTCGCTGGCGAGTTGGTTCATTCTGGTGTCCGCTAGCATCCGCGGGCGCGGGACGTTCCTAGCTCTCGGCTGCCGGGCCGCGACCGTCGACTGGCCCGGCACGTCGCGGTGCCCGGCCCGCATGGCATACTGGTCGGGAAGTTACGCGTGCTCCGGGGTCGGTGTAATTCCGAACCGGCGGTGACAGTCCGCGACCCGGCCGAGGCCATCGGCCGGTTGACCCGGTGAAATTCCGGGACCGACGGTGAAAGTCCGGATGGGAGGCAGCACGCGCGCGGCAAGCATCGGCTAGCCGATGTTCGTGACCGCGCAGATGCGTCTTGACGCCCCCCGGAGCCGCCGCGGACGACGGCAGGCTCAAGGAGAGGCGCATGTTCACGGGAATCGTAGAGGAACTCGGCAAAGTCGCGGGGCTTGACCGCTTCGCCGACTCAGCGAGGCTGACGGTACATGGCCCGGTGGTGGCCGAGGGCGTGACGTCGGGCAGCTCGATCGCTGTCAACGGCGTCTGCGTAACCGTGACGAGCGTGCGGGATGGGCAGTTCACCGCTGACGTGATGGGCGAGACGCTGGCGAGGTCAAGCCTCGGGGCACTGACCGCGGAGGGCCCGGTCAACCTGGAGCGCCCGCTGCGGGCCGACGGGCGCCTTGACGGCCACATCGTCCAGGGTCATGTGGACGGCACCGGCGTGATCACCGAAAGCAGGCCAGCGGACAACTGGCATGTCCTGCGGATCTCGATTTCCCCCGAACTGCTGCGTTACACAGCAAAAAAAGGGTCAGTAGCCGTCGACGGCGTCAGCCTGACCGTGTCCGACATCAGCCCGCCGGGCGTCGCTGAGGCTGACGGCTGGTTCGAGGTGAGCCTGATCCCGGAGACGCTAGCCAGGACCACGCTCGGGGCGAGCAAGGTCGGGGACATCGTCAATATCGAGGTCGATGTGATCGCTAAATATGTGGAAAGACTGCTCGGGGGGAGTGCCCGATGACAGCCGGACCTGGTCAGTGGGTGGTCGACGGAGTCGCGCTCGACGACGTGGAGCGGGCGGTCGCCGACATCGCGGCCGGACGCGCGGTCGTGGTCGTCGATGACGCGGACCGGGAGAACGAGGGCGACATCATCTTCGCGGCCAGCAAGGCGACGCCGGCGCTGCTCGCGTTCACGATCAGGCACACCAGCGGCGTGATCTGCGTGCCGATGCTGGGGGAGGAACTAGACCGGCTCCAGTTGCCGCTGATGACCGGCCAGAACAACGAGCGCATGCGGACGGCGTTTACCGTCAGCGTCGATGCCAGAGACGGCGTGACGACCGGGATCTCGGCGGCGGACCGGGCCAGGACGGTCCGGCGGCTGGTGGACTCCGCGACGGAGCCTTACGAGCTTGTGCGGCCCGGACACGTGTTCCCGCTGCGGTACATGCCTGGCGGCGTGCTGCGCCGGCCAGGGCACACCGAAGCGGCCGTCGACCTCGCGCGGCTCGCCGGGCTGCCGCCCGCCGGAGTGCTCGCCGAGGTCGTCAACGACGACGGGACCATGACCAGGCTGCCCGGGCTCCGTGAGTTCGCGGACGAGTATGGCCTGGCCCTGATCTCGATCGCGCAGCTGATCGAGTACCGCAGGCACCGTGAGCGGATGGTGGTCAGGGTCGTGCAGACCATAGTGCCCAATAAGTACGGGCAGTGGCGGGCGGTCGGCTACCTGAACTCGATGGACGGTACTGAGCACCTGGCGCTCGTGCTCGGTGACATCGGTTCCGGTGGCGCTGGCTCTGCTGACGGTGGCTCCGATGACGCTGGCTCCGCCAATCGCAACGTGCTGGTCAGGATGCATTCAGAATGCCTGACCGGCGACGTGTTCGGGTCGGAGCGCTGTGACTGCGGCACGCAGCTCAACGCCGCGATGGCCGCTATCGCGGCCGAGGGCCGCGGCATCGTGCTCTACTTGCGCGGGCACGAGGGCAGGGGGATCGGGCTGCTCAGCAAGCTGCGCGCCTACCAGTTGCAGGACGCCGGAGCCGATACCGTGGACGCCAATACCGAACTTGGATTTCCCGTAGACGCGCGTGAATACTCGACAGGCGCGCAGATGCTGGCGGATCTGGGCGTGACGTCACTGCGGCTGCTGACCAACAATCCGGCGAAGATCAAGGGCCTGGCCGACTTCGGGCTCAAGGTGACGGGCGCGGTCTCGCTTCCGGTCAGCGCGACCCAGCACAACCTGCGTTACCTCATCGCAAAGAGGGACCGGCTCGGCCACCTGATCGAGCTGTCCGACTCGATCGCGAGCACCAGGTGAGGGGCAGGTGAGCGGGACCGGGCGGCCGGGCGCCGTTCCTGTCGAGGCGGAGGGGCTGACCCTTGCCATAGTGGCTACCAGGTGGAACGCTCCCATCACCGACGCCCTGGTAGAGCGGGGCGTGGCGGCGGCGAAGGCCTGCGGCGTGGACTCACCCGTGGTGGTGCGCGTGGCCGGGGCGGTGGAGTTGCCAGTGGTCGCTGCCGCGCTGGCCGCGCGCCATGACGCGGTCGCCTGCGTCGGGGCCGTGATCAGGGGCGGTACGCCGCACTTCGATTACGTCTGCGACGCCGTGACGTACGGCCTGACGAAAGTCGCGCTCGACACCGGCACGCCGGTCGGCAACGGCGTCCTCACCTGCAACACGACCGAGCAGGCCGAGGAGCGCTGTGGCGGGCCAGGCAGCAAGGAGGACAAGGGCTGGGAAGCGGTCATCGCAGCCCTGGACGCCGCCCTGGTCCTGCGCGAAATCCGAGGCATCTAGCGGCCCCGGCTGCGTCCGGCCTGCCCGCGCAGGCGTGTCCCGCAATGTTGTCCGGGCATAGGGCGCATAAAGTGCAAAAAGCCAGCATGACGCATTGTTCGCCCTCCGGACCGAGCCCGTGCCGGGTCACGAACGCGGAACGTGACTAGAGATGTGCGATCAGTGATCAGCTGGCCGTAGACGGCCGAAGTGCCGACCCGGACGTGGTTCGCGGGCGAGGCCGCCAGTGCCGAGGCAGCGGCCGGACCCGCCCGCGAAGCGAATGAGGCTCCCTGCGTCAGTTGACGACCGTCGGGAACGCGACTGGGCTGCGGCGCCCGTCCGTGTCCACGGCCCGGAGGCCGAACTGCACGTTGTCCTTGGAGATGTCGAGCGTCACCGTGGTGACGTTGCCGACGTTGATCGCGCTGGTCCAGTCGGCCGCCGTCGTCTCGCGCATCACGACTTCGTAGAACGCCAGGTTGGACTCGGGATTGGCCTTCCAGTCAAGCTGGGTCAGGTTGGTGCCCGCGAAGTTCGGTGGCGACGCGGTGTGAATTACGAGGCCCTTGGGCGTGCCAGGGCTGCTGGCCAGCGCCCACATCGTCGCGGCGTTCACCTTGACGACGCGCGCGACGTAGTCAAAGTCCACGAACTCGAGCGTGTCACCAAGCTGCCTGCCGTCGACGACCTGCACATTCTGGTGCTCGTGGTCGAAGTTCTCCCGAGGCTGGGTGAACCTGCAGGCCACATAACCCTGGCCTTGGAACGACAGGTGGTCGCTGCCGCGCAGGTACCGGTCGCGCCGCCAGATCGACCTGATGTTCATGTCGGTCAGGTCGAATGGCGCAACCTCCTCGACGAACCGGGCGAGCTGGCGAGAGGCGGAGTCGTTCTCGCCGCCGACCGACTTCATGATCGCGATCTGGTTGCTACTGATGACGGTCGGGATGCCTTCGGAGAATAGGCGCAGCGTGTGCGGGTCTGGCTTGGTGCCGTCGAATGCCGAGCTGGCGCCGACGATGTCGTTGCTGAACATGCCCTGGACGTCGTGGCCGGCGGCCTTCATCTGCTGGGCCATGAAGGTCGAGCCGTAAAGGCCCTGCTCTTCGCCGTCGACCGCGGCGAACACCAGGGTGCCGGGGAACTGGTGAGTGGCGAAGACCCGGGCGAGCTCGAGCACGACCGCGACACCGGACGCGTCGTCGTTAGCGCCGGGGGCGTCATCGGTGAAGTTGAGCACGTCGGTGCACCGGGAGTCCAGATGGCCCGTTACGACGTAGAACCGCTCAGGAGTCGCCGTGCCCTTGATCGTCGCGATGACGTTGGTGATGCTGGTCGGCACCGGGATGTTGCTGGATACCGGCTGGACGAAGGTCTGCTGCTGTACCGTCATGTTGCCACCCGACGTGGCCGCGTAGCCGTTCATCAGCCCGGTGACGTAGTTGATGGCCGCGCCGATGCCGCGGTTCGGGTCGGTCTGGCTTGACGCCGTGTGCCTGGTGCCGAATCCGGCCAGGGTCGTGATGTGAGTCTGGACCTGCTGGGGGTCGATCTGGTTCAGCAGGTGGCGCAAGTCGTCAATGTCGGGCGGGTTGAACGCGGGCATGGCCTTGCGGCTGGCGACCGAAGCACGGGCGGTGGCCGCGCTAGTGACGATGGGTGCTGCGACGGCGGTGACGGCGGAAGCGGACAGGAACGCGCGGCGGCTGGCGCCGCGGCGCCCGGAAATTTCTTTGTTCTCCATTCCCCGAATTTTTGATGAACTATCTTAAAAGTCAAGGTATTGCGAAGTCCCGCAAGGGAAACAATGACTGCCCGCTGCAGTCAGACTCTTTAAGCCGGCGCGATCCGAGCCAATCAACGCGGGAACGTGCGGACCGGACCCCTCGCGCGCATGATGACCTGGGAACCCGCCGGGAACTTATGATCTCCAGCCGTCCGCACGACAATCAACTGACCCTCGCCGCCGGGGTTTCCGCTGCCCGGATTTCCGCTGCTCACGCCTCCGCTGCCGGGGCTGCTGCCGGGGTCGCCGGGACTGCCCAGGCCGCTGTTGCCGGGGCCGCCGGGACTGCCCAGGCCGCTGTTGCCGGGCTTGCCGCTGGCGGGTTCGAGCCGGACGCGGAGCACGGCGTCGTGGCCGTAGTACTCGGATTCGATGACCCGGCCCGCGTTGCCCGCGCCCTCGGCTAGCTCGGCGCCCGCGGGCAGCAACTCGATGTGCTCGGGCCTGAGCAGCACCGTGACCGGCCGGGGACCATCCGCCGTCGGCGGATCGGCCTCATCAGGGGCGACCGGCAACGGGCCGAGCACGGTGTCGACCACGCCAGCGTGGCAGATGCCGTCGAGCAGGTTGGCGTCACCGATGAACCTGGCCAGGTCGGAGTCGGCCGGCCGTGAGTAGAGGTCGGCCGGCGGCGCGTACTGCGCGATCCGGCCGTTCCGCAGGACGGCGACCTGGTCGGCGATGGCGAGCGCTTCATCCTGGTCATGGGTGACGAGCACGGCGGTGGTCTGGGTCTCGCGGAGGATCTGCTGTACGTCGATCCTGACGCTGGCGCGCAGATGCGCGTCGAGCGAGGCGAATGGCTCGTCGAGCAGCACCACGGTCGGCTGAATCGCGAGCGCCCGGGCGAGCGCGACCCGCTGCTGCTGGCCGCCCGACAGCTGATGCGGGTAGCGCCTGGCGAATTCGGTGAGCCCGACGATCTCGAGTAGCGCCTGCACGCGGCTCCCGCGCCGCTCCTTGGCCGGCAGGCCGAAGCCGACGTTCGCCGCGACCGTCAGGTGCGGGAAAAGGCTGCCCTCCTGCGGCACGTAACCGATGCGGCGCTTTTCCGGAGCGACGTGCGCGGTCGCGCTGTCCACCACCGTGTCGCCGATCATAACGGTGCCGGCGTCGGCTTCCTCGAATCCGGCGAGTATCCGCAGCAGCGTGGTCTTGCCGCTGCCCGACGGGCCGAGGATGGCGGTCAAGGACCCGGCCGGCACGTGCAGGTCCAGGCCGGCGAGCACGACCTGCGGCCCGAACGACTTGCGCAAGCTAGTGATGACCACCTGGTTCATCGGATCACCCGCGTGCCTGCGCCGAACGGTCGAAGAACCGGCCGAGCACATAGCTGGGTACCGCGGCCACGGCGATCATGACAAGCGCGAACGGGGCGGCCTGCCCGTAGGAGAGGTTTGACTCATACTCCCAGAACTGTGTCGCAAGCGTCTGCACTCCGGTAGGGATCAGCAAAAGCGTCGCGGTGAGCTCAGTAACAACCGACAAAAATACCAGGCAGAAAGCAGCCGCCAGGCCTGGCCCGGCTAGCTGCAGCGTCACCCGCCACAGTACTGCCAGCTTGCGCTGGCCAAGTGACCTGGCGATCTCGTCGAGCCTGACCGGCGCCCTGGCCAGCGAGGCCTTGACCCCGACGAGCGCGAGCGGGAAGAACATAATCGCATAGCAGGTGATCAGCACGAGGGCGCTTCCGTACCCGATTCCGCGCACATAGATCTCCACGAAATAGGAGAGTGCGAACGCGATCACGATTCCCGGCATCCCGAGCACGAGAAAGGTGCTCCGCTCCAGCAGCAGCCTGACCCGGCCAGCGTGCCTGACCGCGAGCAGCGCGATCGGAAGCGCCGCCAGCGTGGCCAGTGACGCGGCGAGCACGCCGTAGATCGCCGTATGCCAGGCGGCGGTGAGAAGCGGCATGCCGCCGGTGATGCCCGGCGTGGTTCTGGCTAGCATCCAGTAGATGCTCGAGTACACGGGCACGCCGAGTGCGAGCAGCACGAGCGCGGCGAAGCCAGCCAGCACAGGCCACCGGGCACGGCCGAGCTTGTGCGGCGGCGCCTGGCGCTGGGCGAGCGGGCCCGACCGGCTGACCCGGCCTCGGCCGCGCGCGAGCGCCTCGCCGGCGAGCATGATCATGCTGATCACGACGAGCACCAGCGAAAGCGCGCACGCGGCGGCGAAGCCTCCGTACGCGCGAAACTCGGTAAAGATCTTCGTCGTGAAGGTCTGGTAGCCGAGGATCTCGAAGGCGCCGTACTCGGCGAGCAGTACGAGAGCCGCCAGCAAGCAGCCGCCGAGGATGGCGCCGCGCGCCTGACCGAGCGTGATCCGGGCGAAGGTGCGGATCCGGCCGGTCCCGAGGCTGCGGGCAACCTCTTCCTGACCGGGGTCGGCCGAGCGCAGGCTTGCTGCCACCGGCAGGTACACGAGCGGGTAAATGGCCAGCGTCATGACGATCACGGCGCCCCTGAACCCCTGCACCCAGCTCCACAGCGAGAACCAGCCGAAGCTGACGACGAAGTCGGGGATGGCCAGCGGAACGACAACCAGCACCGCCCAGACGCGGCGGCCGGGCAGGTCAGTCCGCTCGACGCACCAGGCTGCCGCCGTGCCGAGCACAGCCGACAGTGCGGTGACGGTCACAAGGAGCCTCATGGTGTTCCACAGCAGGTCCCAGGTGAGCGACCTGAAGATCAAGTTCAGGATCGTCTGGATGCCCGCGCCCTTGGCCTCGATCAGCAGGAAGAGCAGGGGCAGCGCGAGGGCAGCCGCGATCAGGGCCGAGCAGATGGTGAGCACGATCGGGCGGCTGCGCCTCCGGGGCGTCCAGGCACGCCTGGGTGCCCCGGTAACCGGGCCGGACGGGCCGGGCCCGGCGCGCGAGCCGGTGGCGACCGCTCCCGGTGAGGTCATCATTGCCTCCAGGTCACCGAGTTTTAAGGCGGCGCTGCTCAAAGCAGGCCCACCCGCTGCAACAGTGCGATAGCCGTAGAACCATCCCCAAGCTGGGAAATCGTTATCGAATTAGGCTGGAGCTCGTTAAATGGCGTCTCGGCTGCCTGCGGGCTTACTCCCGCGAGCAGCGGATACTCATAACTCTGCGAGTGAGCGATGATCTCCTGGCCTTTCTTGCTCACCAGGAAGGCGAGGAAACGCTCGGCCGCCGCGAGATGCGCGCTGTTCTTCATGACCGCCGCGCCGGCGACGTCGATGACGTAGCCCGGATCGCGCGGCTGGAAGTAGGCGAGCTGCGAGTGCATCGCCGAGACCCCGATCTCGGACCGCATCCGGTACCAGTAGTACTCGTTGATAAGGCCGAACGCGACGAGCCCGCGATTGACGTCCGAGGCGATCGTCTCGTTGTCAGGGACGGAGCGCGCCGCCGCGTTCGCCTTGACTCCCTCAAGCCACTGCACGGTCCTGGCTTCGCCGTAAGTGTGCAGCATCGAGGTCACGATCGGCTGGAAGTCGGTCTCGCCCGCCGCGAGCGCCAGCTTGCCCTTGTACTTCGGGTCCGCCATCTCGAGCGCGGTTCTGGGAAGCTGGCTCGCCTTGATCAGCTTCGGGTTGTAGATCATCACGCTGACTCGCGCCGACACGGCCAGCCAGTCGCCTTGCGCCGAGCTGAACCTGGCCGGGACCTGCGCCAGGGTGCTCGCGGGAACTGGCGCCAGCAAATCTTTTTCCTGCAGGAACTCAAGGGGTGGCGAGTTCTCGGTGAACATGACGTCCGCGGGGGAGCTGGCTCCTTGAAGGGCGATCTGGTTGGCAAGCACGTCCTCGTCGTCGTTACGGACATCGACGTGGATGCCCGTGCTCTTCTCGAAGGCCGCGACCAGCTCGTTGGTGGTCTGCTGGTGCTGGCCGTTGTAGAGGGTGATCGAGTCGGGCGAGCCAGGAGCGGATTGCGCGGAGGAGCTGCCGCAGGCTGCGACCAGCGTGCAGGCCAGGGCTGCGACGCTCAGTGCGGAGACGGCGCGCATCCGGAGCAGCAGTGGTCTGGGCGAGTGACTCATGCATCCTGTCCTGAGGGGGCTTGGCCGTTGATGGCGAGCTGCAGCGTTACTTAGCTTAGGCTAACCTAACTTATCCGTCGCGCCCAGGGCCTGGGCAGCGTACTTTCGGGCAGGCCTGCCCTCGGGTGCCGCGAGACCGCGGGGCCCCCCGGGCAATCCCTGCGAGGTCAGCTCGGCGGCGGGCGCGGGGGCGATTAAGCCATTAGTTATCCGGCCGCGCTGTACCGCGGCGCGAGCACGTACTGTGATTCGTATCGCGATAGTGCGAGGGCCGACAGGAGAGCAGACGTGCGTGACATCCTTGACCAGATCGGCAAGTGGTGGGATGCAGGGGACACGTTCGGGCTGGCCACGGTCGTCCAGACGTTCAGCAGCGCACCGCGCGAGCCGGGAGCGGCGCTGGCGGTATCGTCGCATGGCGAAGTCGTGGGGAGCGTCTCGGGCGGCTGCGTCGAAGGTGCCGTCTACGAGTTGTCCGGCGAGGTGTCCGCGAGCGGGCAGGCCGTGCTGCAGCGTTACGGCATCAGCGACGACACAGCCTTCAGCGTGGGCCTGACCTGCGGCGGGATCATCGATATCTTCGTCGAGCCGGTCAGCAGGGACGGCTACCCGCAGTTCGGCGAGGTCGCGGAGGCGGTCAGGGCGGCCGACCCTGTGGCGGTGGCCACGGTGATCGCCGGGCCTGGCCAGATCGGAGCGCGACGGGTGATCTGGCCGGCCGACCGCGCGCCGCGGGCTGCTGGCTCGCTCGGCTCGGGTGACCGCCTTGACCAGGCCGTCGACGACGACGCGAGAGGGATGCTCGCCCAGGGGCTGACCGGTGTCCGCAACTACGGCCCCGAAGGGCAGCGCAGGCTCGATGACCTGTCCGTTTTCGTGCAGTCCTTCGCGCCGCCGCCGCGGATGCTGGTCTTCGGGGCGATTGACTTCGCTGCCGCCGTGGCGAGGATCGGCAAGTTTCTCGGCTACCGCGTAACCGTCTGCGATGCCCGGCCGGTGTTCGCGACGAGTGCCAGGTTCCCCGATGCTGACGAGGTCGTGACCAACTGGCCGCACCGGTACCTGGCCGGGATTACCACGGACGAGCGCACGGTCATCTGCGTGCTGACCCACGATCCCAAATTTGACGTCCCCGTACTCGAGGTCGCGCTTCGCGTGCCCGCCGCCTACGTCGGCGCGATGGGCAGCAGGCGCACTCACCTTGATCGCCTCGACCGGCTCCGCGAGGCTGGCATGACAGACGAGGAGCTCGCGAGGCTCAGGTCTCCTGTCGGCCTCGACCTGGGCGCGCGTACTCCAGAGGAGACGGCTGTCGCTATCGCCGCCGAGCTGATCCAGTTGCGGTGGGGCGGGTCGGGGCAGCCGCTCACTCGGACTGACGGCCGCATCCACCACTACTCGGGCCAGCTCGCCGGAGACCCGCCCCGCGCATGACGGGATCCGATGGAGGCGTGGCCGGGTTGCTGCTCGCCGCCGGCAGCGGCAGCAGGCTGGGCCGGCCCAAGGCGCTCGTCGAGCTGGGAGGGATCACTCTCGCTGAACGGGGCGTGGCGTTGCTGCGCGGTGGCGGCGCCGACCCGGTCATCATGGTAACCGGCGCGGCGGACGTCGCGCTGCCCGGCGTGACCGCCGTGCGCAATCCGGACTGGCAGACCGGGATGGGCTCCTCCCTGCGCGCCGGCCTGGCAGCGCTCCCGATGACTAGCAGTGCCGTCGTCATCGCCCTGGTCGATCAGCCGCTGATCGGCCAGGAGACCGTCAAGCGGCTGATCGCCGCATTCGCCGACGGGGCCGAGCTAGTCGTCGCGTCCTATGCTGGCCAGCGCCGCAACCCGGTCCTGATCGGCCGCTCGTACTGGCCAGAGGCGGCTGCCGCCGCGGAGGCCGACCTGGGGGCGCGGGAGTTCTTGCGGAGGCGTTCTGGGTGGGTCACGATGGTCGAATGCGGCGACATCGGGCGTGCCGACGACATCGACACGCCCGAGGACCTGCGCCGGATCGCGGCGATGATGGCGGGACCGCAATCCGTTCACCATCGGGGTTAAAGAACTTCGAGTCCCCACGTGTGCGTCACGCTGTCGGCCGGCGCCAGCGTAATCCGGTCATCTCCGGTCACGAACGAGTTGGGCGGGCAGGTCATCGGCTCGATGGCCAGTGCCCGGCGGCGGTGGGCGGCGGGCAGCGTGTCTCCGGTGAAGACCTGCAGCCAGTCGTATCCCGGGCCGGCCCACAAGCCGAGTGAGATCGAGTCATCGTGCAGCCGTGCCCAGGCTCGGCCGGACTTGTCCCTGCTCAGGCCGGTCAGGGCATGATCAAGCGCGGTATCGGCGATCGGGCGGGATGACCGGAAGTCGAACCGCGAGCCGGTGACATCCTTGGGCGGGTCCGTGGGAATTCCCCGGTCGTCGGCCGGCAGCCACTGTGCGGCGGGGAGTTCCAGCTCGCAGTCGTCGATGTGGCGTGCTCCGGTGGTCAGGTACGGATGGCAGCCCGTACCGTACGGGGCGGGCCTGGATCCGACGTTGGTCGCCGTGACAGACACCTGCAGGCCCGTGTCGGCATCGAGCCGGAAGTTGGCCGACAGCTCCAGGCAGAAGGGGTAGCCGGGCCGGCCGAGCAGGGTGTGCGTCAGCGTGATCTCGTGAGCGATGTGCGCGGCGGGTGTCCAGTTGACCCAGCGCGTCAGGCCGTGGATGGCGTTGCCCCTGGTCGCCTCGCTGAGCTCGAGCTGACAGGTGATGCCGCCGAACTCGTAGCTGCCGCCGTCGATGCGGTTCGGCCAGGGGGCGAGCAGCTGGCCAGCGCCGCCGGGCGGAAGCTCGTCATCGTCGTATCCGGTGAGCAGTGGCCGGCCGTCATGGCTGAGCCGGCGCAGGCCTGCGCCCAGCTCGGTCACCGTGGCTCGGTAGCCGCCGGCCTGGATTTCGTACTGCGTTCCGGTCAAGGGGATCGCCTTCGGCTTGTTCATGGGTCTAATTGTCGCGGCTCGGTGCCAGATTCGCCCCGTGGGACACACGTGGCGGCAGGGGCGCCTCGGCGGCGCTCCAGAACCTGAAAACCCTCCACCAGGAACGCCGGGAAGCGCGGGCGGGTGCGGGCGGGTCAGGGGCGCCGGGTCAGGGGTGTCCGGTCAGGGGCGCCGGGTCAGGTGGTGCCGGGGTAGGTGCGCCGGGTCAGGTGGCGCCGGGGTAGGTGCGCCGGGTCAGGTGGCGCCGGGTCAGGGGTGCCGGGGTAGGTGCGCCGGGTCAGGTGCGCCGGGTCAGGGGTGCCGGGGTAGGTGCGCCGGGTCAGGGGTGCCGGGGTAGGTGCGCCGGGTCAGGGCGCCGGGTCAGGTGCGCCGGGTCAGGGGTGCCGGGTCAGGGGTGCCGGGTCAGGGGTGCCGGGTCAGGGGTGCCGGGTCAGGGGCGCCGGGGTAGGGGCGCCGGTCAGGGGCGCCGGGGCAGGGGGAGGGTTGTCGGGTTCCTGGGGGAGCGTTTTCGGGTGCGGGAGACTTTTCGTCGTGGAGCACGAAAATCCTCCCGGACCCGTAAACCCTCCACCAAAACCGCGGTCAACCCTCCCAGAAGCGAAAACCCTCCCGCCAGCAGTCCGGGCACAGCGGCACCCGCCCAGGGCGGGTAACCCAGACGGCCCTTACCAGCCTCGCATTAACGTCCGGGTAGTGTACTGAAACACCACTTTGGGGACATTGATGGCGCAATCAGAAGCCTGCCGCGCCCGGCGAACCGCCCCTATGTCCCGGGCATGGGCCGCGGGACACGCTCAGACGCGAGGGGCCAGGGCGCCAGTGCGAACGGCGTCGGCTACGAGGACTCCGAACAGGTAGAAGTAGGCTGACTCCTCGTCTTGAAACAGCCGCACTTCGTGCCTGGCGCCCGCGGCGGCGTTGAACACCTCGAAGCCTTCATCGGTTCGTACCAGGCACATGGCCCCGTCGACGTCCTCGCCGATCGCATACGCCGCTGCCGGGATCGCTGCCTGGGCAGCCAGGTCAGAGAAGATCTTCTGGGTCGGGAGCCGACGCTTGGTTGCGCGGCGGCGACGGGACGGAATGGGCTGGTCGGAGCCTGGCAGATCCTCGGACAGAGTGTCGTCAGCTGCCGGGGCAGGCGCCGGGAACGGCTCAGGCGCGACTGGCTGCGGCTCGACGCTGGTGAGCGGCACGCTCTCGTCCGTCCTGCTGACGGCTGCTTGCGGCGCATGGCTCTGCGGGATCCATGACGGCACCGAAGTGGACGTTACCTGATGCGCCATGTTCGGGGTGTCTGAGATGCCTGTAAGCGGCCCTGCGACTGGTGGCATGAGGCCAGGCGCTGCCTGTGCTGGGAATGCCTGTGCTGGGGGTACCTGGGCCTGTGGTGCTTGTGCGGGCTGGTCCGGTGACACCCGAACCTCAGCAACCGTCCCTTGGCTCTGCTGAGTGCTTGCCAGCTGGTTGCTCAACTCCAGCGCCGGCTCGGAAGAGACTGTCGGATGGCCGGGCTCTGCCGCTGGTGGCGCGGCCACTAGAGCCGGTGGCGCAGCCGCTAGAGCCGGTGGCGCAGCCGCTAGAGCTGGTGGCGCAGCCACCAGGGGCGCCGCTGCGACGGCAGGCACCGGCTCGGCCGTTGGCTCAACCGAGGTGGTGACCGTAGCTGCGGCTGCCTGAGCCGGACCCTCTACCTGAGCAGAGATGCTGGGCATCGCCTGGCTCGCTGCCTGGCCTGATGGGTCGGGTTGCAGTGGGCCCGGCGGCAATGCGTCCGGAAGCGACTGGCCCTGGAAGGCAGACTGCGCCTGTGCGGTCGGCTGGACTTCGGTAGGTTGCTGCGGCTGCGGCTGCGGCTGCGGCTGGAGGGTCGCCTCTGCGCGCGAGTCAGGCTGCACGTCAGGGGCCAGTCGCGCCTGGGGAATCCACTGCCCCTGCGTCGCTGACTGAGCGGGACTCATGGCCTGCGCTTGAACGGCCAGCTGTGGGCCGGCGCCGTCCCGCTCAGAGACACCCTGCTGCGGCTGGCCGGGCGGTTGCGGTGCCACAGTCTCCTGAGCCTGGACCGCTGGCTGAGGCGACGTGATCAGCTGCGCCGATGCGACGGGAACTGTCGCTGCGGGCTGTGCTTGGGCCGCAGGTTGGGTCGGCGCCGTCGCCTGGGCAGGAGCGGCAACGGGCGGCGCGGCAACGGGCGGCGCCGCAACGGGCGGCGGGGCGGTGAGCGGTGGCGCGACCAGAGCGTCGGCAGGAGCCGATGGCGGCGGTACAGGTGTTGACAGCGGCTGCTGGGCTGCGGCCTGGGCGGCTGGTGGCTGAGCCCTGACCGGCGCTGCCCCAGCTGGCGTAACGGGGACCGGCACTGCGGCGGGGAGGGTGGCCGGCCCCGCCGCCTGACCCAGTGCCAGGGGCGACTCTGGACCCGCGTGCGAGACCGAACCCTGGCTGACGGCTACTTGACTCGGGCCGGCTTGCTGACCTGACAGCAGAACCGGTCCCGGAACCGGCGAATGTGGTGCCAGAACAGGGCCAGGCTCCTGTACTGCTAGCGGGACAGGAGCTGGCTGCGGTTGCGGGAACCGGTCGGGCGCAGCTGTCGCCTCGGCTGGGAAGGCCGGCGGAGGTACCGGATGCGCACCAGCATCGACTGATGGATCAAGGGTGGGCGAGACCGCACTTGGTGATTGAGGCCGCCGGATCCGTTGAGACTGCTGCGCTGCCTGGGGCTGCTGACGCAAAGGCTCCGCAATCTGGGCTTGCCGGTCCTGCTGAGGCGACTGGGACCGCTGAGCTTGCTGGGCTGGCTGAGACGACGCCGCTTGCTGAGCTTGCTGGGCTGGCTGAGACGACGCCGCTTGCTGGGCTGGCTGAGCTTGCTGGGCTGGCTGAGCTTGCTGGGGCGGTTGAGCTTGCTGGGGCGGTTGAGCTTGCTGGACTGGCTGAGCTTGCTGGGGCGGCTGAGCTTGCTGGGGCGGTTGAGCTTCCTGGACTGGTTGAGCTTGCTGGGTGCGTCTTGTGCTTGCCTGGCGAGCCTGAGCGCTCTTCTGGCGACGGGCGGCGGTGGTGGTGGCCCGCAGGGCCTGGGCCTCGAGCGGCAGCGGAGACCCGTCGGCCACCGGAACGGCCATGCCAGGTTGGTCCCCTGACCGAAGGGCGCTGGGATCGGACAGCGACCTGCCACTGAGCGGGAGGTCGCTCGAAGAGCCCGACTGGCCGGCGGAACCTAGCCCAGGTGGCGGGAAGCCAAGCCCGCTGTCAGCCCGGGACAAACCCTCGTGGTGCGGGGCGCCACCACCGGAATCGTTAAGCTCGGAGCTTACGTAGCCGCCAGGCTCAACTGGCTGGTAGCGACCGTCAGGCGGACTCAGCGGGCCAAGCGGATCGCTGACAGGGGGGCTCTGGGCCGGCCGGGGACGCTCGCCGCTGTCGGCCGGGCGCAGCCACTGGCCGCTGTCGGCCGGGCGCGCCCATTGCCCGCTGTCGGCAGGGTGTGCCCACAGGTCGCCATCGGGAAGCCGCGCATGCTGGCCGCTGTCCGATGAGGGGATTATCGGCAGGCGTTGCTCGACTATGTCGGTAACTTCCTGACGCGGCGTGATCAGCTCGAAGACGCCCCGGTCGACCTCCCAGTAGCCGAGTTGAGCCGCGCGGAGCGCGTCGTGACCGAGGTAGACGATGTGCAGGCGGTCGTTCAGGTCGTCAAGCACGACACAGCGTTCCCCCCGGAACATGCCGACCGGCCTGGACTCATACAACGACTGCACCTGCACGCGGTCTATCTGCTTGCGCCAGTGACCGGTGGCTGGCTCGAACCTGAGTTCCTCTGGCGGCGGGCAGGCAGCGAAGAGCACAACGTCGAACTCGCTCGGACCTACGCCTGCCTCGTAGGGCGCTCCCTGGTAACTGGCAAGGATCCGATATCGCATCGTCAGCTCCCCTCCGCAGGCCGCAGCCACACCTGTCCGTCGTAGCGAGCGATGAAGTCCTCGTTGCCGGGAATGATTCGGTAGATCTCTGTACCGACCGGAATCGGCATCAGATCGATGTAGAACTCCGGAATCGGGTGATTCGCCCAAGATGTGTAGCCGGTACCTGTGAAAGGAGGCTTGCCCGTCCAGTCTCCGCCACGATCTACAGAGTAAGGGACTTTATAGGCTTCTGGGACAGCGGCGGACCATCGCAGCACATAGACCTCTGTCATGTCAGGACGGAATTCGGAGCCCTCGTAACCGAGATCAAGCGCGCTGTACAGATCGGCGGGACCAGAGAAGGAGCAGTCGGCGAGCCGGTAGACGAATCCGGCGATGACGGCGCGACGACCGGTCAGATACGGCTCGACGAGACGTGGCGGGATCGGCTTCTGCAGCATTGTCCCTGCCTCGATGCCCGGTGACGTCTGAGGGATGTTCCGCACTCGCTCCCCTGGGATCTGAATCTGGTGCAGTTCTATGAAACTCTCAAATCGCAACTTGCGTACTTAACTTCCAGCGAGAACCGGAACTGCTTCCGGGACCCGGTCGCGGCGCAGCGCCCGGACGAGGCGGGGCGCGTGCCGGGCGCTACAGTACTAGTGTCGGATACGGCCTGGCCGTAGCGTCTAGATTAAGATGCCTGAATGCCGTCGGGCTGCCGTCCTGTCAGGAGTGCCCGGATGACAGCCTCACTGGGCGAGGTAGCCGGGTGCTCCGCCGCTGACCTGACAGCCTGATCTGGACACAGCCTTACCTGGACAACCTGATCTGGACAGCGCGATCTGGAGAGTGCGAGCTCACTCTTGGCGGCTCGATGGCCGGCCTTCGCCGGCGGCCTTACTACAGTTGGCCCTGTGCTTGGGATCAGCGGCGGTGACCCGTCGTTCCGCGACGATGACGGTTCAGCGCGGCCGGGCGTAACTGACGCGCTGGCCAGGTTCGCGGCGGGCGATGGCAGCGAGCATGAGGTCTTGACCGCGCTGACGAGTTCTCGTTTGCTCGTGCCGGTCGTTCCCGTTCTCGCGGACGACGACAGCGCCGGTCGTCTGACCGATAAAACCGATAAGTCTGAAAAAGGGCACTCGCTGGTCGTGGTGCAGCCTCATGGCAATGGGGCTGACGGGACTGACAAATCCCGGCTGCGGGATGGGTTGCGGGAAGAGCAGCCTGACGCGAGCCGCGCCATCGCCGAACCGGCCCTGAGGCCGGCGGTTCAGAGCGAGAAGGCTACCGACATCGCCATGCCGACGCTGGTAGGGCTCGACGGCAGGCGGGCACTGCCCGCGTTCACCTCGCTCGAGTCGCTGAAGCGATGGCGGGCAGACGTGAGGCCGGTACCCGCGACCGCGCTCGCGGTGTGGCAGGCGGCTTGCGCCGAAATGTCGGCCGTGGTCATCGATGTCGCTGGCCCCGTGCCCTTCGCGGTGGAAGGGTCCCGTCTCACCGCCCTCGCCCGAGGCGAACCGCCGCCCCTGCCGGCGGACGACCCTGACGTCCACGAGGTCGTCGCCGATGTGCTGGCGACCCAGCTAGACGTCGCGTCCTTCGGACTGGAGCCGGCAGATGATCATGATCTCGCGATCGTCCTGACGCTGACGGCGCAGGCTGCCGCCCGCGGCACAGGAACCCAGGCCGCGCAGCTAGGAGCCGAGATAGTCAACGCGGTGATGACTCGCCTCGGCACCCGGTTGCGGCGGGGCGTGGCCGTCTATCTCGCGGACGAGCCTGAACCGGCCTAGCAAGGGCCGGTGCGGGGGCCGAGGCGGTGCGGGCCGAGGCGGTGCGGGGCCGAGGCGGTGCGGGCCGAGGCGGTGCGGGCCGAGGCGGTGCGGGGCCTAGGCGGTGCGGGGGGACTGGGCGGTCATGGCAAGATCGGCTGCATGCTGCGCTGGTTGACCGCCGGGGAGTCGCACGGCCAGGCCCTTGTGGCCATTTGTGAAGGCGTGCCTGCCGGAGTCGAGATCACAACGGCCGACATCGCCAGGGCGCTGGCCAGACGCCGGGCCGGGTACGGCCGGGGCGCAAGGATGAAATTCGAGCAGGACGAGGCCGAGCTCACCGGGGGAGTCAGGCACGGCAGGACGCTCGGCGGGCCGGTCGCGATCCGGATCGGCAACACCGAGTGGCCCAAGTGGGCCACGATCATGTCGCCCGACCCTGTCAGCGAGCAGGAACTTCAAGGCCAGGCCAGGAACGAGCCGCTCTCCCGCCCCAGGCCCGGCCACGCCGACCTCGTCGGCATGCAGAAATACGGCTTTGACGACGCCCGCCCCGTACTTGAGCGGGCCAGCGCACGAGAGACCGCCGCCCGGGTTGCCCTAGGCGAGCTCGCGAAGCGGTTCCTGGGCCAGGCGCTCGGCGTCGAGATAATCAGCCACGTGGTCTCGATCGGCACGATAAGCGTTCCCCACGGCACGATCCCGGGACCAGCAGACCAAGAGACCATCGACGCTGACCCAGTCCGGTGCGCAGACCAGGCAACCAGCACGGCCATGGTCGGGGAGATCGAGGCGGCCAAGCGAGATGGCGACACGCTCGGCGGCGTCGCCGAGGTGGTCGCCTACCACGTACCGCCGGGCATCGGCAGCCACGTGCACTGGGACAGGCGACTCGACGGCAGGCTGGCTGGCGCGATGATGAGCATCCACGCGATGAAAGGCGTCGAGATCGGCGACGGCTTCCTGACCGCCGCGCGCCGGGGCTCGCAAGCCCACGACGAGATCGCGCTCAGCGACGACGGCGTGACGGTACGCAGGCTTACCAACCGGGCCGGCGGCATCGAAGGCGGCATCAGCACTGGCGAGCCGATCAGGGTGCGGGTGGCGATGAAGCCGATCTCGACCGTTCCGAGGGCGCTGGCGACCATCGATGTCCGCACCAGAGAGCCGGCCAAGGCCATCAACCAGCGCAGCGATGTGACCGCCGTCCCCGCCGCCGGGGTCGTCGCCGAGGCGATGGCGGCACTTGTCATCGCTGACGCGGCGATCGAGAAGTTCGGCGGCGATAGCGTGGCTGAGACCCGCAGGAACCTGACCG
The DNA here is from genome assembly GCA_035716545.1 of Streptosporangiaceae bacterium. GTDB lineage: Bacteria > Actinomycetota > Actinomycetes > Streptosporangiales > Streptosporangiaceae > Chersky-822. The sequence continues at coordinate 169,170 of DASTJM010000096.1, forward strand.
GCTACCTGGAGAACTTGAGCATCCGATGACCGACCCCGCGCCAGCTCAGCCTCTGGCGATCCTGATCGGCCCGCCGGGCGCGGGCAAGACCACCATCGGCGCGCTGCTCGCGCGACGGCTTGGCGTCACCTTCACCGACACCGATGCCGAGATCGAGGCAGTGGCAGGCAAGCCAGTCAGCGACATCTTCGTCGAGGACGGCGAGCCAGCCTTCCGCGCGCTGGAACGCGAAGCCGTGGCCACCGCGCTGGCCACCAGCAACGGAGTCGTCGCCATCGGCGGCGGGGCGGTGATGGACCCGCGGACGCAGGCTAGCCTGAAAGGGCACCGCGTGGTCTACCTGGAGACGGGCTTCGCCGTCGCCGCGCAGCGGGTCGGGCTCGGCCAGGCCAGGCCGCTGCTCCTGCGCAACCCCCGCGCTACCCTCAGGGCGCTGCTGGACCAGCGGTTGCCCGTGTACACCGAGCTCGCCTGGCTGACCGTCGGCACCGGCGACCGGGCGCCCGAGCAGCTCGCCGACGAGATCGCGGCAAGGATCAGGCCAGCATGAGCGCAAGCCCGAACTCCGGCAGCGCCGCCACGACCCGCATCACCATCGCGGGTGAACGCCCCTACGACGTCCTCGTCGGCACCGGCATCGCTGAGGAGCTGCCGGAGCTGGTCGGCGAGAAAGCGCGGACCGTGGTGCTGATCCACGCCAGCGGCACCGAGCACCTGGCCAGGCCAGCGACGCGGGCCCTGAGAGAAGCCGGGTACGCAGTCCGCGTCGAGGCAGTGCCAGCTGGAGAGCAGGCCAAGGACATCAGTGTCGCGACGTCACTCTGGTCCGCCCTGGCAGCGCACCGGACATCCCGTTCCGACGCGATTGTGGGATTGGGCGGCGGTGCGGTGACCGACCTTGCCGGCTTCGTCGCCGCGACCTGGCTGCGGGGGATCCGCGCCGTGCTCGTGCCCACCACGCTGCTCGGGATCGTGGATGCGGCCATCGGCGGCAAGACGGGGATTAACACGCCTGCAGGGAAGAACCTGGTCGGCGCCTTCCACCCGCCAGCGGGCGTGCTCGCCGACCTGAGCTCGCTCGCCACGCTGCCCGCCCGCGAGTACGTGAGCGGGATGGCAGAAGTGATCAAGGCCGGGTTCATCGCCGATCCGCGGATACTCGAGCTGATCGAGCAGGACCCGGGCGCCGCCGCCGCGCCCGGCGGCAAGCACGAGCGCGAGCTTGTCGAGCGCGCCATCGCGATGAAAGCCGATGTCGTGGCGGCCGACCTGCGGGAGGCTGACGCCGGGCGGCGCGAAACGCTCAACTACGGGCATACGCTCGGCCACGCGATCGAGCGAGCCGAGGACTACCGGATTCCGCATGGGGAGGCGGTGGCCATGGGGATGATGTTCGCCGCGTCGGTCGGCAGGCTTGCTGGCCGGCTCGATGACGCCACGGCCAGGCGGCACGGCGAGGTACTGTCCGCTGTCGGCCTGCCCACCAGGTACGAAGGCGCGCCCTGGCCGGAGCTCCGCGAGACGATGTCGGTCGACAAGAAGTCGCGTGGAAGCAAGCTCAGGCTCGTGGTGCTCGATGGCCTCGCGCGCCCTGGCATCCTGACCGACCCGCCCGACCAGCTCCTCGCCAGCGCCTATGCGAAGGTATGACCGATGCGAACCGTGCTAGTGCTCAACGGGCCGAACCTCTCTCGCCTCGGCTCCCGCGAACCAGACGTCTACGGCACCGCGACTGTCGAAGACCTCGCCAAGGCGTGCGAGTCCACGGCCGCTGAGCTTGGCCTGGCCGCGGATTTCCGCCAGACAGACCATGAGGCTGAAATGATCGCCTGGGTGCATGAGGCCGCTTCCGGGGCAGTGCCGATCGTGCTGAATCCAGCGGCCTTCACGCACTACTCCTACGCGCTCCGCGACGCGCTGGCGATGCGGACGGCGCCGCTGATCGAGGTGCACCTGTCGAACCCGGCGGCCAGGGAGGAGTTCAGGCACACCTCGGTCGTGGCCGGCGTGGCGGACGGGACCATAGCGGGGTTCGGGCTGATGTCGTATCAGCTCGCGCTTCGCGCGGTGGCCGGCCTGCTGGCGGCCGGCGAAGGTTCGGGCTGATACTTCAGTTACTCGCCAGTTACTGATCTTCCGGCTGGCCTTCCGGCTGGCCGGAGCTGGCCAGGCAGGGATGAGGTCACGTTGCGTATCGGGATGTCACTGAACTACTCGGGCGGATTCGCCGAGACCGTCGTCGAGCTCGCCGACTACGAAAAGGCCGGCCTCGACATCGTGTTCGTGCCAGAGGCCTACAGCTACGACGCGGTCAGCCAGCTCGGCTACGTGGCGGCGAAGACCGAGCGGCTGCAGCTCGCTTCCGGGATCATGCAGCTGTACACGCGGACTCCGACGCTGACCGCGATGACGGCGGCCGGGCTCGACTTCGTGTCGAACGGGCGGTTCAACCTGGGGATCGGCGTCTCGGGGCCGCAAGTAATCGAGGGCTGGCACGGGGTGCCCTACGACGCTCCGGTCGCGCGGACCAGGGAGACGATCGAGATCTGCCGTTCCGTGTGGCGCCGGGAGCGGCTGGTGTACGAGGGCAAGCAGTACAAGATCCCGTTGCCTGCCGGGCAGGGCACCGGGCTCGGCAAGGCGCTGAAGCTCATCAACCATCCCGTGCGGGACCGGATCCCGATCTTCGTCGCCGCCGTCGGGCCGAAAAACACCGAGCTGACCGCTCAGCTCGCCGAAGGCTGGCAGCCGATCTTCTACTTCCCTGAGAAGGCTTCCTCGGTCTGGGGCGCGGCTGTGTCGGCCGGCCTGGCTAAGCGCGATCCGTCGCTGCCGCCGCTTGATGTCATCGCGCAGGCGTCGCTGGCGATCGGTGACTCGGTGGCTGACCTGGTGGAGTTCGGCCGGCCGACGATGGCGCTTTACATCGGGGGCATGGGTGCGCGCGGGCAGAATTTCTACACCAAGCTGGCCTCGGACTACGGCTACGCGGCCGAGGCTGTCGCTATCCAGGACGCCTACCTTGACGGGCGCAAGGACGAGGCGGCTGCGCTCGTGCCCAGGTCGCTGCTCGAGGGGATCTCGCTGATCGGGCCCAGATCCTACGTCGCCGAGCGGCTCGCGGCGTACCGCGAGTCGGGCGTGACCACGCTGAACGTCCAGCCGCTCGCCTCGACGCACGCCGAGCGAGTCGCCCTGATCGAGCAGATCAAGGAACTGGCGGAGTAGTGACCGAGGCGGGCGGCAGTCTCTGGTGAGGGAGGTAAAGCGCCCGCCCCGTCCTCCCACGCAGCCGGGGATCGCGCTGTGCTGCCGCCTGCCCCCTTTCCAAGTTGACCGCAGGCATCGGGCGCGCGGGTGGGGCACCCTGCTGTCGCCGGAGCCGCAGCCGGGTGCCCCACCCGCGTCCTGGGTAGGGTCGCCTTATGGCCTTTGGGCAAGAAGCGCGATCTAGGAGACGGGCAAATACGGATAAAAAGCCCCGAGTGGTCATAGTGGGGTGCGGATTCGCCGGGCTCACCGCGCTTAATCGTCTCGCCAGGACGGGCATGAGCGTTACGGTCGTAGACCGTAATTCGTACAGCACGTTCCAGCCGCTGCTCTATCAGGTCGCCACGGCGGGGCTGACCTCGGCCGACGTCGCGTATCCGACCTGGACGGCAGCGCGCCATACCCGCACGATGTTCCGCAAGGGCGAGGTCATCCGCGTCGACGCGGAGGCGCGGCAGGTCCTGCTCGCCGACGGGACTGTGCTCGACTATGACTACCTGGTCATGGCCACTGGGGTAAGCGCGGCATTCTTCGGCGTCACGGGCGCCGCGCAGTACAGCTTCAGCCTCTACACCAGGCACGACGCGATCCAGTTGCGCAACCAGCTCATGGCCGAGCTGGAAAAGCGCAGCGTGCCAGGACATGACCGGGATCTCGGTATCACGATCATCGGCGGGGGAGCGACCGGTGTCGAGCTGGCGGGGACGCTGGCCGAGTTGAGGAACATTGCGTTGCCGGCATCCTTTCCCCGGCTTGATCCTAAGCGGATCTGCGTCACGCTGATCGAGCTGGGGCCGGCGCTGCTCGCCCCCTTCCACCAGGCCTTGCGCGATTATGCGCGGCGCGAGTTGCTTGCCCGCGGCGTTGACGTGCGGCTTGGCACGAAGATCGAGCGGGTCGAGCGAGACACCGTGGTGCTTACCGACGGTTCGACGCTGGCAAGTGACCTGACGGTCTGGGCCGCCGGGATCGCCGGGCCCGAGTGGATCGGCAAGCTCGGACTGCCTACCGGCCGTGGCGGGCGCATTGTGACTGGCCCTGACCTGCGTGTCAGCGGGCACGACCGGATCTTCGCCACCGGTGACATCGGCGTCATTGACGGCTCACCGCTGCCGCAGCTCGCGCAGCCGGCGATCCAGCAAGGCCGGCACGCCGCGGACCAGATCAAGCGGATGGAAGCCGGGCTGCCGACGCGGTCGTTCAGCTACAAGGACAAGGGCATCATGGCCACGATCGGCCACCGGTCCGCCGTTGTCGATCTGCCTTCGCACATCAGGATCCGGGGCACCCTTGCCTGGCTGGCCTGGCTGGGCTTGCACCTGTTCTACCTGCTCGGCAACAGGAACAGGATCGTGGCGCTGGTCAACCTCTCCTGGCGGTACCTGACCTTCAGCCGCGGCGGCGGCGTGATCATCGGCGATGACGAGGACGCGCCGGGGTGAATGGCATCACCCCTGGAGAGGGGGACGGGCGGCGGTCCGGCTTACAGTTCATTCATGCCAGACCTACACGAAGCCCGGCGTGCCAGGGCGCGGAAGCAACTCCAGGCCGCCGGCGCGGATGCCGCGCTGATCACCAACGGCGTCAACGTCAGGTACCTGAGCGGCCTGGTGAGTTCAAACGCTGCCCTCCTGCTGCCGGCTGACGGCGAGGCCGTGCTCAGCACTGATTTCAGGTATGCGGGCACGGCCGAACGCGAGTGCCCTGACGTCGAGATCCTTGTCGAGCGGGACGTCGGCGCAGCGCTCGTGCGCCGGGCGCTTGCCGGTGGCATGCGGACGATCGCCTTTGAGGATAACGAGCTGACTGTGCGGCGGCACAAGGCGCTGACCGGGCTGGACGCGGGCACGGCTGGCAGCCCCGTTCTCGTGCCACTCGGGAACGCGATCGATGAGCTGAGGATGATCAAGGACGAGACCGAGCTCGCGTATCTCAAGCGAGCCTGCGAGATCACCGGTCAGGCGTTTACCGCCGTGCTAGGTAAGCTCCGCCCGGGGATCACAGAGCACGAATTCGCCGTCGCGCTTGAGCGGGCCATGATTGATTTCGGTGCCGAGGGGGTCGCCTTCGCCAGCATCGTCGCGTCCGGCCCGAACGGCGCGATACCGCATCATGTCCCTGGCAGCCGCGAGATCGAGTCCGGTGACCTGGTCACCATCGACTGCGGGGCGCGATATGAGGGTTACCGCGCCGACATGACGCGCACGGTATCGGTTGGCGCACCCGCGGCCTGGCAGCGCGAGATCTATGACGTGGTAGCGCGGGCGCAGGCAGCCGGAGTTGCTGCTGCCCAGATCGGAGCTGACGTCCGGGCGGTCGATTCGGCTTCCCGCAGCATGATCGACGCGGCCGGCTACGGCCGGAATTTCACCCATGGGCTCGGTCATGGAGTGGGCCTGGCGATCCACGAGGCTCCGTGGCTCGGGCAGGACAAGACCGGTACACTACAGGACCGGGTCCCTGTCACGATCGAACCCGGGATCTACCTGCCTGATGCGGGCGGCGTGCGGATCGAGGATACGCTCGTGGTCCGCGCAGGTACCGGGGCGGCCGGATCAGCTCAGTCGCTCACCACCATATCCAGGGAACTGCTCGTCCTGTAGGCGTGTCCTACGAGCCCGGCGGGGCAGGGCGTGGCGGTCCCGCCGGCATGCAGGAGAAGCAACACACGTGGCCACCACGAACGACCTTAAGAACGGCATGACCTTGAGCATCGATGGCCAGCTCTGGAATGTCGTTGAGTTCCAGCACGTCAAGCCGGGCAAGGGCGGCGCGTTCGTGCGGACCAAGCTGAAGAACGTGATGTCAGGCAAGGTAGTCGACCGCACATTCAACGCGGGGGTCAAGGTTGACGTAGCCAACGTCGACAAGCGCGAGATGCAGTACCTGTACCGCGAGGGCGACGAGTTCGTCTTCATGGACACCCAGGACTACGACCAGCCTCGCATTCCGGGTGATACGGTCGGCGACGCGGCCAGCTACCTGCTCGAAGAGCAGACCGTGACGGTCGCGTTCAACGACGGCGTCGCGCTGTACGTCGAATTGCCGGCGGCGGTGGAGCTGACGGTCAGCCAGACCGATCCTGGGCTGCAAGGCGACCGGTCGACGGGCGGCACCAAGCCGGCCACGCTTGAGACTGGCGCCCAGATCCAGGTGCCGCTCTTCATCACCACTGGCGAGAAGGTCAGAGTCGACACCCGCACCGGCGACTATCTCGGCCGGGCGTGACTGCCGGCAGATCCGGCCGGGCCGGAGCCGGCTGGCTCGGAAGTGGCTGGCTCGGAAGTGGCTGGCCGGGTACTCGCCGAGTCGGGAGCTGGCGTGGCTGCGCGTAGCAAAGCGCGCAAGCGGGCACTCGACATCCTCTTTGAGGCCGAGATGCGGCGTGAGTCGCCGTTGAGCGTGCTAGAGGTGCGGACAATTCAGGCCGAGCCCCCCGTCGCGAGTTATGCGGCCGAGCTTGTCCGTGGCGTGCAGGCACATCGCGACCACATCGACGCGTTGCTCGCCGCGCACGCTGTGGGCTGGGCGCTTGATCGGATGCCGGCTGTGGACAGGAATATCCTGCGGGTCGGCGCTTACGAGCTGCTGTGGGGTGCCGGGGTTCCCGAGGCGGTCGCGATCAACGAGGCGGTGCTGCTCGCCCAGGACCTGTCGACCGACGCGTCGCCTGCATTTGTCAACGGCCTGCTCGCAAAGCTGCTCGCGATCAAGCCCGAGGTAGTGGCCGAGCCCGACGAGCGCTCCTCGGAGACCTCGGAGACCTCGGAGACCTAGCCTCTGGCAGAGCGGCGGCTGTCGGTGGCCTTCGCTACGCTCGCAGACGAGCGGCAGGGCTCACATCAAGGTGAGAACGGCAGGGCGGTAGTGGCGCGGCTCGGAGCGGAATCGGGCGCACATGGCGCGGCGCCTCGCAGGCCGGTGCCATCTGCGCCCGAGACGGTAGACGATACGGGCTGTCACATCCTGCATATAGACATGGACGCGTTCTACGCCAGCGTCGAGATCAGGGATCGCCCTGAGATTGCCGACAAGCCAGTCATTGTCGCCCATACCGGGGGCAGGGGAGTGGTGCTTTCGGCCAACTACATCGCGAGGGAGTTCGGCGTGCACTCGGCGATGCCCGCCAGTCGTGCCATGAGACTGTGCCCGCACGCCGTCTTCGTCGAACCGAGACACGGCGTCTACGGTGCGGTGTCCGGTGAGGTCATGGCAATCTTCCAGGCTGTGACTCCCGAGGTGGAGCCGCTGTCGCTTGACGAGGCGTTCCTTGATGTGGCCGGGGCGCTTCGCCGGGTTGGCCGGCCGGCCGCGATCGGGCAGCTGATCAGGGATCAGGTAGCTGATGAACTGGGCATTACCTGCTCGGTCGGCATCGCGTCGAGTAAATTCATCGCCAAGCTGGCGTCAGTGCACTGCAAACCGGACGGGTTGCTCGTGATCCCCGCTGACAGGGTTCTTGAGTTCCTTCATCCGCTCCCGGTGTCAGCATTGTGGGGAGTCGGCGAGCGAACCGGGAAGTTGCTGGCCAGACTCGGGCTGCGCACTGTCGGCGATCTCGCGAACGCGCCGACCGGGACGCTCGAACGCGAGCTTGGCAAGGCGGTAGCAGCTCATCTGGCGGCACTGGCCTGGGGGCGAGACGACCGCAAGGTCGTACCCGATACCAGGGACAAGAGTGTCGGGGCCGAGGAGACCTTCGCGAATGATATCGGTGATCCAGAGGTTATCAAGCGCGAGTTGCTCCGGCTTTCAGGTCGGACGGCCAAGTCACTCCGATCGTCTGGATTGGTGGCCAAGACCATCTCGATCAAGCTGCGCCGCGCGGATTTCACGACCATTACTAGATCGCGGACCCTCGCGGAGCCCACTGACGTGGCGCAGCGCGTCTACGCCATCGCGTGCGATTTGTACGCGGCATCGGGCTTGGCCGACGGTACCCTGCTGCGCCTGGTGGGCGTGCGCGCCGCCGCTCTGTCCAAGGCGATGGACGCGGGCACGCAACTCATGCTTGACCAGCGGCCGGATTCCTGGCGTGAGGCCGAGACGGCGGTAGACGAGATCTCCCGCCGGTTCGGACCAGGCTCAGTCAGTCCTGGCACTCTCGTCGCTCCGGCTAGCCGGGACCGTGCCGAATCTCGGGCAGGTTCCCCCCAGGCGACGCCTCCGGGGCGGCCGGATTACGCTGAGTAAGTGGAACTGCGGGTGCCTATGTGTCTGCAGTGACTATCGCGGCTGGTCACGCGCCAACGACCGCCGCGTGCTGGGCCGTCCCCTTCCACAGAACGCGCTGGCACTCGTATTCTGGGGAGAGCCAGGTCGCAGGGTCGACACTATGTCAGGCCCGGCGCGAGTTATTGGGAGGCACCGTGCCGCTTTCCGAGCACGAGCAGCGTCAACTCGAGCAGATCGAGCAGGCGCTCTACGCCGAGCACCCGCGATTCGCCAGGGCGGTGCGGGCAGCTGATCCGCACGTGCATTACCGGCGCCGGGTTATCTACGCGATGATCGGCTTCGCTATCGGACTAGCGCTGCTGCCAGTGGGCGTCTCCACGTCGATCATCGGGGCCAGCGTTCTCGGCTTCATCATCATGCTTGGCTCGTGCTACTGGGCGGCAATCAGCTACCGTCGCATGAACGGCCTGCCCGCCGGCCGGATGTCCATCAGAGATCGCAGACCGCGTCGCCGCAGGGAACCCCGCGGCAGCAAGCGATCCGCAGGCGGCAGCCTCGGCGAGCGGCTCGAGGAGCGCTGGCGCAGGCGTCAGGAAGGCCGGGGCAACTAACTCAGCCAGGTCAGGCTAGGTCCGAGTCAGTCTTTGTCGGGCCTGAAGCCGGCTCCCGCAGGATGAGGTATCCAGGCCGGACAGTTCTGGCGGGGGCAGGTGTCCGGGAGGGTTTCCGAATTCTGGGCGGTGGGTTCCCGTGCTACGGATGGTTTCCGGCGTGGCGGGGAGGGTTGTCGGATTCCCGGTGGAGCGTTTTCAGGTCCGGGAGCTTTTACGGCGCAGTGCGCCGACGATGCTCCCCGACACGGGAACTTTCCCCCAGGAGCCGGACAACGCTCCCCGACCCGGAAGACCTCCGCCAGGAGCACGAAAACCCTCCCGGACCGGGAGACCCCCGCACCACGAGCACGGACAACGCTCCCCGACCCGGAAGACCTCCGCCAGGAACACGGACAATCCTCCCAGACCGGGACAATCCCTCCCGGCGGGGGCATGGTCAGGCAGTGAGCGGTTGGTTATGACTCGGTGGCGGATGGGACCCAGCCGGTGACCTGACCTATGCCTTCGCGGACGTTGCGGGTGAACGGCTCGATCGTTGATGCAGGGAACAAGATGGCCCGCAGCCTGATGAGCACGCCTGAGCTGCGGGCCAGCGCCCGGCGGACCTGGGTGACATCAGCACGGACGCCCTTGGCAGTGGCCGGGGTCGGGGAATAGCGGCAGCGTTCGACCACGTCGGCGATGCGGCTGATGGCCTGGCGGCCGGGCTCGTCGATGTCGGCATCGGTGCTGAGCCGTCTGGCGACGGCCCTGGGGGTCTCGCTGAGGCGGCGGGCGATCCCGAAGTCATCAAGATCGGCGCAGATCTCCTGCCAGGCCACGTTTGCCAGGCCGGTGTCATCGGCCGCCCCGCGCCAGCGCCTGTGCCTGGTGAAGATGCGCGCCGTGCCCGGGACCAGGGCCGCGACGATCAGCAGTGCGAGAAACGCGAGCGCGATCTGGCCGACTGGCACGGGCGAGCTCAGCTTGGAAATCGGCACGGTGCTGCCCGAGGGCAGAGGGTCGCTGCCCGGGTCGCCCAGATGATGCCGGATGTTGCTGATGCCCCGGCCACGCTGCTGGCCGTTGGACCCGGTCTTGTTCGAGCCACCCGGCTTGGACGGGCCGGTGTGACCCTGTCCGGCCGTGAGAGCGTAGGACGGCTGGACCGCGGTGCCCTGGCCGCTCGGGCCGCCAGGCGTCGGCTCGAAGCGCAGCCAGCCGAGCCCGGTGAAGTACAGTTCGGGCCAGGCATGCGCGTCAGCGGTGGTGACCTGCCAGTTACCCCCCGAGTGCTCGGTGCCGGAGGTGTAGCCGACGGCGATACGCGACGGGATGCCCTCAAGCCGGGCCAGCACGGCCATCGCGAACGCGAACTGCTCGCAGAAGCCGCGCTTGTCGGTGGTCAGGAACCGCAGCAGCCCGCGCGGGGTGTTCGGCAGGTCCGCCTTGAGCGTGTAGCGGAACCCGCCGGTCTGGAAGTAGTTCTCTAGCGCCCTGGCCTTGTCGAACGGCGAGATCGCGTCCTTGGTGACATTGTTGGCGATGCTCTGGAGCTGGTGGGTCACCGGCGAGTTGAAGGTGAGGTAGGAACGGCTGATCGCGGGCGGCGGCGCGCCGTTGGCGGCTTCTTCGTCTGCCGGGGTGAGGTTGACCTGGCCATTAGTGACCGAGTAACTCATGTTCGAGTGGTTGCCCGCCCCCGAGTAGATCATTTCCGTGTTGACCGACTGGCTCCAGGAGCCGCCGAGGCTCAGCTGAGTTGGCCAGTATGGCACCGGAAGGAAAAAGATGCTCGCGGCGAATCCGGCCCCGGATCCGGCGATGTTGCCCAGCTTGACGCGAGTTGTTACGTGGCTGATTTTCAGGCTTGGCGAAAGGCCTGACGGCGGGCGCAGGGCGGTCGTGCCGATCGAGATGCTCGGCCGCGGGTCGACCAGGCTCCACACGCCCTTGGACGAGTTGTAGTTGAGCACGTAAACCTGCAGGTACTGGCCCGTGCCCCCGGACGAATGGTAGGAGAGTACCTTCGCGCTGCTCGGGCTCGCGAGCAGCTTGCTCAGCTGCACGAGCGGAACGGGCAGGCCGACCTGCACATGCCGAACTCCGCCAGAATGGTTAGTGAAGAGGCGGTGCAAGCTCAGGGAAGGCAGCAGCAAGGGCGCGACGATGGCCGCGCAGACGGCCGCGAGCCCTATGCGCCGGCCGGTGGCGGCAAGGCCGCGGATGTCCGCGCCTCCGAGCCGGTCATCCTCGCCCGCGTAGTGCCAGACAGTGACGATCCTGCCCCAGCCGCGGAGCCTGTTGCGCCCGTCGGAGGCCAGCAGCCCCAGGTAGCCGGTCGCGGCCAGCAGAAACGTGACGATGCCGCCTGGACCGCCAGTCTTGGCAGCCGTCGCGATGGGCGCCAGATAGATCACCAGCAGCGGCAAGCCGGCGATCGCTGGCCTATTCATCTGGACGGCAAGGACATCCACGACGATGGCCGCCAGCCCGATGCTGGCCGCCGCCAGCAAGATCACCCCGGCCGACGTAGCCACAGGCGGCGGGTCCTTGGCCGCCGCCATGCCCTGGCTCGCCAGAACCGAAAGGTGATGCAGCGACTTGGAGGTCGGGATCACCAGCGCGATCGACTTGCCGTGCGACAGCACGAGGTTCAGGTACAGCAACAATGCCGACAAGTAGGTCGCCGCATCGGCGACGGGGGAGAGGAACCGCAGCCGGGTGCCGCTGGCGGCGCATACGGCGATGAGGATCAGGCCGAGCACCTTGAGCCAGACCGAGCGGTCGGCCAGCAGCGGGGCGGCCGCCGCCGCGGTCACCACGGTGGCGATGATCGCGGCCCGTGTCGGCACGAGCCTGGTGGCCGTGCCCGCGAGCGCGACGATGATGACAGCGCCGATCGACGCGCTCAGCCAGCCCGCGCCCGAGATCAGCACCCATTCGGATACCGATGCGAGAATGACCGCGACGGCCGCGGCGATGGTCAGCCGGTGATTCATCGGGTAACTACTCCCAGATTAGGCAAGCCACCCTGCGCGGCGTACGAGCCGAGCCGGGGCAAGCGCTGCCAGGCAACGGCTAGCGGGGTGCCGGCGTCGACGGTGACGACCCGCCAGCCCGCGGCCCGCAGGACGGCCTCCGCGGTGGCCGTTTCAGCGGGGGGCACGTAGGTGCTGGCTTGGTCTGCCTTGGGCGCCTCGGTGCCGGCGCCAGCGCTATCGGTGTGCTGCCCGTTCGCGCTGGACCCGGCGGCGGCAGCAGCGACGCCGGCGGCTTCCTGACGCGCGCCAGACCAGGTCGATACGGCCAGCAGCAGAGCGATGCCCTGACGGCCCTCGCGCCGGGTCGAGGCGATGTCCCTGGCGGCTTCGGCGGAAAGCCGGCCCGCGATCAGGACGAGCAGGCCGCCTTCGATGGTGCTCAGGGCGGCCGTCGTCCTGGCGAAGTCATGATTGCGCGACTGTCCGACGACCGAAAGCGCGTCAAGCAGCACATCTTCAAACATGGCCGAGCCAGCCAGCGGCCCTGAGTCCGTCAGCAGATGGCCATCGAGCCCGGATCTGGCCAGGTGCACGCCGATCGACGCGGCGGCGCTGACCGCGAACTCGAACGATGAGTTCGGGCCCGAGCCGGTGTGAGAAGCGCGCCGGGTGTCAAGGATCAGGACCGCGCGATCTTGCCAGCGCTGCTCCTCCCTGCGCACCATCAGCTCGCCGTACCTGGCGGTCGACCGCCAGTGCACGCGGCGCAACTCGTCGCCGACGCGGTAGGCACGCGGAATGACATCGTCATCGCCCGCGGCGGCGGTCATCCTGGTCCTGCCGTCCCCGTCGCTGGACCAGCTTCCGTTGACCGACGCGCTGGTCAGCGGAATGACCTTAGGAGTGACCGTCAGCATGTTGGTGCTGGCGAAATTGGCGGTCAGCTCGACTAGGCCGAAGACGTCGGCGATCCTTATCCGCATCGGCCCGATGGGGAACTTCCCCCGGACGTCCGACCGCAGCTGATAGCTGACCTCGCGGGATCCCGCGCGCTCGATGCCATTGATTACATAGCGCGGGCGCGCACCGAGCGAATAGGGAATCGTCTCCTCAGCGAGGAGCAGGCCGGTGGAGATCCGGCTGATGTTCTCGAGCCGCACGGCGACTCTGGCGGCCTGGCCAGGCGCGACTCTGGACGGCATCAAGACGCGTTCGCAGCGCAGCTGGTAGCGGGCCCGCCTCGCCGTCAGCGCGGAAAGCAGCGGCAGGAATATCAGCATGGCCCCGACGCTGACCAGCGCGTCGCTGCCGAGCAACAGCGCCGCGAGCACCCCGACTGCTCCGGCTGTCAGAAAGGACGCACCGCGGACGGTGAACCAGGCGAGAACCGACCGCAATGTCGCCTCCTAATGCTTTCTGCCAATCTACCCGCCCGCCATGCCCCCACCCCTCCCGTTGCGCCCCGGCAGCCACCCATTGCCCGCGGGCCAGGCAAATGGGTAACGACAGGCATTACCGGCCTGGCAACGGTAGTCTCTCGACGATCTTGGCGAGCACTTGCTCGGGCAGGTCCCGGCCGACGACTGCCTCGGCGGTCGGCAGCAGCCGGTGAGCCAGCACGGGCCCGGCAAGGGCCTGGACGTCATCGGGGATCACGAAGTTCCGGTCTTCCAGCGCGGCATAGGCCCGGCTCGCGCGCAGCAGGTGCAGCGCGGCGCGAGGCGACGCGCCGAGCCGCAGCGATGAGGCGGCCCTGGTCGCGTTTACCAGGTCGATGATGTACTGCCTGACCGGATCGGCCACGTGCACGTTGCGCACCGCGGCGATCAGCGCCCGCACGTCGCTCGAATGGGCAGCCGGCTTGAGGTCATCGAGCGGCGAGGCCGATCCGTGCGCGTCGAGCATGGCAAGTTCGGCGAGAACGTCAGGGTAGCCAATCGAGATACGGGCGGTGAACCTGTCGCGCTGCGCCTCTGGCAGCGGATAGGTGCCTTCCATCTCCACGGGATTCTGCGTCGCTATGACCATGAAAGGCGGCTCGAGCTGGTAGGTGGTCCCGTCCACGGTGACCTGGCGCTCTTCCATCGACTCCAGCAGCGCGGACTGAGTCTTGGGCGAGGCGCGGTTGATCTCGTCCCCGAGCACCAGGTTGGCGAACACCGGGCCCGGCTTGAACTCGAACTCACGCAGTTCCTGGTTGTAGGCGCTGACGCCGGTGATGTCGCTTGGCAGCAGGTCGGGAGTGAACTGAACGCGCCTGACCGAGCAGTCGATCGACCGGGCCAGTGCCTTGGCCATCAGCGTCTTGCCTACGCCGGGAACGTCTTCGATCAGCGCGTGGCCCTCGGCCAGCAAGACGGTCAGGGCGAGCCTGACAGTCTGCGGTTTTCCCACGACGACCGAGTTGATCGCCTCGCTGATCCGGTGGGCAATCGGAATGAGCTGGTCAAGCGTGCGTTCCGGGTGCCCGGTCTGAGCTGACACTCGATCCTCCTAGTACCCGGCTCAACGCCCGCCAGGTGACGTCCATAGCGAATGCCGCAGCGTCGCGGCAGCGAGTCGCGGCGCGGTGATGTCCATTCCGTGCGCCTAGACAGTACGTGGCGTCATGCGTCGAACTAACAACAGATTGGAAATCACTGCATAACAAGCTTCCCTGCTGAGTGCCGGACTAGTCCGAGCGCAGGTCGCACCCGTGGTACGTGATTTTCGCAGACCAGGTTCACCGGTGCCCGGACCATCGGCGGTTCGCCGGGAGCACCGCCGCGCCGGGCGCTTCTCCCGCCAGGGCGCGCTCCACTCTGCTCCACGTCGCTGACCTCTGCCTTCGTGGAGTCCGGCGCTCATTTTGACGGTCTCAGATAATTGACGGTGGGGGAATGTGGAGTACAGTGGTGCGCGGTGGGGAGTCAGGTGGCCCTGCCGAGCGCTTTGGTGGGGGACAGCGGAGGTGCGGGCCATGTTTCTTGGCACACACACTCCCCGCCTTGACGACAAAGGCCGGCTGTTCCTCCCAGCGAAGTACCGTGACGAACTGGCGGAGGGCCTGGTGCTGACTAAAGGTCAGGAGCGTTGCCTCTACGTCTTCCCGCAGGAGGAGTTCGGGCGGATCACCGAGGCGCTGCGATCCGCGCCGGTGACGGCCAAGGCGGTACGCGACTACAGCCGGGTGTTCTTCGCCAGTGCCTCCGATGAGCTGCCGGACAAGCAAGGCCGGATCACGATCCCCTCCGCGCTGCGTGAGTACGCAGCGCTGCAACGCGACTGCGTCGTCATCGGGGCCAACACCAGGCTCGAAATCTGGGATGCCGCGGCCTGGGACACCTACCTGCAGGAGCAGGAAGACGCTTTCTCCGACGCCTCGCAGGAGGTGCTGCCAGGAGTCCTGTAGACCGGGGCGCCACTACGGCGCCCAGTGCCCGGCGAGGTCTCCACCCGCGCCGGCCAGCCGCTCGCCTGACGTCACTTCCCCGGCGCCAGGACAACGAAGGCAGCGGGCCAACGGCGCGGATGGCGACCTGGCCGGGCACAACAAGCACGCAACTGTCCCGCGCTGAGGCGAGCGGGTCAGCGGGCACAGCAGCAAACGCTGGTAGAGGGGGCTCGATGAGTGCGGCCGCGGCGGGGCACGTCCCGGTGATGGTCGAGCGGGTGCGTGAGCTATTCGCCCCGGCCCTCGCCGTGGCCGGCGCCGTTCTTGTCGATGCCACGCTCGGCCGCGCGGGACACACGCAGGCGCTCCTGCGCGATCACCCCGGGCTGGCGGTCATCGGCATCGACGCCGACCTGGCCGCGATCGAGGAGTCAGAGCGGCTGCTCGGCGCCGACGCCAGCCGCGTGACGCTCGTGCACGCGGTCTACGACCAGATCCCTCGCATGCTCGCCGATCTTGGGCTGGCGCGTGTCCACGGCGTGCTGTTTGACCTCGGGGTGTCATCGCCTCAGCTCGACGACCCAGATCGCGGGTTTTCCTATGCCCAGGACGCTCCGCTTGACATGCGGATGAACCGGTCGGGCGATCTGACCGCCGCCGATGTGATCAACACGTATCCGGCAGGGCGGCTGGCGCGCATCTTTCAGGAATACGGGGAGGAAAGGTTTGCCCGCCGAATTGCTGACGCGGTGGTGCGCGAGCGCCAGCGGGCACCTCTCACTTCGACGTCGAGGCTGGCCGAGGTCATCAAGGAGTCGATCCCTGCGCCGGCCAGGCGCACAGGCGGCAATCCGGCCAAGCGGACGTTCCAGGCCCTGCGCATCGAGGTCAATGACGAACTCGGCAGCTTGCGGCGCGCTGTGCCAGAGGCACTCGACGCGATCGTGGTCGGCGGCCGGATCGTCGTGCTCGCCTACCACTCACTTGAAGACCGGATCGTCAAGCGCGAGCTGGTCAAGCGCTCGGCGGACAGTACTCCGGCCGGCCTGCCGGTGCACCTGGAGTCGGCCCGGCCTCAGTTCAAGCTGCTGACCTCGGGGGCGGAGCGGCCCGGGGCGGGAGAGCTTGCCGCGAATCCCCGTGCGGCATCGGCCAGGCTCCGGGCCGCCGAGCGAGTGCGGAGCGCGGCATGACAGGGAGAACGGACGGCGCGCAATGAAGAGCGACGTGATGGACAGGACCGCGCGCCCTGTGCCCCGCGAGCGGATCAAGCGGGCAGGGGCGGCAGTCGGGGCAGCACGCACGGCACGCCGCGGCGCGGGTGAAGCGGGCGGGGGAGGCGGGCGGGGGGCAGCGGCGAGCGCGGCAGCGAGCACCGTCGCCCCGGCCGGCCAGATCCGCCGCACCTCGTTCGTGCTGCTGCTGCTCGGCCTGCTCGGCGGCGGGCTGGTCTGCCTGCTCGTCGTCAACACCACCCTGGCCGCGAACTCCATCAAGATCACCGACTTGCAGCAGCAGAACGCGGTCTCCACCCAGCACGTTCAAGAACTCGAGCAGCAGATTGCCGTCGAGAGCTCCGATGCCACGATCGAGAGGGAGGCCAGGCGGCTCGGCATGCGTCCTGACCCGGCGCTGGTATTCATCAACCTGCGCACTAAATCCCTGCAGGAGCCGTCGGCCGCGACGGTGGCGGCCGAGCAGGCGGCAGCGAGGTCGGCGGCCGAGAAGGCCGCGGCCCGTAGCGCCAGGACGCACCGGGCCCGCGGCAAGCCGGCCCAGGGTCAGCCAGCTCGGGGCACGGCCGGCACGGGCGGGACAGGGCAGTGACGCCGGGGCGCGGCAACGGCGACGACTGGTCACGGCGACGAGGCGGCCGCGACGGGAGGCCAGGACAGCCCGGCGGACGTTCGCCAGGGCGGGCACAGCGCCGGCCAGGTGAGCCCGGCCGGCCAGGGGCGACGGGCCGTCCTGGCGGTCACGGCCCCGCACTTGCCAATCCGGCCCAGCCGGCTAAGCCCGTGCCGCCCGCACGCCCGCTGCCTGATGGCCGCAAGCCAGCGAGCCGGCCCCGGCCGCCTGCCGCCGGACCGCCCCGGTCGCGGTCCGGCCGTCCGGCCGCACAGTCCAGGCCATCCACTCCATCCAGGCCATCCAGGCAGTCCCGGCCGCGTCCCGCTGTCGCGCCGGCGAAACCGCCTCGCCGCAAGCGGCTGCGACGGACAAGCTCGATCCGGCGCCTGAACGCGAGCTTGCTCATCGTTGCCTTCGCGATCTCGCTGATCATCGGCCGGCTCATTCAGCTGCAGGGGATGTCGGGCTCGCACTACCGCGCGCTGAGCGAGAAGCACAACGTGGTAGCGGTGCCCATCCCGGCCGTCCGCGGCACCATCACCAGCAGCGACGGCACGGTGCTGGCCATGACCGTCCAGACCGACCAGGTAAGCGCCGACCCGCCGGAGATCAGGAAGTCGATGGCGCTCGCCAAGGCGGCTCGCGAGCTGGCCAGGCCGCTGCGGATGAAACGGTCAGCCGTCCTGCGCTTGCTCAGGCATCCGAGCTCTCGCGAGTACGTGCAGCTGAAGGCGAAAGTCAACGTCACGACGGCGGGCGCGATCAAGAAGCTGGGCATCGGGGGCATCGCGCTCTTGCCCAGCTACAGCAGGGCTTACCCGGGCGGCGAGCTCGCCTCGGGCTTGCTGGGCTTCGTGAACACCGACGGGTCGACCGGCGTGATGACCGGGGAGGCCGGGCTTGAGGAGTCCTATAACTCGCTGCTCTCCGGGCAGGACGGGCAGCTAGACGAGGAGCTCAGCCCCTACGGGCCTGTTCCGGGCACCGAGGAAGTGGTCAAGAAGGCCATGCCCGCGAGCAACCTGCGGCTGACCATTCAGGCCGATATCCAGTGGGAAGCCCAGCGTGAGTGCGCCCTGCAAGTGCGCGCGACCAAGGCCAGGAACTGCTCCGTGATCGTCATGCAGGCCAGGACCGGCAAGATCCTCGCGCTCGCGCAGTATCCGGCGTTCAATCCGGCTGGCCGGATCGCGAGCCTGCGCCAGACCGAGGACCTGCCGCTGTCGGAGATCTTCGCCCCAGGCAGCACGGCCAAGGTGATTACCGCGGCCGCGGCTTTCCAGTATGCCGGCGAGACGCCGAGCACCAGCTACGACGTGCCCGACCAGCTCTTCTGGCACGGCACGTGGTACCGCGACGCCGAGCCGCACAAGACCAGGCGGTACACCATCGCCGGCATCATCGCCCATTCGCTCAACGACGGCATGGTGCAGGTAGCGCAGCACGTCACGCCGCAGGAGCAGTACCGCGAGTTCAGGGCGTTCGGGCTCGGCTCCTATTCCGGCCTGAACCTGCCTGGGGAAAGCCCGGGTTTGCTGCGCCCGCCGTCGGAATGGACAGGCGATTACCGTAACGAGCGCTACCAGATCTCGTTCGGCCAGAGCGTGAGCGCGACGGCCATTCAGATGGCCGGCGTCTACGCGACGATCGCCAACGGCGGCGTCCGGGTCACCCCCTCCATCGTGGCCGGCCACACTACCGCCGCCGGCACGTACATCCCGGCGAAGCCGCCGGCCGAGCGGCGGGTGATTCCTGCCAGGGTCGCGAGCCAGCTGATCTCGGCGCTTGACCAGGTGCCGCTCGTGTACGACAGGGGCGGCGAGCCGTGGGGACTCATCGAGGGCTACACGGTGGCGGCGAAGACCGGAACCGCGCAGGAACCCGACCACACCTACGGGTCGAGTTTCATCGGCATCGCGCCGGCCGCGGGCAAGAACGCGCTTGTCGTCGCGGTCAACATCCAAGACCCGCGCAAGGGCGGCTACTTCGGCATCGAGGTGGCCGGCCCGGTGTTCAACGCGGTCATGAAGTTCGCCCTGGCGACCATGAAGATTGCGCCTGACCACGGGCATGTCCCCTACGTCCCACTCACGGCGCCGTGAAGAGAGGTAATCTCTGCCCGTGCCAGCGGCCCTTCGCCCTCGATACGTCCCGGTGCGATCACTCACCGGGCTTGCCTCGCTGCTTGGCCTGCGCAGGCCAGACGGGTCGGGGCAGGACACTGCCTTCATCAATCGCGAACTTCGCGGCGTGACGGGGATCACCCATGACTCGACGTCCGTGCGGCCCGGTGACCTCTACGCGGCGCTGCCCGGCAGCAGGCACCACGGTGCCGAGTTCTGCGCGCAGGCCGCTGCCGCCGGAGCCGTCGCGGTACTGACCGATCCGGCCGGCCGGGATCGCGCCATCCAAAGCGACCTGCCGGTCTTCGTGGTCTCCGATCCGCGCGCCCGGCTTGGCGAGGTCGCGTCCTGGGTGTATGGGAACCCCTCAGGGCGGCTGCTGCTGATCGGCGTGACCGGCACGAGCGGCAAGACCACGAGTACCTACCTGATCGAATCGGGATTCGCCAGGGCCGGTCACCTGACCGGCCTGATCGGGGGAGTGGAGACCAGGATCGGCGGCATCGCCGAGTCCGCCAGGCTGACCACGCCGGAGGCGACCGAGCTTCAGGCCATGTTCGCGGTGATGGCCGAGCAGCGGGTGACAGCGGCGGTCATGGAAGTCTCCAGTCATGCGCTGGCCCTGGGGCGGGTCGCCGGGACCTCGTACGAAGTGGCGGTCTTCACCAACCTGTCGCAGGACCACCTTGACTTCCATGCGGACATGGAGGGCTATTTCGCGGCCAAGGCCGAGTTGTTCACGCCGCGCTACGCGAAGTCAGGCGTGGTCAACATCGACGACGAGTACGGCAGGCGGCTGGCGAGCAAGGCACAGATCCCGGTTACGACGTATTCGGTACTCGGGCGCGCTGACGCGGACTGGCGGGCCGCGGGCGTGCGCTGCGGCGCCGACGGCTCCACCTTCCAGGTCGTCGGGCCTGGCGGCGTCGAGGCGGACGGCTCGACTGCCCTGGCCGGCCCGTTCAACGTGGCCAACGCGCTCGGGGCCATCGTGGCGCTCGTCGAGGTGGGCATCGGCCTTGACGCGGCCGTGGCAGGCGTCGCCGCGTGCGCCGGCGTGCCCGGCCGGCTCGAGCGGGTCGAGCCGGGTCACGACCTGACCGTGCTCGTCGACTACTCGCACAAGCCGGGAGCGGTGGAAGCGGTACTCGGGGCGCTGCGGCCGGTCACGGCCGGCCAGTTGCGGATCGTGCTTGGCTGCGGCGGCGACAGGGACAAGGCCAAGCGGCCGCTCATGGGCGCGGCCGCCGCCCAGCTTGCCGACGTCGCGATCTTGACCAGCGACAATCCGAGGTCAGAAGATCCGCTCGCGATCCTGGCCGAGATGCTGGCAGGCGCGATCACGGTGCCGGCGGATCAACGGGCGCACGTGATCGTCGAACCTGACCGCGCCGCCGCTATCGAATTGGCGATCTCCGGCGCGGGAAAGGGCGACGTGGTGCTGGTCGCTGGCAAGGGACATGAGCGCGGCCAGTACGTAGCCGGCCAGGTGATCCCGTTTGACGACCGCCAGGTCGCCGCCGAAGCCCTGGCGAACCTATCCGCAGCGGAGGGTTCCGGGCGTCCCGCCCGCGGTGCCGCCTGGGCTGACGAGCCAGGGCCCCGGGATTTTCCTCCGGCGCGCGGTGCCCCCTGGACTGACGAGCGAAGTTCGCGAGGCCGGCAGGCGGCTCGTGAAAGCACGCCGGACCACGAGGGGCTCAGGGGGATGTCCCCCGGGGCAGCCACGTCCCCCCGGGCTGACACTCCGGAGGACTTGTGATCCCGTTCTCGATCGAGCAGATCGCCCAGATCACCGGAGGGACGCCTGACCACGTGCCCGACCTGGGCGCGATGGTGGCCGGGCCGGTCGTGATCGACTCCCGGCAGGCCGGGGCCGGCTCGGTTTTCGCCGCACTGCCAGGCGAGCGCGCCGACGGCCATGACTTCGCCGCGGGCGCGGTGGCAGCAGGCGCGGCCCTGGTGCTCGCCACCAGGCCGGTCGGCGTGCCGGCGGTGCTCGTGCCCGAGGTGCCAGAAGCGCTCGGCCGGCTTGCCAGGGCGCTCGTCGGCAGGCTGCCCGGCATGACGATCGCCGGAATCACGGGGTCGGCCGGCAAGACGACGACCAAGGATCTGGCCGCGCAGCTGATCGGCGCTCTGGGCCCGACCATCGCGCCGCGCAATTCTTTCAACAATGAAATTGGCCATCCGCTGACCGTGCTGCGGGCCGACGGGCAGACCCGGTACCTAGTGGCCGAGCTTTCCGCGCGAGGGCTGGGGCACATCGCCGCGCTGTGCGAGATCGCGCCGCCCCGGCTCGGGGTCGTGCTTTGCGTAGGGAACGCGCACGCAGGCGAGTTCGGCGGCAAGCAGCAGATCGCCAGGGCCAAGTCCGAGTTGCCCGCCGCGCTGCCGGCCGGGGGGGTGGCGCTGCTCAACGCCGACGATCCGCTCGTCGCGGCGATGGCCGGCGTGACCGCGGCGAGGGTCACGACCTTCGGCCAGTCGCCGGGCGCTGACGTGCGAGCCAGCGGCATCAGCCTTGACCGGCTCGGCAGGCCGCGGTTCACGCTGAGCATGCCCGCCGGGTCGGCGCCGGTGGCCCTGCGGCTGTCCGGCGCGCACAACGTTGCCAACGCGCTGGCCGCCGCGGGGCTCGCCGCTGAGCTTGGCCTGAGCGTCGAGGCCATCGCCGACGGGCTGTCGCGCGCGGTCGCCGCGAGCAAATGGCGGATGGAGGTCACTGAGCGTGCCGACGGCGTGATCGTCATCAACGACGCCTATAACTCAAGCCCGGAGGCAATGGACGCCGCGCTTGCCGCACTGAGCGTCATAGCGGCCGGCCGGCGTGCCTATGCTGTGCTTGGCCGGATGGCCGAGCTGGGCGACCGGTCAAGGGAGTTCCACGAGCATGCGGGTGTCGTAGCGGCACGGACTGGCCTTGCCGGGATCATCGCGGTCGGAGACGAGGCGGTGCCGGTCCTGACCGGAGCCAAGTCCGAGCCTGGGTTCACCGGCGAGCTAGTCAGCGTTCCCGATGACCAGTCGGCCCTGGCCGCCATTCTCGATCGGCTGCGGCCAGGTGATGTGGTGCTTGTCAAAGCGTCGAGAGCTGCCGGGTTGCAGACCGTGGCGCTGGCGCTGACCGCTCAGGAGGCGGCTTCGTGAAGACCATCATCGTGTCGGCGGGCGTATCGATGATCCTCGCCCTGTTCGGCACGCCCCTCGCGATCCGGATCTTCAGGCGGCGAGGTTACGGCCAGCTGATCCGCGAGGAAGGCCCGGCCGCGCACCACACCAAGCGCGGGACGCCGACCATGGGCGGCACGGTGATCGTGCTCGCGGCCCTGGTCGGGTATTTCACAGCTGACCTGGTCACGAAAGAGCCGATGGAGGCCTCTGGTCTGCTGGTGCTCTTCCTGATGACCGGGCTAGGGCTGGTCGGGTTCGTCGACGACTTCATCAAGATCTATCGGCAGACCAGCCTTGGCCTGCGCAGCGGCGCCAAGCTGGCCGGCCAGTCGGTCGTCGGCGCGATCTTCGCCGTGGAAGTGCTGCACTTTCCTGACGGCTACGGGCTCACCCCGGCAGACCCGCAGCTGTCCTTCGTGCGCGACTTCGGTCCGACGCTCGGCGTGCTGCCCTTCGTGATCCTGATCGTCATCATGATCGGCGGGGCGTCGAACGCGGTGAACCTGACCGACGGACTTGACGGGCTCGCCACGGGAGCGGCGATCCTGGTGCTTGCCGCCTACGTGCTGATCGCTAACTGGCAGCTGCGCAACGACTGCACCGTGCAGCTGGCCAATAACTGTTACCTGGTCAGGGATCCGCTCGACATCGCCGTGGTCTCGGCGGCCGTGCTCGGCGCCTGCTTCGGGTTCCTGTGGTGGAACGCGCCCCCGGCCAAGATCTTCATGGGCGATACCGGGTCGCTCGCGCTGGGCGGCGTGCTCGCCGGCCTCGCGGTCTGCACTCAGACCCAGCTGCTGCTCATCATCCTCGGCGGCCTGTTCGTGATCATCACGCTCTCGGTGATGATCCAGGTCGGCTCGTTCAAGCTCACCGGTAAACGGGTGTTCCGCATGGCGCCGCTGCAGCATCACTTCGAGCTGCTCGGCTGGGCTGAAACGACGATCGTCATCAGGTTCTGGCTGATCGCCGGGCTATTCGTCGGCCTGGGCCTCGGCTTGTTCTACATCGAGTGGCTGCAATGGCTGCCGACCTAACCGATGACTTCACCGCCTCGCTGCGGTCCCTGCGGGTCTGCGTGGCCGGCCTTGGCGTGTCCGGGCCGCCCGCGGCACGCGTGCTCGCGTCGCTCGGCGCCTCGGTTGTCGCGGTCGATTCCCGCGATGACGACGCCGGGCGCGCGCTCGCCGGCGGGCTGGCCCGCGACGGCGTCCAGGTGCTGCTCGGCGACGCGGCGGCCGCGACCTTGCCGGACGGCACCGGCCTGGTCGTTACCTCACCTGGCTGGCAGCCTGACGCGCCGTTGCTGGCTGCCGCGGCGGCGGCCGGGGTCGACGTGATCGGCGACGTGGAACTCGCCTGGCGGCTGCGGCCCGCGCTGGCCGACGGCCGCCGGCAGCGCTGGCTGGCCGTCACCGGCACGAACGGCAAGACGACGACCGTGCGCATGCTCGCGCTGATGCTGGCGGCGGCCGGGTACCGGAGCGTAGCGGCGGGCAACGTCGGTACCTCGCTGATCGACGCGGTGACCGAACCCGAGCCGTACGAGGTCGTGGCCGTCGAGCTGTCCAGCTTCCAGCTGCACTGGAGCTCGACGATCGCGCCGCGGGCGGCAGCGCTGCTGAATGTGGCCGCGCATCACCTGGACTGGCACGGCACCTTCGAGGCCTACGCCGCGGCCAAGGCACGGATCTTCGCGCCAGGGACGATCGCGATCGGCAACGCCGACGACCGGTGGTCGGCGGAGATCGCCGCGGGGGCGGGCCGCGACGGCAAGGCCGACCGGGTGGTGATGTTCCGGCTCGGCGAGCCTGGCCCCGGCGAGCTAGGCGTCCGCAACGGGTACCTGATCGATCGCGCATTCGGGACCGCGGGAACCAGGGATGAGGAAGTCCGGCTCGCGCGGGTCGCTGACGCATCACCCCCGGCGCCGCACAATGTCGCGGATGCGCTCGCGGCCGCTGCCCTGGCCAGGGCCTATGGCGCGGATAGCGGTGCCGTCGGAGCCGGGCTGCGCGCTTTTACCCCTGACCCGCACCGGATCGCGCTGGTCGGCACCGTTGCGGGTGTCGACTACGTCGACGACTCCAAGGCGACGAATCCGCACGCGGCCGCCGCGTCGCTCGCCTCGTACGAGCGGGTGGTGTGGGTGGCTGGCGGACTGCTCAAGGGCTCAGAAGGCGACCTTGACGGGCTCGTCGGCCGAGCCGCGCCCAGGTTGCGAGGGGTTGTGCTGCTTGGCGCCGACCGCGCCAAGATAGCGGCTGCCCTCGGGCGGCACGCCCCTGAGATCCCGGTCGCGGAGATTGCCGGTACCGGCGCCGGGATCATGGACGATGTCGTCACGGCTGCGGCCGCGCTGGCCGAGCCAGGCGACACCGTGCTCCTCGCGCCGGCCGCTCAGTCGTTCGACATGTTCCAGGACTACCCGGCCAGGGGCGAGGCGTTCGCCGAAGCGGTCACCAGGCTGTGCTGTGCCGGGGTGCGGGGGCCATCGTGATCGCAGGGAACGGCTATGACCCAGATGTCGCGATTGTAACGCGGCCGGGCATGGATGCGGCAATTGATGGGGGCGTTCGGGTGTTGATCCGCGTACTGACGTTGCCGGGGTTCCGCCTCCGCCGCACCGCGGTGGCGGCATTTCGTCCGGCAGGGGTCATCGGGTGAGCGGGACGGGCGGCGGGCGAGCGGTTTCGCGCCAGCCTGCGGGTGCGCGGGGCGGGGCGGATCGTCCATCACGGCACGCACCGGGCGACCCGGGCATGCGAAATGAAGGCGGGCCAGGGCGTGCCGCCACCAGCCGGCCGGCCCCGCCCCGGCCGGTTCCGGCCGACAGGCGCCCCCCGCCGGCGGCTCAGCGGCCCGCGCCACCGATTCAGCGGCCCGCGCCGGCGGCTCAGCGGCCCGGGGCGCCGG
This sequence comes from Streptosporangiaceae bacterium, assembly GCA_035716545.1. Classification (GTDB taxonomy): domain Bacteria; phylum Actinomycetota; class Actinomycetes; order Streptosporangiales; family Streptosporangiaceae; genus Chersky-822. The sequence continues at coordinate 194,629 of DASTJM010000096.1, forward strand.
CTCGCCGGCGGGCGCTTCCTGGCTGGCTGGCCGTGCTCGACCGGCCGCTGACCTCGTACCACCTGATCATCGGCAGCACCGGGCTGCTGCTCGCGATCGGGCTGGTCATGGTGCTGTCGACCTCGTCGGCGAGCCAGCTGGACGCGGGCAGCTCGCCGTACAGCGTCTTCGCTAAGCAGCTGTTCGGAGCGCTGCTCGGCTTGCCGATGATGTGGCTGGTGTCCAGATTGCCGCACCGGATCTTCCGCAGGATCGCGTACCCGGCGCTGATCGCCGCGATCGTGGCCCAGGTGATAGTGATCGCGTTCGGCAAGCACGAGTTCGGGGCCGTGCGCTGGATCCAGATCGGCGGCATCCAGATCCAGCCGTCGGAATTCGCCAAGCTGGCGTTGCTGCTCTGGGGCGCCGACCTGCTTGCCCGCAGGGAGACGCTCAAGCAGCTCAATGACTGGCGAGCGCTGCTGATACCACTCTTGCCCGCCGCTGCGCTCCTGGCCATGCTCGTCATGTTCGAAGACGACCTCGGCACGACGTTCCTGCTGCTCGTCATCTTGCTCACGCTGCTCTGGGTGATCGGCACGCCTGGCCGCCTTTTCGCGTGCATGCTCGGGCTTATCTTGTTCGCGCTGATCATCCTGATCGTGACCGAGCCGTACCGGGCGGCCAGGCTGACCGGTTACCTCAATCCGGGCGGCGGGCCTACCGGCTCGAATATGCAAGCCATTCAGGGGAAGCTGGCGATCGGCTCTGGCGGGCTCTTCGGCGTCGGGCTTGGTCACAGCACCCAGAAATGGGGCTGGGTGCCCAACGCGAGCACCGACTTCATTTTCGCGATCCTCGGTGAGGAGCTCGGCTTGATCGGCACCATGTGCGTGGTGTTTCTCTACGGCGGGCTGACCTATGCCGGCCTGCGGGTGGCCAGGCGGATGACCGATCCGTTCATGCGGCTGGCGGCAGCTGGCATCACGATCTGGATCGTCGTCCAGGCGCTGGTCAATATCTGCGCGGTCGTCGGCCTGCTGCCGATCACCGGCGTGCCCTTGCCGCTGATCTCGCAGGGCCTGTCCTCGCTCGTGGTGACGATGGCGGCGATCGGCGTGCTGCTCTCGCTCGCGCGGCGCGAGCCAGGGGCGGCCGAAGCGCTTGCCGCGGCTGGCCCGGCACCGCCGATCAGATTCCTGCGCTCGCTGTTCGCCAGCCCAGGCACAGCAGGCCCGCCGATGTCCCAAAGGTGGCGTTCTAGCGCCACCGATGGGCCATCGATGGGTCACGGTCGCGGCGGTCGCGGCGGTCGCGGCGAGAACGGGGTGTGATCGTGCGGAGCATCGTGATAGCTGGCGGCGGCACGGGCGGCCACATCGAGCCCGCGATGGCGCTCGCCGACGAACTGCGACGGGCCGATCCCGACATCGCGATTACGTGCCTGGGCACCGAACGCGGCCTCGAGACCAGGATCATCCCGGCGCGCGGGTATCAGCTCCAGCTGATACCGCCTGTGCCGCTGCCGCGCAAGGTCAGCGGTGAGCTGGCCTCGGTACCTGGCCGGATGATGAATGCCGTGCAGGCCGCGGCGACCGTGCTCGAAAGGGCGAGGGCCGATGTGCTGGTCGGGTTCGGCGGGTACGTGGCGACTCCCGGGTACCTGGCGGCCAGGCGGCGCCGCGTGCCCATCGTCGTGCACGAGGCGAACCCCAGGCCGGGACTGGCCAACCGGATCGGCTCCCGCCTCACCAGGCACGTGTTCATCGGCCAGGCCGGCACCCGGTTGCCGCACGCCACCCTCATCGGCATCCCGATCCGGCGTGAGATCGCCAGCCTCGACCGGCTCGCGCTCAGCGACAAGGCCAGGGTGCACTTCGGATTGCGGCCGGACCTGCCGGTGCTGCTGGTCACCGGCGGCTCGCAGGGCGCCGCATCGCTGAACCGCGCTGTGCTCGCAGCGGCACCGTCGTTGCGCGGCGTGGGGGTGCAGGTACTGCACATCGTCGGGCCGCGATCGGGCTCAGCGGTGGCCGTGCCGCCCGGCGAGGTGCCCTACCTGGTGGTCGAGTACCTCGACCGGATGGACCTGGCCTACGCGGCCGCGGATTTCGCGCTCTGCCGCGCCGGCGCCATGACCTGCGCTGAGCTGACCGCGGTCGGCATGCCCGCAGCGTACGTGCCGCTGCCGCACGGCAATGGCGAGCAGCGGCTCAACGCGCTTCCCGTGGAAAGGGCCGGCGGCGGCCTCATAGTCGACGACGCGGCGCTCAGCCCGGACTGGATCCGCAACGTGCTGCTGCGCGTCCTGCTCGATCACGAGCTTGTCGCCTCGATGTCGCGCGCAGCGGCCAGCATCGGCCACCCTAATGCGGACCGCGCGCTCGCCGCGCGGGTGCTCGACCTGGCCGACGACCGCGGCGCCAGCGGGGCCGGGCCCGGACAGCAAGCTCAGCCGCGCGGATCGCACAGGGGGCGTTAATGGGCCTGGTAACGCCGGTACCGCCGGTGCCGCTCGACGAGCTAGGACGAGTCCATTTCGCGGCGATCGGCGGCGCGGGCATGTCCGGAATCGCGCGCATCATGCTGGCGAGGGGAGTCGCGGTCTCTGGCTGCGACTCGGCCGCCTCGCCGCAGCTTGACGAGCTCGCGAGCCTCGGCGCGAAGGTCAGCGTCGGTCACTCGGCCGAGCACCTGCAGACCGTGGACACCCTGGTGGTTTCCTCAGCCATCAGGCAGGACAATCCCGAGCTGGCAGCAGCCAGGCAGCTCGGCCTCCAGGTACTGCATCGCGCCGCCGCGCTCGCTTGTCTGATGCTCGACCGGGAATCCATCGTGATCGCGGGGACCCACGGCAAGACCACTACCACCTCGATGATCACGACCGTGCTGCGCCACTGCGGCGCCGACCCGTCTTACGTCATAGGTGGTGTCCTGGCCGAGACTGGCGTGGGCGCGGCCGAGGGCACCGGGCCGTGGTTCGTGGCCGAGGCCGATGAGAGCGATGGCTCCTTCCTGATGTTCGCGCCCGACGCCGCGGTGGTCACCTGCGTCGAGGCGGACCATCTCGACAATTACGGCAGCCTCGCCCGCATCGAGGAGGCGTTCGTCGCGTTCGCTGCCAGGATCAAGCCAGGCGGGCCGCTAGTGCTTGACGCCGACGACCCGGGCGCACGGCTGCTCGGCACGGCCGTGCAGGCCGCCGGGCTCCGGGTGCGGCTCGTCAGCTACGGCGAGTCCGCGCAGGCGGACTACCGGCTCACCAGGATCACGCCCGCGGGCATGGCATCGGAGTGCGAGCTGACCCACGACGGCGTGACCGCGCGCCTCGCCATCGGCGTTCCTGGCCGCCACAACGCGAGGAACGCGGCCGCCTCCTACGCCATCGCCTGCGAGCTCGGCTTCAGTCCGGCAGACGTCGCCGGAGGCCTGGGCAGCTACCGGGGCGCGATGCGGCGGATGGAGCTCAAGGGCGACGTCGGCGGCGTGCGGGTGCTCGACAGCTATGCGCACCACCCGACCGAGCTCGGCGTCGACCTGGCGGCGGCGCGCGACATCGCGGCCGGCGGGCGGGTGGTCGCGGTCTTCCAGCCGCACCTGTTCAGCCGCACGAGGATCTTCGCGGCCGAGTTCGCGGCCGCGCTCGACCAGGCCGACGAGATCTACGTGCTCGACGTGTACGCCGCCCGCGAGGATCCCGAGCCAGGGGTGACCGGCGCACTGATCACCGACGCGGTGCCCGGCGGCCGGGCACAGTTCTGCCAGGACGCGGCCGCGCTGCCCGATGCCATCGCCGATCTGGCCAAGCCGGGTGATGTCGTGCTCACCATGGGCGCTGGCGACATCACCGTGCTCGGGCCGCGGATCGTCGCCGCGCTGGCCGAGCGGGGTGAGGCACGGTGACCAGCGCGGCGGCCGGGCGCCGGGGACGGCATGATCCGTGGAAGGCGGCGTTCTTCGGCGTGGCCGCGATCGCCCTCGTCGCCGGCGTGCTCTGGGCGCTGCTCGGGTCCAGCCTGTTCGTCGTCAGGTCAGTTCAGGTCGGCGGCGGCGCGGTGTCGGAACACCGGGTGCTTCGCGCCGCCAAGATCGCCCTGGGCACGCCCCTGATCAGGCTCGATACCGCCGCCATCGCCCGCCGGGTCGCCAGGATCAGGCAGGTCCAGTCGGCCAGGGTCCGCCGGTCGTGGCCGGACTCAGTGGTGATTTCCACGGTGCCGCGCACGCCGGCCTTTCTCGTCAGGACCCGCCGCCACTACACGATCGTGGATTCCTACGGCGTCATCCTCGGCCGCTCGGACAGTCGCCGCAGCGGGCTTGTTCTGCTTAAAAAACCGGCGGACCAGCCCGTGACAGCACTGCGCACAAGCGCGGCGATGCGCGTCGAGGGGGCGGTGGTCCGCGGCTTGCCGCCGTGGCTGAGGCACCGGGTCGCCGCCGTGGGGGCGGCCAGGTCGTCCAGGGTCATGCTGCGGCTCAGGGGCGGCATCACCGTGGTGTGGGGTGACGCGGCCAGGGAAGCGGCGAAGGCAGAGGAACTGGCCGTGCTGCTGCGCACCGAAGCGACCTACATCGACGTCAGCGACCCTGAGTCGGCGATGACCGGCCAGCCAGCGGCGGCGCGACGGTAGCACCAGCCAGGGATCGCCAACTAGGAGTGTTTTGCCAGGTACCGATGGCAAGAGGTTAGGAGGGTCACGGCGAGGTTAGTTGACCACCCGGGCCAGGCAACTCTACTGTCCCTATCAATTGACAGCTTGACATAACTCTAAATCTCAACCTGAGGGTGAGACCTGATGGGCGAGAAAAACGGACGTGCTGAATCGCGTAACGGAATGCCATGCTTCGCTAGGGGGCAGGCCGAGGTGGGCAGGCTGACCGGCCGCTAACTCATCCAGCTAGTCCGCGACAGGCAAACGAACGGGAAGGTCCCTCCGTGGCAGCACCGCAGAACTATCTCGCGGTCATCAAGGTGGTCGGCATTGGCGGCGGCGGTGTCAATGCCGTCAACCGAATGATCGAAGAGGGCCTCAAGGGCGTTGAGTTCATCGCGATCAATACCGATGCTCAGGCACTGCTGATGAGCGATGCCGACGTCAAGCTCGATGTCGGCCGGGAATTGACCAGGGGGCTTGGTGCCGGCGCCAATCCGGAAGTAGGCACCAAGGCAGCCGAGGACCACCGCGAGGAAATCGAAGAGGTACTTAAGGGTGCCGACATGGTTTTCGTCACCGCCGGAGAAGGGGGCGGAACGGGGACTGGCGGGGCACCTGTCGTGGCGCAGGTGGCGAGATCGCTCGGGGCGCTCACGATCGGCGTTGTCACCAGGCCGTTCGGGTTCGAGGGCAAGCGGCGCGCTTCCCAGGCCGATGCCGGGATCGACCGGTTGCGCAGCGAGGTCGACACGCTGATCGTCATCCCGAACGACCGGCTGCTGTCGATCTCGGACCGGCACGTCAGCGTGCTCGACGCGTTCAAGGCGGCCGATCAGGTGCTGCTGTCCGGTGTCCAGGGCATCACCGACCTCATCACCACCCCGGGCCTGATCAACCTGGACTTCGCTGATGTCAAGTCGGTCATGTCGGGCGCCGGGTCGGCGTTGATGGGCATCGGCTCGTCGCGCGGCGACGACCGCGCGGTCGCGGCGGCCGAGATGGCGATCTCCAGCCCGCTGCTCGAGGCGAGCATCGACGGCGCGCACGGCGTTCTGCTGTCCATCCAGGGCGGCTCGGATCTCGGGCTGTTCGAGATCAATGAGGCGGCCCAGCTTGTCGCCAACTCAGCCGCGCCCGACGCGAACATCATTTTCGGAGCGGTCATCGATGACGCGCTCGGCGACGAGGTCCGGGTCACCGTGATCGCGGCGGGCTTCGACGAGGCGCAGACGGGGCGCGGGCACACCGGCCGGCCGGCCGGCGCCTACCAGCCATCGCAGGGCTCGGACGCCTTCGGCGCGCCCTGGCGGCCAGTGACCCTCCCTTCGCTCAAGGAGCCGGGGCTAGAGGCCGGATCGTCGCCGTCGGGCAGCGAGGCGGGCTCACGCCAATTCAGCCCCAGCCATGCCAGCCATAGCCAGGCCAGCTCCAGTCAGGCCAGTTCCAGTCAGGCAAGCACCGCCACCGCTGCCGGCCAGCAGGATCGGGCCGGTGCCGGGTCAGGTGGCGCCGGGACGTTCGAGGCTGTCGCCCACGCGGAGTCGGTGACCGAGGCCGTGCCATCGCCGCGGCCGCCGGAGGGCATCCTGCCCAGCCGGGACGGGGCCGAGCGCGATGGTGCTTCCCGTCCTGGCCGTACGGATACGCCGGGTACCAGGCGCCGGTCGGTGGTCTTTGAGGAAGACGACGAACTCGACGTGCCAGACTTCCTCAAGTAAGGCAGTGAGTCAGATGATTCAGGGGGCCGGGCCTCCTCCGTGCCTCAACCGGACTGAGTTGTGCCGCGGCGTCGCGGCGGCGTTCACCTCCAGGCCGGGAGGGTTCAGCGGCGGCGAGTTCAGCACGCTGAACCTCAGCTGGCTCGTCGGTGACGATCCCGGGGCGGTCGACGCCAACCGGGAACTGGTGTTGCGCGGCCTCGGCGCAGGGCCGTCGGCCGTCGCCTGGCTCCGGCAGGTGCATGGCGCGGACGTGGTGTACGCGGGCGACCCTCCCATCGCCGATCAGGAAGCGGACGCGATGTATACCGACTCGCCGGCGGTCGCGCTCGCGATCATGGTCGCTGACTGTGCTCCGGTGCTGCTTGCCGATCCCGGTGCCGGGCTTGTCGGCGCCGCGCACGCGGGCCGGCCCGGCATGGCGGCCGGCATCGCGCCAGCGCTCGTCGCGGCGATGGCCGAGGCGGGCGCCGATCCGGCGCGCATGCGGGCGCTCATCGGGCCGGCGATCTGCGGCCAGTGCTACGAGGTACCGGAGCGGATGCGCGATGAAGTCGCTGCCCTGGTGCCGGGATCTGCGTGCGTCACCAGGGCGGGCACGCCGGGCCTTGACCTCAGGGCGGGGCTGCGCGGGCAACTCGCGAAGGCCGGTGTCGGGCAGGTCACCGACGATGCCAGGTGCACGGCCGAGTCGGCGGAGTTGTATTCCTACCGGCGCGACGGCAGGACCGGGCGGTTCGCCGGGCTGATCTGGCTCACGGCATGATGAACGAGTGACCGGCGGCATGGAGGACGTAGCCAGGCGTGATGAGCTTGCCGGCAACCTGAAGGTGGTGCGGGACCGGATAGCCGCGGCGTGCGCGGTCGCTGGCCGGTCGCCTGGCGAGGTGTCGCTGGTGGCGATCACGAAAACTTTCCCCGCCTCCGACGTGGCTTTGCTCGCCGCCCTGGGCCTGACCGACGTGGGGGAGAACCGTGATCAGGAAGCGGCTCCCAAGGCAGCCGAGTGCTCGGCGCTCGGGCTGGCGCTTCGCTGGCACTTTGTCGGCCAGCTCCAGGTGAACAAGGCCGCCAGCGTCGTCAGGTACGCCGGTATCGTGCACTCGGTCGACAGGATGCGGCTCGTGCGGGCGCTCGGAACGCACGCCCTTGCCGGCGGACGGCAGCTCACCTGCCTTATCCAGGTCAACCTCGATGATGGCGATGGCGGTTCAGGTAATGCCGCCGGTGCCAGGGACGGTGCCCGTGGCGGCGCGCGGCCAGGCGAGGTGCCTGCCCTGGCCGATGCGATCGCGGGCGCTGGCGGGCTCGTACTTGGCGGGGTGATGGCCGTGGCACCGCTCGGCGCCCCCGCACGGCCCGCGTTCGGCAAGCTCAGGGAGATCTCAGATCGGATGCGAGCGGCGCATCCGGCGGCAACGATGATTTCGGCGGGCATGAGCGGCGACATGGAAGAGGCCATCGCAGAAGGCGCGACATACGTGCGTGTCGGTACGGCGTTGCTCGGTGGCCGGCCGCCCTTCGTCAGGTAATGTCCGTCGCGTAGCACGCGGCGCAAGCTGGGCTGCTCGGCCATGAAAAGGTGAGCCGGTATGACGGAGGACAGACGATGGCCAGCGCAATGCGCAAGATGGCGGTCTATCTCGGCCTGGTTGAGGACGACCATCGTTACGACGATCCCTATCCTGGCGAGTATGCCGAGACTGACGACTACGCTGATTACGTAGCCGACTACAGCGAGCACGTCGACACGCACGACGGCCAGGTCGGCTACGTCGGGGACAGCGAAATCGGCGGCATGGCGCGGGCCGACAGGCGCGTGGCCGTTGATCAGGTACAGCCAGCCGACCTGGCCAGGATCACGACGCTCCACCCTCGCACCTACAATGAGGCACGGGCGATCGGCGAGCACTTCCGCGAGGGCACGCCGGTCATCATGAACCTGACCGAGATGGTCGATAGTGATGCGCGGCGCCTCGTAGACTTCGCGGCGGGCCTGATCTTCGGGTTGCGTGGCTCCATCGACCGGGTCACCAATAAGGTGTTCCTGCTGTCACCAGCGAATGTCGAGGTGACGGCGGAAGACAAGGCCAGGATCGCGGAACGGGACTTCTTCAACCAGAGTTAGGCACTTGTGAGCTTGGTACACAGCGTCGCGGCCACCTGGCGGGCCGGCGGCCTTCTCCCGCGAGGCAGGGCGGACCGGTGAGCATCGTCGGTGTCGTGCTCTACTACATCCTCGCCTTCTATCTGCTGCTGCTCATCGGGCGCCTGATTATTGACATTCTGCAGAACTACAGCAGGTCATGGACGCCGTCCGGACCGCTCGTCCTGGTGGCTGAGATCATCTTCACGGCAACTGATCCGCCACTGAGATTGCTAAGGCGCTACATTCGGCCGGTGCGGCTAGGTAGTGTAGCCCTAGACCTCAGCTACACGCTGTTGTTCCTGGTGATCATCGTGTTGCTATCGGTTGTAGGCAGATTGTGATCACTGATCATGTAGCCTGCCTAGGGGATCCAAGCGCCAAGGAGACATAGACATGCCACTGACGCCCGCGGATGTGCGGAACAAGCAGTTCAGCACGACCAGGCTGCGGCCTGGTTACGACGAGGAAGAGGTGGACGCTTTCCTGGATGAGGTGGAGGCGGAGCTTGACCGTCTGATCCAGGAAAACGAGGAGCTCCGCGCCAAGCTCGCCGAAGTGCTCCGCGGCGGCAAGATGGCAAGCCCGCTGAATTCGCCGCACATGGATGGGCCTGAGCTCATGCCGAGCGAGCCGTTGCGCGTTGAGCCCGAGCGGCGGCCTGAGCCGATGCCGATGAGCCCGATCCGGTCTTCGGCCGAGGACAACATGGACACCGCTGCTCGGGTGCTCGCTCTGGCCCAGCAGACCGCCGACCAGGCGATCGCCGATGCCCGGCGTGAGGCTGACGAGACGCTCAGCCGTGCCCGGCGCGAGGCCGACGACCTGCTGACCAAGGCTCGCAGGCAGTCTGAGCAGATCACGAGTGACGCCAGGGCCCGCGCCGAGAGCCTTGAGCGCGATGCCCAGGAGCGGCACCGCCAGGCCATGGGCTCGCTCGTGCAGTCGCGCGAGGAGCTTGAGCGCCGGGTTGACGACCTGCGCGCGTTCGAGCGTGAGTACCGCAGCAGGCTGAAGGCCTACCTCGAAGGTCAGCTGCGTGATCTCGAAGCCGGAGCGGCCGACAGTGGCGTGTTCCCCGCGATCACCGCCACCGGTCCGCAGCCGGCCGTTCCTGTCGGCATGGGCGCCCGGATGGACATGCGCAATGGCGGTCCGTCGACGCCGACCGGTTCCTTCGCCGGAATGTCAGAGCCTATCGTTCACAACGGTGGTTACCACCCGGCCGACACCGGTCAGCACGATCGACGCTAATCGACGATCGTCCTAGTTTGGCGAGTGGAGTTCGCTCGTGATCCGGTTCGGCATCGTTCTTACAGTCGTGCTGGGCGCAATCGGGCTGCTGGCGGCGGGAGTCGTCGCCGGCAGCCTGTTGCTTGTCGCGGTATCGATCGCAGCGGCTGCGCTAGGCGCCCTGATGCTCTTGCTCGTGGTCGTCATCTGGCGGCACGAGATCTTCGGCGAGCCTGATCGGGCTGCCACCGCACGACCCGCACTCGCACTCGGGACAGCATCGACAGCACCCTCGGCTGCCCCTGGTTCTGCGCCGGCTTCTCAAAGCGCCGTCGTCGCCGAACCGGCAGGCGCGGGCGCGCGAGGGCGGTCGCCGGCAGCAGCCCGTGGCGAGACCCGCGGCCAGGCAGCCGAATCTGAAGCTCCGGCCAAGGTACCCGCTTCGCACGCGGCCAGCCGCTCAGCGAGCGGGCGATCAGGTAACGGGATTGCCGGCGGCAAGCCCGCCGGCGGCAGTGCAAAGCCGAGAATCGCCAGTGTCGGCGGCGATGGCGATGCCGATGGCGATGGCGAATCCCGCGGCCTGGACAGGCGCCGGATCACAGCCGAACGAGCTGGCTCCCGTCCGCCAATTCGTCAGCCAGCCGATAATGCCGGGCCCGCTTCCCATCAGGCATCCGCAGCCGCGCCGGAGGTTGCCAGCAGACCCGACAGCCGATCCGACAGCCGATCCGACAGCACGGGAAAGGCTGATGGCGGCAACCGGGCCGGCACCGGCAACCGGGCCGGTCAGCCACGTCATCGTGAGTCGGCCCGAGATGACCCGCTCGGTCTTGACCGCTACACCAGCCGGCCCGCGAGGAGTGAAGCGGCTTACCGCGGCGGCGACCAGAGGAGGCGGTCTCCCGCCGGCGAGCAGCCTGGCCGACCGGCGACCAGCGGCCCGGGCAAGGAAATCCCCGCCAGGACCGATCAAGCGGTGGCCGGGGCAACCGCCGCGACCAGTGACACGCCGAGCCCGCAGGCGCGACGCAACGCGACGGTTAGCGGCGATCAACGCGACAGCGAGCCAGCCAGCCGCGAATCCGCGCGCGTTCCGCGTGCTGCTCTCGGCGCGAAGCCGCTGACAGACCCAAGCACGCAGTATGCCCCCCGCCCGCCCGCCGGACCGAGGCCAGGCGAACCGGGACCCGCCGATCCGAGGCCGGCCGAACCGGGACCAGCCGAACCGAGGCCGGCCGAACCGGGACCAGCCGAACCGAGGCCCGCCGAACTGGGGCCAACCGAACTGGGGCCAGCCGAAGCCATGCCGATCGCGCCGGACGCCGCCTCAGCTGACACTCACCGCGCAGCCGGCGCTCAGCGGGCGCCCGAAATTAAGGCGTCGAAGACTCGGACGCCCGAGAGCAGGACCGCGGAAACCAGGGTGCGCGAGACCATCGCCCCCGAAACCCGGCTGTCAGGGACCCAGTCGCGCGGAAGCCTGTCGCCCGGGACCCAGGCATCATCCGATTCACGGCCCAGCCGCGAGGTGTCCCCGCCGACGTCGCCGGCAGCCGCTCGGGTTTCGGGGCTGCCGTCAGCCTCGGGGCGAGTGCCAGCAGCATCGTCCACCGTGCTCCGGCAGCCCCCGAGCGTGCAGCGACCCGCGTCGGTGTCCGAACAGCCGTCAGGCAAGCCTGTGTCAGCAGGCAGCGCGGACACAGCCCGGAGCCAGTCAGCTACCTCAGAATCAGTGCCAACCGAACAGCCAGGCAAGCCAAATGCCGCCGCCCCGCCGACGGCGCGGCCTGCCGCGACCGAGTCGGCTGGCGGTGGCTCGCAAACGGCGAAGTCTGGGGCTGCTCGGCCGTCTGGGGCTGCTCAGCCGTCTGGGGCCGCAGCCGGGGAGGTGGCGGAGGCGCGGGGAGCGGAGGCAGGGCTTCAGGTACGAGTGGTGCCTGGCATCACTCGATATCACCGCGAGGAATGCATTCTCATACGGTTCCTGGCCGCCGATGACCTTGAGATCATGAGTATCTCAGCAGCCCAGGCCGAAGGCTATTTCGCCTGCAAGGCATGCAAGCCGGACCAGCCCGAAAGCTAACCAGCAGCAGGCAGAGCCGCACTCGTGCAGGCGCCGCTCAGACTGCCCTTACCCGCTGCCGCACGCCGGGCCAGGCCAGACCCGATCCAAAGTCGAACGGCATGCCTTTCAGCAAGGGCGACGAACTCCGCGAGCACCATTCCTCGCGTCGAGGCAGCAGGTACGCGGGGACAAGGAAGTACTTCCATGCTGTCCGCACCCCGTGATGTCCGGTCAGGTCGGCGTCGCCGGGACCCGGCACGCCTCCCGGGCCGCCTCGGCAGTCCCAGTGGTCCTGTCCGTCTCGGTGGTCCCGATGGTCCCGGCGATCCCTTTGGCCCCGTCCGTCCTGGCCGCGCCCGCCCTGACCAAATCGGCGCGCAAGCCCCGCGACAGAGACACCCCCATCCGGCCGACCAGCTGAAAGGGGTAGTTGATGCGGGAAAATGGCTGTCGACTCGCGTATCGATGTTGCCCTCCCGGGAACGCGAGAATCCTCCAGGAGAATCCTCGACCGCGATCGAGAGTGGGCGGCAAGGGAATGCCCGGCAAGGGGAATGCGCGGCAAGGGGAATGCGCGGCAAGGGGGATGCGCGGCAAGGGGGATGCGCGGCAAGGGGAGTGCGCGGGGCTTGCGGGGGGACGGGTGCGCGCCCGCGCGGGCAGGCCGGCCGCGCGGGCGGGATCGAGCGGACGGGGTGCATCGGCTGGCGGGGGGGTGCGGGCAGGCGGGGGCGGGGGTGCTGCGGGGTTATGCGGGTGTTCTGGGTGGCTGCGGCGTCGGATCTATGGTGAGAGGGGCCTGGATCGGGCTCAGCCAGAGGGTGAGGGTCAGCTTGTCGCTGCGGTGCTGGAACGAGTTGGGCGTCGTAGCGCCGGTGCTGGCGCCAGCGTCGGCTTCGGTGACTTGGTGGTATTGGGCAGCGAGGACAACGCGGCTGATCTGCGGGCCGAAATCGGACAGCGCACGGGCTAGTTCGGTGTCGGTCGTGCTCCAGTACACCGCGATCGGGTCGCCTGGGGACAGGCCGGCGTGCTGGCGGGCTCGCTGGATAGCACGGGTCGCGGTGCGGGCGAGGCCTTCGAGCCGCAATGACGGCGAGGTGCGCAGGTCGAGCGCGACCCGGCAACCCTGTCTGACGGCGACAGCCCAGCCGGGCTGGTGCGCCTCAGGCCGCGTGGCGGCCGGGGCAGGCTGCAGCGACTTCACGTTCAGTTCCCTGGCGATGATGGCCAGCAGGTCCGGGGACAGCGCCGCGACCAGGTCCGGGGCTATCCGCGCCTGCGGCAGTGGTTGCCTGCACCCGACTCGGGCGCGTGCCCGCGCCGCCCGGCCCGCGCGGACGATGCGGTGAAGCTGGTGGATCTGACCGGACAGGCGTTCATCGATGAGATCGGTGGCAGGCTGCGGCCATCCGGCGAGGTGCACGGAATCCGGCGTGCCCGGATCGCGGATGAGATTCCAGACGAAGTCGCTGAGAAACGGCACGAAGGGCGCGAGCAGCTTAGTGAGCACGATCAGGCTCTCGCGCAACGTCGCGGCCGCCGCAGCGCGATCAGTGCAGTCCGATCCGGGAGCGAACCGGTGCCTGCACAGCCGTATGTACCAGCCTGACAGGTCGGCAATGACGCCATCGAGGCGACGGATTGCCCGGTCGGGCCGGGATTCAGCCAGCGCCGCAGTCACAGCCGCGGTGACCGACTGCAGCTCGCTGAGCAGCCAGCGATCTAGTGCAGGCCGGCCGGCCGGCCGAGGCGCCGCGGTTGTCACAGCGCTCGCGCGCTGGGTGCAGAACCGCGCGCAGTGCCAGTAACGGTGCAAGATCTGCCTGGTGATCTGTCCGAGAGGGGGCGTCTGCGCTTGGTGCGCGGAACGAGCTCGCGAGGACATGATCAAGGACCATCTCAGCGCGTCAGCGCCGAAGCGTTCGATCAGCGGCCAGGGCTCGGCAAGGTCGCCGCGCTCGCCGCACCTGGTCACGGACACGACCGGGTACTGACCGTCATGGATGCTGACATCGAGTCGGGAATCGGTGACTTCAGGGATCCGGCGCGCAGGGGTGCCGCACTGGCCGCACCGGATAGCGATCAAGTCGACGGCCGGCCGGTGCGGATCGACGCCGCGCAGATCGCAGCCGGATAGGCGGGCCAGTTCGGCGAGTGACCTGATGCAGGTGGCGTGACCTTGCTCGCATTCCCAGATCGGGAGCGGCACGCCCCAGTACCGCTCGCGGGACAACGCCAAATCACATCCGGGCGCGAGCCGATCGGAGCTAGCGGGTGCCTTGAGGTGCCAGCCGGACATCGCCTTGCTGAGCAGCACGGTTCCGCAGCACCAGCAGTGCGGGAGCCTGGGCGAGATCGGGCGGGCGCGGAAAAGCAAGCCGCGGTCGGACAAGTCCGCGGCCACAGCGGGTCCGGCCTCGGCGAAGAACAGACCCCCAACGGCGGGCAGTTCCGCGCTGAAGCAGCCGTCCTGGCAGATCGGAGTAGCCTCGTCCGGCGCCGCGCCGCCTGGTGACAGCTGGCCTGCTCCGTAGGCGGGTGCCCAAGGCGCGATGCCCGTGGCGCTGGCCGAGGCGGCGGCGTCGTCGGCGCGGGCAGTCCCGAGCCACCCCAAAGGCACGGGTGCACCGCCAGCGGGCCGCGCTCGCTCGAACGGGACCTGACAGGTGGCGCCGATGAGCTCGCGGCCGCTGAGCCTGGCGGCCACATGCCAGCCATCGCCGAGCACGCGGGCGAAGCGGTCCTCGGCCAGCAGCACGCGGTCGTCGTGACCCGCTCGCTTCGCCATGACATACGTCCGGCCGGGGTCCAGGGCCACGCCCGTGCTAGCCACAAGGGTCCAGGGCGCGGAGGTCGAGACGAGGAGGTCGGCGTCGCTCACCTCTGACGGAGCGCCCTGCGGCAGCTCGCCGAGCCTGCTCCTGGCCGTCACGGCCAGTCCCGCGCCCGGTTTGAGCGCGACCGGTTCGAGCGCGCCCGGCTGGCTGATCTCATGCTCGGCCACCTGAGTCCGGCACCGCGGGCAGTACCTGCCCAGTCGGCGGTCCTTGACCAGCAGGCCCGCCTCGAACGCCTGGCTGAGCCGGGACCAGACTGTCTCGGCGAAGCCGGCGTCCATCGTCAGCTGGATGTCGGCCGGTCCGGTCACGCAGCCAAGCCGGCCGGCGATCACGGTCAGCTGAGTCAGGTGCCGGAGCACGGACTCCCTGCATCGGGCAACGAAGGGCCCGACGCCGTAGGCATGAATGTCCTGAGGCCCGGCCAGGCCAAGCTGCCTGGCCACTGATACCTCGACGTCGAGCCCGTGGCAGTCCAGGTAACGGTAACGCGAGACACGCAGGCCCCGCATGACCGCCAGCCGGCAGTAAAGATCCTCAAGCGCACGTTCGCGCAGGTAGGCAAGGCTCGGCAAGCCAGTCGCCGCAAGCGGTTCGCCAAAGTACGTCCAGGCCTGCCCGCCGGCCGTCGAAGCGGTGGCCCGGGCCGCCAGCCCGCCTAGGGCCCAGCGACCGGACACTTCCAGCTCGATGGCTGGCAGATCCGGTGTTGCCGCTGCCGGCGGCCTCGCCTCCGGCTCCCCGTGCATGCCAGCCAGCGCGCCTGGCGTCATCTCAGCTGCACCGTCGCCCCCGCATGTTTGCGAATCCCCCGGTAACCACTTATCCTCCGTTGACGCCTGTCAACCAAGATCGTCGTCTGCTCAGTGCTGAGGAGGGCGTGGAATGACCGCAGCCGCGCAGTCTGGCGCTGCCGAATTCCCGATCAGGCAGGGCGAACAGAGCTGGGCTGCGGCTGAGGTCAACGAGTTGCGAGACCAGCTTGCCGCCGAGGCCGCCGAGTTGCGCTCCGAGATCGATCGGGTCGAGTCGGATATCGCCGACCGCTTCGGTGACGCCGTGAGCGATGCCGGCGACGATCAGGCCGACGTGGGCGCGAAGGCGTACGAACGCGAGCATGAACTGGCGATAACGTACAACTCGCGGGAGTTGCTGACACAGACCGAGCAGGCTATTGACAGGATAGACGCTGGCACTTACGGATCGTGTGAGTCGTGCGGCGAGGCGATCGGCAAGGCACGGCTGCAGGCATTTCCGAGGGCGACGCTCTGCGTGAACTGCAAGCAGCGGGAGGAAAGGCGCTGACTGGAGAGGACTCCGTGCCCGAGCATTCCACTGGTGCGCCGGATCTGAACGCCGCGACGGACACGTTGAGCGGACAGCCCGCCGCACGTCAGCCAGAGCCCGGCAAGCCCAGGGTCGTGACGCTGCTCGCTGTCGCGGTCACGGTGCTCGCCGCGGATATCGTGAGTAAGACGATTGTCATCGCCACCCTGGCCGGCCGGCCTCCGGTCCAGCTTCTCGGCACGTTCCTGCGGCTCACCGTGTCGCGCAACCCCGGTGCCGCGTTCAGCATCGGGCCGTCGATCACCGTGGTGTTCACGGCGATCGCCGTCGGGGTCATCGCGTTCATCTTGCGCACGTCGCGCCGGATCAGGAGCCTGGGCTGGGCCATCTCGCTCGGCCTGCTGCTCGGCGGTGCGACAGGCAACCTGACCGACAGGCTGCTGCGTTCTCCCGGGCCGTTCCGCGGCGACGTTGTCGACTGGATCTGGCTGACGCACTGGCCGGTATTCAACCTGGCGGACTCGTCGATCGTCTGCGGTGGCGTGCTCGCCGTGCTGCTGGCCGTCCGCGGCATCCACATCGACGGCACGCGGGCGGGCAAGCCAGGCCAGGGCGGAGCTGAATGACCATCTCCGGCGAACGCCGCGTCCCGGTGCCGGACGGCCTGGACGGTGAACGCCTCGACGCGGCTCTGGCCAGGATGTTCGGCCTGTCCAGGGCGAAGGCGGCCGAGTTGATCGGAGCCGGTGCCGTGCTGGTCGGCGGCCGCCCGGCGGGCAAGTCCGACCGGGTGCCGGCCGGGGAGTGGCTCGATGTGACGCTGCCGCCCGCGGTCGAGTACGAGCCGTTGCCAAGGACCGAGCCCGTGCCCGGGCTCACGATCGTCTACGAGGACGCCGACATCATCGTCATCGACAAGCCCGCCGGCGTCGCCGCGCATCCCACGCCCGGCTGGACCGGCCCGACCGTGCTGCAGGGCCTGTTCGCGGCCGGGCACCAGATCGCGACCAGCGGCGCCGCCGAGCGGCAGGGGATCGTGCACCGGCTCGACGCCAACACGACCGGCCTGATGGTGGTCGCCAAGAGCGAGCACGCCTACAGCGTCCTCAAGCAGGCGTTCAGGGACCGCGAGGTGGACAAGCGCTACCACGCGCTGGTGCAAGGCCACCCGGACCCGCTCAGGGGGACAATCGACGCGCCGATCGCGCGGCACCCGTCCGGCGACGGCCGGTTCGCCGTGATCGGCGGCGGGCGGCCTGCGGTCACCCACTACGACGCGATCGAGGCGTTCAGGGCGGCCAGCCTGATCGAGGTCAGGCTCGAGACCGGGCGCACGCACCAGATCCGGGTGCACATGGCGGCGGTCAGGCACCCCTGCGTGGGCGACCGCCTCTACGGGGCCGACCCGGTGCTAGCCGCGCACCTGGGCATCAGCAGGCAGTGGCTGCATGCCAGGCAACTGGCGTTCGCCCACCCGGACGACGGCCGCTGGGCGGAGTTCAGCTGCGAATATCCGGCCGATCTGGTGGCGAGCCTGGAGCAACTCGACGCGGAGTCATAGTCGCCGGCAAGTCTCGGCGTGTCCTTGCCAGACTTCTATTAGGGTCGAAGCTCAACCAAATCGCGCTGCGGGAGGTCATGCCCTGCGGGGGTTCGGGGTCGCCCCGGGCCACCGCCGCCGGCAGGCCTGAGGGAGGCGGTACTTGATGGCGGAGACTCTGGTCGCGGCGCGCGGGTTCACCCATCTGCACGTTCACACCGAGTACTCGATGCTGGACGGGGCGGCCAGGCTGGATGATCTCCTCGCCGCATGCCAGCGGACCGGCATGGATGCCATCGCGATCACCGACCACGGCAACGTCTACGGCGCGTACGACTTCTACCGGAAGGCCAAGGCCGCCGGGATCAAGCCCATCGTGGGCATCGAAGCCTACATCGCCCCTGAGCACCGCAAGCACAAGCAGCCGGTGCGCTGGGGTACTCCCGCGCAGCGGGACGACGACGTCTCTGGCGCCGGGGCGTACACCCACGCCACGCTGATCGCCGAGAACACCGAGGGCATGTACAACCTGTTCCGGCTGTCGTCGCTGGCCTCGATCGAGGGGTATTTCCGGCAGCCGAGGATGGACTGGGAGCTGCTGTCGGCCCATGGCAAGGGCCTGATCGCCACTACCGGCTGCCCCTCTGGTGAAGTCCAGACCAGGCTGCGACTCGGCCAGTATGACCAGGCGCTGGCGGCAGCGGCCAAGATGCGGGACATCTTCGGACGGGATAATTTCTACGTCGAACTGATGATTCACGGGCTCGATATCGAGCGCCGTGCCGCCGACGGGCTCCGCCAGATCGCCAGGGACCTGGCATTGCCGTTCGTGGCGACCAACGACCTGCACTACTCGCGCCCCGAGGACGCCAGGGCGCACGAGGTTCTCCTGTGCGTGCAGACCGGCACGAACATGGCCGACCCGAACCGGTTCATGCTCGAGGGCAACGGCTACTACGTCAAGAGCCCGGCCGAGATGCGCGCGGTCAGCGACGACGAGATCTGGCAGGTCGCCTGCGACAACACCCTGCTCATCGCCGAACGGGTGAACGTGAAGTTCGCCAAGGCCAACCTCATGCCCAACTTCCCGCTGCCCGAGGGCGAGACGGAAGTCAGCTGGTTCCGCAAGGAAGTCTGGGCCGGAATGGACCACAGGTTCCCCGACGGCTACGACGACGAGCGCAAGAAGCGGGCCGAGTACGAGCTCGGCATCATCGAGCAGATGGGGTTCTGCGGCTATTTCCTGGTCGTCGCGGATTTCATCATGTGGGCCAAGCGCAACGGCATCAGGGTCGGGCCCGGGCGCGGCTCGGCGGCGGGATCGATCGTCTCGTACGCGATGGGAATCACCGACCTGGACCCGATCAAGTTCGGGCTGATGTTCGAGCGGTTCCTGAATCCCGAGCGGATCTCGATGCCCGACATCGACATCGACTTCGACGAACGCCGCCGGGGCGACGTCATCAGGTACGTGACCGAGAAGTACGGCGAAGACCGGGTCGCCCAGATCATCACCTACGGCACGATCAAGGCCAAGGCCGCGGTCAAGGACTCGGCCCGGGTGCTCGGCTTCCCCTACGCGCTCGGCGACCGGATCACCAAGGCATTCCCGCCCATGGTGCTCGGCAAGGACATCCCGCTGTCCTGCGTGTTCGAGCCCGATCACCCCAGGTACGGCGAGGCTGGCGAGATCCGGGCGCTGTATGAGGCCGAGGCCGAGGTCAAGCAGGTGCTGGAGACGGCGCGCGGGCTCGAAGGGCTGATCAGGCAGGCAGGCGTGCATGCCGCGGGCGTGATCATGAGCAGCGAGCCGCTGCTCGATCACATCCCGGTGTGGAAGCGCCAGGCTGACGGCGCGATCATCACGCAGTTCGACTACCCGAGCTGCGAAGATCTCGGCCTGCTCAAGATGGACTTCCTCGGCCTGCGCAACCTGACCGTACTCGACGACGCGCTGGCGGGCATCAAGGACAACAAGGGCGTCGTCGTCGACCTTGAGCATCTGCCGATGGATGACAAGCCGACGTTCGAGTTGCTGGCGCGAGGCGACACGCTGGGAGTGTTCCAGCTCGAAGGCGGGCCGATGCGGGCACTGCTGCGGTCGATGCGGGCCGACCGGTTCGCTGACATCGCCGCGGTCAACGCGCTCTACCGGCCCGGTCCGATGGGGGCCAACGCGCACAACGACTACGCGGACCGCAAGACCGGGCGCAAGCAGGTCGAGCCGATCCACCCCGAGCTCGCCGAGGCGCTCGACCCGGTGCTCGGCGACACCTACGGCCTGCTCGTCTACCAGGAGCAGGTGCTCACCGCCGCGCAGGTGCTCGCCGGCTACAGCCCGGGCAAGGCGGACCTGCTCCGCAAGGCAATGGGCAAAAAGAAAAAGGAGATCCTGGACAAGGAGTTCGCGCCGTTCGAGGCCGGGATGAAGGCGAACGGCTACTCCGACGACGCGATCAAGACGATCTGGAACGTGCTCGTCCCGTTCTCTGACTACGCTTTCAACCGGGCGCACGCCAGCTGCTACGGCATGGTCGCCTACTGGACCGCGTACCTGAAGGCCAACTACCCGACCGAGTACATGGCCGCGCTGCTCACGTCGGTCGCCGGCGACAAGGACAAGTCGGCGCTTTACCTGAGCGAATGCCGGCGCATGGGCATCAAGGTACTGCCGCCGGACGTGAACGCGTCCAACGCGATCTTCACCCCGGTCGGCACCGACATCAGGTTCGGCATGGCGGCCGTGCGCAACGTCGGGACCGGCGTGGTCGAGTCGATCGTGCAGACCCGGCAGGCCAAGGGCGGCTTCACCAGCTTCTCTGACTTCCTGCGCAAGGTGCCGGTCAACGTCTGCAACAAGAGGGTCATCGAGTCGCTGGTCAAGGCCGGCGCTTTCGACTCGCTCGGCCACCCCAGGCGCGGCCTGATCATGATCCACGAGCAGGCGGTTGACGCCGTCATCGACGTCAAGCGTAACGAGGCGATCGGCCAGGACTCGCTGTTCGGTGACGACGCCGAGGTCGATGTCGCCTTCGAGATCCCGGTGCCAGACGGCGAATGGGAGAAGCCAACGCTCCTCGGCTTCGAGCGCGAGATGCTGGGGCTCTACGTCTCCGACCACCCGCTGCTCGGAATGGAGCATGCGCTGGCCGCCGAGACCGACTGCTCGGTCGCCCAGCTGCTGAGCTCGGCAGAAGATGAGGCTGAAAGGAATTCGCGTGGCGACCGCGCCGATGGTCAGGTGGTCACCCTCGGCGGGATCCTGTCCGGTGTCACGCGGAAGGTGACCAGGCAGGGTTCTTCCTGGGCGGCGGCGACCCTGGAGGACCTTGAGGGCGCGATCGAGGTCCTTTTCTTCCCCGCGACCTATCAGCAGTGCATGCACCTAGTCGTTGAGGACGCGATCCTGATCGTCAAGGGACGACTCGACCGGCGCGAGGACGTGCCCAAGCTGATCGCGATGGAGGTGAAGCCGGCGGACCTGCCCGTCGAGGGGACCGGCCCTTTCGTGGTGTCGCTCCTTGAGTCGCGCTGCGTTCCGCCCGTGGTCGACCGGCTTCGCGAGGTGCTGCGCACCCATGCCGGCGCGACCGAGGTGCACCTGCGGCTGCAGAGCGGCCAGCGGACCAAGGTGCTGCGGCTCGACGACAAGCTCAGGGTCCGCCCGTCGCCGTCGCTGGTCGCCGACCTGAAGCAGCTGCTCGGCCCGGCCTGCGTGGGCTGATCGCCGGGCACCTAGATGCCCGGCGACAGACCTCCTCACCCGACCGTCCGGGTGCCCCGAGACCGGTGCGGCGCTCGCCCGTGGTGCCAATGTCATTGATGGTGTCAGAATGACCAATGTGACGCTCCTTCCGGGTTCCGGGTTCCGGGTTCCGGGATCCGGGTTCCGGGCGCAGGTTGGCTCGCATGGATTGCGCAATCGACGTGAGTCTTTACGCGTATCGGCCCGTGCCGAGTCTCCGGTCCATGCCGCCTGGGCTTGGGGAATGACTGCGAGTCGCTGGTGGGTCTAGGAACCGCCTCTCGCCGAGCCTCCTAGTCAGAGGTTGTCCGGATTGCCTGTTTTGGCGAGTGCCGGCGTGCCGGGGCCGACTCTTGGCGGGAGGGTCATCGCATCTGGGAGGGTTGTCCGTGGTCTTGGTGGAGGGATTACGGGTCCGGGAGGATTTTCGTGCTCCACGACGAAAAATCTCCCGCACCTGAAAACGCTCCGCCAGGAACCCGACAACCCTCCCCGTTACGTTGGCAGCCCTTTCCAGCCCGGAACCCCGGGAACCCCGGAACCCCGGGAACTCCGGGTACTCCGGAACCCCGGGAACCCCGGAACCCCGGGAACCCCGGAACCCCGGGAACTCCGGGTACTCCGGAACCCCGGGAACCCCGGAACCCCGGGAACTCCGGGTACTCCGGAACCCCGGGAACCCCGGAACCCCGGGAACCCCGGGTACTCCGGGAACCCCGGGTACTCCGGAACCCCGGGTACTCCGGAACCCCGGGAACTCCGGGTACTCCGGAACCCCGGGAACCCCGGGAACCCCGGAATCGCGGGAGCCCAGGGAACCCGGGAGCCCCGGAACCGGCTAGTCACTTCGGTCACGTACGCTGTTCGGCGACATGTCGAAGACAAGCGAGAACCCCGATCCATTCCAGCCGGATCCCAATAGGCCTGGCAACGCGCAGTCCTCCCGGGAACCGCCAGTTTCGGGCGGTGCGGCACTGATTTCGGCGGGCGGCATTCTCGTCGGTAGCGTGATTGCCGGGCTTGTCGGTGGGGTCATCTGGAATGCCATCGCACCCAAGCCGGCTTACATCGTCCTCAAGCCCGGATCGGCGGACGTAATCAACGCCGAGACAAGCGCCTTCATTACTGGTGACGCGTGGTACTGCCTGATCGCCGTGGCGGGCGGACTGCTCATCGGGCTCGTCACGTACCGGCTCGCGATCCGCAGGTACGGTCCGATGCCGATGGCGGCGGTGCTGATCGGAGGCGTGCTGGCCGGCCTGACCGCCCGCTGGGTGGGCCAGAACATCGGGCTTGCCCGCTTCAACAGCATGCTTGTGTCCAGCCATCACGGAGCGATCTTGCATGCACCGCCGGTCCTCGGCGCGGACGCATCGCTGATCATGTGGCCGGCCATCGTGTTCTGGCCGCTGGCAGCGTGCCTGGTACCCGCCGGATTCCTCGTGCTGGCGTCGCTGCGCGACCGGCAGGCGTCGCTAGAGCCGCCGATGCAGCCGCCGGTCTAGCCGCACCGCCGAGTACTCCTGGCCTGAACGCGGCGTTCACCGTGTCGTCATCTCGGCGCGAGAGTCCCGCGGCAGAGAATCGTGCGGCAGAGACGTCAACAAGCTCAGGGTGATACCCGCTTCCTCAGGCACGTTCTACGGCACGGCGATGGCCGCGGATCACCTGTACTCGATTGCCGGCGGAGGCGATGGCAGCCAGCGCGATGGCCAGCCTTGCGCCGAAGCCAGCATCGACTTCTTCGTCTTCGGCCTCGCTCCTGGCCCGCACGGCATCGCCTTCACCGACGGGGGCGGCATCAGGGTCGAGATGGTGGCCCGATAGCGAACACGTCAGGCGACTGGCCGGCGGGAGGCCGAGGCCGGCCGCGGGCGCCGTGGCCACTCGATCGGGAGGATCACGTTGCGGTCCGGAGCGGTTCCGGCTCCAGCACCGCCATCGGCATTGATCAGGGAGCTGAGCTGCCAGTCGTTGGCGGAGAGCTCGCGGCCGAGAGCGGCCAGGTCGTCGATGGCCAGCGTGCCGGTGAACCCAGCCGGGGCGGCGCTGTCGAGCACCGTGCAGCACAACGCCAGTCCCGCCGGGGTCTCCAGCAGTTCGATGATGCGTGCCTGCTGCGGCCAGTCGATGTGCGACGCCGTCGTCACCTGCCAGAACCCGCCAGGCGCGCCATCGGCGAAGACAGGCGTGACGGCGTGAATGTGCGTATGCCCGTTGATCCACGCCACGACACACGGATGCTCCAGAAGCAGGTCACGCAGTTCGTCGCCGAGCACCCGCCGGTCCTCGCCAGGCGGGCACGAGTCGTTGATCATCGTCTCTACCGGGTGATGGCTAAAGAGCACAACGGGCCGGCTGGCGCACCCGGCCAGTTCCGACGCCAGCCAGCCGAACTGGGTCGCGTCGAGCGATCCCTGCCAGCCGCCGTGCGGGTTCACGGTGTCCATCACCACGCACCGGACGACGCCGTGGTCAAAGGCGTAGTAGGCGGTTCCCTCGGCGGCGTTGCGCTGGGTGTATCCGTGCCCGACGGGCACGCCCGACGTCCTGAAGTGCTCGCGCACGTGGAAATCCCTGGTCACCGGCGCCCGCCCGGGATCAGCCGTGACGTTCAGGTGGCGGCCCCGGCTCAGCTCGAGCAGCACGTCGGCGTTCGCCGCGTTGAACTCCGCCAGCGCCTGACTGGCGTCGAGGTCGTCAGGGGGCGAGACATACTTGACGCTGCCCGAAGGGAAGTCCCGCAGCCAGCCGACCGCAGGCACCGTGCCCTGCGTCAGGTTGTCGTGGTTGCCGTGCACCGCGTACCAGGGCAAGCCGAGCCCGGCTGCCTGGAACGGCCGGCGCACGGCGGCGAGCAGGCCAGGTACCCGCGGAAAGCCGAACTGGGTCCTGGGCAGGTCTTCGATGCCGCCCTCGGGGTGCCAGTACCGTTCATCTTCGACCTCGGGTCCGGCGACGCCTTCGTACCTGTCCAGATCGCCGGAGTCAGGCAGCACCCGGCGCCCGTCAAGCAGATCGATGTAGGCCCGTAGCTCGTTGCGCTGGCAGTTGTCCGTCGCGTCGCCGGTTACGACCGCGAACTCGATGGGGCTGCCGCTCACGGGAGCGGCGGTCACGGCCCGCACCGCCCTGACCATCGAGTCGGCCACCTGGTAAGTAAAGAGCTCCTGCGCCCGGTAGCAGCCGACAATTCCGACGACCGACCGGATCGGTGAGTCCGGGTCGGAGAACCGGTCGAAGAGCTCGGCCCGCGCGGGCGACTGATGATCCATCAGGTGCGTATCCGACAGGTGCGCGATCACCATCAAGGGCCGGGTGCCGGCACCGGGAAGTGCCGCCCCGCCCGCCCGCCGCCCTGGCGCCAGGCTGGCGCCGGCGAGCTCCGGCCTGACGATGTGCGGCTCGCCTCCGGCCGGGACGAGCTTGCGGTATCCGCCTGCTTCGGGCTCGCCGGGGACGAACCGCTCTCGTGTCGTCGTCACGCGCCAGCGCCCATGGCCGCGGCGCCGGGCAAAGGCTCGGCCGGCGGCAGGCTGAGCTTGACCGAGGTCCCAGGCACGAACTCGCCGGCGTGCACGCTCGGATGGCCGGCCTTGACGGTCACCTCACCCGACAAACCGCACTCCAATCCTGCTCACCGGCCCCGGGAACGCCCGGTCAGTCACGATGGCGTTGCCTCCTCCGGCTGCCTCAAGGCGCCTGACGAGCACGTCGGCAGGTCCCGCGAGCCCGTCAGCCGCACCAGTGCCCGCTGGCGCAACGTTTCCCAGCACTTTAGCCTGCCAGCACGCCGGGAGCGCGGCTGTGATCCCTGAGCGAGACCATGGCGCTGATCTCATCCTGGCCCGAGCCTTCCGTGCTGGCGTCGCTGATCTTGATGCCGTACCTGGCCGGTGAAGTCCTTTCATCGACCCGGTTGACTCGCTGACCAGAACGTGAGCAATCGTGGCGGCGCTACGTGAATACCCCCTGTTCGGGCGGTTGCTTTGTCGCTTCCAGGCTATGAAAGCTAAAGCTCTTTTCAGCGAGCACCTGGCAGCGAAATGCCGGCTCATTCGAGTTGCTCTCCGCGGCCGATGTCCGCCGTTGCCGGGTGCCGATGTAATCGCTGGCGTAGAAACCCGATGGGTGCGCTGCCGCGAGCCGGCTCGATGCCCTGGCCTAGGCATGCGCCTGTGCGGCGGTCATCGCCGCGCCGACGATGCCGGCGTCGTTGTGCAAGGCCGCTGGCACGATCGGCACCCGCAGCGTCAGCCTGGGCAGGAACTTCTCCGACTGCTTGCTGACGCCGCCGCCCACGATGATCAAGTCGGGCGAGAGCAGCTCTTCCATCTTGTCCAGGTAGGCGTCGACCCGGCCTGCCCACTTGGACCAGCTGAGGTCGCCGGTCTCCCTGGCGTGCTCCGAGGCGCGCTTCTCGGCGTCGTGACCGTGGATCTCGATGTGGCCGAACTCTGTATTAGGCACCAGCACGCCGTCATGGAACAGCGCGCTGCCGATGCCGGTGCCCAGCGTCAGCAGCAGCACGGTGCCTTTCTTGGCCAGGCCGGCGCCGAAGCGCATCTCGGCCATGCCCGCCGCGTCCGCGTCATTGATCACGGCGACCTCGAGCCCGGTCGCCTTGCCGAAGAACTCGATGGAGTTGACGCCGACCCAGGAGGGGTCCAGGTTGTACGCGGTCCTGATAGTGCCGCTGGTGACCACGCCAGGGAAGGTGATGCCAGCTAGCCCGGTCCAGCTGAAGTGGCTGGCGACCTCGGCGACGACCTTCGCCACTGCGTCGGGCGTCGGCGGGTGCGGCGTTGCCAGCTTGAACCGCTCAGCGGTCAGCTTCCCGGCGGCCACATCGACCGGCGCGGCCTTGATGCCTGTGCCGCCGATGTCGATTCCAAGCACGTATGCCATGACGACTCCGTCCCGCTGACGCTAGCACTGCGTCGCTAGCGCAGGTACATCTTCAGATGCCCCAGTGTGCCTGCTTGAGTGCCGTTACGTCTGCCTGTGCGCCTTCTAGCTTGATTCCGGCCGCGCCAGTACGCCCGAATGTCCACATGAGAAGTTCCGCAGGAGTTCCGATGACGGTCACCACCGGAGTCCTCGGCCTGACGGTCATCCGGATCGCGCGCTGGTCGTCCGGCCGCTCCCCGATGTCGTCCCTGGCGAACTCGATCCCCACCGGGACCTTGCGCAGCATCAGCCTCGCCTGGGAGAGCTGGGTCCAGACCGCGTCCGTCAGCCCGTCATCGAGGTGGCGCGGTGTCCACCCAGGCCGCGCCCGCCTCACGTCCTCGTGGTGGACGAAATACTCGGCGAAGTTGGCCTTGGCATCCACGCCGGGAATTCCGAACAGCGACGCGCGCGGAGGGCCTGTCCTGATCGTCTCGATCAGCTTGGCGTACGGGATCTTGGCCGTGAGCTTGCGCTGCGCCCGCGCTGTGTACCTGGCCAGGGGGCCGCCGAGGATGCCGATCGCGGCGTCAGGCCGGTGCTCGCGGAGCACGAGGTGCGCGGCGAGATCGGCGGTTCGCCAGCCCTCGCAGAGCGTAGGCGCATCCGGGCCGACTTTATCGAGCAGGGCGCACAATGCGAGGCGCTCATCCCGGGCATAAGTCATTACTTGATAGTAGGCCAAAGGCACCAGCAACGCCGGCAGGGCTCGCGCAGGCCGCGGTAGCGTGTCGCGTTTCCCGCGGGCTTGTCGCGCTTCCGCCGCGGCGCGCCGCCGGGGGGATCCTCGTGTTCCCGCAGGAGCGGATTCGCGCGGCGGAGCTTTTTTCGCCGTCAGCGGCGAAAAACTCCCGTACCAGAAAATGCCTCATTACCTGACGTGACTCGCGAAGCCGGTGGCGGGTCCCGTGCGCCGGCACCGGCTGGCACTCAGGTAGCGTTCCTTGCAGCAGCGAATCCCGGGCA
Source organism: Streptosporangiaceae bacterium (assembly GCA_035716545.1). Classification (GTDB taxonomy): domain Bacteria; phylum Actinomycetota; class Actinomycetes; order Streptosporangiales; family Streptosporangiaceae; genus Chersky-822. Next base: position 221,756 of record DASTJM010000096.1, read on the forward strand.
GGCGGACATGAGGGTGAGCGAGAAGGCGGCAGCAGCGAAGGCGGGAGGCGTCGGCTCGGCTCGCGGACGCGAGCTCACGCTGCTGCTGCTCGGCGGCGCGGCCGGTGCCGCGCTCGTGTTGCTCGCGACCAGGCAGGAACTCGCCCGGGTGATCGTCACGCCACCGCGCCCTCTGCCGGTCACGATCATTCCGATGAACTGGCAGGATCTGCTGCCGGCGGTAACCGCCCTCGCGGTGGCCGCGCTGGCGAGCATGGCGGCGGTGCTCGCTACGCGGGGGCCGCTCCGCCGGTTGACCGGCCTGGTCGCGGCGGCGCTCGGGATCGGCATCGCGGTCATGGCGGCCGGCCGGGTGTCGCCGGCCGGGGTGCTCACGGCGGCGAGGCACGCGAGCATTTCCTCCGGCGTGACCGGCGGGACGGCGCCGGGCTCGACCACGGCCGGCACGGATACTGGATCTGCGGGAGCGCTGACCGGATTCCCGGCGCACGTGGTGTTCTCCGGATCGGCGTGGCGCGCGTTCATGCTGATCGGCGCCGTGCTTATCGTGCTGGCCGGCCTCGCGATCGTGATCAGGGCACCCAGGCTGCCCGTCATGTCGGCCAGGTACGAGCGTGGTGCCCGGGCGCAGCGGCCTTCCGCGCCCGGGCCGTCCACGCGGACTAAAGGAGCGGCGCCCGGGCGGGCCGGCGGGCGCCCGGACGCGGCTAGCATGTGGGAGTCGTTGACAGCGGGCGCGGACCCCACCGCCAGGCCCGACGATGACGGATGACGACGGACGAGAACCAATCGCGTGCCACTCTGCGGAGCCAATTCGCTCGGCTGCGTAGCCAATCGTGCGGGGGCGGCGGTCGGCTGGCAAATTCGCCTCGGTACCATCAGGGGCGCAAGCATCCCACCCCGAGGGGGCACCAGACCACGTGAGCGTGCTCGATGACATTCTCGTGGACGTGCGCACCGATCTCGCGGCGCGACAGCAGGCCGAGCCGCTTGAGAAGGTAAAAGACGCGGCCAAGAAGGCTCAGTCGCCCCGCGATGTCAAGGGCGCGCTGCGCACCGATGGGGTCGCCGTGATCGCCGAGGTGAAGAGGGCGAGCCCGTCCAAGGGCGCGCTCGCGGCCATCGCCGACCCGGCGGCGCTGGCGACCGACTACGAGGCGGGCGGCGCGCGGGTGATCAGCGTGCTTACCGAGGCACGCCGGTTCGGCGGCAGCATTAAGGACCTCGCCGCGGTCAGGGACGTCGTCGCGGTGCCGCTGCTGCGCAAGGACTTCATCATCAGCTCCTATCAGCTCTGGGAGGCCAGGGCGCACGGTGCCGACCTGGTCCTGCTGATCGTGGCCGCCCTCGAGCAGAACGCGCTGGTGTCCCTCGTCGAGCGGGCCAGGTCGATCGGGCTCGTGCCGCTCGTCGAGGTCCATGCTGAGCCAGAGCTCGACCGGGCGCTCGACGCTGGCGCCGACGTGATCGGCGTGAACGCGCGGAACCTCGCCACGCTGGCCGTCGACCGCTCGGTCTTCACGCGGCTGGCTCCGCGCATTCCCGAAGACGTAATCAAGGTCGCCGAGTCGGGCGTGCGAGGTCCGCACGACCTGCTCGCCTACGCGGCAGCGGGAGCCGACGCCGTCCTGGTCGGCGAAAGCCTGGTGGTCGGCAAGGACCCGAGGTCGGCGGTCGCCGATCTCGTCGCCGCGGGCTCGCATCCGGCTCTGCGCACCGACCGGGGAGGCAGTTCGTGACAACGGTGCCGGCTAGCGCTCCGGCTGATTCGCGGGTTCCGGACGCGCTCGGCCATTTCGGCCCGTTCGGCGGGCGGCTGGCGCCTGAGGCGCTCATGTCCGCGCTCGGCCAGCTGACGAGCGCCTACGAATCGGCAATGGCCGATCCCTCGTTCCAGGCCGAGCTGACCGCGCTGCGGCATGGCTATGCGGGCAGGCCCACGCTGCTGACCGAGCTGCCGAGGTTCGCCGGGCACGCGGGCGGCTGCCGGATCTTCGCCAAGCGCGAGGACCTCACGCATACGGGTTCGCACAAGATCAACAATGTGCTCGGCCAGGCGCTGCTCACCAGGCGGATGGGCAAGACGCGGTTCATCGCCGAGACAGGCGCGGGCCAGCACGGTGTGGCCACGGCCACCGCGGCCGCGCTGTTCGGCCTCGACTGCGTCGTGTACATGGGCGCGGAGGACACCAGGCGGCAGGCGCTCAACGTGGCCAGGATGCGGTTGCTCGGCGCCGAGGTGGTGCCGGTGACGATCGGCAGCCAGACGCTCAAGGACGCCATCAACGAGACATTCCGCGACTGGGTGGCCAGCGTGGAGAACACGCACTACTGCATCGGCTCGGTCATGGGACCGCACCCCTTCCCGACGATGGTCCGTGACTTTCAGCGCGTGATCGGGGTCGAGGCCAGAGAGCAGATCGTGGCCGCCGCCGGGACGCTGCCCGACGCGGTGGTCGCCTGCGTCGGCGGCGGGTCGAACGCCATCGGCGTGTTCCACGCCTTCATCGGCGACGCCGGCGTCAGGCTGATCGGCTGCGAGGCGGGTGGCGACGGAGTCGGCACCGGCAGGCACGCCGCCACGATCACGGGCGGCTCGCCCGGCTACATCCACGGTATGCGCACCTATCTCATGCAGGACAGCGACGGCCAGACCCTGCCGACGCACTCGATCTCGGCCGGACTTGACTACCCGGGCGTCGGTCCCGAGCACTCCTGGCTCCACGAGACCGGTCGCGCGGAGTACCGCGCGATCACCGACTCCCAGGCGATGGACGCGTTCTCCCTGCTGTGCCGCACCGAGGGGATCATCCCCGCGATCGAGTCGGCCCATGCCCTGGCCGGCGCGCTCGAAGTAGGCCGGGAGCTGGGAAAGGACGGCGTGCTCGTGGTCAACCTGTCCGGGCGCGGCGACAAGGACGTCGACATCGCGGGCCGCTGGTTCGGCCACCTGGACGAAGAGGCGGGCAGATGACGCAGACTCGTCAGGAGACGGCCAGCGCTGCGGCGCACGGCGGGGTCGCGGCGGCGTTCAGCGCCGCCTCGGCTGAGCGCCGGGCCGCGCTGATCGGCTATCTCCCCGCGGGCTTCCCGACCGTCGCCGACGCCATCGGCGCGGCGCGGGAGATGGCGCGGGCCGGTGCCGACATCATCGAGATCGGCCTGCCGTACTCAGATCCCCTCATGGACGGGCCGGTGATCCAGGAGGCAGTGCACCGGGCACTGGATGGCGGGGTGCGGGTGGCCGACGTGCTGCGCACCGTCGAAGCGGTCGCCGGCGACGGCGTGCCGGTGCTCGTCATGACGTACTGGAACCCGGTCGACCGGTACGGCGTCGAAGCGTTCGGCCGCGACCTGGCCAGCGCGGGCGGCAGCGGGCTGATCACTCCTGACCTGCCGCCGGAAGAAGCGGCCCAGTGGCTTGACGTCGCGCGGCAGCACGAGCTTGACGCGGTTTTCCTGGTGGCGCCGAGCTCGTCGCCCGAGCGGCTCAGGCTGATCTCGGCGGCCTGCCGCGGCTTCGTCTACGCCGCCTCTGTCATGGGCATCACCGGGGCCAGGGCCAGCGTCGGCGCCGCCGCCGAAGGCCTGGTGTCGGCCGTCCGGCAGCACACGGACCTGCCGGTGGCTGTCGGCCTCGGCGTAAGCACAGGCGCCCAGGCCAGGCAGGTAGCCGGCTTCGCCGACGGCGTGATCGTAGGCTCGGCGTTCGTCAAGCGCCTGCTCGAAGCCCCCGGCCAGGCCGCGGGCCGCGCCAGCATCCGGGCCCTCGCCACCGAGCTAGCCGAAGGTTGCCGGCTGCCTGGGCGCGATAGCGGGGCATAACGGGAGCGGGGCGTGAAACATAGAATTTACCGCCCGGTAACAAGCGCCCCTGACCAGGTATGATCTGATTGAAAGGCTCACCTGACCAGCCTGTTAGCTGAGCCCGGTTGGCGGGCCAAAGTCGTCCCACCGCCTTTTCCGCATTGCAGGCAGCGGACAAGACGACTGGAGCGCTGATGCCGCGTCCCCTAATTCAGGACACCATCCCACCCGACACCATCACCCTAGGCCACGCCGCTACCACTACAGGCGGGAACGCCGGACTGTACGATCCGGCCTACGAACATGACGCCTGCGGGGTCGGCCTTGTCGCTGACCTCTCGGGCCGGCGCGGCCACGAGATAGTCGCGCGCGCTCTCACCGTGCTGGCCAACCTCGATCACAGGGGCGCCAAGGGCGCGGACCCCTGCACGGGCGACGGCGCCGGGATACTGACTCAGGTCCCTGACGAATTCTTCAGGGCAGCCTGCGACTTCGCTCTTCCTCCGGCCGGGCACTACGCGGCGGGCATGGCGTTCCTGCCCCGCGATGACGGCCCGGCAGGCACGGCCGGCTCCGGCGAGGCCGCGCGTCGCAGCGCGAGAGAGCAGATCGAGCAGCTGGCCGCGGACGAAGGGCTCGTCGTGCTCGGCTGGCGAGCCGTCCCGCATGATGAGGCTGCCTGCGGCAGCACCGCGAGAGCTGTGTTGCCCGATATTCGGCAGTTGTTCGTAGCGTCGGCGGCAGGTGAGCACGGCCGGGTGCTTGACCGGCGCGCGTACTGCCTGCGGCAGCGGGCCGAGCACGAGACGGCCGCGTACTTCGTGACGCTGTCAAGCGCCACCATCGGCTACAAGGGAATGCTGACCGCGACCCAGCTCGAGCAGTTCTACCCCGACCTGCTCGATCCGCGGTTCACATCGGCGATCGCGCTGGCGCATTCCAGGTTCTCGACGAACACGTTCCCGTCCTGGCCGCTGGCGCACCCGTTCAGGTTCATCGCGCACAACGGCGAGATCAACACGATCCGGGGCAACCGGAACTGGTGGCGGGCTCGCGAGGCCATGCTGGAAAGCGACCTGTTCCCGCCGGGCCGCGCCGGCACAGCCGGAACGGGCGCCGGGCTCGGACGACTGCTCCCCGTCATCGACGACGCCGACAGCGACTCGGCCAGCTTCGACAAGTCACTTGAGCTGCTTTACCTCGCCGGCCGCTCGCTGCCGCACGCGGTCCTGATGATGATCCCGCAGGCCTGGGAGAACGACGAGCGGATGCCGGCCGAGCTCAGGGCGTTCTACCGGTTCCATGCTTCGCTGATGGAGCCGTGGGACGGGCCGGCGCTGATCGCGTTCACCGACGGCACGCTGGCCGGGGCGGTGCTCGACCGGAACGGGCTGCGTCCGGGACGGTACTGGGTGACCGACGACGGACTCGTCGTGCTGGCCAGCGAGGTGGGCGTGCTCGACCTCGACCCGGCCAGGATCGTGCGCAAGGGCAGGCTGCAGCCGGGGCGGATCTTCCTGATCGACACGGCGAGCGGCCGGATCGTCGAAGACGAGGAGATCAAGGCCGAGCTTGCTGCCGAGCACCCCTACGACGACTGGCTGCACGCCGGGCTGCTGCACCTGGATGACCTGCCTGACCGCGTCAGGGAACTGCCCGGCAGCACCGAGCTAGCCGCCCTGCAGCGATTGTTCGGCTACACAGAGGAGGAACGCAGGGTTGTACTCGGACCCATGGCGGCTTCTGGGTCAGAGCCCATCGGGTCAATGGGCGACGATACGCCGCTGGCGGTGCTCTCGGACAGGAACAGGCTGCTGTTCGACTACTTCTCACAGCAGTTTGCCCAGGTGACCAACCCTCCGCTGGACGCGATCAGGGAGGAAGTCGTGACGTCGCTCGCGGCGGCGACCGGTCCCGAATACAACATCCTGGCGCCGGGCCCGGCGTCGTGCAGGCAGATCGTGCTGCCGTATCCCGTGCTCAGCGACACCGACCTCGCGAAGATCGTCCACATCAACGAGGACAGGGACCTGCCGGGCTTCGCCGCCCACGTGGTGGACGGGCGGTACCCGGCGGCGGGCGGCGGCGAGGCGCTGCGGGCGAGGCTGGCCGAGATCCGGGCTGAGGTGACGGCGGCGATCGGAAACGGCGCCAAGATCATCGTGCTGTCCGACCGGGGCACCGGGGACGACGGGCGCCGGGGTACCGGGGATGACGGGCGGCTCGCGCCGATCCCGTCGCTGCTGCTGACCGGCGCCGTGCACCATCACCTGATCGCTGAACGCAGCCGCACCAGGGTCGGCCTGGTCGTCGAGGCCGGCGACGTGCGCGAGACGCACCACATCGCGCTGCTGATCGGCTACGGGGCGGCCGGGGTATGCCCGTATCTGGCCATCGAAACCGCGGCTGACCTGGCGCGCGCCGGGCTGCTCGAAGGGGTGAGCGTCCGCAGGGCGACCGCCAACCTGATCAGGGCGCTCGGCAAGGGCCTGATGAAGATCATGTCCAAGATGGGCGTGTCAACCGTGGCGTCCTACACCGGCGCCCAGATCTTCGAGGCGATCGGGCTCGGCCCGGAGGTGATCGGCGAGTGCTTCGCCGGCACGTCGTCGCGGCTAGGCGGGATCGGGTTCGACCAGATCGCCGCTGGCGTGTCGGCGCGGCTGAGGCTCGCCTATCCCGACCGGCCCGCGGGGCTGTCCGGCGGGCTCGAGTCAGGCGGTGAGTACTTCTGGCGGCGAGATGGCGTACCGCACCTGTTCAGCCCGGAGGCGGTGTTCCGGTTGCAGCACGCCACCCGCTCGGGTCAGGAGGCAATCTTCCGTCAGTACAGCGAGGAGATCGATGACCAGTCCGCTCGCTCGATGACGCTGCGCGGGTTGCTCGCACTGCGGCCTGACCGCGCGCCGGTACCGCTGGAGGAGGTCGAGCCGGTCGAGGCGATCGTGCGCCGGTTCTGCACCGGCGCCATGTCCTATGGCTCGCTGTCAGCCGAAGCACACCAGACCCTCGCCATCGCGATGAACCGGCTCGGCGGCCGCTCGAACTCCGGCGAGGGAGGCGAGGACGCGGACCGCTACGTCGCCGACGTCAACGGCGACTTGCGCCGCTCGGCGATCAAGCAGGTGGCCAGCGGCCGGTTCGGAGTCACGTCCGAGTACCTGGTGAACGCCGATGACCTGCAGATTAAGATGTCCCAGGGCGCCAAGCCGGGGGAGGGCGGGCAACTGCCCGCGCACAAGGTCTACCCCTGGATCGCCAAGACCAGGCACTCGACGCCCGGGGTCGGGCTCATCTCGCCGCCACCGCATCACGACATCTACTCGATCGAGGACCTGGCCCAGCTGATCTACGATCTCAAGAACGCCAACCCGGCGGCGCGGGTGTCGGTCAAGCTGGTCGCCGAGGTTGGCGTCGGCACGATCGCAGCCGGCGTGGCCAAGGCGCACAGTGACGTGATCTTGATTTCCGGCCACGACGGCGGCACCGGGGCGGCGCCGCTGACCAGCATCAAGCACGCCGGCGCGCCCTGGGAGCTCGGCCTGGCCGAGACGCAGCAGACGCTGCTGCGCAACGGGCTGCGCGACCGGGTTGTCGTCCAGGTCGACGGACAGCTCAAGACCGGCCGCGACGTGATCATCGCGGCGCTGCTCGGCGCCGAGGAGTACGGCTTCGCGACCGCGCCGCTGGTCGTCGCGGGCTGCGTGATGATGCGGGCGTGCCACCAGGACACCTGCCCGGTGGGCGTGGCCACCCAGAACCCCGAACTGCGGCAGCGCTACAGCGGCAAGCCCGACTTCGTAGTGCGGTTCTTCGAGTTCGTGGCTGGCCAGGTGCGGCAGTACCTGGCCTCGCTGGGGTTCCGGACGATGGACGAGGCTGTGGGCCATGCCGAGCTGCTCGTGCCCGCTGCTCCGGCGGGGCCGGCCGGCGGTACCTACCTGGACCTGGCTCCGCTGCTCGCGGTGCCCGCGCTGCCGCCCGGGGCTTCGCGGCGGCGCACCACGGCCCAGCGGCACGGCCTGGACGTGGCACTGGACAAGACACTGATCCAGCTGGCCGAGGGAGCGCTGGAGGAAGGCAGGCAAGTGCACCTGGAACTGCCCGTGCGCAACGTCAACCGGACGGTCGGGACAATGCTCGGATATGAGGTGACGAAGCGTTGGGGCGGCGAAGGGCTGCCGGACAACACGATCGTCGTCTCGCTGGCCGGGTCGGCTGGCCAGTCGCTTGGCGCGTTCCTGCCCCGTGGTATCACGATCAGGTTGAGCGGTGACGCCAACGACTATGTCGGCAAGGGGCTTTCCGGCGGCCGGATCGTGATCGTTCCCGACCAGGCCGCGACCTTCGCCGCTCACGAGCAGATCATCGCCGGCAACGTGATCGGCTACGGGGCGACGAGTGGCGAGCTGTTCGTGCGCGGGGTCGTGGGCGAGCGGTTCTGCGTCCGCAACTCAGGTGCCGTCGCGGTGACCGAGGGTGCCGGGGACCATGGCTGTGAGTACATGACAGGCGGCCGGGTGGCCGTGCTCGGTCCGGTCGGCCGGAACTTCGGAGCCGGGATGTCCGGGGGCATCGCCTACCTGCTCGATGCTGACCCGGGGCTGGTCAACACCCAGACCGCTGATATCGAGGCGCTGAGCGAGGACGACGTGTCCTTCTTGCATGACCTCATCGGCCGCTACCACGCGAGTACCTGCTCGCCCGTGGCGGCGCGGCTGCTCGACGACTGGCTCGCGTCGGCCGGACGGTTCCGGCGCGTGATGCCGCGCGACTACAAGCGCGTCCTGGCCGCGACCAGGCGGGCCGAGCAGGACGGCATGGACGTGTCCGAAGCGGTCATGACGGCGGTACGGGCATGATGGCGTCTGCCGGTGGCGCGGGTTCTGCTGGTGGCGCGGGTTCTGCTGGTGGCGCGGGGCGGTTCTACGCGACGGCCAGGCGGACAGCACCGCGGCGGCCCGTGGACGTCAGGATCCAGGACTGGCGTGAGGTGTACGAGCCGATCGGGCACGGTGAGCTTGAGCGCCAGGCGGGTCGCTGCATGGACTGCGGCATTCCTTTCTGCCACCACGGCTGCCCGCTGGGGAACCTGATCCCCGAGTGGAACGAGCTGGTCCGCACTCAGCACTGGCGCGATGCCATCGTGCGCCTGCACGCCACCAACAACTTTCCCGAGTTCACGGGGCGGTTGTGCCCGGCGCCCTGCGAGTCGGCGTGCGTGCTCGGCATCAACGCCGATCCGGTCGCGATCAAGCAGGTCGAGGTGTCGATCATCGACCGGGCCTTCGCCGAGGGCTGGGTCGTTCCCGAACCGCCGCCTGCCTCGGCCCGGGTCTCGGGACGACGCGTGGCTGTCGTCGGGTCAGGTCCTGCCGGGCTCGCGGCAGCGCAGCAGCTGACCAGGGCCGGGCACGCGGTCACCGTATTCGAGGAAGCTGACCGGCCTGGCGGGCTGCTGCGGTACGGAATCCCTGAGTTCAAGTTCGAGAAGCGGCTGCTCGACCGGAGGCTCTCTCAGCTCCGGGCGGAGGGCACCGCTTTCGAGTGCTCGGTGCGGGCTGGACGTGATGTCTCCGCGGCCGAGTTGCGGGCCGGCTACGACGCGGTCATCTTGGCCTGCGGTGCCCGGGTACCGCGTCGGCTACCGGTTCCTGGCGCGGAGCTGGCGGGGATTCACCAGGCCATGGAGTACCTGACCGCGTCGAACATTGCCACGGCTGGCGGCGGCGCCGATGGCGCCGGGTCGGTCATCTCCGCGCGCGGGCGGCACGTCGTCATCATCGGGGGCGGAGATACCGGCGCTGACTGCCTTGGCACGACCCTGCGGCAAGGCGCGGCGTCCGTCACCCAGCTCGAGATCATGCCGAGGCCTCCCGTCAGCAGGTCAGCCAGCCAGCCGTGGCCGACCTACCCGATGATCTTCCGCACGTCCAGCGCGCACGAGGAAGGCGGCGAACGGGTCTACGCGGTCTCCACGCAGGAGTTCCTGCCCGGGTCCGCTGGTGTTGGTGGTCCCGCTGGTGTTGGTGGTCCCGCTGGTCGGGTCCGGGCTCTGCGCCTGATCGATGTGGACCTTAGTGTCGGCGCGATGACGCCCCGACCAGGCACCGAGCGCGAACTGGCCTGCGATCTTGTCCTGCTGGCCATGGGCTTCAGCGGCGCGGAGGACTCGGAATTGCTCGCCGGCCTTGGCGTGGGCCTGGACGAGCGCGGACGAGTGCCGCGCGATGACCACTACGCGACGTCCGTGCCCGGTGTCTTCGTGGCAGGTGACATGGGCAGAGGGCAGTCGTTGATTGTGTGGGCGATCGCCGAGGGCCGTTCCGCCGCCGCGGCGGCCGATCGTTACCTGGCAGGAGCGACCACCCTGCCTGTAGCGATTCCGGCCTCGGCCGCGCCGCTGCGCGCCTAGCGAGTCTGCCAAGTCATCGGAGCTTGGCGAACTCGCCTGCGGGTTGACCGACGCTGAAGGTTCGCCTGCGCCGATCTGGCCTCGGCGTGCATCACCGATCCCGGTCTGCCCGGTGTCAGTCCTGATGCCCGTCGGCCCCGGCCTGCCCGGTTTCAGCCCTGATGCACGTTCTCTCCAGTACCCAGCGCATCTTCAGGGCGCCTGCGGCGGGAGTCCGGCAACATGGATGCGCGGATCGACACCCAATCCTCAACATCGGCCCGCGCATCCATGCGCCCAGCCCGGTATCCATGCGCCCAGCCCGGTATCCGTGCGCCCGGCCCGAGGATCCGTGTGCCCGGCCAGGCATCATCAGCCGATCCCGATGGTCACTCAGGAGGTTCTGTCATCACCAGCAACATGTGCCCGGTCGCGACCGCGCCTGCCCGGCGAACGCAGGCGTTCTCGCTGGGTACTGCTCATGCAAGGGCGCTGCACGCGCCAGGCCGCGCCAGGCCGCGCAGGGATGTCTGCTTCGTCTCCACGTCGCGAGCACGCCTGGCGCAGCGGTAACGTCACGGAGCATGCCGGTCGCCTCCCTGCCTGGTCCGTTCAGCGGTGTGTGGCGTCTTGGCCCGGTGGCTCTGCACGGGTACGCGGTCTGCGTCGTCCTCGGCGTGCTGCTCGTGCTTTGGCTCACCGAACGCAGGTACCGGGCAGTCGGCGGGCGCCCCTGGCTCATTGTCGACATCGCGACCGTCGCGGTCCCGGCTGGTCTGGTCGGCGCGAGGATTTACCGGGTCGCGGTCGACTACCAGCGGTATTTCGGTCACGGTCATGACTGGGTCGGGATCGCGAGGATCTGGGACGGCGGTCTTAGCCTGCCAGGCGCAGCGGCCGGTGCGTTCGCCGCCGCTTACTTGTGGTGCCGCGCACGCGGTCTCGCAATAGGCCCCGTGCTCGTCGCCGCGGCGCCGGCGGTCGCTATCGGGGCGGCGATCAGCATCCTCGGCAACTGGTTCGACCAGAGTCTCTACGGCCCGCCGTCGACGCTGCCGTGGGCCGTGCAGATCTCTCCGGCCAACCGGCTGGCCGGCTACCAGGACTTCGGCACCTTCCAGCCGCTGTTCCTCTACGAAGCGATCTGGAACGCGGCGGGCGGCGTTGCCTTGATCTACTTGATCCGCCGCCTGAACGCGACTGGCGACCGTGCGTTCGCGGCCTGCGTCGGCTGCTACGCGATCGGCCTGCTCGGAGTGGAATCGTTCGTGCCGGCCGGTCCGCAGCACCAATCCGGCATGCTGATAAAGCAACTCGCCGCCTTGGCCGTACTGGCGGCCGCCTGCGGCTACCTGTACGCGACTAGGTCCAAGCTCGGTCCTGAGCCACTGGCCGCCTCGCCCGGCCGCGGTTGGTCAGTTTCTCCGGGGGTAATTCCGGCTGGAACCGACTCCGCCCTGAGCCCGAATGCCTCCCGCGTCGCCAGTGCCGCGCCCAGACCACCATCCGCCCCTGGGATAGCCTCCGACGACGAAGGCGTCCCCGAGTGCGCTTCCGGTTACGCGGATGCCGCCGCTCCCACCATCGCTCCCGAGGACGAAGGTACGCCTGAAATCATCGCCGCTCCCGAGGACGCCAGCGCGGCTGGCAACTGACGTCGGCTGGCTATCGCCCACGCAGGTGGGGGGCCTGTGCTGTCGCCACGGCAGCAGCAGGGTGCCGCACCTGACGGCCCGGGGTGCCCCGCCTGCCCTTGGACTAGGCCCGCGCCCGCCGGCGGACCTGCCCCGGCGCCGCGACATCCGTGCGCTCTCGAAGGAGCGCGCACGGACTCCGCTAAACCTGAGGGATTTCGGCGATTTGTAGTGCCCCGGGTGGGATTCGAACCCACACTTGATGGATTTTGAGGCCATTGACTCTGCCGTTGGTCTACCGGGGCTGGACTACTTGGGCATGACGACACTAACGAGGCGCGCCGTGCATCTGTTCAATGTAGCGGGTAAGGATAGGCTTCAGTGGGTGAGCCAGACTCCCTACCGTGTTGTTATCGCCGAAGACGAGGCCTTGATCCGGCTGGATCTCAAGGAGATGCTCGAAGAACCGGGTCAGGACGCCTACGTCGTGATAGGCGAAGCTTCTGATGGCGACACCGCCGTCAAGCTTGCCGCAGAGTTGCGGCCAGATCTGGTGATCATGGATGTCAAGATGCCGGTGCTTGACGGGATCTCGGCCGCAGAGCAGATCTCCGCACGCCGCCTAGCTCCAGTGGTCATCCTGACGGCCTTCTCCCAGCGCGACCTCGTGCAGAGGGCGAGCAGCGCGGGAGCGATGGCGTATCTGGTGAAGCCCTTCACCAAGGCGGATCTCATCCCGGCCATCGAGATCGCCGTATCGAGGTTCGCTGAGGTCAATGCCCTCCAGGCGGAAGTCGGGGATCTGCGCCAGCGACTGGAGATGCGCAAGCTGCTAGACCGTGCCAAAGGCGTGCTCCAGTCGACGCGCGGCATGAGCGAGCCCGAGGCGTTCCGGTGGATACAGAAGACTTCGATGGATCGCCGCACGACCATGCGGGCGCTGGCCCAGGAGATCCTTGACGAGTACCAGCGCGGCGCATGGCAGGCGAGCACTGCTACTCCGTCCGGGGACAGCTCCGCGACGGACACTAGCGCCCCGACGGGCGCCAGCTCCGCGACGGACACCGCAGGCGCCCGGGACCGCCCCGGCACCGATGAGGGCAAGGGCTCCTCAGGACCACCAGCCTGAGCCGCCCTGACCGGCCTTGACCCGCCGTGAGCCGACCTGAACCAGCCAGCCGCGCAAGGCAATGCCGGCAGGACCAAGCAGTTGCGTCGCGTGAATTTAGGCAAGCGAGCAGGGCCGAGTCCTTACCCCCGCGCAGACCCGGCGCCCGCCCGCTTGCTGCCGCCCTGTGTCTGCCAGGGACGGTACGGAGCCAGATGATCCTTTGGCGCCATGTCGGCCTTCCCCGGGCCGGCACGTTCTCTACTCGGAATCATCAAGCTCCGGGGAACACCGTAGCGAGCGGCGTCAGACCGCGCGCGAACACTGCGATTACCCGGCCGGTATGAGCCGAACTTCCGTTCGGTGAAGCGGATGGGGCTAGTGGGTTACCTGAGGCACCAGCGCCCCGGACCCGTCCGGCGCGGTGCCATCCTGCCTGGCAGCCTTCCCGAGCGTGGCACCTAACGCCTGGGGGCTTCCAGGGATGGCAGCGCGCAAGAGGCAGCTGAGCCTGGCCGTGCAGACGCGGCGCCCCCGGTCGTCGCTGATGACGATGTCGTAGGTGGCGAGGGTTTGCCCCGCATGCGCCTGGGTGGCCACGCCCGTGACGTAACCAGCGGCGGCGGCCCGGTGATGCGTCGCGTTGATCTCGATCCCCACAGTGAACTTATCCGGCCCCGCATGCAGCGCTGACCCCACCGATCCCAGGGTCTCGGCAAGCACGCACGAGGCACCGCCATGCAGCAGCCCGTACGGCTGGGTGTTGCCTTCGACCGGCATGGTCCCCACCACCCGCTGCGGCGAGGCTTCGATGATCTTGATCCCCATTCGCTGCACGAGCGTTTGCTCGTGCGCCAGATTCATATCGCTCCAGTCGGGCTGGGTATCCCTGGTCGTCACCACCGCCACCTTCACGTTCGCGCTTTTGCTCCGCTTGCCGCCGCGCGCTTCAGCTCGCGGGGCCCGGCTGGCACCAGGTCAGCGTAGTGGTCGCCGAGAGTAGGTCCTTTGTCAGCACGCGGCACTAGGATTACCGGGTGGCTGCCTCCAAATCCGGCTCTTCAAGTAGTGACGACCGGCAGGACCTGCTCTTGCTGCTAGACGGGCACTCGATCGCCTACCGCGCGTTTTTCGCCTTGCCGCTAGAGAACTTTTCCACGACCACCGGGCAGCCGACGAACGCCGTCTACGGCTTCACCGCGATGCTGATCAACGTGCTCCGCGACGAGAAGCCCACTCACGTCGCCGTCGCGTTCGACCGCAGTGAGCCGACGTTCAGGCACGAGCAGTTCGTCGAGTACAAGGCCACCCGCAAGGAAACCCCAGCCGACTTCCGCAGTCAGCTGAGCCTCATTTTCGAAGTACTCGACGCACTCGGCATCCGGTGGCTGTCCGCACCCGGCTATGAGGCCGACGACGTGATCGCGACGCTCGCGACGCAGGCAGCCGCTGATGGCATGCGGGTACTGATCGTCACAGGTGACCGCGACACGTTCCAGCTGGTCACTGATGACGTGACGGTGCTGTACACGATGCGCGGCATCAGCGAGATGGCCAGGTACACCCCCGAGGCCGTGACCGCCAAGTACGGCCTTACCCCGGCTCAGTATCCGGATTTCGCCGCGCTGCGCGGCGACCCGAGCGACAACCTGCCAGGTATCCCGGGAGTCGGAGAGAAGACGGCCACCAAGTGGATCGCCGAGTTCGGCTCGCTGGCCGCTCTCGTCGATCGCGTAGACGAGGTCAAGGGCAGGGCCGGTGACAACCTGCGTGAGCACCTGGACAGCGTGCTGCGCAATCGCCGGCTCACCGAGTTGACGCGCGAGGTGCCGATCGAGGTCGGACCGCGCGACCTGCTGCCAGCGACATGGGATCGGGACCAGATCCACCAGCTCTTTGACACCTTGCAGTTCCGCGTCCTGCGTGATCGGCTCTACAGCACATTGCCGAACGGCATTGCCGGCCAGCTCACAGTGGCTTCCTCGGCTGCCGCCGCAGGCGGATTCGACGTGGACGTCGCGCGGCTCGGCCCTGGCCAGGTATCTGACTGGCTGTCCGGGCACGCCAAGAACGGGCGGATCGGCATCGCGCCCAGCGGTAAGTGGGGCCGGGGCACCGGTGACCTGACGGGCCTCGCCCTCGCCGCTCCGGTGACCGGCGATGACCCGAGCCCGGCTGCCTGCATCGACCCGACACAGCTGACCGAGGAGGATGAGCGAGCGCTCGCTGAGTGGCTTGGCGATGAGCATGGGCCCAAGGCCATGCACGACGCCAAGGGACCGATCCATGCGCTGGCAGCGCGCGGCTGGACGCTGCGGGGGCTCACCAGCGACACGGCGCTGGCCGCGTACCTGGCGCTACCCGGGCAGCGCTCATTTGACCTGGCCGATCTCGCTCTCCGCTACACCGGGCATGAACTTGGCGATGTGACGGCAGCCACGGGCCAGCTGACGCTCGACATGGTGGCTGACGAAGCCGAGCAGGAGGCTGCGGTGAGCCTCTCCCAGCGGGCGCTCGCCACGGCCGAGCTAGCCGACGCGCTCGACGCCGACCTGGGACGGCGCGGGGCAGCGGTGCTGCTCGCCGAGGTCGAGCTGCCGCTGGTCACCGTGCTGGCACGGATGGAGCGCGCCGGCATCGCCGCCGACATCGACCATTTCGCCGAGATGTCGGCCAGCCTTGGCGCCGAGGTCAAGGCCGCCGAGCAAGGCGCCTACGCGGCCGTCGGACACGAGTTCAACCTGGGCTCGCCCAAACAGCTCCAGGAAGTGCTTTTCACCGACTTGGGCCTGCCCAAGACCAAGCGGATCAAGACCGGCTACACGACCGACTCAGAAGCGCTGACCGGCTTGCTGGCGCAGACCGCGCATCCGGTGCTCGCTCACCTGCTGCGGCACCGCGACGTGGCCAAGCTCAAGAGCATCGTGGACTCGCTGATCCCGATGGCTGGCCTGGACGGCCGCATCCACACCACGTACAACCAGATGATCGCCGCGACCGGACGATTGTCCTCAACCGACCCGAACCTGCAGAACATCCCGATCAGGACCGAAGAGGGCCGGCGGATCAGGCGAGGATTCGTCGTCGGCAACGACTACGAATGCCTGCTCACCGCCGACTACAGCCAGATCGAGCTGCGCATCATGGCGCATTTGTCTGGGGACGAGGCGCTGGTTTCCGCGTTCAGCTCCGGTCATGACTTCCATTCGGCTACGGCATCACGCGTATTCGGGCTGCCTGCCGAAGACGTCACCGGTGACCTGCGCAGCAAGATCAAGGCGATGAATTACGGCCTCGCCTACGGCCTGTCCGTCTACGGGCTGTCGCAGCAGCTCAATGTCGCCGCCGAAGAAGCGCGCGGCTACATGGACGAGTACTTCGCGGTCTTCGGCGGCGTGCGCGACTACCTGCACGCGGTAGTAGCGCAGGCTCGCCAGGACGGCTACACCGAGACGATCCTCGGCCGCCGCCGGTACCTGCCCGACCTGACCTCGGACAACAGGCAGCGCCGCGAGATGGCAGAGCGCATGGCGCTCAACGCGCCGATCCAGGGCTCAGCCGCCGACATCATCAAGGTAGCGATGCTGCGCGTGGACCAGGAGATCAGCCAGGCCGGCCTGAAATCGCGGATGCTGCTGCAGGTCCATGACGAGTTGCTCTTCGAGGTCGCTCCCGGTGAGCTCGACGTTTTGCGCGACCTGGTCCAAGCAGCGATGTGCGGCGCCTTCTCCATGACCGTCCCGCTCGATGTCTCAATGGGCACAGGCCGCAGCTGGGCCGACGCGGCTCACTGACCACTCAGCACGGGTTCAGGCCTGGCGGTCGCGGCCCTCCCTGCCCTCCGCCGCCCGCTCTTTGCCCCTTACGGCTCGTTGCGGCCCCGCAATCTCCCCCGCGCGTCGGCTAGATGCTGTCCCAAACAGCCTGCTGGATAAGGGAGGCCGGGCGGGCGGCCTGTGGCGGTTGCCGTGCCGTGCCCGGGGCGCGGGTTTCATGATCGGGGAGACTTCACCGCGCTTTACGGGGAGCCTTTTCACAACGGGGAAAGTTCACCGCTCATAGAAGAGAAAACGCTCCCGGACACGAAAACTCTCCCCGCAGCAGCGGACAACCCGCCCCGATCCTGGCCCGGAGCGCTGAAGCCCGCCCCGATCCTGGTCGCGAGCGCGCCCCGCGGCAGTGGCGAAGGGGATATACCGCCGTCCGCGCGGGCCTCGCGGCAGCGGCGAAGCGGCGCTGACCAGGGAATCGCCGCCGTCGCGGGGGCGTGCGCGGTTGCCAGCCGCTGCGAGCGATGGAGTTGCGGGGCTGCGTAATCCCTGCTGGGTAATCCCTGCTGATCAGCGTTATCCCTGCTGATCAGCGCCCATCGTGTCGGGATTGACGAGGGGCAGGGCGATGACATGTCCCAGGGGCTCAGGGCCGATGTACTGCTGGCACCGGCAACCCTCGACCGCGCACGTGAAAGTCTTTGGGTTGTGGAAGCTCAGGTGGTGCGTGCAGCCGCAAACGGGCTGCGGCTCAGGCGGGCCGATGGGCGTCTGAGAAGCGCCGCGCAGCTTGGTTTTGGCTTCCAGGATGGCTAGCCGCCGCTTGTGGTGGCGGCTGATGGCTTCGCGGACGCCACCGGCGACGCCGCCCCCGAAGATGAAGACCAGCCACCAGTAGCTCTCGGCGAACTTGATCAGTGCACTCACGACGGCTCTAGGTTACGCTCGTGCGGACCATGTGGCATACCCACAGCGTGAGATTTGTATAGACATCGCGCGTTGTCAACTTGGCCGGATCCGCGCCGTCGCAAGAGCCGGTCACCATGGCATACCGGCAGGCAGATCGGGCGGATGCACCGGTGAACGGAACCGGCAAGCGGGCGGATGGCGACCGTCAGGACCGCCATCGCGATTGACCGCCCGCCCAGGCTCTCATATGCTGATCGGTGCGTTGTGATCTTCCGCAGTCCGCCATGGCGAGGCGCCTCGGGTAGTCTGTAGCCCGGCTGGCGTTACAACCTAGGCATTCCAGCCACTATGTCGGACGCGCTGCGCACTGCGCGCCCAAATGAATCCTGTCCGTATCCGGAGCCCACTCACACATGACGACCAGCAGCACGCAGGCCACCTCGACCCCCCAGGTTGCCGTTAACGACATCGGTTCGGAGGAGGCCTTCCTCGCCGCGATCGACGAGACCATCAAGTATTTCAACGACGGCGACATTGTCGACGGGACAGTCGTCAAGGTCGACCGGGACGAGGTTCTGCTCGACATCGGTTACAAGACCGAGGGCGTAATCCCGTCACGGGAACTGTCGATCAAGCACGATGTCGATCCGAACGAGGTCGTCAAGACTGGTGATCACATCGAAGCACTTGTCCTGCAGAAGGAGGACAAGGAAGGCCGGCTGATCCTGTCCAAGAAGCGCGCTCAGTACGAGCGGGCGTGGGGCACGATCGAGAAGATCAAGGACGAGGACGGCGTCGTGACCGGCACTGTCATCGAGGTCGTCAAGGGCGGCCTGATCCTGGACATCGGGCTGCGCGGGTTCTTGCCGGCGTCGCTGGTGGAGATGCGCCGGGTACGTGATCTGCAGCCGTACGTCGGCAAGGAGATCGAGGCCAAGATCATCGAGCTGGACAAAAACCGCAACAACGTGGTGCTGTCCCGCCGGGCCTGGCTTGAGCAGACTCAGTCCGAGGTGCGCCAGAACTTCCTCAACACGCTGCAGAAGGGCCAGATCCGCAAGGGCGTCGTGAGCTCGATCGTGAACTTCGGCGCTTTCGTTGACCTTGGCGGCGTGGACGGCCTCGTGCACGTCTCCGAGCTGTCCTGGAAGCACATCGATCATCCAGGTGAGGTGGTCGAGGTCGGCCAGGAGGTCACGGTAGAGGTGCTGGATGTGGACATGGACCGCGAGCGCGTCTCGCTGTCGCTGAAGTCCACCCAGGAGGACCCGTGGCAGCAGTTCGCGAGGATGCACCAGATCGGTCAGGTCGTGCCAGGGCGGGTCACCAAGCTGGTGCCGTTCGGCGCGTTCGTCCGGGTCGAGGAGGGGATCGAGGGCCTCGTCCACATCTCCGAACTGGCTGACCGGCACGTGGAGATCCCGGAGCAGGTCGTTCAGGTGGGCGACGAGATCTTCGTCAAGATCATCGACATCGACCTGGACCGGCGGCGGATCAGCCTGTCACTCAAGCAGGCGAACGAGGGCCAGACCGGCGAGATCACCGGCGACGACTTCGACCCGACGCTGTACGGCATGCCGGCCACCTACGACGAGCAGGGCAACTACGTCTACCCGGACGGGTTCGACTCCGAGTCAGGCGAGTGGCTCGAAGGTTTCGAGGCTCAGCGCGAGGAGTGGGAGCGGCAGTACGCCGAGGCCCGCGCCAGGTTCGAGGCACACCAGCGGCAGGTCGCCGAGGCCCGCAGTAGGGCCGAGGACGAAGCCGGCCACGACGAATCGGGCGCCAGTTCGCACACCTCGGGCTCGCCGGACAGCGGTTCGGGTGGCGGCGCGCTTGCTTCCGACGAGGCGCTGGCGGCGCTACGCGAGAAACTGTCGGGCGGCCGCAACTAGTACTAGCGAGGCCATTGAGCGTCACGGGCTCCCGGTCATGGCGGCCAGGAGCCCGTGACGCTCTCCGCATTCCCGGCTCTGGGACGTCGATGGCGCCAGGGCGCCACCGACGGGACGTTGATTGGCCTGGCGGGCGGAGGAGACACTGCTGAGGGTTGGGCTGACTGGCGGGATCGGCGCGGGAAAGAGCGAGGTCTCGCGGCGCCTTGAGTCATATGGCGCGGTGCTGATCGACGCCGATGCCATCGCGAGGGAAATGGTCGCTCCCGGCACGCCAGGACTCAGCCAGGTGGCGGCCGCCTTCGGGACTGGCGTGCTTCGCGAGGACGGCTCGCTTGACCGGGAACGGCTTGGCGAGATCGTCTTCGCTGATGCTGGCCGGCTGGCGCGACTGAACTCGATCGTGCATCCCCTTGTGGGTCAGCGGATGGCCGAACTTGAAGCGTCGGCGACGGCAGCGGATGCCGCCGCTCAACTAGATAGCGCTGAGCCGGAAGCGATCGTGGTGCACGACGTGCCGCTCATCGCGGAGAACAATCTCGCGTCCGGATATGACGTGGTCGTCGTGGTCGACGTGGCAGAGGCGATACAACTCGACCGGCTGACCAGGCTGCGAGGCATGGACGCCGAGCAGGCGCAGGCGAGGATGGCGGCTCAGGCCACGCGGGCCGCCCGGCTCGCGATCGCCGATGTCGTGATCGACAACTCCGGCTCGCTCAGCGACCTAGATTCGCAAGTCGGCGATCTGTGGTCCGAACTGCGACGACGGGCCGGACTGCGGCGGGGAGGTCGGTGAGCCGTTAACCCGGTTCGGCGGAGACTCAGATCCGTTTAAGCTATATCGCGTGACGCGGACCGGCATTGCGAGAAGCCGCCAGGGAGGATGTCGCTGTGACTCCCGGCGGGTGTCGCGAGATACTCCCGGCAGGATGCCGGGTTTGGGTGCCAGGGAAGTACTGAGCGTGACACCCAGGCACGTGTGGCACGTGAAACGCAGCTGGCGTGGAGGAGGCAGGGCTTGATCGAGGTACGGAGCGTAACGAAGCGCTTCGGCGACAAGGTTGCCGTGGACAACCTCAGCTTCGCGGTCGAACCCGGCCGGGTGACTGGCTTCCTCGGGCCCAACGGGGCGGGGAAGTCGACCACTATGCGCATCATTCTTGGCCTGGACCGGCCCCAGTCTGGCGTCGCGACGATCGACGGCCGGCTGTACCGCGATCTGCCAGACCCGCTGCGAACGGTTGGCGCGCTGCTTGAGGCCAAGTCGGTGCACACCGGCCGGAGCGCGCGCAATCACCTGCTCTTCCTCGCGCAGAGCCAGGGCCTGCCCGCGAGCCGGGTGGCGGAAATGCTTGAGCTAGTCGGGCTGCAGGAAGTCGCGGACAAGCGGGCGGGCGGGTTTTCCCTGGGGATGAGTCAGCGGCTCGGTATCGCTGCCGCGCTGCTTGGCGATCCCCGGGTGCTGCTGCTCGACGAGCCGGTGAACGGGCTCGACCCTGAGGGCGTGCTGTGGATCAGGAACCTGATGAAGCACCTTGCCGCCCAGGGTCGCACGATTCTGGTGTCGAGTCACCTGATGAACGAGATGGCCGTGACCGCTGATCACCTGATCGTCATCGGCCGCGGGAAGCTGATCGCGGCTTCGAGCACCGCTGAGGTGATCGCCAGAGGCACGCAGAAGTCCGTCCGGGTGCTGACCCCCGACGCCGGGAAGCTGACCGAGTTGATCACCTCGGACGGCGGCAAGGTCGTGCCGGCCGCGGCCGGGCCTGCCGCGGCCGGCTCCCAGCTCGATGGGGCCGACTTGCTGACCGTCACCAATATGGAGGCCCGGCGGATCGGCGAACTGGCCGCCTCAGGGTCCTTGGTGCTGTACGAACTGACGCCTCAGCTCGCGTCTTTGGAGGAAGCCTTCATGGAGCTGACGGCAGGCAGCCTGGAGTTCGGCGTGCAGGATGTGAACCCGCACGGTGTGAACCCGCACGGTGTCAGCCAGCACGGTGTCAGCCAGCACGGGGACGATGCGCTCGCCGCGAGGAAGGAGACCGCCCCGTGATGGCTGCTGCCGCGCCGGCGAATCTGGAGCCGGCCGCTGAGGTGCGCCGGCCTGGCCGATTCATCGGGCTGCTGCGGGCCGAGTGGACCAAGATCCGTTCGGTCCGGTCCACCCTTTGGACGCTGATCTTGTTCGTGGTCATCACAGTGGGCCTTACTGCCGGCCTGACCGCGCTCGTCGTCGGCAGCTGGAGCGGTCCCCACGCCGCCGTGCGCGACGCCCGCATCATCGGTGACCCGGTTGGGTTCATACTTGCCGCCGGAATCGGATTCGGACAGCTGACCATCTGCGTGCTTGGCGTGCTTTTGATTACGACGGAATATTCAACCGGGGTGATCCGAGCATCATTGCTGGCTGTCCCCAGGCGACTCCCGATGTTGTTCGCGAAGATCACGGTGTTCACGGCGCTCCTGCTGGTGCTGGCCGAGATCGTGTCGTTCGGGTCCTTCTTCGTGGGCTCGGCGCTGTTGCACAGCAAGGTGCCCGTCTCGCTCGGTGATCACAACGTGCTGCGCGCTGTCGTCGGGGCCGGGCTTTACCTCACCGTGCTCGGGCTCTTCGCGCTGGCGATCGGCGGGCTGATCAGGCACACCGCCGGCGCGATCGCCACGGTCATCGGCGTGGTGCTGGTGCTGCCGATCATCACCAGCTTCCTGCCGGGCGACTGGGGCGCGCACGTCGACGCCTACCTGCCACGGCAGGCGGGGATGGCCGTACTACAGGCCCGGGCGCAGTCCGGTCAGCTGCTGTCGGCCTGGCAGGGGTTCGGCATCTTCTGCCTGTGGACGCTGGTGCTGCTCGCGGCCTCGGCCTGGCTGCTGCGACGCAGGGATGCCTAGCCCTTTCGGGCGGGCAACCTAGATGCGCTGGAAGTACGCGGAAGAATCTTTCCGCCAGAGCAAAACGACCGTCCCCAGGCCGGCCAGCCAGATCAGGGCGCCGAGTATCAGACCTGGTTGCAGCCCGTAGCCGAGTATCGAGGTCAGAAGGTCGAGCGTGCTGAAGGCGAAGAGCACGGATGCCACGATGCGCGCCCACGGCTTGCCGGCGCCGTTGGCCCTGGCCATCCAGATCCACAGGGCGATGCTGATCACGCCGATGGCCGCGCCGAGCACGAAAAAGCTGCTGACGGCACTGTTGATCTGCGCGTCCGTGTAGTGCGGGTGCATCTTGTGCAGCGCCGATTTCACGCCTGAGGTGCCAAGGAAGTTGATCCCGATGCCGATCGCGCTGAAGATAGCGCCGGCGTACATCAGCTTCACCGCGGCCCGCACCGACTGCGGTGCCGGCGGACGAGACGGCCGCTCGTCGGCTTCGCTCGCCGCGGACGGCTGGTACATGGCTGCTTGCTCCTTCTCAGCACTGTCAGGGCACGGCACTGTCAGAGGCTCAGCCTACAGTGGGGGTGTGCAGCGTAAGGAGAGACCATGCGCCCGGTGACTGACCTGCAGCGGCGGGTCGCCCCGTTTGAAGTCGTGACCGACATGGTGCCGGCCGGCGACCAGCCGACGGCGATAGCCGATCTTGAGAAGCGGATCAGGAGCGGGTCGCCCGACGCGGTGCTGCTCGGGGCGACCGGTACCGGCAAGACGGCGACCGTGGCCTGGCTGGCCGAGCGACTGCAGCGACCCACGCTGGTGATGCTGCCGAACAAAACGCTCGCCGCGCAGTTCGCCAACGAGCTGCGCGAGATGCTGCCGAACAACGCCGTCGAGTACTTCGTGTCGTACTACGACTACTACCAGCCCGAGGCGTACGTACCGCAGACCGATACGTATATCGAGAAGGATTCCTCGATCAACGACGAGGTCGAAAGGCTCAGGCACTCGGCCACGAACTCGCTGCTGACCAGGCGCGACACGATCGTCGTCGCATCGGTCTCGTGCATCTACGGCCTGGGCACCCCGCAGGAGTACGTCGACCGGATGCTCAAGCTCAAGGTCGGCGAGTCGGTCGACCGCGACTACCTTCTCCGCAGGCTGGTCGGCATGCAGTACCTGCGCAATGACATGGCTTTCACCAGGGGCACGTTCCGGGTCAGGGGCGACACCATCGAGGTGATCCCCGTCTACGAGGAGCACGCCGTCAGGATCGAGATGTTCGGCGATGAGATCGAGCGGCTGATGACGCTGCACCCGCTGACGGGCGAGGTACTGACGACCGACGACGAGCTCTACATCTTCCCGGCCTCGCATTATGTGGCAGGTCCCGAGCGGATGGAACGGGCGATCGCCGGGATCGAGGAGGAGCTCGCCTGGCGGCTCGACGACCTCGAGCAGGCGGGCAAGCTGCTGGAAGCTCAGCGGCTGCGCATGCGAACCACCTATGACATCGAGATGATGCGGCAGGTAGGCAGCTGCGCCGGCATCGAAAACTATTCACGCCACATCGACGGCAGGTCGGCTGGCAGCGCGCCCAACACGCTGCTCGACTACTTTCCCGAGGACTTCCTGCTCGTCATCGACGAGTCGCATGTGACCGTGCCGCAGATCGGCGCCATGTACGAGGGCGACGTCTCGCGCAAGCGGGTGCTGGTCGAGCACGGGTTCCGGTTGCCCAGCGCTATCGACAACAGGCCGCTGACCTGGGAGGAGTTCTGCGACCGCATCGGCCAGACGGTATACCTGTCGGCCACGCCGGGCCGGTACGAGCTGCAGCGGGTGGCCGGTGACGTAGTCGAGCAGGTGATCAGGCCGACCGGACTGGTCGACCCCGAGGTCCTCATCAAGCCGACCAAGGGGCAGATCGATGACCTGGTACATGAGATCCGGCTGCGGTCCGAGCGGTCCGAGCGTGTGCTGGTCACGACCCTGACCAAAAAGATGTCAGAAGACCTCACCGATTACCTGCTCGAGCTCGGGATTCGGGCCAGGTACCTGCACAGCGAGGTTGACACGCTGCGACGGGTGGAGCTGCTGCGCGAGCTCCGGCTGGGTGAGTATGACGTGCTGGTCGGCATCAACCTGCTCCGCGAGGGTCTTGACCTGCCCGAGGTGTCGCTGGTGGCGATTCTCGATGCGGACAAGGAGGGGTTCCTGCGGTCTGGCACGTCGCTGATCCAGACGATCGGCCGGGCGGCGCGTAACGTCTACGGCCAGGTGCACATGTACGCCGACTCGGTGACGCCGTCGATGAGCAAGGCCATCGACGAGACGAACCGGCGGCGGGCCAAGCAGATCGCGTACAACCTGGAGCGGGGAGTCGATCCTCAGCCGTTGCGTAAGCGCATCGCAGACATCACCGATCAGCTGGCGCGGGAGGATGCCGACACCGAGAAGCTGCTCGGCGGCAGCGGCAGGCGGCAGAGCAGGGGCAAGGCGCCGGTGCCTGGCATGGCCGCGCGGGCACGGGCGGCGGCTTCTGCTGGTGGCGTGCGCAACGCCGAAGGCGAGGCCGGTCGCGAAGGCGCGGCCCGCGAGGACCTGATCGCCTTGATCACGGCTTTGACGGACCAGATGCACGCGGCGGCGGCCGAGCTGCAGTTCGAACTGGCGGCCAGGTTCAGGGACGAGATCAGAGAGCTTAAGCAGGAGCTTCGCGGCATGCAGGCTGCCGGAGTCTGACCGGATTGTCGCGGCGGGTTCTGCGTACGATGTGCTTCTTTGCCCGGGATTAGCGGCCCGGTCCGAAATGAACCCCCCAGCCGGCGCGTGAGAGACGCAAACCGGCGTCGAGCATGATGTAACGGAAAGTAACCGTCCAGTTCGGCAGGCGCACAGCAACAACGGACTGTAACGGCGTAAGGTCATAGGCGTGATCACAAGCCTGGCCGCGGCTCTCGCTGCCGCGCTCTGCTACGGCCTGGGAGCGGTGATGCAGGCCATCGCCGTCAGGGCCGCGTCGCGGCGTCCCGTACTCGCCGCCGCGGGCGCACCTGGCGGGGTCGATCCCGGTCTGGTCATCAGGATGTTCCGCCAGTGGCCGTTCGTGCTCAGCCTAGTGGTTGATTTCTTCGGCTTCGTGTGCCAGCTCATCGCGCTGCGGCGGCTGCCGATCTTTGAAGTTCAGGTGATCATCGCCGCGAACCTGGCGGTGACGGCCATCTTCGCATCATGGCTGATGCACATGGTGCTGAGCATGCGGGAATGGGCCGCCGTGCTCGCTGTGGTCATCGGCGTCGGGCTGCTGGGATCATCGGCCGGTTCCGAAGGAGCCGCGAACGTCGGAATAAACTTCCACCTCGGGCTGATCTCGGCCCTGGTGGTGATCGCGATTGCTGGCGTCGCCGCCGCCCGGCTGCCAGGGGAGTACCGGACCCCCGTGCTCGGTGCCGTCGCCGGCCTGGGCTACGGCGTGCTTGCCGTGTGCGCCCGGATCCTGCCGGGCTTCAGCCCGCATGTGCTGGTCCGCTCCCCGGCCGCTTACACTCTGGCGGCGGCCGGGAT
Organism: Streptosporangiaceae bacterium; assembly: GCA_035716545.1. Lineage (GTDB taxonomy): Bacteria > Actinomycetota > Actinomycetes > Streptosporangiales > Streptosporangiaceae > Chersky-822. Next base: position 247,714 of record DASTJM010000096.1, read on the forward strand.
TATCTCCTTCATGCTGTATGCATCCGCGCTGGAGAGCGGCAGTGTCACCGTGGCCACGGCGGCCGTGATCCTGCTCGAGACAGTACCTCCCGCGCTGATCGGGGTGCTGTTCCTTGGTGACAAGACGCGGCCGGGACTGGCGGGTCCGGCCGTAGCCGGGTTCATCCTCGCGCTTGTCAGTGCTGTCGTGCTGGCTAGGTTCGGCGAGGCGGGCGCGCGCGAGGACCCAGGCCGCGGCAACGGCCGGCTTGCGACCGCCGGCGGTTCTGAGGTGCGGGTCACGGCGATGGAACTGACAGGCACGGTCGCGTCCATCGGTTCGGCCCGGGTAGACAGCGTGCCCAGGGTGCCAGGGTCGGCGGTGCCCGGGTCGGGTGCGCTTGGTTGGGGTGCGGGTGGTTGGGGTGCGGGTGGCGGGGGTGCGGGTGGCGGGTCGGGCGCGGGCGGCGGGTCGGGTGCGGGCGGGTCGGATGCGGGTGGTTGGGGTGCGGGTGGTTGGGGTGCGGGTGGCGGGCCGGGTGCGGGTGGTTGGTCGGGCGCGCGCGGCGGGTCGGGCGCGGGCGGCGGGTCGGGCGCGGGCGGGTCGGGCGCGGGTGGCTGGGGTGCGGGCGGCGGGTCGGGCGCGGGCGGGTCGGGTGGTCGGGGAGCGCGCGCCGCCGGGGTGGCCGCTGAGTCGGCTACGCCCGCCAGTTCACGTGGTCTGGGCCAGACTTCAGATCTGGCGGGGACGGCACGAAGCGGCGGGAGATCGATCGGATCCGTCGGACCGGCCGGCCCGAACGGCACCGGGCGCCTGAGCAGCCGAGGCCGGCTGTCCGTAGGTGACGGACCTGTCGGTTCCGTTGGTCCGACCGGCCCGAACGGCGCTGGCGTGCCGCTGTCCGGCAGTGACGGAAGTGGCCAAACAGCCGAACGAGGACATCGTGACCACAGCCAGGCCTTATGCGGTGGCATCAGGCGGGTTTTCCGAACTCGATAAGCAGCCAATGGCCGTGAGTCACAATAAAGGTAATTGAGCTTATTTCCAGCTAGCCGGAGTCCCGGCGTCGGCGGGAACAGCAGCAAGCAGGCCCGCGATGCTGAACCCGGTCCGAGCCTGTCAGCAACGTGGCCCTGCCTGATGTCGTCCCAACATCAGGAACGAGTACCCTGTTGCTCACCCGAACCGGCCGCTGACAGCAGCAACGAGGGCCACCATGCTGTCCGGCCGGGGCGCCCACGCCCAGACCGGCACCCGCCGGGGGTGGTCCCCGCTGAGAGCGGTTTCGGGGTTCCCCGGGGGAGGGTTTCCGGGTTCGCGGCGGAGGGTTTTCTTGTTGTGGAGCGTTGCCGTGGTATCCGACGGAAAGTCTCCGCAACAGGAAAATGCTCCCGCAGGGACCCGGAACGGCTCCGCGATCATGACGACAATGCTCCCGTAACCGAAAACTCTTCACCCGTAAGCAGGAAACTCTCCCCGCCGGCGCCGGCGCCCGTGACTGAGGCAGCGCCACTTGGCGCAACCGGCCCGGCGGTATCACCGCGCGGCCCGCGGACCCGCCGGTCAGGCCCGGCAAAAGCCGCATAAGGGGGCTGCGGCACCACGGGCGTCACCCGCCTGGCCACTCGGCCCGGTCAAGGCGTCAGCTGAGCTCGCGCCGGCCCACGGCGCGCCTGGTCAGGGACTGGTTGGACCCCGCCGGCCCACGGCGCGCGCCTGGTCAGGGACTCGTTGAACCCCGCCGGTCCACGGCGCGCCCGGTCAGGGGCCGGTTGAGCCAGTTGACCGCGTCCGGCGCGGGCGCGAAGCGACATTGACACCCCAGGCGAGTGTCGAAGACGACACCGGCGGTTGATGACGCAGGCCCAGGCGCATCCACCCGAGCGCCGCACGCGCGCGAGCCGACCGCGATTGCTGGCTATGGAATGGATTGATCGGCCGGAGTGAAGACCGGGTAGCTCTCGCCCTCGGCTGGGTGTATGAACCGGACTGCGACCGGCTGACCTGCGCGGAGGTCGGCGAGTGCGCGACGTACAGGCAGGTACAAGCCTGTCGCGAGCCATAGACCTTCCCTGAGCTCGACCAAGGCCGGGACGGCCAGGGGCCCATCGGCCTGCTTGGAGTGCACGAGGGACCAGCTGACGAGAGTACCCTGACCTGTGGTTCCGGTCCAGGTCAGATTGCCGTTCTCGCCGCACTCCGGACAGGACGTGGCTGAAGGCTGCTGCCACCCGGCGCAGGAATCGCAGCGCTTGATCATCAACTCATCTCGTGCTGCCGCCGCGAAGAACTCACTGCTCCGATCGTCAGAGCGCACGATGCCAATGCCGTCCGCCCCGCCCGCGCCCGCCTCGCCCGCGCTCGCCGAACCCGCCTCGCCCGCGCCCGCCGAACCCGCCTCGCCCGCGCTCGCCGAACCCGCGCCGCCCGCGCCCGCGCCCGCCGCGCCCGCCACGTCCGCCTCGCCGGCGCCGGCGCCCGCGCCCGCCACGAACCCGACCCCGTCGCTCGGAAACTCCGGCCGGGTGCCCGCCGCCGCAGTCCCCCGCGGATGCGGACTCAGGACCAGGCTGCCGTGGTGGGCGAGGATTCCGCCGTTGCCGCTGACCAGGATGAGATCGCTGGCTGGCGACTGACGAAGCCCGCCCTGGCCGCGGGCCTGGATGATCGCCTCGGACAAGGGGGTGAAACCCCACATGTAGTAACCCGACAGCTGTCCGCCGCCGGTATTCACCGGCAGCGATCCGCCCGGTGCCAGGGCACCGCTGGCGGCGAACGGGCCGCCTTCGCCCTTCGCGCAGAACCCGTAGTCCTCGAGCGTCACCAGCACCGTGTACGTGTAGCAGTCGTAGAGCTGGCACATGGTGATGTCGGCCGGGCGAACGCCGGCCATGCCCATCGCTGCCCGCCCGGCCTGACCCGCTCCAGTCGACAGCCCGAACGCGCTCCCCGCCATCATCGGGTGTCCAGGGTGACCCTGGCCCCAGCCCCATACATGCACAGGCGGTCGCGGCCCGCTGCCGGCCCTGTCGGCCGAGGTGACAACCACGGCAATCGCGCCGTTGGAGACCAGGGAGCAGTCGAGCAGGTGCAGCGGTTCGGCGACCCAGCGCGACGCCTGGTGATCGGCGAGCGTGATCGGATCTTTGTGCTGGGCCATCGGATTGCCGGCCGCCCACTGCCGCTGCGCCACCGCCACGGCACCTAGCTGCTCGCTGGTCGTGCCGAACCGCTCCATGTGCCGCCGGGCCGCGAGCGCGTAGTAGACAGTGACGCTGCGGAAGCCGTAGCCGCCTGCCAGCCCGCCCAGCCCGAGGCGCTCGGTCCGCGCCGACGCCGAGCCGTCACCGCCCCGCATGCCGAACGCGCTGCCCGACGGCACGCCCTCCTGAAGCGGAGTGTCAGCGAACACGCAGGCTACGGCCCGTGCCGTGCCGCTCAGCACTGCCTGAGCAGCCGTTTGCACGGCCATCACCGCCGAGGCTCCAAAGCTGTTCACGACGGCGAGCAGCGTGAGATCGCGCAGGTCGAGAGCCGCGGCCAAGCCGACATCGAGTCCGCCGGTAATTCCCGGGCAGATCAGGAGCCCGTCGATGTCCGCCATCGCGAGCCCGGCGTCGGTGACCGCCAGCCGGACCGCCTCCGCCGCCAGCCGCCGCTGACTAAGGCCGAAGACCCGGCCGAGCCTCGTCATGCCGAGCCCGGTGATCACGGCACCTGGCGGCGCTCCGTTCACAGGCGAAGAACTCCCGTCATCCCGCAGGCCTGCGCCCGGCCGGCTGCCCCATGGCGCACTACAGACTTAGCATATTTAACGGGATTGACCAGGCAATCACCCGTCCGAACGCCGGCCAGTTCCCGGCCAGATCCCTGGCCAGCCCGGGGCAACCGGCGGGCCAGCATCAGGCCAGCATGGGGCCAGCACAGGGCGACTCGGCGGTGCCCGCGGCGTCGGTGCAGGTCAAAGCGGCACCTTCCTGATATTCTGATACCCCGTGGGCTGGCGGGGTCGACGCCGCCGGCACGGACCACGGGAGCCGATTTGGCGACGCCAGCGCATACCGCACGACCAGTCCTGACGACGCATGTCTTCGTGACCGGGGGCGTGGCCAGCAGTCTAGGCAAGGGGCTGACCGCGTCAAGCCTCGGTCGTCTGCTGAAGATGCGTGGCCTGCGGGTCAGCATGCAAAAGCTCGATCCTTACCTGAACGTCGATCCGGGCACGATGAACCCGTTCCAGCACGGGGAGGTCTTCGTAACCGACGACGGCACCGAGACCGACCTCGACGTCGGGCACTACGAGAGATTTCTCGACACCAGGCTGCCCGGATCGTCGAACGTCACGACGGGCCAGGTGTACTCCACCGTCATCGCCAAGGAAAGGCGCGGTGACTACCTCGGCGACACCGTCCAGGTGATCCCGCACATCACCAACGAGATCAAGAGCCGCATCATCGACATGGGCGGGCCCCAGACCGACGTCGTCATCACCGAGGTCGGAGGCACCGTCGGCGACATCGAGTCACTGCCTTTCCTTGAGGCGATCAGGCAGATCAGGCACGAGATCGGGCGGGATCGGTGCTTCTTCCTCCATGTCTCGCTGCTGCCGTACATCGGCCCTTCCGGTGAGCTCAAGACGAAGCCGACGCAGCACTCGGTCGCGGCGCTGCGCAGCATCGGCATCCAGCCCGACGCGATTGTCTGCCGGTCTGACCGCCCGATCAGCGGCGGGCTCAAGCGGAAGATCAGCATGATGTGCGACGTCGACGAGGAAGCCGTGGTCTCGACTCCGGACGCGCCTTCGATCTACGACATTCCGAAGATCCTGCACTCCGAAGGGCTCGATGCTTACGCGGTGCGCAGGCTCGGCCTGCCGTTCAGGGACGTCGACTGGAGCGACTGGAACGAACTGCTCAGCAGGGTGCACCGGCCTGCGAGGAGCGTGACGATCGCGCTGGTGGGCAAGTATGTTGATCTTCCTGACGCGTATCTTTCCCCGGCCGAAGCACTCCGTGCCGGCGGATTCGGCAACGATGCCAAGGTCGATATCCGCTGGGTGCCGAGCGATGACTGCCGCACCCCGGAGGGCGCGGCGCGGCACCTTGACGGCGCTGACGGGGTGCTGATCCCCGGCGGCTTCGGAGTACGCGGCATCGAGGGCAAGATCGGCGCTGTCCGGCATGCCCGGCTCAATAAGATCCCGGTGCTCGGGCTTTGCCTCGGGCTGCAGTGCATGGCGATCGAGATCGGTCGTGACCAGGCAGGCATGAACAACGCCAACAGCGCCGAGTTCGACCCCCAGACCCCGTACCCGGTTGTCGCGACAATGGCTGACCAGGAAGACGTGGTGGCCGGCGAGCGCGACATGGGCGGGACTATGCGACTGGGGCTGTACCCGGCGGTACTGGCCGAGGGCAGCATGGTCAGGCGCCTGTACGGAGCCGAGATCGTCCACGAGCGGCACCGGCACCGGTACGAGGTCAACAATTCCTACCGAGAGGCGCTTGAGGACGCCGGGCTGATCTGCTCAGGCCTGTCGCCCGATGGCCGGCTCGTCGAGTTCATCGAATTGCCTGAGTCCGAGCACCCGTTCTTCGTGGGAACTCAGGCACATCCGGAGTTCTTGTCCAGGCCGACGAGGCCGCATCCGCTTTTCAGCGGGCTTATCGCGGCCGCGATCGAGCGGTCGCGCACCAAGCCGAGTCAGTCTCAGTCGGTCGCGGCTGTCGCCAGCGGACGCTCGGTCGCAAGCGCATGAGCGCCTCATCGTGGTTGTCGGATGTGGTCGAGTCCTGGCCGGTGGTGACCAGCGATGTCATTGCCAGTAGCAGCATCGTGACGATCCGCCGGGACAAGGTACGGATGCCAGATGGCGCGGAAGCCGGGCGTGATGTCGTCGAGCACCCTGGCGCGGTAGCGGTGCTGGCGATGGACGACGCTGGCCGGGTCCTGCTGATCAGGCAGTACCGGCATCCGGTCGGCCGGTTGCTGTGGGAGATACCAGCCGGGCTGCGCGATATTCCCGGCGAGCCGCTAGAGAAAACCGCACAGCGGGAACTACTTGAGGAAGTCGGTTACCTAGCTTCAGACTGGCATGTGCTCGCAGATATCTACACCTCGCCAGGAGTCAGCAGCGAGCGGCTCAGAGTCTTCCTGGCCACGGACCTGACTCAGGTTCCCGACACCGAGCGCGACTACGTTCCAGTCCACGAGGAGGCGCACTTGCTGATCGAGTGGGCGCCGCTCAACGTGGTTGTCGCGCGCTTTCTTGCCGGGGAACTGCACAACGGAGTTACAGCGGTCGGCGTACTCGCGGCTTACGCCGCGCGGCAGGACGACTTCGCGCCTCTGCGCGGGACGGACGCAGTGGAACGCTAGGAAGGATGTAGGGCCAATGAAGGTCGGCATTCCGAAGGAAGTCAAGAACCACGAGTACCGCGTCGCCATTACTCCGGCTGGCGTCCACGAACTACTAAGGTGCGGTCACGAGGTCTTCGTCGAACGGGACGCCGGCACTGGTTCGGCAATCCCGGACGCGGACTTCGCAGCCGCTGGAGCCAAGATCCTGCCGGCCGCCGATGATGTCTGGGAGGCGGGCGACCTCATACTCAAGGTCAAGGAACCCGTCGCCGAGGAATATCACCGGCTGCGCAAGGACCAGGTGCTCTTCACCTACCTGCACCTGGCCGCCTCGAAGGCATGCACGGACGCGCTGGTGTCCTCCGGGATCACGGCGATCGCCTACGAGACGGTGCAGTTGCCCGACGGCTCGCTGCCGCTGCTCGCTCCGATGTCCGAGGTTGCCGGCCGGATGGCGCCCCAGGTAGGCGCCCACCACCTGCAGCGGGACGGAGGCGGGCGCGGCGTCCTGATGGGCGGCGTGTCAGGCGTGTACGCGGCCAAGGTCGTCGTGCTCGGCGCCGGGGTATCCGGCATGAACGCGGCCGCGATCGCCCTCGGCATGCAGGCCGAGGTGCTTCTCATTGACAAGAACGTGGCGAGGCTCCGCTCGGCCGACGCTATCTACCAAGGTCATCTGCAGACGGTCACCTCGAACGCCTACGAGATCGAGCGGGCGGTCGTCGATGCCGACTTGGTCATCGGGGCCGTCCTCGTGCCAGGGGCGAAGGCGCCGAAGCTGGTAACCGACCAGCTGGTGGCCAAGATGAAGCCGGGTTCGGTGCTCGTCGATATATCGATCGACCAGGGCGGGTGCTTCGAAGGCTCGATGCCGACCACGCACGCGGATCCGACTTACCTGGTGCACGAGTCGGTCTTCTACTGCGTCGCCAACATGCCCGGCGCGGTGCCGCACACGTCCACCTACGCGTTGACCAACGTCACGCTGCCCTACGTGATGGAGATCGCCAAGTACGGGTGGCGCGATGCGCTCAAACGCGATCCGTCGTTCGCGCCCGGGCTGAACACCTACGATGGCGCCATCACCTGCGGCCCTGTAGGGGAGGCACACGGGCTGCGGATCACGCCGCTGCCCGAGGTCCTGAGCTGACACCGAGGTATTGAGCTGACATCAGTTGACACAGCGGTCCGCCGGTATCTCGATCACCTGGCCGTCGAGCGCGGGCTGGCCGCCCACACGCTTGCCGCGTACCGGCGCGATCTCAGCCGGTATGCGGCTACCTTGACCGATGCTGGCCTAGCCGAGATCGGCCAGGTAACAACCGAAGACGTGGCCAGTTACGTGGCGGGGTTGCGTGCCGGCGACGCGGCTCATCCGCCGCTCGCGGCGAGTTCGGCGGGCCGGGCCGTGGTAGCAGTGCGCGGTCTGCACGCCTTTGCCCACGCTGACGGCATGGCGCTGGCGGATCCAGCGAAAACCGTGCGCCCCCCGGTTCCGCCGCGACGCCTGCCGCACGCGATCTCAATCCCGGATGTCACCAGGCTTTTGCAAGTGGCCGGAGACACGCCTGCCCAGCGGCGTGATCGAGCCCTGCTCGAGCTCCTCTACGGCACAGGAGCCAGGATTTCCGAAGCGCTCAGCCTCGATGTAGACGACCTCGACCTCGCAGGTCACCGCAGCGCCGACGGGGGGATCGCGACGGTACGGCTCGCTGGCAAGGGCGGCAAGCAGCGGGTCGTCCCGATCGGCAGCTACGCCTGCCGGGCCCTCGACGCCTACCTCGTGCAGGCCAGGCCGGTGCTCGCTGCGGCCGCCAGGACCGGACAGCAAAGCCGTGCCGTCTTCCTGAACGCCCGGGGCGGCAGGCTGACCAGGCAGGGAGCATGGGGCGCGCTGCGCGCGGCGGCGGCCAAGGCGGGCCTGGCCGAAGTATCACCGCACGTGCTGCGGCACTCGTTCGCGACGCATCTGCTAGACGGCGGCGCGGACGTCAGGGTCGTGCAGGAACTGCTCGGTCACGCGTCGGTGTCTACCACCCAGGTCTACACGCTAGTCACGGTCGACAAATTGCGTGAAGTGTACGCAGCATCGCATCCGCGTGCACTCGGCTAGCCGGTCCAGGCATCTTTCCTGTCGTGGTGCGCTGGGGTCCCAGCGGCGCGGAGCCTTCCGGCTTTCGTGCGGACTCCCGGCTCGGGGGCGGAAGGGCGGGAACATCAATACGGCAATGGACAACCATTTTTCAACATGGATATGCGTCGTCATGTCATTCCAGCGTTCGCGGCGAAACCCGTAGTCGGCGCTTGAAAAATGGCTCTGGCCCAGACAACGTGACGGTAACGGACGCCGAGCCTGCCCTGAAAAGTCTCCCGCGATCATGAATTTCGGCCCCTGGCCCGGTGCCGGCGGGGCACCCTGCTGCTGCCTGAGCGACAGCAGGGTGCCCCACCGGCACAGCCTGGCCCGGGTGACATGCCGCAGGCCCCGCCCGGCTCGCGGACCGGTGCCGGCCTTAGTCCCCGCGTCGTGGCCGACCCGCGGCGAGACGCCCTGGCGTCGCTGCCTGACACCAGATACGTAGTAAAGCCGGACTTATCGCCTTCCCTTTTCGGGTCGGCTCCTGATGGCCGAAACCCGGCGTAGGCGCTCATATCGATGTTGTGTGGCTTCGGCTTCGCAGGTCACTGAATTGCCCGCAAACGGTGAGTCGGCTTGCCGCACCCCAGGCCAGGCCCTAAAGTCCGGAAGGCAGCAGCTAGCAGCCGTGCGTGGCTGCGGGGAGGTGCAGTCGGCATGACAGCATCAGCGCTATCGGAGGTAACCACCGGCACGCTCGGCCCTACTGGTCGCCCGCTTCCGGTTTTTCCTGAGCCCGAGCCCCTGCCACGGCATGGCCCGGCGCGAGTCGTCGCTGTCTGCAACCAGAAGGGCGGGGTCGGCAAGACGACGACCACCATCAGTCTCGGGGCAGCGCTCGCCGAGGTCGGACGGCGGGTTCTGCTGGTGGATTTCGACCCGCAGGGCGCGCTGTCGGTCGGGCTTGGCTTCCAGCCGCATGAACTCGACGCCACCGTATACAACGTGCTGATGGAAGCCGGGGTGACGGCCGGGGACGTGCTGTTTCCTACCAAGGTCGAAGGCATGGACCTGCTGCCGAGCAACATCGACCTGTCCGGTGCCGAGGTCCAGCTCGTGCACGAGGTGGGCAGGGAGTTCATACTCGGCCGCGTTCTGGCGCCGCTCGTTCCCGAGTACGACATCGTGCTGATCGACTGCCAGCCTTCGCTCGGGCTTCTCACGGTCAACGCCCTGGCCTGTGCCGACGGCGTGCTCGTTCCGCTTGAGTGCGAGTACTTCGCGATGCGCGGCGTTGCCCTGCTGATGGAGACGATCGACAAGGTCTCGACCAGGCTCAGCCCTAAGCTGACCATGGACGGGCTGCTCGCGACCATGTATGACTCGCGTACCCTGCACACCCGGGAGGTTCTCGCCGGAGTTGTCGCGGGCTTCGGCGACAAGGTTTTTCATACTGTCATTAACCGCACGGTGAGATTTCCTGATGCTTCGGTCGCCGGAGAGCCGATTACGGTCTTCGATCCGACATCCAACGGCGCGGCTTCGTACCGGGAACTCGCCAGGGAGGTGCTTGACCGGTGGCGGAGGGCCGACCTCGCAGGTCAGGTCAGCGCCGGGTAACGGTACCCGGCATAGCTGAGCTGCTCCGCCCGGCTGCCGGCCTCCCTGTCAGCTCAGCGCATGCGGGCGCCTCAGGGCGTGCGGACTCCACCTGGTGGCAGGGCAGGGGCAGGGAAAGCCGTAGCACTAAGATCACCGTATATCTTTCGAGCGCTGAACTGCTCGATCTGGAGCGAGCCAAGCTGACTCTCTGCGGCTACGGCATATCCGCTGGCCGGGCAGGATCGTCAGGTAGGCCCCGGCATGCCTGCTGGCGGGCCCGGAGGCCGCAGGCGAGTACAGCCTGATGGCGCGCAGGCTACGCAAGGGACGTTGACCACAATGCTGACGGGCGGGCACGGCGATAACGCCGGCTCCCAGGGAAAGGGCGGGTTCCAGGTCCACCTCGATGTCTTCGAAGGGCCGTTCGACCTGCTGCTCGCGCTGATCGGGAAGCACAAGCTCGACATCACCGAGATCGCGCTGTCCGCCGTCACCGACGAATTCATCAGCTATATAGGCGCGCTCGCCGATCGGTGGGATCTGGACCAGGCAAGCCATTTCCTCGTCGTGGCGGCGACCTTGCTTGACCTGAAGGCGGCCAGGCTGCTGCCTTCAGGTGAGGTCGATGACGAAGAGGATCTCGCCTTGCTTGAGGCCAGGGACCTGCTCTTCGCGCGGCTGCTGCAATACCGCGCTTACAAAGAAGTGGCTGCTATCTTCGCCGGGCAGATGGCCGCGCAGGGCCGTCGCTTCCCCAGGCGCGTGCCGATGGAGCCCAAGTTCGCAGACCTGCTTCCCGTGGTATTGCTAGGGCTCACGCCCGAGCAGTTCGCGGCGATCGCGGCGGCGGCGCTGGCGCCGCGCAAGCCCCCAGTGGTCTCGACCGCGCACTTGCACACTCCGAGGACCACGGTCAGGGAGCAGGCCGGTATCCTCACGGCGAAGCTGAAGGAACTAGGCCGGGCGTCGTTCCGGGAGCTGTCCGCCGACTGCGCGGGAATCTACGAGATCGTTGCCCGGTTTCTTGCCGTGCTCGATCTATATCGGGATAAGTGCATCGGGTTGGAGCAGGAGTCACCCCTCGGCGATTTGTACATCAGCTGGGTGGCCCACGATGATGCCACTGAGACCAGGCGACCGAGCGAAACGGGAGCCGAAACCGACGCCGGAGCCGATGCCGGGGCGGTTAGGCCAGATGACAGGCAGACATGACTGAGCACCCGCGGCAGGATGCCGCAGACACCACACCTGAGCCGGATGTGTCGCCAGCGCGCCAGGCACTGTTCGCGCTGGCCGGCCTCAAGCCGAGCCTTGAGGCGATCCTGCTCGTCGCCGACGAGCCCGTGCCGCAGACTGTGCTCGCCCAGGTGCTCGAACTGCCCAGGGAAACCATCGGGACGGCGCTTGCCGAACTCGCCGGCGCCTACACTCGGGACGGCCGGGGCTTTGACCTGCGCGAGGTGGCGGGCGGCTGGCGCTACTACACCAGGTCTGAGTACGCGCCGGTGGTGGAGCGTTTCGTGCGTGACGGCCAGGAGATCAGGCTCACCCAGGCGGCTCTGGAAACCCTGGCCGTGGTCGCGTACCGCCAGCCGGTCGGCCGGGCTCAGGTTTCGGCCGTGCGGGGAGTGAACTGCGACGGCGTGATGCGCACGTTGTCCCTGCGCGGACTGGTCGAGGAAGCCGGGACCGATCCGGAGACCGGAGCCATCTTGTTCCGCACGACCTCGTATTTTCTCGAGCGGCTCGGCCTGGCCAGCCTGGGCCAGCTGCCCGAACTGGCGCCATTCCTGCCCGAGCTGACCGACGACGAACCGGAAGCGGGGCCTGGCCGTGCGGGAGCCTAAGCGGCGCAATGGCCGTGAGCAGGCCATGGACGAGGACGACGACTGGGGCCTGTCGCCAGGCCAACGTGATTCGCTACTCGATGTGCCTGGCGGCATCCGGCTTCAGAAGGTGCTCGCTGCCGCCGGCGTCGGCAGCCGGCGCGGCTGCGAGGAGCTGATCGGGGCGGGCCGGGTCGAGGTGGACGGCGAGATCGTGCGCAGGTTCGGCGCCCGCGTTGACCCCGAGCGGCAGATCATCCGGGTGGACGGCAAGCGGATTCCGGCCAGCGAGACGCTCGTGTACCTGGCGCTGAACAAGCCGCCCGGCGTGGTCAGCACGATGTCCGATGACCGGGGCAGGCGCACGATCGCGGACCTGGTGGGCGACCGCAGCGAGCGGCTTTTCCACGTCGGCCGCCTGGACTATGACACCGAGGGACTGATCCTGCTCACCAATGATGGCGAGCTAGCGCACCGGCTTGCTCATCCCAGGTATGGCGTGCTGAAGACGTACCTGGCCGAAGTGCCGGGCCCGCTGCCCAGGGATCTGGGCAGAAGACTGACGACCGGAGTGGAACTCGATGACGGTACTGTGGTCGCCGACCGGTTCCGCGTGGTCGATCAGGCGGGTTCGCGGGCGCTCGTCGAGCTGACCTTGCATGAGGGGCGCAAGCATGTTGTACGGCGCATGCTCGGAGCCGTGGGTCATCCGGTAAGCAGGCTGGTCAGAACTCAGGTCGGCCCGGTCAGCCTGGGCTCGCTCCGCCCCGCCGCTACCAGGCGGCTGACGACCGCCGAGATCGGCGAGCTGTATGCCGTGGTCGGGATGTGAGCAAGCCGTACTACGCACGGGGTGCCTGTGGCCCGCAGCGCCGGGCGTCCTCTTGCGAAGGAGAGGTTGTGAAGGTCAGAGCCATTAGGGGCGCCGTCCAGATTGACGCCTGCGACCGCCAGGCGATCCTGGACGGCACGGCCGAGCTCGTTACCGAGGTAATGAGCCGCAATCACCTGAGCACAGACGACGTGATCAGCGTCATTTTCTCGGCTACCCCCGACCTCACCGCCGAATTCCCCGCACTGGCGGCACGGTCACTCGGCTTCCAGGAAATACCGCTGCTGTGCTGCAGCGAGATCGCCGTGCCCAGCGCGATGCCGCGGGTCGTCAGGCTGATGATGCACGTCGAAACCTCGATGAGCCGCTCCGAAGTGCAGCATGTCTACTTGCGCGGCGCTGCCGCGCTGCGCCTGGATATCGCACAGTGAGGTCAGCACAGTGAGGTCAGCACAGTGAGGTCAGCGCGTTGAAGACAGTGGTCATTGTCGGGACGGGCATGATCGGAACGTCGGTGGCGCTCGCGCTGCGCGGTTGCGGCGCGCAGGTCTGGCTCAGCGACACCGACCCGGGTGCGGCCCAGCTGGCCGCCGACCTTGGCGCCGGTCAGCCGATCCCTGCCGGGGGCACGCTTCCCGAGCCCGCGGACCTGGCCGTGCTCGCGATGCCGCCCGTGATGGTCGCGCCCTCACTCAGGGAAGCGCAGCGCCGGGAGCTCGCCCGATGCTACACCGACGTCGCCAGCGTCAAGCAGCTGCCACTGCGGGCCGCGCGGGAGCTTGGCTGCGACCTGTCGTCCTTCGTGCCAGGTCATCCGATGTCCGGCCGCGAACGATCCGGGCCCGCGGTGGCGAGGGCTGATCTCTTCGTCGGGCGGCCCTGGGTGATCTGCCCGGCGGATGCCGCGGCTCCTGAATGCGTGGTCGTCGTAACCGAGCTGATCAGCGCCTGCGGCGCCCAGCTCATCCAGATGACGGCCCACGAGCACGACCAGTGCATGGCATTGGTGTCCCACGTCCCGCACCTGCTGGCCTCGGCGATGGCCGCGCAGTGCGCGGACGCCGCCACGCGGACCCTGGCGCTTGCCGGGCCAGGCCTGCGGGATGTCACCAGGATCGCGGCGGGCGACGCCAGCTTGTGGACCGAGATTCTCGCCGCCAACGCGGGCGGCGTGCGCGAGGTGCTGCTCGGAGTCGCCAACCAGCTGGCCGGCGCGGCGGCGGCGCTCGCCGATATCGAGGCCGGCCGGGACGAATCGGTCAAGCTGCTGACGACAATGCTGGAAAGCGGGCGCGACGGCGCGGCGAGGATTCCGGGCAAGCAAGGTGGCCCGGCTCCGTCCTATGCCGCTGTCCAGGTCGTGATCGGGGACCAGCCGGGCGAGCTGGCCAGGCTCTTCGCGGCGGCCGGCGCGGCTGGCATCAACATCGAGGACGTCAGGATCGAGCACTCGCCCGGTCTGCCGGTCGGCGTGGCCGAGCTGTCGGTCGGGCCCGAGGTCGCCGAACAGCTGTCGGCCGCACTGGCCGCAGCCGGCTGGCCGGTAGCATCGCCTGCGTGAATGATACGGCGGCAAGTGCCCGCAGCCCCGAGTACGCCGGCCACGGCGGCGAGCTTCCTGACCGCGAGCCCGACCGCGAGCCCGACCGTGGGCCTGACCGCGAGCCCGACCGCGAGCCTGGCCGTGGGCCTGGCCGCGAGCCCGACCGCGAGCCTGGCCGTGGGCCTGGCCGCGAGCCCGACCGTGGGCCTGGCCGCGAGCCCGACCGTGGGCCTGGCGGCGGCCTGGTGATCGCGGTCGACGGCCCGTCCGGGTCAGGTAAGTCGACGGCCGCCCGGGGCGCGGCGACCGCGCTCGGCCTGCGCTACCTGGATACCGGGGCGATGTACCGAGCGCTCACCTGGTGGATGCTTGAGCACGACATCGACATCTCCGATGCCGATTCGGTCGTTAAGCACGGGGTGCGGCTGCCCATGGAAGTCGGCACCGATCCAGCGGGCCAGTACGTGTGCGTCGACGGTACGGACGTGACCACCCAGATCAGGAGCCGCAGGGTCTCGAACGCGGTGAGCCTGGTCGCCTCGATCCCCCAGATCCGCGGCCACCTGGTCGCCATGCAGCAGCAGATCGTCAGGCAGGCGCGGGACGAGTCGGGCGGCATCGTGGCCGAAGGCCGCGACATCGGCACCGTCGTGGCTCCCGAGGCTGCGGTGAAGGTCTTCCTTACGGCCAGCGAGCAGACCAGGGCCGTGCGCAGGTCGGCGGAACTCGCCGGCCAGCCAGGGCCGGCCGGCGCCGGGCCAGGAACGGAGCTGACCCTGCGTGAGCAGGCCAAGCGCGACCACCTCGATGCGCCGCAAACCCAGCGAGCCGGCGACGCCGTCGAGATCGACGCCACCGAGCTCAGCCTTGACGAGGTAATCGGGCTGATCGTCAGCCTCGCCAGCGCCAGGCGGGTGACCCCATGACCAAGGACGACCCGATGCTGGCTGACGACACAGTCAGCACGGACGGCGCGGCAGACGATGCCACCGCGGACGAGATCGCGATTCCGGTGCTCGCGGTCGTCGGCCGGCCCAATGTCGGCAAGTCGACCCTCGTCAACCGGATCCTGGGCAGCAGGCAGGCCGTCGTCGAGGGCACCCCGGGCGTGACCAGGGACCGGGTCGCCTACGACGCCACCTGGCGCGGCAGGGCGTTCACGATCGTCGACACCGGCGGCTGGGAGCCGTCGGCCGAGGGCACGCCCGAACTCGCGGCCAAGGTCGCGGCCCAGGCCCGGGTGGCGGTCGATGCCGCCGATGCCGTGCTGTTCGTGACCGACGCCGTGGTCGGGATCACAGACGCTGATGCGGCCGTCGCCGCGGTGCTGCGCAGGTCGCGCAAGCCCGTCGTGCTCGCTGCCAACAAGGTCGACGACGCCCCGGCCGAGGCCGGGGCCCACTCGCTGTGGTCGCTGGGCCTCGGCGAGCCGTATCCGGTGAGCGCGCTGCACGGCCGGGGCAGCGGTGACCTGCTCGATGTGGTGCTTGACGCGCTCCCGGACACCCCGGCCGAGCGCCTGGAAGCGCCAGCCGGCCCGCGCCGGGTCGCCTTGATCGGCAGGCCGAACGTCGGCAAGTCAAGCCTGCTCAACAAGCTGGCCGGTCAGGAGCGAGTGCTGGTCGACGCGACCGCGGGAACGACCCGCGATCCGGTTGATGAGCTGGTCGACCTCGGCGGGAAGACCTGGCGGTTCGTCGACACGGCCGGGATCAGGCGCAGGGCCAGTCACGCCCAGGGGGCCGACTACTTCGCCGCGCTGCGGACCGAGCGCGCCCTGGAACGCGCAGAGGTCGCGGTCGTGCTGGTGGACGCCAGCCAGCCGCTGGCCGAGCAGGACCTGCGCATCATCTCCATGGTGATCGACGCGGGCCGGGCCCTTGTCATCGCCTACAACAAGTGGGACCTGGTTGACGAGGACCGCAGGTACGCACTCGACCGGGAGATCGACCGGCAGCTGCACACGGCCAGATGGGCTCCCAGGGTCAACATCTGCGCGGCGACCGGCTGGCACGTTGACCGGCTCGTGCCCGCGCTTGAGGCGGCTCTGACCAGCTGGGAGACGCGGGTACCGACAGCCAGGCTCAACGGCTGGCTGAACGCGCTCGTCGCGGCCACGCCACCGCCGGTGCGAGGCGGCAAGCAGCCCAAGATCATGTTCGCGACGCAGGCGGGCATCCAGCCGCCGCACTTCGTGCTGTTTACCTCGGGGTTCCTGCAGGCCGGTTACCGCCGGTTCGTCGAGCGCAGGCTGCGCGAGGAGTTCGGCTTCGACGGCACTCCGGTGCACGTCTCCATGCGGTTGCGGGAGAAGCGCGCAGCCGCCCGGACAATTCGCGGCAGCCGCTCGGGCTACTAGGACATGCCTGGCCAGCTGCGCGGACGGCTGGCCAGCCGGGCGAGCAGCCGTGCAAGCAGGTCGAAGGTCTGCCTGTTGTCGGCGTCGTCACCGTGCGGGGCACGGAACGTGCTGACCGCGATCGCGATATCGGTGAGATCCCAGCGCAGCCGGTAAAGATCGAGCACGGCCTGGCGCGGCGTCACGCCGGTGGCCGCTTCGTAGGCAGCGAGCACCGACCCGTCACCCGGGTCGAGATTGCACAGGTCCCGCTCGGGCGGCGCGACGAGCGCGGTGTCCCAGTCGATCAGCAGCCAGCCATCGCAGGCCAGCATCGTGTTACCCGGATGCGGTTCGCCGTGGGTCACCACCATGGCGTCCGGCGCCGCGCGCACATGCGCGGCAAGGTTGTCGTAACGGTCGAGCAGCCGCCTGATCAGCCTCGCGCTGGTGGCGATCAGCTCGCCCGCCGCTTTGGCGTAGGGCCCGTTGGCAGGCGCGAATCCCGCATCGCCGAGGCCCGCATCGAGTTCATCGCGGAACTGAATGCTCAGGTCATCGGCCATCGCGCGGCGGCTGGCGGCGGCGGGTGCGGTATGGACCGCCACCACGAGATCGAGCACGGCCCGCCGGTGTGCCTCACTGGAGAACGGCCCCCACTCGAAGCTCTGACCCGCCAGGAACGGATAGAGAACGAGGCTGAAGTCACGGCCGAGCCCGATCAGCGGCTCGCCCCCGGCCGCGGGAACCGGCGCCACGACGAATTGCAGGCCAAGGCCCGCCAGGTCGGCGGCGACGGCAAGCGAGGCCCGCAGCCGCGCGCGCACCGAATCGAGCGGCTCAGCCCGCGTCCATCGTTTCATGGCCAGCTCATCGGCCGTGGCGAACCAGCGGCAGCCGTCCGCCCCGGTGATCTCCCAGTGGTGACTGCCGAATCCGAGGGCGAGGTAGCGGATATCTGCCGCGGTGACGGCCCAATGCGTGATCAGCGCTGACTCAAGCATTTCCGCGCTCAAGCCGCCGGGCGGTGTCAGCATCGGACAAAGGTATGCCAGGCCGGCCAGCCCGGTCGACGCATTTTGATTGTCGTAGCCGCTCGATATCGTGCTGGCACGACAGTCCTTCAGTGAGTTATTTCATCTTCGGGAATCGAGGACGGGCATGTCAGCCGTGTTTGCTTCAGCACAGCCGCTCAGGCAGCTAGCGCAAGCCATCGAGGTGACCGGTCAGGTGGTCGCCGGGATCGCCGACGATCAGTGGCACAGCCCGACGCCCTGTTCGGAGTGGGACGTGGCCGACGTGACCCGTCACCTCGTCGACGGCAACTACGCCTTCGCGGCCATCGTCACCGGCCAGCCCAGGGAGTCGGCTGCCCGCGCACCAGGATCCGCCGCCGGCCTGCCCGCCGCCTACCGTGCCGCCGGAGCGGCCCTGACCGAGGCGTTCGGCCAGCCGGGTTCGCTTGAGCGGATCGTCGCCATGCCGATCGGCGAGGTTCCCGGCATCGCCGCGCTGCACTTGCGTGTCACCGAGCTGCTGACCCACGGCTGGGACCTGGCCACGGCGACCGGCCAGGATGTTGAGTTCCCTGGCGACCTGGCGGCGGCCGAGCTTGCGTTCACCCGTGCGCAGCTTGGGAACGTGCCGCCCGGCCGTTTCCCGTTCGCGCCGCCGCGGCAGGTCGCCGAAGACGCGCCGGCCATCGAGCAACTCGTTGCCTGCCTTGGCCGTGACGTCGGCGCCTGAGGCCCGGAAGGTACGATCGGCGTGATCTTAGAACTGCTATCGGAAGCAGGAACGCATGCGTTACCAGTCGCTGGGTCACTCTGGGTTGCTCGTGTCGGTCGTGGGTCTCGGCTGCAATAACTTCGGCGGCCGGCTTGACCTGGCAGGTACTCGGGCTGTGGTGGACTGCGCTATCGATGCCGGGATCACCTTGTTCGACACGGCCGACACCTACGGCGGTGGCGGCGGATCAGAAGAGCTGCTCGGCGAGGTTCTGCGGGGCAGGCGTGACAAGGTAGTGCTCGCCACGAAGTTCGGGCATCAGGCAGCCGACATGGGCTACGGCCCGGCCGCGGGAGCCAAGGGCGGCCGGGGCTACATCAGGCGCGCGGTCGAGCAGTCACTGCGCAGGTTGCGTACCGACTACATCGACCTGTACCAGATCCACACGCCCGATCCGAAGACCCCGGTAGCTGAGACCCTCGGCGCGCTGAACGAGCTGGTGACCGAGGGCAAGGTCCGCTATCTCGGTCATTCCAATTACAGCGGCTGGCAGATCGCCGAAGCAGCCGCCGCGGCCGACAAGCACGGGCTGACGCCTTTCATCTCGGCGCAAAACCACTGGTCCCTGCTTGAGCGAGCCGCCGAAGCCGAGGTCGTGCCAGCCTCGCGGCACTTCGGGCTAGGCGTGCTTCCTTACTTCCCGCTGGCGAACGGCCTGCTCACGGGCAAGATCCGGCGCGGCCAGCCCGCCAGGGAGGGCATGAGGCTGGCGGGCCGCGACAGCTACGTCACCGACGCGAAACTCGACGTTGTCGAGGCGCTGGCCGAGTGGGGCAAGGTGCACGACGTGTCACTGCTGACGATCGCGATCTCCTGCCTGCTGGCCCAGCCGGGCTGCGCCAGCGTGATCGCGGGCGCGATGTCCGCCGAGCAGGTCACCGCCAACGCGGCCACCGCCGACTGGACGCCATCCGCCCAGGAACTCGCCGAAGTCGATGCCATCACCTTGGGCTTCTAGCGAGGTCACCCGGGCGGGCGGCGCGGCGGGAGATGGCCGCTCCCCGTCAGGGCGTGAGGCGGTGGCTGTCGCGGGGGAAGGCGGTCACCTGGCGGACGTTGTCCGCGCCGGTCAGCCGGGCTGTCCAGCGCTCGAGACCGATCGCGAAGCCGCCGTGCGGCGGCATGCCGTGCCTGAAGGCATCCAGGTAGCTGGCGTACGGGGCAGGGTCTTCGCCGCGTGCGGCGAGCGCGGCCAGGTAGTCGGCGTGGCGATGCAGCCGCTGACCGCCGGTGACCAGTTCGAGCCCGCGAAAGAGCAGGTCAAAGCTGTTCGAGCAGCCGGGGCGGCCGGGATCGGGATGGGTGTAGAACGGGCGTTTGACCATCGGGAACCCTGGCACGAACAAGAACTCTGAGCCGTATTCGCGCAACGCCCAGGCGCTGAGCCACCGTTCGTCGGCGGGGGAGAGGTCGGGTTCTCCGCGCGGATCCCAGCCTGCGTGGCGAGCGATCAGCTGCTGGGCATGCGCGAAATCGAGCTCGGGGATCTGGTCCGGCACGTCGGGCAGCCTGACGCGCAGCAAGCTTGCGGCCTGGCTCGCGTGCTCGGCGACCGCGGCCACCATGCCAGCGAAGACATCGCGCAGCACCGCCATCACGTCGCGATGGTCGGCGATGAAGCCGAGCTCGGCGTCCAGGCTCGTGTACTGAGCTAGGTGCCTGCCTGTGTCGTGAGGCTCGGCACGGAAGACCGGGCCGGTCTCGTAGACCCGCTCGAAGACGCCGACCATCGCCTGCTTGTAGAACTGCGGCGACTGAGCCAGGTACGCCGGCTGCCCGAAATAGTCGATGGCGAACACGTTCGCTCCCGACTCGGTCGCTGCGGCGACGATCTTGGGCGTGTGGATCTCGGTAAAGCCCCTGGCGGCGAGCGTCGCACGGAACCCGGCTTCGCTCGCCGCCGCGATCCGCAGCCCGGCGCTCAGGACGGGATGGCGCAGCGTCGCCGGAGCGTGGTCAAGCACCGTCGGCAGCGTGGCCGTGATCGTCGGCCGGTACAGGTCGAACGGCGGCGGCTCGGCGCGCTCGCTGAGCGTCGTCAGGACCGGCTCGAGGATCTCGGCTCCGCCGGGAGCCTGGCTGGATGCCGCGACCATGCCGCCGATCTCCACGACGGTTTCCTCGGTAAGGCCCGCGACGCCGGCGAGGCCGGCCTGACCGGCGTGGGCAGCGTGGGCGGCGTGGGTTTCAGCGGCTGGCGGGCCGGTGAGCACCACCTGAGCGAGGCCGCTGCGGTCCCTGATGATCAGGAACGTGACCGACTTGAGCTCGCGCTTGCGATGCAGCCAGCCGGCGATCACCACCTGCTGGCCGATATGCGAGGCGAGTTCGGCCGCCAGCACCCGGGTCGAGGGTGCCCGGGCCGGGACGGCCCGGGCTGAAGCTGAGGTTGCTCGGATAGCTGTCATGACGCACTCCCAGTTGGCCTGTCGTGCCCCTTGGGAGTGCGGGCGATAAGGGAACTCGCTGTGCCACCGCACCTTCGCCGCCGCCCGGCTCGCGGGACAGGTGGCCTCTTGCCCGATCACGGAGGCTAACCGGCGGGGCATTGAGCTAGCCGCTGGCGGCGGTAGCCGTTCCTCCCCGCACTCGGGAGGGTCTTCGCCAACCTGGCCGCGGCGCCGCCATCTCAGCTGGCGGCGGCTCTGGGTGCTCGCGGGTCAGGCGCTACTCGTCTCCGTCAGCGCGTTGCCGTCGAGTCTATAGCGGCGTCCCGACGGCTGGCGAAGCCAATTCGACGCGACGCCGGTCTCGCGCGTCGTGTCGATTCCGCCGGCCATCGCCACTGGCGGGTTCGGGTGGCTGGTGATCGTGCGTCAGCGGATCGCGGGATCTGCTGACTGCGCTATGATCTGTGGGTCCGATAGGGCGACGGGACGTGGCCCAGCTTGGTTAAGGCGCTGGTCTGGGGGACCAGAGAGCCCGGGTTCAAATCCCGGCGTCCCGACTCACCGTAGATTGCGGCTGACCTGGCGGTTCCTGCCGGGCGCCGGCCACCTGATCTGGTTCGCTTGCTGTCTGGGCCGTGTCGGTACCTGGCACTACGCGCTGACGCGGTACGTTGCCTTAGCGATGAGGACCGAGGGATTGAGGCCGTACCGACAGCACCGGCAAATGGCCGGTCAGGCGATGCTGCCCGGTGCGGCCCGGCGGCCGCGCCGGCCAGGCGGGCCGCGGCGCTGGGTCCGCCGTGCGCTGCTGGCGATCTGCTCGGTCGTGGTCCTCCTGGCGCTGGCGGCGGGCGTCCTCATGCTGATCACGCCTTCGGTCGGCAACGCCTGGTCGATCGCGAGCGCCCAGGCGCGCTCGCGTCAGTCCGCGTTCCCGGGCCCGCCGGTTCCATCCAGGTTCTCGCGGGCTCTGATCGCGACCGAGGATCACCGGTTCGGCGCTGAGCCGGGGGTCGACCCGTTTGCCATCGGCCGGGTGCTCTTCGCCGGCCTGACCGGAGGCGGTGATCAGGGCGGCGCCACCTTGTACCAGCAGCTCGCCAAGCTGCTGTATACACCTGGCCAAGGCGGCGTTCCGATCGAGATCAAGCAGATCGCCCTGGCCATCAAGCTTAAGTACACCTACTCTGACCCGCAGATACTTCGCATGTACGAGGCAATCGTGTACTTCGGCCACGGCTTCTACGGGCTGCGGGCGGCGAGCTGCGGCTACTTCGGCAGGCAGCCGACCCACCTGACGTGGCCGCAGGCGGCTGTCCTCGCCGGACTCGTGCAGGCTCCGTCGGCGTACGATCCGCTTCAATTTCCCGGCCTCACCCGGTCCAGGGAGCAGCATGTCATTCACCGCCTCGTGGCCACGAGGATCCTCACCCGCGGGCAGGCGGCAACCGCGCTCTCGGTATCCATCGCCCGGCTCACGGCCAGGGCGGGAGGCTGTCACCCCGCCGGCTGAGCTGGCCGCCGGGGGTGGCGACCGCGCAGGCGCGGCCCGGTTAGGCGGCGGTGGTGTCGTGGCCAAGCGCCGGCGAGGTCGCCGGTGCCGGGCGGCCCTTGCGGTGGCGGCCTCGGCGCAGCTTAGCCAGGTGCACCTCGGGAGGTACCCAGATCCATTTGCGGTAAGACCAGAACCTGAACACGGTTCCGATGCCGGCCCCGGCGAGGTTCGCGATCGTGTACCAGAACCTGCCGGTCAGTCCGAAGAGGTCGTTCACCAGGCCAATGCAGGCGCACTGAATCAGCAGGCCGACCCCGTTCAGGAGGAAGAACATGATCGTTTCGCTGCGCGCCCCGGCGCCCTGGCGGTGCCTGAAACTCCAGTAACGGTTACCGAGGAATGTGCCGATGGTCGCCGCTATGGCGGCAATCGTGACTGATGTGAACTTACCCAGCCCAAGTCCGAAATGGAGCGCATCAGATCCGATCAGTACGACCAGGAGCCCTATACCACCGACAATGAGGAATTTAGCGCCCTCATGAATCTGCTGGCGAAACTGACTGTATGCGCCTCGCAGAGAGCGCGCCGCGGAAGGAGCGGCGCGATCACCGTTCAATGTGGATTACCGGCCTGGCTGTCAGTCCTCGAGCTGCTGGCAACAGGGGCGAGCACAGGCTCGAGTGCCTCGTGCCCGGCGGGGACTTCGGGGCGCTTGTCAGCCCACACCCACTTGCGGTAGGACCACCAGCGGAAGATCGTGCCGAGGCCGATGCCCGCGAATAGCGCGATGTTCGCGGGGATCTTGCCGGTCTCCCCGAGCGCGTGCACGACGAAGCCGACGCACACGAGCTGGATGAGCAGGCCGATGCCGTTGAACACGAAGAACAGCACGCTTTCCCGGTGCACCGTCGTGCGCTCCCGGTGCCTGAAGGTCCAGTAGCGGCTGGCGACATAGGCGAACGAGGTGGCCACGATCGTGGCGATGGCCGTGGCGCTGAGCCAGCTCAGCGAGGTATGGGACTTCAGGAGGTTCGTGCCGCCGGCGGTGATGACAACTCCGATGACTCCGACGATGCCGAACTTCGCACCTTCGTGGATGAGTTGCCCGAAGCGCTCGTACAGTCTCCTGGCACTATCCACCGAGGTGGCCTCCATCCGATTTCGTCATCTCGCGGTGCTACCCGCAGACAGCGGCGACAAAGCACCGACCGCAAGATTACCGCGCTGGCCGGCATACGTGGTGTCAGCCAGTGATTCACCTATGCCGATGTTGCTCGCCATAGCGAGTTACGTCACGCATCGTAATCGATTGCATGTCATCAGTTAGTTAGGTACCTGGCGATCACCCGGCCCCGCGGCCGGGCCGCGCGGCGCAAAAGTTGTTCGGGAATGTCAGAGCCGCGAGGTAAGGTCGCGGGCGTGAGTGACCACGAGATTCTCATCCGGGCTAGGGGGCTGACGAAGAAATTCGGCGGGTTCACCGCCGTGGACGGGATCGATTTCGAGCTGACTCGCGGCGAGGTGTTCGGCTTCCTCGGGCCGAACGGGGCCGGCAAGTCATCCACGATGCGCATGATCGGATGCGTGTCGCCGCCTTCGGGTGGCCAGCTGTCAATTCTCGGCATGGATCCGGTCAGGGACGGCCCGGCGATCAGGGCCCGGCTCGGCGTCGTCCCGCAGGAGGACACGCTCGACATCGAGCTGACGGTTCGGGAGAATCTGCTGATCTATGGCCGCTACTTCGGGTTGCGCCGCGATGTGATCAAGGAGCGGATCGACAGGCTGCTCGAATTCGTGCAGCTCTCCGAGCGGGCCAATGACCAGGTCGAGCCGCTCTCCGGTGGCATGAAGCGCCGCCTGACCATCGCGCGCTCACTGATCAGCGAGCCCGAGATCCTGCTGCTCGACGAGCCGACCACAGGACTTGACCCGCAAGCCAGGCACGTCGTGTGGGACCGCCTCTACCGCCTGAAGCAGCAGGGCGTGACGCTAGTGCTGACCACGCACTACATGGACGAAGCGGAGCAGCTGTGCGATCGTCTCGTCGTCATGGACGGGGGGCGGATCGCCGCCGAGGGGTCCCCGCGCGAGCTCATCACCCGGTATTCGACCCCTGAAGTCCTCGAGCTGCGGTTCGCGCTCGAAGAGCAGGACCAGGCGCCCGACAAGCTCGCCGACGTTGCCGCGGCCAGGATCGAGGTCCTCGCCGACAGGATCTTGCTGTACACCGACGACGGCGATGCCGCGCTGGCCGATGTCCGGGCTCGCGGTCTCGATCCCGCGACGTCGCTCGTGCGCCGGAGCACGCTTGAGGACGTGTTCCTGCGGCTCACCGGCCGGCGGCTGGAGGACTGATGGCACAGGCAGTCAGCACCGCCGGTGCGGCAGGCACGGGCAGCCAGGCCGGCGGCGGTATCGGCCAGGTGCCGGCCGTCAGGCAGCTCAAGTTCTGGCTGACCAACTACCGGCGGACCTGGCGCGGGTCGATCTTCTCTGACCTGCTCAATCCGGTGCTCTATCTCGGGGCGCTCGGTCTGGGGCTCGGCAGCCTGGTCGACCATCACGGCACGGCGCGGCTCGGCGGAGTCAGCTACCTGGTGTTCATCGCGCCCGGCTTGCTCGCGGCCGGCGCGATGCAGGCGGCGATCGGCGAGTCGACGTATCCGGTCCTCGGTTCGGTCAAGTGGCTCAAGACCTACTTCGCCGCCATCGCATCGCCGCTGCGGCCAGCTGACCTGTTCCATGGTCACCTGCTCTTCACGGCGATGCGGCTCTGCATGAACTCGGCCGTGTTCATGGTCGTGATGGCGGGTTTCGGTGCGATTCACTCGGCGTGGGTGATCGCGGCTTTGCCTGCCGCGGTACTCACGGGACTCGCGTTCGCGACTCCGGTGGAGGCGTTTGCGATCACCTGCCAGAAGGACACCTCGTTCGCGATGATCTTCAGGTTCGGCGTGATCCCGTTGTTCCTCTTTTCCGGCACTTTCTTTCCGGTGACGCAGCTTCCGGCCTTCGTGCGCCCGCTCGCCTATCTCACGCCGCTCTGGCACGGCGTGGCGCTGTGCCGCTCGCTCAGCCTCGGCACCGCTGCGCTGTGGCCGTCCGCCGGCCATGCGGCTTACCTCATCGGGGTCATCGCGCTGGGCATCTATGCCGGGGATAAGACTTACCGCAGGAGACTGTATGCCTGAGCTAGCTCATGCTCTGCCGCTGCGCATCTTGCCGGCTCCGATGCTGCGGACCGGCCGGTTCGGCCTTGGCGGCAAGGGCAGCGGTCACCTGATCGAGCGGCACGCCCGCGTCTACCGGCACACCTGGGCCGTCCTGCTCTCAGGGATCTTCGAGCCGCTGTTTTACCTGCTGTCGATCGGTGTCGGCATCGGCAAGCTGGTCGGCACGGTGACGGGGCCGAACGGCCAGCTGGTGGGGTTCACCAGTTTCGTCGCTCCCGCGCTGCTCGCGACGTCGGCGATGAATGGCGCGGTCATGGACTCGACCTTCAACGTCTTCTTCCGTCTCAAGTACGCCAAGCTGTACGACGCCGCGCTGGCCACACCCATGCGCTCTGACGAGATCGCGCTCGGCGAGATCGGCTGGGCCCTGATCAGGGCCGGTATCTACGGGCTCGCCTTCATGGTTGTGATGCTCGCGCTTGGACTGGTGCATTCGGTGTGGGCGGTAGCCGCGGTGCCCGCGGCGCTGCTGATCGGCTTCGCGTTCGCCGGCGCGGGGATGGCCGCCACGACGTTCATGCGCAGCTGGCAGCATTTTGAGTTCGTGATGCTAGCGACGCTGCCGATGTTCCTGTTCTCGACGACGTTCTACCCGCTGAGCGTGTATCCGCGACCGATACAGATCTTCGTCGAGTGCACGCCGCTCTACCAGGGCGTTGTCTTGCTGCGCGGCCTGACGCTCGGGGTCGTCACTCCCGAGCTGCTGTGGAGCGTGGCTTACCTGACGATCCTGGGCACGATCGGGCTAGTTGTCGCTGGCCAGCGCATTCGCCGCCTGCTCCTCACCTAAGCGAGCCCAGTCAGGTACTGGAATGCCCCGCCGCCCCATGCGGGGCGGCGGGGCAGGTCTGTGCTGGCTGGCCGGAACGGGGGCTTCGGCCAGCCAGCAGCCTGACGGCGGGGGGAGGTCCGCCAGGCGATCAGCGAGCCGATGGCGCGGGCCAGGGAAAGCGCCGCTCATCAGCTTGCTGAGCGAGGGCGCCAGCCCGGGGGGCTAGGCTGGCGCCCGGTAGTGATGCGAACGTTTGCTTAACCTGCTTACGTACTCTGTACGTCGGTCACTATGTAAGACGCCGAATCGGTGCCAGATGGTTTCGTGATCTGCGTTACACACCGACTGCACACCCAGGTGCAGGCTCCTTCACACGGTACGTGCCTGTCAGGCCACTCGCGCCGCCGCGGGCCGAGACCGAACAGCAACGTTGTCCTACCTGCTGCTATCCCCAGAGGGTGCTGAGGGTCCATCCGGGCGGGCGGCACTCAGGTCACGGCAAGGACAGATCAGGGTCACGGTGATCAGGGAATCCCGCGCGACCGAGTTCGCCAGGTAACGCATCTCACAACAGGCCCGTCGATGGCCCATAGGTGGCGCTGTAGCGCCATCGATGGGCCAAAGGTGGGGCTTGGCGTAAGTGGGGCTTGGCATAAGTGGGGCTTGGCATAAGTGGGGCTCGGCGTAAGTGAGGGTTGAGTATGGGATCGGGGAGGGTTGCCGCGTTGCGGGCCAGGATCGGGGAGGGTTGTCAGGTGCCGCGGGGCGAGTTTTCGCGTTCGGGAGCCTTTCCCGTCCTGCGGGCGGAGAACTTTCCCCGTTGCGGGAATGCTCCCCGGAAAGCGCGGCCCGTGCTCAGATCCCGTGCTCAGATCCCGTGCTCAGAGTCAGCGGCGGGCGGCATGGGCGTGATATCGCTAGCTGAAGTACCGGCGCGGGTTCGCCGCCAGCATCGCGTCGACCTGGCTGGCAGTGACGCCGCGCTCGGCGAGCGCGGGCAGCACTTGCTCGTGGATGTAGGTGTAGTTGCCTGCCTTGGACGGATCGTGCGGATACCAGTCGATGTAGCAAGCCGTGTCGTGCGACAGCACGATGCGGTCGGCGTAGCCGCGCTGGCACAACTCGGCGATGATGTCACAACGTCGCTCCAGCGACGGCGTCATGCCGATGCCGAACCTGTCCATGCCGAGCAGGCAGCCCGCATCGGCGATCGACGCCAGATACGAGACGTCCTTGCTGTCACCGCTGTGCCCGATCACGACGCGGCTGAGGTCAGCGCCTTCGGAGCGCAGCACCTGCACCACGTCGAGTCCGTTGCGCGTAGCCGGATGCGTGTGCACCGTTACCGGGGCGCCTGTGAGCACGTGTGCCCTGGCGACCGCGCGAAGCACCCGCTCCACGCCCCGGGTCAGGCCTGGCTCATCCACGGCGCATTTCAGGAACGCCGCCCGTACCCCGGTGTCCGCGACTCCCTCGGTGATGTCCGACACGAACATGTCGGTCATCGGATCTTCGCCGCTCGCGGTCAGCCGCCTGCCGCGGTACCTGAAATAGAACGGCACGTCGTTGAAGGTGTAGATCCCGGTAGCCGCGATGATGTTCATGGGCGTCTGCGCAGCCACCCGCTTGATCCGGCCGAGGTCGCGCCCGAGCCCGATCACCGTCGGGTCGGCGATTGTGGTGATTCCCGCGTCGACCGCCTTGTTCAACTGGACGACCGCGTGCGCGACGCGCGCGTCCTCGTCCCAGCCCTCCGGATAGTTCTGCCGGATCTCCTCGTTGAGCACGAACACGTGCTCGTGCATCAGCGTCGTCCCCAGCTTCGCCACGTCAACTGGGCCGCGGACTGTCTCGACCTCTGCCATGACCAGACCGTAGCCTTAAATCGTGGTACTGCGGGCGAGTTCGGGGGTCGTGCGCCCGAAGTGGTACCGCAGGGGGATTCGGGGGGTTGTCCCGGAGTCGTTCCCCCCGATAGGGAAAAATATGCACCCCCGGTGCAACTACCGCCTACCAGCCGGTAGGTACGCTTGTCCGGACTCGTCGGGAGGCGGCAGATGGATTTCGGATTCGATGCTCGGACCGAGGAACTGCGAGAGCGGTTGCTCGCCTTCATGGACGCCCATGTCTACCCCGCTGAGCCGGTCTTCGCCGAGCAGGTCGCGCGGGCCGCTGCCGACGGCGACATCTGGCGGCGCCCCGCCGTCATCGACGACCTCAAGAGCGAAGCGCGCAAGCAGGGCCTGTGGAACCTCTTCCTCACGAAAAGAGCCCGCCAGGACCAGGCAGCCGGCATAGCCGCCAAGCACGGCGCCGGTCTCACCAACCTTCAGTACGCACCGCTCGCCGAGCTCACCGGCCGATCCGGAGCGCTCGCCCCCGAGGCGCTGAACTGCGCCGCTCCCGACACCGGCAACATGGAACTGCTCGCTGAATTCGGCAGTGCCGAGCAGATCGAGCGCTGGCTGATGCCTCTGCTCGACGGCGAGATCCGCTCCGCGTTCTGCATGACCGAGCCCGACGTCGCCTCATCCGATGCCACGAACATCGCGACGCGAATCCAGCGTGACGGCGACGAGTACGTGATCAACGGCCGCAAGTGGTGGTCTTCTGGCGCGATGGACCCGCGCTGCAAGCTGCTGATCGTGATGGGCAAGACCAACCCCGACGCGGAACGGCACCGCCAGCAGTCGATGATCTGCGTGCCGAAAGCCACCCCGGGCGTGAACGTCAAGCGCAGCATGCGCGTGTTCGGCTTCACTGATTCCACGCACGGCGGGCATGCCGAGATCGAGTTCAAAGAAGTCAGGGTGCCGGCGCGCAACCTCATTGCCGAGGAGGGCGCAGGGTTCGCGATCGCCCAGGCCAGGCTCGGCCCCGGCCGCATTCACCACTGCATGCGGCTGATCGGCTCGGCCGAGCGGGCGCTTGAAGCGCTGTGCCGCCGGACCACGAGCCGCGTCGCCTTCGGCAAGCCGATCGCCGACCAGGGCGTGGTGCAGGACTGGATCGCCGAGTCCCGGGTGCGGATCGAGCAGGCGCGGCTACTGGTGCTCAAGACCGCCTGGCTGATGGACACCGTCGGCAACAAGGGCGCCCACACCGAGATCCAGGCGATCAAGATCGCGGTCCCGGCGATGACCGAGTGGGTACTTGACAAGGCGATTCAGGCCCACGGCGCCGGCGGCATCAGCCAGGACTTCCCGTTGTCGCAGGCCTGGGCGAGCGCCCGGACCCTGCGTTTCGCCGACGGCCCCGACGAGGTGCACAAGCGCTCGCTCGCCCGCCGCGAACTGCACAAGTACTCCCGAAAGGACTAAACCAGATGGCTGAAAAATTGCAGCGGGTAGCGATCGTCACTGGAGGCGCACGCGGGATCGGCGCGGCCATCGCACGCCGCCTCGCGGCTGACGGGATGGCCGTAGGCGTCATCGACCTGAAGGAAGGCGACTGCGGCGCGACCGTCAGCGCGATCAGGGATGCGGGCGGCACGGCGATGGCCGCCGGCGCCGACGTGAGCAAGGTCGACCAGGTCAACGCGGCGGTCGAGGCGATCGCCGCCGAGCTTGGGCCGCCAGTGGTGCTGGTCAGCAACGCCGGGGTGCTCCGCGACAACTTGCTGTTCAAGATGACCGACGACGACTGGGACACGGTCATGAACGTGCACCTCAAGGGCGCGTTCCTGATGAGCCGGGCCTGCCAGAAGTACATGGTCGAGCAGAACTACGGCCGGATCGTATGTCTGTCTTCCAGCTCGGCCCTGGGAAACCGCGGTCAGTCGAATTACTCGACGGCCAAGGCCGGCCTGCAGGGCCTCATCAAGACGTTCGCGAAGGAGCTCGGCAAATTCGGGATCACCGCCAACGCGATCGCGCCCGGCTTCATCGTGACCGACATGACCGCCGCGACGGCGGCACGCCTGGGCGTTGAGTTCGAGGCGTTCCAGCAGGGCGCGGCCGCGAACATCCCGGTGCGGCGAGTCGGCCAGCCTGAGGACATCGCGCACGTCGCCTCGTTCCTGGTCAGCGAGGGCGCCGGATTCGTGTCCGGTCAAGTGATCTACGTGGCTGGCGGTCCCCTGTGCTAGATGCCGAAGGCCTGCGAGCGCAGGTCAGGGAGTTCCTCGCCGGGCACGACCCAGCGGCGACCGAGCGCCTGGAGTTCGTCAGGGCCAGGTTCGACGCCGGACTGGCGTGGGTGCACTACCCGGCCGGCCTCGGCGGGCAGGGGCTGCCCCGCACCATGCAAAAGGTGGTGGATGCCGAGTTCGCCGCCGCGAACGCGCCGACCAACCGCCCCGAGCGCAACGGCATCGGCCTGGGCATGGCCGCCCCGACGATCCTCGCCTACGGCAACGACGAGCAGAAGAAGCGCTGGCTGCGCCCGCTTTGGACCGGCGAGGAGGTCTGGTGCCAGCTCTTCAGCGAGCCCGGCGCCGGCTCTGACCTGGCCAACCTGGCCACCAGGGCGGTTCGCGACGGCGAGAACTGGATCGTCAGCGGACAGAAAGTATGGACCTCGTCGGCGCACATCGCCAAGCGGGCGATCATGGTTGCGAGGACTGATCCGGACCAGCCCAAGCACAAAGGTCTCACCTACTTCAGCGTGGACATGACCGCGCCGGGAGTCGAGGTCAGGCCGTTGCGGCAGGCAACCGGGGAAGCCGAGTTCAACGAGGTGTTCCTGACCGACGTGGTCATTCCCGATGCTGACCGGATCGGCGAGGTCGGCCAGGGCTGGGCCGTGTCGACCGCCACGCTGATGAACGAGCGGGTGGCGCTCGGGGCGTTCACGCTGCCGCGCGAAGGCGGCATGATCGGGTTCTCGGCGGCGACCTGGCGTGAGCACCCCGAACGGCGTACCCCGGGGCTGCACGACCGGCTGCTGCGGCTATGGGCAGGCGCCGAGGTGTCCAGGCTGGCTGGAGAGCGGCTGCGCCAGCAGCTGGCCGCCGGGCAGCCGGGCCCCGAGGGCTCGGGCGCCAAGCTCGTTTACGCCAGGCTCAACCAGGAGATCGCCGACTTCCAGATCGAGCTGCTCGGTGCCGAGGGCCTGCGCTACAGCGACTGGACCATGCACCGGCCGGACGGGGCGGACTTCTACGGCCGCGACGCCGGGTACCGGTTCCTGCGCTCCAAAGGCAACTCGATCGAGGGCGGCACGTCGGAGATCTTGCGCAATATCGTCGCCGAGCGGGTGCTCGGGCTGCCGCCGGAGATCCGCGTCGACAAGGACAAGCCATGGAAGGACCTGCCCCGATGAGGCCAGCACAGTGACAACGAGCGCCCCTGCCGCGCCCACGGCATCAAGCGGGTCGCGTCTGCCCGACCTGACGTACACCGAGCAGGAAACACAGCTGCGTTCAGCCGTAAGGTCAGTGCTCGAAGAGAAAGCCGCCGCGGCAGCCGTTCTGGCAAGGACGGAAACGCCGGACACGTACGACGCCGCCCTGTGGCACACGCTGGCCGCCGGCATCGGCTGTGCCGGGCTGCTGATTCCGGAGAGCCATGGCGGTGCGGGTGCCTCGTTCCGCGAGGTGGCCGTTGTCGCCGAGGAGGTCGGCCGGGCGATCGCTCCGGTTCCGTTCCTCGGCAGCGCCGTGCTCGCGACCGTGGTGGCGCTGGCTGCCGGGGACAGCGAACTGCTCGGCAAGCTCGCCGACGGACAGACGACCGCGGCCCTTGCCGTCCCGTTCGACTCGGCACCCGGGGCAGCGCCGGCGCCGACGGTCAAGATCGGCCTGGCCGCCGCCGACGATCCCGAAGGCACCTACCGGCTGACGGGCTCGGTGTCAGGGGTGGCCGACGCGCTGATCGCCGATGTGCTGATCGTGGCGGCCGATGGCGTGCCGTTCGGGCTGTATGCCGTGCAAGCTGGCGCGCCCGGTGTCACCAGGACACCGGTCGTCTCGCTCGACATGACCAGGCAATTGTGCGACCTCACGCTGTCGCAGACCCCGGCCCGGCGCCTCACGGGCGGCCCCGCCGGCCAGGCCGCGCTCGCCAGCGCGCTGCGCGCCGGCGCGGGAATCCTGGCGTCGGAGCAGCTCGGCCTTGCCGAACGGGCGCTCGAGATCACGCTCGCCTACGTCAAGCAGCGGTACCAGTTCGCCAGGCCGGTCGGCTCGTTCCAGGCACTCAAGCACCGGTTCGCCGACTGGTGGGTGGCCGTGACCCAGGCCAGGGCGGCCGCCAGGTACGCGGCGGCGTGCCTGGCCGCCGATGATCGGGATGTGGGCGTGGCCGTCGCGCTTGCCAAGTCGGTGTGCTCCGACGCCGCGGTGCTCGCCGGCCAGGAGATGATCCAGCTGCACGGCGGCATCGGTTTCACCTGGGAGCACCCGGCGCACCTGTACCTCAAGCGCGCCAAGAGCTCTTCGCTGGCCCTGGGCACGGCAGACCGGCACCGGGCATCGCTGGCGGACCTGGTCAACCTGCCGGCCCCGCGCTAAGGCACCGCCGGCGTGGAAGCGCGCGGCCGTGCGGCAAAGATCAGCGGCACGGGGCGAATCGCGGGTCAAGGCGGCGCCGTAAACAGCCTTCTTGGCCCGTCCAGTGCCGCGGCTGACGCATACTGTCTCATGCTCTCGTTACCAACTGATGAGGCCGTGCAATCCGCCGCCGTTCGCTTGCGGGCCGGCCTTTCTGCCCCTGGGCTTCGCCAGGCCGTTGCCGCGTACTTCAATCTGCCCGAATTCGCCGGGATGACGTTCAGCGAACTCGGGGTCAACCCGCCGGATGAGATCGTCGCCGATGACCTGCTGGCTGTTGCCCTGCTGGACATCACCTGGCGGCCGCAGGTTGTCCGCATCCTGCTGGAGACTCACAAGCGCGAGTTGTCAGCGCTGCTGGCCGGCATTCCGCAGGACGTTGACCTGTGGGACGCTTGCGACGAAATCCTGCGGCAGATCGATCTCATGTGGGACGTGCTGACCGGCATCGAGGGGATCGGCACGGCCAGCGCTACCAAGCTGCTGGCGCGCAAGCGCCCGCGACTTTGCCCGATCAGCGACAACCTGGTCATCAAGGCCGTCGACGTACCCGGCCGGACCTGGGACGTGCTGCGGTGCCTGCTGCACGACCCGGCCGCCAGGGCCGAGGTCGAGGCGCTCCGCCCGGCCGTTGCCGCCGAGGCGAGCCTGCTGCGCATCCTTGATGTCGCGCTGTGGGTGTCCCGCAGCAAATCGGCAGCGGCACAAGCCGTCCGTGCCCGGGCGGGACTACCCGCTGCCGGGATCTGAGTAACTTCTCTGAGCAGCTGGGGACCCCTGCTGCTGCCTGGGCGACAGCGGGGGTCCCCAGCTGCGCGACAACGGGGGTCCCAGCCGCACCCGGCAGGGGGTCCCCAGCTGCGCCCGGGCCTGCCTGACGCCAACGGGCTGGACAGTCTGGCGCCAACGGGCTGGACAGTCTGGCGCCAACCGGCTGCACAGTACGGTATGGAGATGGCGACTTACGACGATGTCGCGGTCATGGCCACGGAGTTGCCCGAGGTCACCGAAGGAGAGCGGCACGGGCACCGGACCTGGTTCGTGGCTGGCAAGGTGTTCGCGTGGGAGCGGCCGTTCAGCAAGGCGGACATCAAGCGCTTCGGGGACGAGGTGCCGCCGGGCGGTCCCATTCTGGCCGTGTCGGTCGAAGACCTCAGCGAGAAGGAAGCCGTGCTGGCCGCGCATCCCGGCTCGTTCTTCACGATCCCGCACTTCAACGGCTTCGCCGCCGTGCTCATCAAGCTCGACCTGGTCACCAGGGCCGACCTGCGCAACGCGCTGACCGACGCTTGGCTCGCCAGCGCACCGCCGAAACTGGCGAGCCGCTACTTCAGGGACTGACCGGTCAGTGGCCTCGGAACGCCTCTTCCAGCCACCATGAGCCCCGCTTGGCCGTCACCTTGGCGTCGATCAGCAGCGGGCGGTCCCGAGGCCCGTCCAGCCACTCGCGCACCGGGGCGAGGTCGCCGCGCTGGCGCACGCGAGCCGCCGCGCAGCCGAAGCCGCGCCCGATCTGCGCGATGTCCGCGGGCGGGAACCGCACGGTGTCCAGCGGGTACCCGTCAGGCCCGAAGTGGTGCACCTCGGCGCCGTAGGCCTCATCGTCGTAGACCACGATGACCATGGGCAGCTTCAGCCGGACGGCGGTCTCCAGTTCGCTGATCCCCATCAGCGCGCCGCCGTCGCCCAGGGCCGCCACCACGAGCCGGTCCGGGCTGGCGATCGCCGACCCGATGGCCGATCCGAGCCCGAGCCCTACGGACTGGTACGCCTGCGTGAAGGTGAACCCATTCACATCGGGCACCGACATGAACATCGCCGGGTAGCCGATGAAGTTGCCAGAGTCGATGGCCACGATCCGGTCGGTCGGCAGCAGGTCGTCTAGCGCGATGCTGAGGGTTCGCGGGTCGATCGCGGTGCCGTCACTCTCGTCCTCGTAGGGGACGTCGCGCCAGCGCACCTCGCTGGCGATGCGATCGCGCAACTCGGCCGACCGGTAGCCGGCCTGGCCGCCGCCCTCGCCGAGCGCCTGGGCGACCGCCGCCGCCGTCAGCGCGGCATCGCCCACGATGCCGAGGTGGACCGGCTGGTGCGCGCCGAGCGCCGCCCGCTCGAGGTCGACCTGAGCCACCACGGTCTCCGGCCCGATCAGCGCGCCGTGCCGCAGCGTCCACATATTCAGCGAGCAGCCCCAGCCGATCACCAGGTCCGCCCCCGCGATCAGCTCGGCCGCCAGAGGCGACGCGAAGCCGCCGCTCACGTCAAGATCCCAGGCATAGCCTTTGAACAGGCCCTTTGCCGCAGCCGAGGTCGCGACTAGGGCACCGCAGCGGTCGGCAAGAACCTTGAGGTCGGTCGCGGCGCCGGAATGGCGGGCGCCGCGGCCGGCGATGAAAACCGGACGCTGCGCCCGGCGGATCGCGGTGGCGAGCCGCTGCACGTCGGTGTCGCCAGGCTCGCGACCGGTCCGCTGCGCCCAGCTGGGCATCGAGGCCCGGACCTGCGGGTCGTCCGGAGGGTCGCACTCGGCGGCCTGGATGTCGAGCGGAAGCGCGAGTATGACCGTGCGCCGCTCGGTCGCCGCGAGCTGATAAGCGCGCGCCGTGTCATCGATGGCGAACCCAGGCGAGTGCAGCCGCGCTGGCACGGCGCCGATGCTCCTGGCCAGCGCAGACACGTCGATGCGGAAGTTGGACTGGGTGGCACTGGCAGCGACGTCGGCGGCGAGCACCACCATCGGCGTGCGGCTCTTGGCCGCCTCGGTGATGGCGGTGATCGCGTTGGTCAGCCCGGGACCCTGGTGCACCGAGACGAGGCCAGGGCGCCCGGTAATCCTGGCCCAGCCATCGGCCATGCTGGCCGCGCCGTTCTCGTGCCTGGCGGCGATAAACCGCGCGCCGCGGCCGATCAGCGCGTTGGTCACGTGGAAGTTGCCGCTTCCCACGAGCCCAAACACGGTGTCTGCGCCCAGGTCGGCCAGCGCGTTGCCGACCGCCTCGCTGACTCGCATCAGCCGTGCTCCACCAGCGCGAGCGCGCGGCACGGGCTGCCGGATCCGCCGATGATCGGCAGCGGCCCGGCGATCACGACCGAGCCGGTGACCGGCAGCCTGGCCAGGTTCTGCAGCTGGGTCAGGCCGTACTTGCCTGCCCCGAGCAGCGACGCGTGGCACGGGAACGGCGGGTCGAACGAATGCGCGGTCCCGGCGTCGGTCCCGACCGTCTCGACCCCGAACCCGACCAGCGGCGACTCCTGCGCCAGCCACCTGGCGCATTCGATGGACACGCCTGGCGTGTGCGGGCCGGTCTCATTCGCGTTGAGGAACTCCTGCTGGCTGTCCGAGCGCGCATCCCAGCCCGTCCGGTACAGCAGCCACCCGCCGTCGGGCAGCGACCCGTTCTCACCCTCCCACTGCTTGATGTGATCAACCTCGAGCAGGAAGTCAGGGTCGGCCGCCGCCTGCGCGCTGAAGTCGAGCACCACGGCCGGGGCGATCAGCTTGCTCACCGCCACCTGAGCCACGTCCTCGCCGTCGCGGCCGGTGGCCCAGTGCACCGGGGCGTCGAAGTGGGTGCCGGTGTGCTCGCCGGTGGCGATGTTGTTCCAGTACCAGCCAGGACCGCGGTCGTCGTAGCGGCTGATCTCCGAAAGCGAGAACGGGATCGTGTTGCCGAAGGGCGGCGGCAGCTGGATGATCGGCGTGTCCGAGCTCAGCGGCGCGGTGAGGTCGATTACCTCGATCGTGCCAAGGCGCAGCCCTGCGATGAGCGAGTCAAGTACCGGCATTTCCTGCCTACCTCCAGCCGCACTGATAACGACAATGACGGAGTACAGCCTGCCGCAGCCGGACCCGCCATGGGAAGGCGGAGTGCCCGGTGGCTTGCTTTCATCCTCATCTGTAGTGTTCTCGGAGAGGAGGTCCGAGATGGAGTCGGTTGCCGGTGCTGGAGTTGTGGTCACGGGTGGCGGCAGCGGCATCGGTGCCGCGCTAGTCCGCCGGTTCGTTGCCGAGGGTGCGCGGGTCGTAGTGAACGACGTAGCGGCCGGCCGAGCTGAGGCGGTGGCGAAGGCGTGTGAGTCCGCCAAGGGCCCGGGAGGGAGCGCGACCGCCGTTCCCGGTGACGCGGCGTCCGAAGACGGCGTTGCCGCGCTGATCTCGGCGGCGCGGGCAGAGCTTGGCGAGATCGACCTGTACTGCGCGAACGCCGGGATCGCCCGCCGGGGCGGGCCTGAGGCACCCGAGTCGGACTGGGCAGACTCCTGGCAGGTCAACGTGATGGCGCACGTCCGGGCCGCCCGGCTGCTGCTCGGCCCGTGGCTTGAGCGGGGGAGCGGTCACCTGATCTGCACAGTGTCGGCCGCGGGGCTGTTGTCGACGCCCGGGTCGGCGCCGTACGCGGCGACCAAGCACGCCGCGCTCGCGTTCGCCGAGTGGCTGTCCCTCACCCACCGGCACCGCGGCATCACCGTGCAGGCGATCTGCCCCATGGGCGTGCGCACGGGGATGTTCCCCGGTGGTGACGCGCGGTCGGAGAAGCTGCTCGGCCCCGACGCGATCATGCCAGAGGACGTCGCTGACGTGGTGATGGAGGGGATCGCGGACGGGCGGTTCCTGATCTTGCCGCACCCGCGGGCCGGCGAGATGTACGCGGGCCGGGCCGCCGAGCCAGACCGCTGGCTCAAGGGCATGAACAAGCTGCAGCGCTGGCTTGAGGACGACTCAGCCTGAGCCACCGGGCCGCCGGGACGCACCGTCTGTAATTACATGTGCTGCAATGTGTGCGTGAGCACTCCCATCTCGAACGGAGAGCCGACGCTGGCGCCAGCTACGTGCTGGGGCCCCCGGCTAGGGCCAGCCGGTATACCGAGACGCCCTGCGCCCGGTAGTCGAACCGGAATCCGGTGGCGAGCAGGTAGTGCTGAAGGAGAGGGTTCGGCGTCCACAGCCGGACCCAGCCGACATCCATGCTGCGGGCGTTCATGGCGGCTGCCTTCAAGTTCGGACGCGAGACGTTGTGACCGTTCTGGGTCCTCATCAGGCCAGCGTAAAAGGGCTCGCTGCGGATGCTGAGGTCGGTCGTGGTCGGTATGCGGGACAAGTTGGCCTCAGCGACGGGATGCCCGTCAAAGGTCGCTAGCACCAGAGCCTCCGGCGCGAATGGCTGGCCGATGATGCCGATGCCGCCGCGGATGCCGAAGGGCACGTCCACGACGATCGACGCCGAACGGTCGGCCGCGATCGGCCGCTCAACCGCCGGGAGCGCGGTTGGCATCGAACTCTCGCCAGGAACCCTGGAGATTCCGGCTTCCAGGACGGCGATGGCGAAGACGGCGATCATCGCCGGCTTCGCGTGCTGGCGGAACCAGTTCACGGCGAACCCCGCTAGCACCGCGGCAGGCACCAGGCCGACGACGCCAATCCGGTAGGGGAAGCGGAAGGTGGCAAGACCCGGAGTCCGCACCAGCCAGGTGAACGGCATGACCGAAGAGAGCCGCGCCCCGTGCCAGACCTGCGGCACCAGCAAGTAGGCGTGGCCGCTGAAGTGGACGTCAGACCCCAGCGCCAGCAGCGTGGCACCCAGCCAGGCGCCCGCCAGCCACCAGGCCCGGCGCTGCCGCCAGCTGAGGATCAGCCCGGCTACCGCCAGGACGCTCAGGACTGTCCCATAGGTGAAGAAGCCCGCTGCGTGCGGGATGTGGAGCCCGAAGTCGGTCACTCGCGGCGAAGGCTCGAAGAAGCTTGGGAGGCCAGCCCCGTGCAGGTACGACGTCGCCGCGGTCGGCTTGACCGGGCCGCCAACCTTGGCCTCGTCCGCGATCGCCACGAGCTGAGGGCTCGCTACCACCGCTGTGGTCGCCCCGGCCAGCGCGGTCGGCAGCAGCCGCCTCCACCTGCGCGCGCGCAGCGTCCGCGCCGCGATCGAGTCGTCGGCAGGGTCGCCAGGAACCGGCCGGCCGACCAGCCACGGCACCACCGCCGCACCGGCCAGGATCGCTGCCATCACGGCCGAATCCTGATCGACCAGGACGCCCGCGCCAAGCACCAGGCCCAGAGTCACCGCC
This sequence comes from Streptosporangiaceae bacterium, assembly GCA_035716545.1. Classification (GTDB taxonomy): domain Bacteria; phylum Actinomycetota; class Actinomycetes; order Streptosporangiales; family Streptosporangiaceae; genus Chersky-822. The sequence goes on from DASTJM010000096.1 coordinate 286,503, forward strand.
TGGCGCGGTCCTGGCCGACGGCGCATGCGGACAGCGGCTTCCAGTGCCAGTGGCACGAACAGCGCGCCGGCGGCAAGGTTCAGGTGAATCCAGGCCCACAAATCGACGATCGCGCTGAATCCAAAGAAAGCGCCTGCGGCGATCGCCGCGATCTGCGACTGCAGCCAGAGCCGCGCCACCCGGTACATCGCATAGGCAAGCAGCCCTGGCAGAGCGATCGACACCAGGTTAAAGGAGGCGCTGGGGCCGAACAGGACCGTGACCGGCATCATCACGACGCCGAGCAGCGGCATCAGCGCGTGGAGCCCGAACTGGGTGCCCCCCGGTGCGGCAAGGTAGGTCGTCGACCACGGAAAGTTAAAGTGCTCAACCGAGTGCGCCATCCACCAGAAGTCCCACACATAGCAGGCGGCGTCGCGAGTGGCCACTAGCCGGCCGGCCAGATAGGTGGCGTGCGGCCAGTTAAGCCCGAGCCGGCACCGAGGTAGCCCACAAGGACCGCCAAGTGGACCACGACCGGACGACGGGCTAGACCCGGCCACCGCCCGCCCGCCCGGATCCCGCCGGGCGCTGCGGCCTGCCCGGTTTCTGAATCGCCTTTGGCCGTCAGGCGGATGGACGCGGTTCCCTTGTCGTCGCCGCACGACGCCTCCCTGACCGGTGGCGGCGCTTCTGCCTGCTCACTGGCCCGCGGGTCACCGTGCACGTGCTCGTTCCCCCCTCATCTTTGCGCGGGCATTTAATTAATCCGCGCCGCTCTGACCAGAACTGGAGGCAGATTGCCAAATCTACCCTTGTGATGCGGCTGGATTAGTCTGATGTACCTGCTCGGGCATCTGATTACTAGAACGCTTGACACCTGCCTGGTAAAGGCGCCGTCCGCCGATGCGGCTCCGACGTGCGCGGGGAGGCCCGGCCTCGTCGCCGACGAGATCTTCCAGGTTCAGGAAGGCGCCTGACGAGACCGGGGATCCCGCGATAGCTAGCCCAGCGGGACGGGGATCGAAAGGCGCAGGTCACGCGATGAGCGGCCCACCTCCACGGTGCAGGTCCGAACCGGCCGTCGCGTCCACCTGCCTGCTTCCTCGTCCCATCGGGCGAACGCCCGCGCCGGCAGGCGCAGCGTCACCTCGGCTCGCGCTCCTGGCCCGGCGGCGGCGGTGCCGAACGCGGCGAGCACCCGCGGCGGCCTGCCGGGTTCGCCTGGCGGGCTAGTCAGGTAGGCCTGGACGACCTCCCGGCCGAACCGATCTGACTTATTGGTGAGAACTACTCGCACGACCACCTCGCCTGGCGGTTCATGGCCAGTCGCTGCCAGCTCGACGCTTTCGTAGCTCCAGTCGGTGTAGCCCAGGCCATGGCCGAACGCGAAGCGCGGCTCGGTCCCGGCGGCGTCGTAGCCACGGTAGCCGATCAGCAGGCCTTCGCTGTAGTCGAGCGTGCCGTCGGGCTCCGCGGGCGTAGCGTGCAGCACGGGGCAGTCGGCTTCCGCGGCCGGGATGGTCATCGGCAGCCGGCCGCCCGGCTCGGTGTCTCCGAGCAGCACCTCGGCTAGCGCTGCACCGAACTCCTGGCCTGGGAGCCACGCCTGAAGCACCGCGGCGACATCGCCTGTCCATGGCATCAGCATGGGCATGCCCGAGTTCACCACGACGACCGTCCTGGCGTTGGCCGCGGCGACTCGGCTGACCAGCTCGTCTTGCCGCCCTGGCAGGGCGAGGCCTGGCCGGTCGAAGCCCTCGCTCTCGGTCAGCTCGGCCGAGCCGACTACCACGACGGCGACGTCGGCCTTCCGGGCCGCGGCGACGGCGGCCTCGATCAGGGTGTCGTCATCGACCGCGGGGGCGATGCCGAACCTGATGGCGACCGGGCCCTCGCCGTCGTGCGCGGGCCTGAACTCGACGCTCAGCCTGACGGGCTGACCGGCCCGCAGCTCGACGCCGGCCCTGACCTGGCCCGGGTTGGTCATGGCCTGGACTGGATCGGCGGGCACGGCGGTGGGCCGGTCAGCCACGACCTCGCCATCGACGGTGATCGTCAGTCGTCCGACCCCCGCCGCGCCGATCAGGTGCGGGCCGCTGGCTTCCGGCTGGTAGATCAGGTCGAGCCTGATGCTGCCGCTCTCCCCCCAGCCGACGCCCGGCGGGAACCCGTCCCACCACGCGAAAGCCGTCGCCGTCCGCTGCTCGCACCGCAGGACCGTGCCGTCGGCAGCGATGAACGTCAGGCGCAGGCCAGGCTCGCCCGTCACCGGATCGGTCAGCGTGTCCAGCGGCGGTGCCGGCACGGTCGCCCAGGTCTGGCAGCCCTCAGCTATGACGACCTCGGCTTGCCCCGCCAGCCGGGCCTTGAGTGCGTCGGCGGGAACGGAGACGCTGACCGGCGCGACGACGACGGCGCCGCCGCCCTGAATAGTCGGCCGCACCGCGTTCGGGCCGATCAGCGCCAGGCTGGCGATCGAACCGGGGTCGAGCGGCAACAACTGCCGCGCGTTGCTCAGCAGCACGAACGACGCCGCCGTGGCCTTGCGCAGCAGGCTGGATTCGACGAACCGCACCGGTGCTGGCGGCTCGTCAGCGCGACCGGCCCCGAGGGCGCCGACCTTGCGGGCCAGGCTGAGCAGCCTGAGCAGCTTGTCGTCGAGCACCTCCTCGGTGACCAGGCCAGCGGCGACGGCGCTGGCCAGTTGCTCGCCCCATGGCCCGTCCGGGCCCGGCATGGACAGGTCCAGGGTCGCGAGCGCCGTCGCCGTCGTGCTGCGGGCCGCGTGCCAGTCGGAGGTGACGACGCCGCCGAACCCCCACTCGCCCTTGAGCACTTCGGCGAGCAGCCGTCCGTTCTCGGTCATCGGGACGCCGTTGACCTTGTTGTAAGCCGCCATGACGAGTCCCGCCCCGGCGTCGCGCACGCACGCCTCGAACGGCACCAGGTACAGCTCGCGCAGCACGTGCTCGGCGATCCGGGCGTCATAGCTCCAGCGCTGGGTCTCAGAATCGTTGCCGGCGTAGTGCTTCACGGTCGCGGCGACGCCGGCCGACTGCAGGCCGAGCACATAGCCGACCGCGATCCTGGCGGTCAGCTCCGGGTCTTCGGCGAAGCACTCGAAGCCGCGGCCGCCGAGCGGCGTCCGCATCAGGTTGACGGTCGGGCCGAGCAGCACGTGGATGCCCTTGCTCCTGGCCTCGGTGCCAAGCGCCGAGGTCAGCTCGCGCACTAGCTCAGGGTCCCAGGTCGCGCCCAGTGCCGACGGGCACGGCAGGCTGGTAGACGGCTGGCGTTCGTCCAGCCTGGTGCCACGGGCACCTGCCGGGCCGTCCGACATGATCATCGGCCGCAGGCCGAGCGCCTCGGCGCCTTGGGTGCTCCAGCTGTCCGCGCCGGTCAGCAGGAGCACTTTGTCGTTGAGCGACAACCTGGCGATCAGGTCAGCGTCGCTCGCGGGGGTGTGAATGGAGGTAGCTACCGGGGTCCTCTGGGCACCCGCCCGGCCGGCAACCCGGCCGGGCGGGGTCCGCCCCTCGTCGTGAGCAGGCATGCGAACTGCGCTCAGGCGACTGGCTTGAGGTGCAGGACGGTGGCCAGGATGTAGGGGTCGTTCGGCACCGGGTTGTTGTACTGGTTCGACGCGGTCGGCCAGCCGGTGTAGTTCTTGGTGCTGTACTCGTACCAGGCCGCGCCGTACAGCAGCGGAATCACCGGCGCCTGGGTCGCGAGCACCTCCTGCAGCGTGTTCAGCGCGGCCTGCTGTGTGGCCGGGTTGTTGCTGCTGGCGAACTTGGTCAGGGCTGCCTGCGCCTGCGGGCTGGAGAACCGGCCGTAGTCACCGGCCGCCGGCTTGCCGACTGGCGCGCTCTGCGAGCTGTCGATCCAGTTCTGGAAGTAGTAGTACGGGTTGGGGCCCTGGTTGCTCCAGTGGATCATCGCGTCGAAGTTGCCGACCGGGTAGTCGGCGAACCACTGGGTGGCCTGGACGCCGTCGAAGCTGACCTGGAAGCCCTCGGCGTTGAGCTGGGTCGCGATCAGCTGGGCGTCGGTCGCATAGTCGGTGTAGGCGGACGGGTCCTCGATCGAGAACTTGATCGTCTTGCCGTTCTTGGTCCACTTGCCGCCGACCTTCTTCCAGCCATCGCCGGACAGGATCTGGCCGACCTTGCCCGGGTCGGAAGTCGGGCTGAGGTCATTGGCGACCTTGCTGTCGAGCAGCGGCGAGTCGACGGGCAGCAGCAGTCCGCCGGAGGAGGTGGCGGGCGGCTCGTAGTCGGTCTCGCCCTGGGTGGACAGCTGCTGACGGTCGATGCCGGCGCTGATGGCGAGCCTGACCTTGGGGTCGTTGAGCGGTGCCCTGGTGGTGTTCAGCCACAGCGTGACCACGTTGTTGTCGGAGAACCACGGCTTGTCCGACGTCCAGGTGTGGAACTCAGGGCTCTTGTTGAGGAAGTTGGTCTCGACGTTGCTTACGTCGTTGCCGGCGTAGTCGACCTGGCCGTTGGACAAGGCCGGGTTGGCCGTGGTGTTGCTGACGAAGTTCGGGAAAATGATCTCGGGAACGTGCAGCTTGCTCTTCTGCCAGTAGAACTTGTTCTGGGTCAGCGTGTACTTCTGCGCGGAGAACTGCGAGACCACGTAGGGACCGGTGCCAATCGGGTCGGGGTCGGCGAACGTCACCGGGTTCTGCACGTTCTGCCAGATGTGCTGCGGCACGATGTACATCTGCCCGATCAGGAACAGGTTCGCGTACTCGGGCTGGTCATAGGTCAGCACCGCGGTCGTCGCGTTCGGGGCGGTCGCGCTGGCCGGGACCGGCGGCGGGGTGTTCGGCGTCAGCGTCGGGTTGTTCTTCAGCAAGTTGAAGCTGAACGCCACGTCGGCCGCGGTGAGCGGCTTGCCGTCGCTGAACTTCACGCCCTTGCGGATCGTGAACGTCAGCGTCTTGCCGCCATCCGACCAGGCGTACTTGGTGGCCAGCCACGGGATCGGCGGCTGCGTCGGCCGCATGATATTGAACATCAGCAGCGGCTCGTATACCAGCGCGGTTGAGTTGTTCGAGTTGCCGAGCGAGGTCGATACGTACGGGTTGAACGATTTGCTGAACGTCTCGCCTGTGTTATCGACGATGACCAGCGGCTTGCCTTGCGCTCCGGCGGCCTGCTTGCCCGGGGACGAGCTGCTGCAGGCCGTGATCGCGAGGCTGAACACGCCAGCGACGACCAGGCTCTTCATGATCGGAAGTTTCATTGCCTAGACTCCATAGTGCCCGGCCGGCTTGCGCCGGCCTGTCTTGTATGACCGTGCGGGTCTTCTCAGGAATTGCTGCAGCGCGGTCGGCCGGGCTCGCCTCCGTGCGCTGTGCTGGTAGTAGTAACTGGTCTCAGGCCTCCTTTCGGGCGCGCGGTGCTCGCTGGCTCTCGTCGAGCCCGCTCGCGTGCAGCCAGCAGGCGCTCAAGTGTCCTGGCGAGATCTCGAACGGCATCGGTGCCTTCTCGGCGCAGATCGACATCGCGTGCGGACAGCGCGGGTGGAACCGGCAGCCTGGCGGGGGAGCGACCAGGTTGGGGACCTGGCCTTTGCCGCGGAGGTTCACGGTGACCCGGGTGCGCGCCGGGTCGGGCGCCGCGCTGAGCAGCAGCTCGGTGTAAGGGTGCGATGGTTCGTCGGTCAGCGTCTGCGCCGGGCCCGACTCGACGAGCTGGCCCGCGTACATCACCGCGATCACGTCGGCGAGATAACGCGCCGAGGCGATGTCGTGGGTGACGTAGACGATCGACAGGCCGTCGTTGTCGCGCAGGTCGGCGAGCAGGTTGAGCACCCCGAGCCGGATTGACACGTCGAGCATGGAGACAGGCTCGTCGGCGAGCAGCAGCCTCGGCTGGACCGCGAGCGCCCTGGCGATGGCGACTCGCTGGCGCTGGCCGCCGGACAGCTCGTGCGGGTACTTGCCGGTGAACAACGCCGCCGGGCTCAGCGAGACCCGGTCGAGCAGGCCTTCGATGGCCTGGTCGAGCGACGTGCCAGCGAGCTTGTGGACGATCAGCGGCCTGGCCAGGTGGTAACGAACGTCGTGGACCGGGTTCAGGGAGGAGAAAGGATCCTGGAGCACGAGCTGGACGTGGGTGGCGTAGGCCCGTCGCGTGGACGCGGCGGGCCTACGCCCGTCTAGCAGCAGCTCTCCGCTCGTCGGCTTGATCAGCCGGGCCATGAGCCTGGTCAGAGTCGACTTGCCCGACCCGGACTCGCCGACGATCGCCGTGATGCCGCCTTTCGGCACGGCCAGGCTGACGTTGTCGACGGCATGCACCGCGCCGCCGTGCGGGTTCAGCCGGGAGCTGCGGATCCGGAAGTGCTTGGTCAGCCCCCGCGTTTCGAGCAGCGGGGGTTCGGTCACCTGCTGGTGGCTGCGCACCTGGCCAGGGCCGGTCATGCCACGCTCCCTTCCGTTGCCAGGTCAGCCTCCGCGAGTCCGGCCCCGTCGTGCAGCCAGCAGGCGACCAGCCCCGAAGTCCGCGGCGCTGTGCCTGCTGGCCGCAGCGGGGGCGAGTCGGTGGCGCAGCGGTCGAACGCGTAGCGGCACCTGGGGCGGAATACGCAGCCGGCTGGTAGTTGCCGCAGGTCAGGCGGGAAGCCCGCGATGCCGGTCATGCGCTCCTTCGGCCCGTGCAGCCCTGGGAAGGAGCGCAGCAGGCCGTCGGAATACGGATGCCGCGGCGACTGGTAGAGCTGACCGGCCGGAGCCGACTCAACGATCCGCCCCGCATACATCACCGCTATCGTGTCGGCGATCTCTACCAGCAAGGAGAGGTCGTGGGTGATGAAGAGCACCGCGAAGCCGAGCTCGGCCCGCAGGTCCATCAGCTCGTCCAGGATCTCGCGCTGGGTGACGACATCGAGCGCGGTCGTCGGCTCGTCCATGATCAGCAGCTGCGGGCTGAGCGCGAGTGCCATCGCGATCATGACTCGCTGGCGCATTCCGCCGGACAGCTCGTGCGGGAAGCTGGCCAGCCGTCCCCGCGGGATGCCCACCATCTCGAGCAGCTCGCCCGCCCTGGCTCGCCTCGCCGGGCGGTCAAAGTCGGGCCGGTGCGCCTGCAGCACGTCGGTCAGCTGGGTGCCGATCGTCATGACGGGGTTCAGCGCGTGCATGGCGCTCTGCAAGACGACGGCGAGCTGGTTCCAGCGCAGCTCGCGGAGCTGAGCCTCGCCCGCGGCAAGCAGGTCGAGCTGGCCGTGGCCGGTCCGGAAGAGCACCCGGCCGCCCGTGATCACCCCTGGCATCCGCAGCAGCCTGGCGATGGCGTAGGCGAGCGTGGACTTCCCGCTGCCGCTCTCCCCGGCCAGGCCGAACACCTCGCCCCGGTGCAGCGTGAGGTCAGCGTCGCTGACCGCGTGCACGGCGGATTCGCCGAAGCCGTAGTCCACCGACAGGCCCGTCACTTCGAGCAGCGACTCGGTGCGTGTCATGGCAGTTGTCATGGCTTGATCACGGGGGTCAGCCCCAGCGGCACGCGGGACGGCAGTCCGGCGCGGCGGGCGCCGCGCCTGGTCAGGCCGGCCGCGCGCAGACGCGGGTTGATGAACTCGTCGATACCGAAGTTGAGCAGCGCGAGCGCCGTGCCGAACAGGCCGACGGCGAGCCCGGGTGGCAGGAACCACCACCACTCGACGTGCACTTGCTGCGCCGCCTGGGCGCTCTGAGCCCAGTAGAGCATGGTGCCCCAGCTCCAGTGCGCGACGCTGATCACTCCGAGGAACGACAGCGCCGTGTAGGCGCCGACTCCGTAGATCACGGTGAACAGGAACGAGGTAGCCACGATCGGCACCAGGTTGGGCAAGATCTCGAACGTCATGATCCGCCAGCCGCGTTCGCCGATGATCTTGGCGGAGACGACGTAGTCGCGGTTCCGCATGCTGAGCGTCTGCGCTCGCAGGACGCGAGCCCCGAACGCCCAGCCGGTCACCGAGATGACCAGCCCGATGAGGAAGTCATTCGGGTTAGCGGTCCTGGACAGGAACCCGAAGATCACGATCAGCAGCGGCAGCGCCGGCATGACCAGGAAGATGTTGGCCAGCATCGAGAGCAGATCGTCGAGCATGCCGCCGTAGTAACCGGCGGTCACGCCGAAGAGCGCGGCGAGCGCGGTCGCGACAGCGCCGGCAACGAGCGCGACCAGGATCGTGCTGCGCCCGCCGGCGAGCAGCTGCGAGAGCACGTCCTGCTGCACCTGGGTGGTGCCGAGCAGGTGCGCACCCGAAGGCGGCTGCGGAACGCCCGAGTTCGTGGTCAGGCTGGTGTTCGGGTTATAGGGGGCGAGCCAGGGGCCGACGATGGCCAGCAGGGTGAAGGCCAGCGTCAGGAACAGTCCGATCCTGATCTTGAGCGACCTGGGCAACTGCCAGGAGCGGCTCCGGCGACGCGGGCCTGCTTGAATCGGATCGGCGGGGAGCGAACCGGTTCCGGCTACTGCTGACATTTTCAGGCCTCCTGCCGAGTTCGCGGATCGAGGAACGAGTAGGTGAAATCCGCGATCAGGTTCGCGCCGAGAACGGCGAACGTGATGATCAGGAAGATGCCCTGGAGCAGCGGGTAATCCTCATTTCCGATCGCCTGGAGCAGGATGTAACCAATGCCAGGGTAGGAAAAGACGATCTCGGTGAGCAGCGAACCGGAAACGACGAAGCCTATGGCGAGTGAGAATCCCGACACATTCGGCAAGATCGCGTTCCGTGCCGCGTAGCTGATCACGCGGCGCCTGCTCAGGCCCTTCGCCTGGGCTATGAGCACGTAGTCCTCGTCCATCGTGGTGAGCATCATGTTGCGCATGCCGATGATCCAGCCCGCGATCGAACCGACCACGATGGTCAGCGCGGGAAGCACCGCATGGTCGAGCAGGCTTCCGAGGAAGGCTCCGTTGATGCCGGGGTCCAAAGTCGTGGTGTCGTAGCCAGAGTTCTGCGGGAACCATCCGAGCCTGGTGGCGAACAACGCCACCATCAAGATCGCCACGAAGAAGTACGGCGCAGCCTGGAAGAAGGTCATCGCGGGCAGCAGGTTGTCCAGCCAGGAGCCGCGCCGCCAGGCCGCGGCGATGCCGAGCAGCGTTCCGGCCGCGAAACTGATGATCGTCGCCATCCCGACCAGCCCGACCGTCCACGGCAGCGCGGCGCGGATCACGCTGGTGACCGTCGACGGGTACGCGCTGAATGAGATGCCCAGGTTCCCGTGGATGAGTTGCCCCAGGTAGTGGACGTACTGGCCGATCAGGCTGAGGTGGGTGTTGATCCCGTACTGGACGTCCAGGGCCTTGATCGTGGCCGGAGTGACGCGGGATTGCATGTGACCAATGGCGACCTCGACCGGGTTGCCGGGCATGAGGCGCGGGATGAAGAAATTCACCGTGATGGCGACAATGGCGGTCAGCAGGTAGAGCACGAGCCGCCTGGTTATCAATCGCATGTGCTCACCGGCCTGTCGCTGGGTGGTCTGGAATGCTGTCTTGGCTGCCGTCAGGCTGGCAGCCGCAGCTTTCCCGGCGGACGATCGTGGTCGCCAGGACGACGTCGCGTTCAGCTGCTACGTGGCCGTCGCGGGCACGCGCGGCGATCATGGACCTGAGTACCTCGAAGGCAGTCGCGCCCAGATCCTGAATCGGCTGGCGCACCGTGGTGAGCCGGGGCCGCAGGTGCCGGGCGAGGGGGATATCGTCGAAGCCCGTCACGGCGACGTCACCGGGCACGTCGATCCCGTGCCGTGCCAGTTCGTGGATCACGCCGAGTGCGGTCTGGTCGTTGGCGCAGACGATCGCGTGCGGAAGCTCGGCCTTCGCCATGAGCAGGCTGCGCATGGCCCGCACGCCACCAGAGGCCAGGTAATTGCCCTGCCACCGCGGCCCTTCGACGAAGCGCACGCCCGCGCTCGCGGCCGCCTCGGCGAGGGCGAGCCGCCGGGCGAGGTTGTCCGGGCTATCCGCGTGGCCAGCCAGGTAGGCCAGGGTTTGGTAACCGTGATCGCGGATCAGGTGCCTGGCCAGTTCGGTCATGCCAGTGCCGTTGTCACTCCTGACATTGGCCGTCGTCTGGGTCGCGACGCCCGCCATGGTAACGACCGGCACCTGCCGCGACAACTGAGCGAGCCTGGGCGGCTCGAGCACCTGGTCGTGCAGGATCAGCCCGTCGCACTTGCGCGCCATCATCATGACCCGCCGGTGCGCGTCGTGGCCTTCGACGTCGACCGAGCCGATAATCAGGTTGAATCCGCGCCGCTGCGCGGCCACTTCGATGCCACGGTTGATCACGTCGGTGAACTGCAGGCTCTCGTCTTCCTCGGTGATCGCGATCATCCCGTCGGCACTCTCACTCCACGGCACGCGGCGGAAAACGACGCCGACGACTTCCTTGAGGCGGCCAGATAGGGCTCTGGCTGCGCCATCGGGGACAAAACCAAGTTCATGCACGGCCGCCAGTACGCGATCCCGGGTCTCCTGGCGCGGGTTGCGGTGCCCGTTGAGCACCCGCGACACCGAGGCAATCGACACCCCTGCCGCCCGCGCGACGTCATAGATGGTGGGCTGCTGCCCGCCGGCCGGACTGGAACTCCCTGGGCTGAGGGGACCGTCATAGGCCCGCAGGCTAGCGATGAGCACCGGCCCGTCCGGGCTAGCACCACTGACCGTGCTGGCCGTGCTGGCCGGGTTAGCCGTGCTGGCCGTGCTGGCCGGGTTCGCCGTGCTGGCCGGGTTAGCCGGGCTGGCCGGGTTCGCCGGGCTGGCCGGGTTCGCCGGGCTGGCCGGGTTAGCCGGGCTGGCCGGGTTCGCCGGGCTGGCCGGGTTCGCCGGGCTGGCCGGGTTCGCCGGGCTGGCCGGGTTCGCCGTGCTGGCCGGGTTCGCCGGGCTGGCCGGGTTCGCCGTGCTGGCCGGGAGATCAGGCATGTGGCGTCGGGTCCTTCGTGGCTAACCGGGTTCGTTCGGAGTGTCGTCTGGGTTGCGGTCTCGTCGTCGGCGTGGGCTCGCTCGTCGACGGCTCGGTTTTCGCCAGGGCTCGCAGACTCCACGCCCGACTTCGGTAAGCGCTTACCGCAGCCGGCGAATGGTGCCGAGCTCCATGCCTGGAGTTTGCCGTGCTCTGGTCTCGTTTGTAGCGGGGGAACAGCTAGATTCAGGATCTCAGTTACTTCGGAAAGCGCTTACCGAAGCGATTGCCAGGAGCGTAAGCCAGTGACGGGCCGCACCTCAAGGCTTGTCGGCCACACTGTTACCTGAACGTGATCTCGCTCCGAGGCGATGCGGAAGCCGGCCCGCGCGGACGAGCGGGCAAATGGCAGGTGCGGCACCCTGCTGTTGCGAGGGCGACAGCAGGGTGCCCCACCTAGTGGGCGCAGGGCTCGAGCACTCGCTGGTGCTGGTGCCAATGTTGCACCAGAGGCGGAAGTCCCCCAGCGCGAACTCGATGGCATTGGCGCAAGCGCGGGACGGGGACGCCGTGACGCTCCGCCAGCCGCAGCGCCAGGTGCTCGCGGTCGAACGGAGCCTGCGCGTACTTCAGGACCGCGGACGCCTGGCCAGCTAAGTGCAGGCGCTCGACACCGGAGCGCACCCAGACCCGGATGGGCTCGCGAACGGAGGCAGCGGCGTGTGCCCGGCGCCCTGCCGCCCGTCGCCGGCAGGGCGCCTTGCGGCCCGCCATCAAGCCGATAGTTCGTGTTCGTGTATCTTATGGTAATTAACGGCCTTTCGACCAGCGCGGAGGGCCCGTGGTAGAAACAGGGCCATGAGCGTATCGGATATCCCAGATCTCGCAGACGTCCTAGCGGCTCGTCAGCGCATCGCGCCGTACCTGAAACCTACTCCGCTTCACCGGTACCCGACCTTGGATGCACTTACGGGAGCGCAAATTTGGGTGAAGCATGAGAATCACCAGCCAATTGGCGCTTTTAAGATTCGCGGTGGCATCAATCTGATCAGCCAGCTCAGTGACGACGAGCGCCAGCGTGGCGTGGTCACCGCCTCCACGGGTAATCACGGCCAGTCCATCGCCTACGCCGCGAACCTGCTTGGCGTCCGCGCCCTCGTCTGCGTGCCCGAGGCAGCCAACCCGGTGAAGGTCGAGTCGATGCAGGCCATGGGCGCCGAGGTCGTCTTTTACGGCCGGGACTTCGATGATGCTCGTGAACACGCTGAGAAGCTCGGCGTTGACCACGGCTACCGCTACATTCACACGGCCAACGAGCCTGCGCTCATCGCCGGCGTGGGTACCTACGCGCTTGAGATCGTTGAGTCGAGGCCAGATATCGAGGTCATCGTGGTGCCGGTCGGAGGCGGCAGCGCGGCCGCTGGCGTGTGCCTGGTCGCCAAGGCGGTCAGGCCCTCGATCACGGTTATCGGGGTGCAGGCTGAGGCGGCTCCATCGGCTTTCCGCTCGTGGCAGGCAAAGGAATTGCGTGACGGACCGATGAGCACGATGGCCGAGGGGTTGGCCACGCGTACCGCGTTCGAGTTGACGCAGCGAATTATGCGGGATCTGCTCGATGACTTCGTTCTCGTATCGGAGGACCGGCTCAGGACGGCGACCCGCACCATGATCGAGAAAACCCGCAACCTGGTGGAGCCATCCGGCGCGGCTTCGCTAGCCGCGGTGCTGGCTGACCCGGACAAGTTCGCTGGGCGGAGTGTCGCCGTCATCTGCAGCGGCGGCAACATCAGCCCGGCTCAGCTGGTCGCCCTCTGGGACCGATCGCCCGCAGGTGCACGGGCGCCGGCGCACGTAAGCGGGCGCACGTAAGCCGGCGCACGTAAGCTGCGAAGTGGGGAAGGGAGACTGGTCGTGACAGCCATCGACACCGTCGGGTTCGAGCACATCCGTGTCAGCCGGTCCGGCGATTTTGCCACCATCACGATGAACAGGCCGCAGCGCCGCAACGCGCTGTCACTTGCGCACATGCGCGAGCTCATCACGGCCTTCACGCAGGTCGGCGAGAGCGACGCGGTCGGGATCGTGCTTGCTGGCAACGGGCCGGTGTTCAGCGCAGGGCATGATTTCGCTGATGTCGCCGGGGCCGACCTGGCGGCTGTGCGCTCGCTGCTGGTGACTTGTACCGACCTCATGACGCTCATGCAGGAGGTGCCTCAGCCAGTGGTTGCCCGGGTGCACGGCCTCGCGACGGCGGCGGGCTGCCAGCTCGTGGCCTCGGCTGATCTCGCGGTTGCCAGCGAGAACGCGGGCTTCGCCGCGCCCGGGGGCAAGGGCGGCTGGTTCTGCCATACCCCCATGGTGGCTATCGCCCGAAATATCGGGAGGAAAAGGGCTGCCGAAATGGCGCTCTCCGGCGAGGTGGTGGACGCTGCCACGGCACTCGACTGGGGCCTTGTGAACAAGGTGGTGCCTGCCGATGAGCTTGATCACGCCGTCGACGAGATGCTCAGGCGCGTCACGCGCGGATCAGCGCAGAGCAAGGGGATCGGAAAGCAGGCGCTGTACGCGCAGATCGACCTTGATCAGCCCAAGGCCTACAGCTACGCGATAGAGGTCATGGCAGCGACGAGCCAGTTGCCGGATGCGCGGGAAGGCATGCACGCGTTCCTGGAGAAGCGGCGGCCAGTCTGGGAGCGCGACCGCCGCGCGCCCAGCGAACCTCTCGGCGAGCGCGAGCGCCGGCAGGCAGACGTCACAGCCTGACATCGACGATCACCGGTGCGTGGTCACTGGGACCCTTGCCCTTGCGGGCTTCCCTGTCCACCCAGGCGTCGCTGACCAGGCCGGCAAGCGCCGCGTTGGCGTACACGAGGTCGATCCGCATCCCCATGCCCTTGTGGAACGCGCCCGCCCGGTAGTCCCAGTACGTATACGGATGCGGCCCCTTGGCGATGCGGGGGATGATGTCTGAAAGGCCGGCCGCCCGCAGCCCGGCAAGCTCGCCGCGCTCGGCGTCAGTGACGTGCGTTGACCCGACGAAGACGGACGGATCCCACACGTCCGCATCTGTCGGCGCGATATTGAAGTCGCCCATCACCGCGAACGGCAAGCGTCCCGCGGCCTCGCCTGCCACGACGTCGCGCAGTGCCGCCAGCCAGCGCAGCTTGTAGGCGTAGTGCGGGTCATCGGGAGCGCGCCCGTTCGGAACGTAGACGGACCTGACCCGGACCGGCCCGCACGTGGCCACGAGCGTCCGCGCCTCGGTGGTGCCAGGGTCAGGAAAGCCGGGGTCGCCGGGCAGTCCGCGTTCAACCTCGGAGAAGCCGATCTTGGAGAGGACCGCGACGCCGTTCCAGCGGCCCTCGCCGTGGTGCATCACCTCGTAGCCGAGCGGCGTCACCGAATCCGCGGGGAACGCGTCGGCCCCGACCTTGGTCTCCTGCAGGCAGACGACATCCGGCCTCGCCTGCTCGAGCCACTCCACGAGCCGGGGCAGTCGAGCCAGCACTGAATTCACATTCCAGGTCGCAATCCGCACCTAGACATCCAACCAGCTATGGCCGGACTCGCAGCGTCACTTCCGGCTCTTTCGCGGCTGCCCGCGCTTCTTCTCGCGCTTCGGACGCGATACTGCCTTCAGCTTCGGGCGGACCTCGTAGCCGCGGATCGCCAGGCCCTGCCGCCAGATCTCGAATCCGGCGTCGACCGACTTGAGGAACCAATGAGGCCTACCTGCTTGTGCCGTGCGGCGGCTGTGATGAACGGAAGCAAGTTCAGGTGCTGTACCTGGGTGGTCGACACCACACGGCGGAACATCGGGCCGGCGTCGGTGTCGCGCCGCGATCGCAGCCGGCGCTTATAGCACGGCACATCCGCTCCTGCGGTGCCCTCGCCACGCGGGCCGTACCCGGCGGGGACACCTCTGCTGACCACGGCGCCGGAACAGCAGCAAAGGCGCGATCTTGCCGCCAGGGCAGCAAGATCGCGGCGACGTTGCTGACCGGAGCGGTGTCCGGTCAGCAGCACAGGCGCGACGTTGCTGATCGGCGGTCGCCCCGGCCCGGGCCGGCTGCTGATCGGCGGTCGCCCCGGCCCGGGCCGGCTGCTGGACGGCGGTCGCCCTGGCCCGGGCCGGCCCGCGCCTGGCCGGCCGCGAACCGCGCCGGCCAGGCCGCCCGCCGCCACCAGCGAACCTCAGAACGGGATCATTGATGGGGCAGTTGCCGATAGCGGCGGGACGACCAGCAAGGCGCGCGGGGCGGCCGAGAGAGCGCGCGTTAGAGTGCCGCAATGCCGAAGATCCATCCTGGTGCCACGCTGACGCCGCACTTTCGTGACTTCCTGCGCAGTGGGTCGCCCGGCAGCCGTGGTACCCGGGTTCGCGGGAACCCGCGCTCAGGCCGGTCGGGTTCGTCAGGTTCGAGGATCCGGCTGGGGGTAGGCATCGAGACCCACCTGGTCACGGATGGTTCGGTGGTGTACCAGGCGCCGATGACCTACCGTCGCGCGCCGCTGGCCGAGTCGGTCCCGGTGAGCGCAGCCGCCGACTCGCTGATCGCTGTCGCCGAGCACAGTGTGCTTGGCACCCGCTGGATCTACGACGGCACTGCCGACCCGGTCTGGGCGGCTGAATTGATCAGGCTGACCGAGACCGAGACGACCGCCACCAGGAGCAGCAGGACCGGTGCCGGCCAGGCGCACGCGCATGGCCGTCGCCTGACCACAGACGAGTTCACGGTCAGCACCGCCGCGATCGAGGTCATCCGGGTGCTTGCCCCGGGCCGGCCGCCATCGGCTGAGCCAGGCCTCGCGGGCGTGGTGATGGGTACGTGGCCGCCGAAGGGCAGCGAGGGTGCCGTCGAGAGCGGACTACTGGCGGTGGTGCGCACGACTGCGGGTCGGGGCACATGACCACGCTGGTCATCAAGCTGGGCTCGAGCTCGATCGCGAGCGGTGACGGGCTCGCCCTCGACGTGATCGCCGACCTCGTGACCCAGGTCGCGGCAGCCCAACGGCGAGGTCACCACGTTATCCTCGTCACTTCTGGGGCAGCCAGGCTCGGCCGCAGGCTGCTCGCCTACGAAGGACCCACCGCGAGGGCCGGCCCCGAGCTGGCCCGGCTGGTCGGGGTTATGCGCGAGTCGGTGAGCCAGGAGCCGGCGACCGAGGCCGTCGCCGCCGTCGAGACCGCGCTTGACCGCTTCAGCGCCGCCCGCCAGTACGGCCCGCACGGCCCGCTCGGACTCGCGCTAGCCGCCTCCGTGGGGCAGCCGGCCCTGATGGCGCTGTACCGGCAGCTCGCCGCCGCCGTCGGCGTCGAGGTGTGCCAGATCCTGCTTTCCAGGAGCGACCTGGATTCCGCCAGCGCCATGCGCGACGTCGGCACGGTACTGGTCTCCGCGCTCGAGCAGGGACTGCTCCCGATCGTGAACGGCAACGACACCACCGACCCTCGGGCAGAGCTCGACAACGATCAGGTCGCTGTCGCGGTGGCGGTCGCGGCGCAGGCGAGCAGGCTCACGTTCCTCACCAGCGTCCACGGCGTCTACGCCGACGGGCAGATGCGCGACCTGCTGGCTGAGCTGACTCCCGAGCAGGCCAGGACCGTCAGGAGCACGACGGCTGGCGAGGGCACGGGCGGCATCAGGTCCAAGCTCAACGCCGCCGCTCGCGCCGCTTACTGCGGCGTCGACGTCGCGATCGGCTCGGCCAGGGACACCGAGGTCGTGGCGCGCAGCCTTGGCTCCGGCCGGCCCATCGGAACCGTGATCAGGGCCGCCGCCGCCCAGCTCAGCCCGCCCGACCGGTGGGTCGGCGGCATCGCTTACCCGATGGGCGCGATCGGGATCAACCGTGAGGCCGAGCGGAGCCTGCGAGCTGGCAGCACGCTGTTCCTGTCCGGGGTCAAGCGCGTGGACGGGGACTTCGAGGCCGGCGCCGTGGTCGAGCTCGTCGACGTCCGGCACCCGGAACGGCTCATCGGCCGCGGCTCGGTCGCCATCTCCGCGGTCGTGCTGCGGCTGCTCAGGGCACTGTCACCCGACGAGGTCGCCGACGTGATGTCGGTCTTGCTCCGGCTGCGGCAAGCACCGGGCGCGCTGGACCCTGAGCGCTTCGCCGACGTGGCCAACCTCACCCGGCGGAACTCGCAGGCGGCGAGGCAAGCGCTCAGGGAGCTAGCGGACGCCACGCCCGAGCGGGTCCGGCTGCTGGCCGACGCGCTGCTGGCTGCCCAGCCGCGCGCGTGCGCGGCGATGCTGGCCGCCGGAGCGTTCAAGACGGGCGAGGTCAGCGCTGGGTCACCAGAGCGGCGCGCCGTCCGTGACATGCACGCCGTCCACCGCGACTCGCTTGTGGTGTTCGGACCGGGCGCACCGGCTACAACCTGACCTGACCCGTACCCCACGTCACATTCTTCACGCAGGTCAGCGCCTCGAGGCCCATGGGACCCCGGGCGTGCAGCTTCTGCGTGGACACCCCGATCTCCAGCCCGTACCCGAACTCGCCGCCATCGGAAAACCTGGTCGAGCAGTTCACGAACACGCTGCCCGTGTCGACCGCCCTGGCGAACCGCCGGGCTACGGCGATGTCCTGCGCCACGATCGCTTCTGAGTTCCGGGTGCCGTACCGGGCGATGTGCGCGAGCGCCTCGTCCATGCCGCCGACGACCCGCACTGCCAGGATCAGGTCAAGGTACTCAGCGGACCAGTCATCCTCGGCCGCCGGCTCGGCGTCCTGCCACATCGCGCGCACCTTGGCATCGCCGCGTACCACGACGCCGCGCTTGTCCAGTTCGCCCAGCACGTCAGGTAGCCAGCGCTCGGCCACGTCGGCGTGCACCAGCAGCGTCTCGGCCGCGTTGCACACGCTCGGGCGCGAGGTCTTGGCGTTCACCACGATCGAGGTCGCCATCTCAAGATCGGCTGAGGCGTCCACGTACACGTGACAGTTGCCGTCGCCGTCGATCACCACCGGCACGGTCGCGTGCTCGCGGACCGTCGCGAGCAGTCCCGGCCCGCCGCGCGGTACCAGCAGGTCGATGTAGTCACCGGCAGTCAGCAGTTCGACGACGGCCTCGCGCGAGTGATCGCCGACGAGCTGGACCGCGTGCTCGGGAAGCTCGCCGGAGTCACGCAGCGCCCGGGTGATCACGGCTGCGATGGCGGCGTTGGTCTGCGCGGCGACCGACGATCCGCGCAGCACGGCGGCGTTGCCGGATTTGAGGCAGAGCGCGGCCACGTCAGCCGTCACGTTCGGCCGTGCCTCGTAGATGACGGCTACCACGCCGAGCGGCTCGCGTATCCGCTCGATCATCAACCCATTAGGACGAACGGAGCCGCTCACCACTTCGCCGACCGGATCAGGCAGACCGGCTACGGTGCGGATCGCGTTCACCATGGTGGTTATCCGGGTGTCGGTGAGTGTGAGCCGGTCGACCAGCGTGGCGGACGCGCCATCACGCCGTGCCTGGCCGAGATCGTGAGAATTGGCGGCCTTGAGCTGGTCTCTGCTCCTGTCCAGCCCGTCGGCCACGAGCGCGAGCGCGCGATCCTTGGCGCTCGCCGGCAGTTCGCGGGTGATCACCGCGGCCCGCCGCGCTTGCTGGCAGATGGCCAGCACGGTGCTGGCCGGCGTTGGCATAACGATTGTTCCTCCCTGATAAGCCCGACCACGACCTGCGCTCGCGCAGAATGTAACTATGGCCAAGCCCGTACCCTACGCGAGGACCATCGTGACGACCGATGGCGTGCCGATCGACGCGGCGCATCTCCCGGGCGATAGTGATCTTGGGATCGTGCTGGCGCACGGGTTCACGCTGAACTGGCAGCGGCCGGCGGTATGGCGCGCGGCCACCAGGCTGAACGACTTCGGGGGAGTCGTCACGTTCGACTTCCGCGGCCACGGCCGGTCCGGCGGCGTGTCCACGGTGGGGGACAAGGAGATCAGGGACGTCGCCGTCGCCGTCGGTTATGCCAGGGAGCTTGGCTACCGGCGGATCGCCACCGTCGGGTTCTCGATGGGCGGTTCGATCGTGCTCCGGCACGGCGGCCTCATCGGCGACGTGGACGCCGTCGTGTCGGTGAGCAGCCCTGGCCAGTGGTACTTCCGCGGCACCAGGCCGATGCGCCTGGTCCACCTCGCGGTCGAGAAGCGGGCCGGGCGGCTGATCACCAAGAGGGTGCTCAAGACCAGGATCAGCAGCGGCAAGTGGGACCCCGTGCCGCTGCCGCCCGACGACGCCGCGGCGCTGATCTCCCCTATCCCGTTGCTGGTCGTGCACGGTGACAAAGACGAGTATTTCCCCGTCGACCATGCCAGGCGGATCTTCGATGCGGCCAGGGACCCGAAGGAGCTGTGGATCGTTTCCGGCTTCGGGCATGCCGAGTCAGGCGCGGGGCCGCAGCTGATCAAGCGGATCGGCACCTGGCTGCGCGCGGCCGTCGGGCCCGATGCCGATGCCAGCGCCACGGCCGCCGGGGCCGCCGGGGCGGCGGACAACATCGGTGCGCGAATCGACACCCAGATCCCAACCTGAATCGCCGCATCCATGCGGCCGCCGCGGGTCTGCTCCGGGTCGCATCCCAATACCGGGCACTTACGGGATCTGGCGGCCAGCCTGGACGCGGCCGGTACAGGCGCGATGTTCCGCGATCATGATCGCGACGTTGACCACGGAGCTTTACGCAGGTCATGGCCGATGTGATTGTCCGCCATCATGCCGCTGGCCATGATCGCGGAAATCTGCCCCGGTCCCCGGGCCAGGCACGAGCTCAATCGCCGCGCTTAAGTTCCTAGCATCGGGCCCGCATCCCGGTAACACCGCGGAAACACGCTGGTAACCGCAGCGCGGCGGAAAGCGCAGCGTGCGCGCGAACTGCGGGCGCGGGTGCCCGGAAGCGTTCCACCGACGTAACTGCCGGGAAACGCCGGCGAAATCAGGCCATGACAGACATGAACGGTACCGATCACACCGAAGCGGTGGCGGGCCGATGCTAGTCAGCGTGGCCTGGCCGTCCGGCGCCCTTCGCTCCCTGTCGTCCTGTCGTCTGGAGGCGAAGAGTGATTCCGTATCCGCACTGGCTCAACGCGGGCGACAACGCCTGGCAGCTCACCGCGGCCACGCTCGTCGGGCTGATGAGCATTCCGGCGCTCGCCGTCCTCTACGGCGGCATCGTGCAGCGGAAATGGGCGATCAACACGATGATGATGGTGTTCAGCGCCTTCGCTCTGACCCTTATCGTGTGGATGCTGTGGGCGTTCAAGATGGGATTCGGGTCGCCCTGGCTCGGCACGTTCCTCGGACGGCCAGGCACCGTCGTCGGCGCGACGAGCGAGCAGGCACGGGCGAGTATTCCGCTCCTTGACGGTGTGATGCCCAAGATGCGGTTTCCGGAAAGCTCGCTGGTCTATTTCCAGTTCGTATTCGCCGCGATCACGCCGATCCTGTTTATCGGCAGCGTGCTCGGCCGGATCAGGTTTCAGGTCTGGCTCATCTTCGTGCCGCTGTGGATCACGTTCGCCTATGGCGTCACCGCGTTCATGCTGTGGGGCGGCGGCTTCTGGGCTAGTCGCGGTGCGCTGGACTACAGCGGTGGTTACGTGATCCACCTGGCTGCCGGGGTGTCGGGTTTCGTGGCCGCCGCCGTCGTCGGCCCCCGGTTGCGGCGCGACCGGGACCGGGCCAGGCCGAACAACCTGATCTTCGTGGCAGCCGGCGCCGGCCTGCTGTGGCTCGGCTGGAACGGCTTCAACGGCGGCGATCCTTACTTCGCCGGCGCGGACGCGGCGGCCGCCGTGCTCAACACCAACCTCGCCGCCGCCGTGGCGATGATGACGTGGGTGATCATGGACATGGCGTTCGGGCGCGAGCGCAGGCCGACGTTTCTCGGCGGCGTGAACGGCCTGATCTGCGGGCTGGTCGCCATCACCCCGGCGGCCGGCTACGTCAATGGCGTCGGCGCGATGCTCATCGGGCTGACGGCGTCTTCGCTGGTGTGGGTGGCTTTCACCTACCTGCCGCGCAAGGTCTGGCCGTTCACCAAGGTCGACGACGCGCTCGGCGTCGTCTATACCCACGGTTTCGCTGGCCTGGCGGGCGGGCTGATGGTCGGCCTGCTCGCCGACCCGAAGATGGTCGTGTACCTGGGCGCAGGCAAGGGGCACGATGTGACCACCGCCGGGCTGTTCTACGGGCACCCCGGTCAGCTGCTCGTGCAGGCGGGCGCAGCGGGTACCGTGATCGTCTGGGACGGCCTGGTAACGTTCCTGATCCTGCGAGGCATCGGCCTGTTCATGAAGCTCAGGATGTCGGAGGCCGAGCTGATCGACGGCGACGTCCGCGTGCACGGCGAGGTCGCCTACCCGCTCGACGCCGCGAAGCCGGCGGGCGAAGTCGGGGCGGCCCGGGTCGGGGTGGGCGAGTTGGCCCGCAGGCGGGCTGCGGCTCACGGCGACGCGGCAGGCCCGGCGGACGCACGACTACCCGAGTCCGACGAACCCGAACTGGTCGGAGCCGAGGCGACCGACCGCTCCTGAATCAACGTTACGCGGCGGGCACGGCTGTCCGGCTCTCGACTACGTACGCCGTCAGCTGGCCCGAAAGCGCTGCTCCAGCGATGCCAGGTGGTTATGGCTTGGCTGGCCGGGGGGTTGGCTGGCCGGGGGTTTGGCTGGCCGGGGGTTTGGCTGGCCGGGGGGTTGGCTGGCCGGGGGCTTGGGTGTCCAGGAGTTGCCTGCCGGGGCTGGGTGCCGGGGTGCCTGGGTTCTTGGAGGGAGGGTTTTCGCGTGCGGGAGGGTTGTCCGTGGTCCTGGTGGAGGGTTTACGGGTCCGGGAGGATTTTCGTGCTCCACGACGAAAAAGCTCCCGCACCCGTAAACGCTCCGCCGAGAACCCGATAACCCTCCCTGCTAAGCCCGCAACTTTCCCGGCTAGGCCGGCAACCTCCCGGCTACGCTGGCAACCCTCCGTCTAGCCTGACCCAGGCCCAGTCAGTTCCTGCCGTGTACGGCATGACATCAAAGCCGAGCTGCTCGTAGCGGGCCAGGGCCGCCTGGACGTCCCGAACTGGGAAGCAGGGAGCGAAACCGGTGGTCCAGGTCGATCTAGCCGGTCCGTTCTCAGCGACCGGGCCCCGAGTCTGGCAGCGCACCAAGCTGGCAGCAAGGAAGCAGACGGTTCCTGATGTGGCGTCAGGGCCGAGGCAGGCCTATCCGGTGTCGTCCTAACTTGCCCATGCCCAGGGTGAGCAACTTGACTGGGTGGTGCTGCAAGACCAGGCAGACGACGCTGGCCTGGTCACGGTTCGGGTATTCCGAGCCCTTTCGCGCCCGGCTGCGACTGCGTCAGGTCAATGCCGCTCCGGGCGATCCATTCGAGGGCGACCGCGGCACGGTGTACTTTTTCGACCGCGATCGCGGTAGCGTCGCTGACCAGATGCGCGCCGCTCGGGTAAAGCGGCCTTGCGTTGCGCAGTCCGAATTTGGCGTACATCGGTGCCGCCGCGCAGATCAGGTCGGCCGTCTCGTGACCGCGCACGATGCCGCCCATCGAGTCGGGCGTCTCGACGTACAAGTCGATGGGCAGCGCACTGACCGCTCGTATTTCAGCGAGCTGGCCGATAGTGAGATCGGACGGCACGTTGATCGTTGAGGCGCCGAGCCGTTCGAGCAGCCCGAAGCTGAGCGGATTGGAGGGCGCGAGCACCGCCGAAACCTTCCAGACAATGGCGGCGGGCAGGTGGCCCTGCGCTTGCAGCTCGGCGGCGAGCTCGAGCAGTCCGGGGTCGGCGATGAGGAAGCCCCTGATTCCAAGATCGGCCGCGCGCATGATGTCGTCGAGTGCGTAGCGCAGCTGCCTGGTGCCGCGCAGCTGGCCGGCCAGGGCGGCACCCTCGGCTGCCGTTGCCGCACGGCCGATGTCCCACTCTTCGCGCGGGCCGACGAACAGCGACACCTCCGTGCCGGTCTCGGCGCCGATCGCGGCCAGCTCGGCGAGCTCGATCGCTGACAGCAACATCGCGCCACTGCCCTGGGAGACCCGGTTGACGGTGACGCCGAGCCTGGCGGCCTCGTCGACTACTGCCGTCATGACCGCAGGGCCTTCGACGCTCGGTATCTCGATCCGGTAATGAGCACCGTCGGGAAATCTGGCCATGCTCGGCTCGGCGGCGGGTTCGGGAACGAGGCCGCGGCTGCTCAAAGCGGCAGCGCCGTTGATTTTCTCGCTGACGGTGGGTTTGCCGGGGGCGTGGTTTGCGGGCGCTGCGTGGTTTGCGGGCGCTGCGTGGTTTGCGGGCGCCGTGTTGTTCACGTGGCGACCTCCAATGCCGCAGGCCACGACCCGCGACCTCGTTCGGCATTACCGAACATGGTTGGGTGACGTAGAATGATGTGAGCAGCGAAACCCGGATTTGCCCGCCTGTCAAGCGGGCGTATCGTTTTAAATCTTCGCGTTCGGTAGTACCGAACATGTCGGGCGCAAACCGGGCCTGAAAGGGACAGTGGGGGTGAGTTGATGACAGCGGCGCACTATGGCGGCAGTTCTGCCAAGTTGAGCAAGGACTCCGGATCCGGATTGCGCACTGGCGACGATATCGCCGACCGCTATACGGTACGCAGCGTCGCCCGCGCGATCAGGCTGATCGAGCTCGTGGCCGCGGGATCCGAGCGCGGGGAGACGCTCAGCGAGCTAGCGCGAGGACTCGGTGCGTCGAAGAGCACGACGCTGGCGCTGGCCCGCACGCTCACCGGCTCCGGCATGCTCAGGTTGCGGCCCGGGCCGCGGTATGCCCTGGGCACGGCCATGATCCGGCTGGGCGACATCACCCGCAACCAGATTCCGCTGGGCGAAATCTACCGGCCGATCCTGGCTGAGCTCACCGACTTGACCAAGATGACCTCGCGAGTGGCTCTCTACGACGACGGGTACCCGGTGTTCATCGAGCGCGTGGACGGGCCCGGCAGCGTGCGGTTTTATACCCCGCTCGGGCAGCGCGAGGTACCGCACTCCTCGGCTGCCGGGAAGGCGATCCTCGCGACGATGACTGAGGCTGAGGTTAGGCGGGTATGCGCCGAAACCGGCCTGCGGGCCAGGACGCCGCACACGATCACCGACATCAATACGCTGCTTGACGCCTTGGCCAGCATTAGTTCCGCCGGCTTCGCCGTCGACGACGAGGAGGACGCCGAGCGGGTTTTCTGCGTCGGGGCGGCGTTCTTTGAGCATGACGGATCCTGCGCTGGCGCGGTGAGCGTCACCGGCATCAAGAATGACCTGCCGACCTGGAAAGTCAACGAGCTTGGCCGCACCGTTCGCCGGGCCGCCGACGAGATCTCCGACCAGCTAGGCGGCCGCAGGTACGCCGAGCTTACGGCGCTCTCGGCCCGCTCCGGATCGAGGGCCGAGTCCAGGGCCGGGGCTACCGCATGACCGACCCGGCGGGCGGGCACCAGGCGCTCACCGTCGTCGAGCCTGGTGAGGTGCGGTTGCTCTCGCGAGCCGCCTTGCACCCAGGGCCAGGCGAGTTGCTCGTCGAGCCCGAGCTGGTCGGTCTGTGCGGCACGGACCTGGAGATCATCGACGGCACGCTCGATCCGGCCTACCTCAGATACCCGCTCGTGCTCGGCCATGAGTGGACGGGGATAGTCGCGGACGGTCACCCGATGGCCGGCCGCCGGGTCGTCGTCGAGGGCATGGTGGGCTGCGGCCGGTGCGTCAAGTGCGCGGCCGGGCAGGTGAACCTGTGCGAGAGCTACGACGAGATCGGCTTCACCAGGGACGGCGCCGCCGCTGGCCAGATCCTGGTGCCGCGGTCGCTCGCCCACCCGCTGGACGACGGGGTCGGTGCCGCCGATGCGGTTCTGGCCGAGCCCGCCGCCGTGGTGTACCAGGCGCTGAGCAAGGTCTCACTGACACCCGGCTCCCGGGTGCTCGTGCTCGGGGATGGCACGATCGCGCTGCTTGCCGTCCTGCTGGCGCGGTTGTGGTCGCCGGCGCTGGTCGACATGGTCGGGATGCGAAGCTCGCAGGCGGCGCTGGCCGCTGCGGCGGGGGCTTCGAGCTTCGGCCTGGCGGACTCGCAGGCGGACGATCCGGCGCCGGGAGCCGCGCCTTCGGGGTTTGACGTGGTTGTCGAGGCGGCCGGCTCGGCCGATGCCGTGCTGACCGCCGTGAGCCGGGTCAGGCGCGGCGGCACCGTGCTGCTCATCGGGTTGCCACCGCATGGCGAAACCGCGGCGCTCGCGATCGATGACCTGGTCAACAATGACCTCACGATGCTGGGCAGCTTCAGCTACACGCCGGCGGCCTGGCGGGGCGTGCTCGCGCTGCTGAACTCCGGTCAGCTCAGGCCCGCGTTCCTGGTGACGCACCGGTATCGGCTGGCCGAGTGGGAGCGGGCCGTCGCGAGGCTGCGCGGCCAGGGCTGCGATGGTGGTGCTGTGGGTCCGCAGCAGCGCGGGAAGGTACTGCTTGAGGTTCAGTGACGGGTGGCGGGGTCGAGGCGCAGCGCGAGCGTGGGGCACAACCTGACCGCTCTTCTGGCAAGCGGAAGCAGCCGGGGCGGCACCGGCCCTGGCGGCAGCAGCGGGTATCCCCACTCGTCGAGCTCGATCAGCTCGGGAAGGAGCTCAGCGCAGATCCCGTGACCGTCGCATGCGATGGGGTTGACGGCCAGCTGGCGCGCCGGCGGCCTCATCGCCACGACTGTGACTGTGACTGAGGGAGCGGCAGCACAGGGCCGCGGCTGCGGTGCCATCCCGAGCCTTCGGCCAGGCAACGACGCCCTTCCAGGTGCGCGCCGACGTCGGCGCCGAAGGTCGCCAGGGCCGACCGGGCGAACCGGACCGAGGCGTCGGGGTGCGCGCAGGAGCCGCGTCCGATGACGACCGAGAGACGCCGGTCAAGTCGTGCGAGCACTGGCCCCGCAGGCCGGCCCGAGGCGATTTGCGCGAAGTCATCAGCGATCGCCGGCAGGCCGAACTTGCACGGGCCGCACTGCCCGGCGCTCTGGCTGGCCATCCAGGCGAGCACCCTGGAGGTCTCGGCGAGGCCGCACGCATCGGCTGGCAGTGCGAGCAGAACCCCAGCACCGGGAGCGGCGCCGGCCCTGCGCAGCGCGGGGGCGGCGAGCGGCAGGCCGGCTACGTCGTCGAGCCGGTGCCAGGTACCGAAGTAACCGCCGATCAGCACGGCGCCGGCTCGTCCGTCCGGATGGCCGAGCGATAGCGCGGCACCGATCGCCAGGCCGGCCTCGACCTCGTACACGCCCGGTTCGGCGACGGCACCCGCGAGCGTGATGAGCATGGTGCCAGGAGCGTCGGGGAGCCCGGCGTTCCTGAACCAGGACGACCCGAATCTGGCGATCAGCGCCATGTGTGCGAAGGTCTCGACGTTGCTGATTAGCGTGGGCCGCCTGCCGACGCCTTTCTCGAACGGCCTGGGCGGTGTGGCCGCGGGCTTGGCGTCGGCGCCGTTCAGCCAGCTGACCAGAGCAGTTTCGGAACTCGACACGAAGCGGGGCGGCAGGCCGTGCACCTCGATCTCGATCTCGGGCGGGTCGAAGCCGGCGCCCCTTCGCTCGTCGACGGCATGGCGAAGCCCGGCGATGAGGCGCGTGGCGCGCCGCGGCAGGCAGACATGAACGGTCCCGGCACCGAGCGCGCACGCCGTGAGCACAACTCCGTCGAGCACCAGGTGCGGCGCGCGCGAGAGCAGCGCCTCGTCTTTCTGGCTGGCTGGCTCGCCTTCCATGCCGTTCGCCACGACGATCGCCCGGCCGCGCTGGCCGGCCTGGCCGGTTTTGCTCGCGACGGCGCGCAGCTTGGTCCCGGTAGGGAACCCGGCGCCGCCACGCCCGGTAAGCCCGGCCTCGGTGACGGCGCCGATCAGCGCGCCGGCTTCGTGGTAGGGCGTCGCGCCGTAACGACTCACGTGCGAACGGAGCGAGGCCGGCTGGCCGGATGCACGCCAGCCCGCGGTCAGCCGGCTGCCTGGTCCCGGCTGGCGCGGCTGGCGCGGCTGGCCCGGCTGGCCCGGCTGGCCCGGCTGGCCCGGTGACCGGGGGATGGTGAGCCGCGGTTCTCGAGTCACCGCAGGCTCCTGGCGCTCGCCAGCTTGCTCACGCCGAGCAGCGCCGGGGGAGTCCCGGCCCGTGCTGGCCACCCCGGACGCAACGGCCCGGCCAGCACGAAGACCGCCGTCATTACCGCGGCCGCGGCGAGCGCGACCAGGCCGGCGGCCCGCACAGTCCGGTTCCTGGTCAGTGACAGCCGCCACCAGACCGCCATAACGACGGCCAGGACGGAGCCGAAATTGATAGCGAGCACCCAGCCGAGCTTGGTGTCAGTACCGGTGCCGAGCCCGTGCCACAACGCGACCGGCCAGCTCGCATAGACCAGCCAGTGGACCGCCCGCCAGGCCCGGTGACTGAGCCTGTCCCTGAGCAAGCTGGTAATCAGTACGGCGAGCAGAAGGTCGAACGAGATGGCGCCAAGACTCAGCCAGATCGGACGGTAATCAGCTGTAAACGGAATGAAAGCGGCGATCAGCCCAATCGATACGAATGAATCGAGAACGGTCGTGATCACATGCACGACAATGAATGCCGTGCAGGTCAAAGCCAGGTTCCTGTGCAGGGCAGCCGTGACTACACGCGGCCAGCGCTCCGACGCCGCGCGCGCGGTACCGAGCACGCCGAGCGAGATCGTGCCGGTGAGCAAGATGAGCGCGACCAGGCCCGTGGCCCTGGTCAGGTACCAGAGCACATGCTGGGCGGTCATGAGCCACCGGAGGAAACCGCTGGCGGCGAGTTAGATCCCGAGGGCGGCTGGCCCGGGGGCTTAATTCCTCCCTTGCCGTGATTGCCGGACCGGTGACTAGCGGTCCGGTGACCGCCAGACCTGTGATTGACCGATCCGTCAGGCTGGCCGACGCCAGGCTGGCCGCCCCCGCCCGGCTGGCCATGCGGGGCCTGGGTGCCGGCGGCAGCCGCGCGCCCCGGGATGACGACCCCCAGCACCGCGGCGAGCCCGAGCGAAGCTGCTGTGGCCACCCCGGCGACCAGGTAAGTCAGCCGGCGAACCCGGCCCAGACGATCATCGCGACGCACGACATTGGTCCCATCGTGCCGATGCATAACGACACCTCCTCGTGCGGACGCGGGCTGGCCATCATCAGGATGTACGGCCAAGATCGAAGATTCGGTTCAGAAATTCCCCAGACATGCTGAAAGATTCCCTGCCGCGCTCGTCCGGCACAAGCATTACGGTCGCTTTGCCAACCGCGCTCTTCAGGGTCGCCGCTCAGCTACCGAGCCCGGGTCGTTGCTTACGGGTTCCGCTGGGCATCGCGGGGGGCGGGGTCGGCGGGGGAATGGGTACATGGCGGCCGAATTTCCTGTTCAGCAGCCTGGCCGCGTCGACGAACGTGATGCCCGAGTTGGCTGGCGCGCTGTCGAGGATCACCCCGATCAGGGTTTTCTTGCGGTAAACCGCCTCGAAGAGGAGGCATTCGCCAGCCGCCGGCGTCCAGCCAGTCTTGATCCCGATGGTGCCGGGGTAGCGCCGGAGCAGCAGATTCGTGTTCCGCCAGAAGTAGTGGTGACGGTGCGGCCAGGCCTTGAGATTGAACCATTTCCGCTTCACCACGTCGCGGAAAGCCTTATGGCGCATCGCGGCCTCGCCCAGCTTCACCAGATTCGCCGGCGTCGAGACGTCACTGGACCGGAGCCCGTCGAAGTTCGTGAAGTGCGTTCTGGTCAGGTGCAGCTTGCGGGCCAGCGAGTTCATCTTCCGGACGAAGGCGGGGATGCCAGGGCCGTAACTTTCCGCCAGCGCCATCGCCGCGTCGGCACCCGAGGGCAGCAGCATGGCGTAGAGGAGGTTCCTGGCCGACAGGATGTCTCCCGCGATCAGCCCCGCGTTCGATGCGTGGAAGTCGCGCACATACTCGACCTCCGCCTGGGTGATTCTGATGCGCCTGCCCAGATGGCCGGCGGTGACTACGACCAGGGCGGTCATAACCTTGGTGAGGCTGGCTACCGGTCGTTGCACCGTCTGGTCGCGGCTCCAGAGTTCCTGGCCGGATTTGGCGTTGACCAGTTCACCTGCCGCAGCGTTGATGAACGGCGCGCTGCGCGCCGCGCCCAGATGACGGCCGGCCGGAGCACTGGCCGCCATGGCTTGGGGCACAGCGGCAAACACAGCTGCAAACATCGCGGCGAACACAGCGGCGAACATGAGGGTGCCGAAACTGGCGGCGGGCACTAGAGATCGACTCAACTTGTGGTCTGGCAAAGGCACTCCCGGGCTGGCAAAGGCACTCCAAGTGACATGTCGGCGCTGGATGCGCCATTCGGGCCGGTCGGCGGCGCCCTTATGCCCAGCCTAAGGCTGAGCCGTCCGACCCGCAGCGGCAAGCCGGCAGCCCAGCAGACCGCCGCAAAGCAGACCGCCGCAAAGCAGACCGCCGTCCAGCGGCACCATCGTTACAGCACCACCGCCACAGCGGCACCACCGCACGGCCACCGGCTCGCTACCAGCCGGCGGGCAGGGGCATTCCCTCCGTGTAGCCAGCGGCGCTCTGGGTGCCGACGACGGCGAGGTCGTGAAGTTCGGCTAGATTGACGGCGCCAGCGTAGCTGCAGGCGCTTCGCAGCCCGGAGATGATCGCGTCGATGAGGTCTTCCACCCCAGGCCGGGCTGGGTCGAGATACATCCGGGAACTCGAAATTCCTTCCTCGAAAAGCTCCTTCCGCGCTCGCTCGAAAGGCGAATCGGCGGTAGTGCGCAGTCGCACTGCCCGGGCAGAGGCCATCCCGAAGCTCTCCTTGTAGAGCCTGCCCTCCGGATCCCTGAACACGTCGCCCGGCGACTCGCAGGTCCCCGCGAACCACGACCCGATCATGACGCTCGACGCACCGGCTGCCAGTGCCAGTGCGACATCGCGGGGGAACCTGACCCCGCCGTCTGCCCAGACATGCTTGCCGAGCCTGCGCGCTTCGGCGGCGCAGTCAAGCACGGCGCTGAACTGCGGTCGGCCGACTCCAGTCCGCATCCTGGTCGTGCACATGGCACCCGGGCCGACGCCCACCTTGACGCTGTCGGCGCCCGCCTCGATCAGATCGGCGGTTCCCTCGGCGGTTACCACGTTGCCGGCGACCACGGGCACGGTCGGCGACACCGAGCGCACGGCTTCGAGAGCCCAGGTCATTTTTTCCTGGTGACCGTGCGCTGTGTCCACCACCAGGAGATCGGTGCCCGCATCGAGCAGTTCCTTGGTGCGCGCGGCCACATCGCCGTTAATGCCGAGCGCCGTGCCCACTCGCAGTCGCCGTGTCGCGTCAACGGCGGGGGAGTAGATCGTCGCCCGAAGCGCACCGGTGCGGGTGAGGATGCCAACGCAGCGCCCCGCGTCATCGACCACGGGCGCGAGCTTGTGCCGGCCGACGTGCAGCAGGCCGAATGCCTGCTCCGGGTCCACCCCGGCCGGGAGCGTCAGCAGTTCACTCGACATGACCTGATGAAGCTGGGTGAACCTGTCCACGCCGAGGCAGTCGGCTTCGGTGACGACTCCGACCGGCTTGCCGTCGGCGATCACCACGATGCCGCCGTGGGCACGCTTGGGCAGCAGACTCAGCGCGTGGCCGGTGGTCGCATCCGGCCCGAGCGTCAGCGGAGTGTCATAGATCAGGTCGCGCTCCTTGACCCAGGAAATGACGTCCGCCACGACATCGACCGGTATGTCCTGAGGCAGGATGGTCATCCCGCCGCGCCTGGCCACGGTCTCGGCCATCCGGCGTCCAGCCACTGCGGTCATGTTGGCGACCACGACCGGGATGGTGGTGCCGCTGCCATCGGTGCCGGCTAGGTCGACATCGTTACGCGAGCCGACGGCAGAGCGGCTCGGCACGAGGAATACATCGCTGTAGGTGAGGTCATGGGCAGGTGGTGTCAGGAAGCGCACCTCCTGATTCTGCCCGGCTCGCCTGCCGTGACGCCTGCCGGGCAGGGGCCGTCCGCCCCGTCCGCCCGCCCCGGCCGCCGCAATGTCCACTAGTGGAAATTGGTAACAATATCGCAGCGTGATATATGTTGGGCAGTCGTCGTGATCGTCGCGCGCTCTTTACCAGGGATTAGCAGAATTCCACTAGGGGATTTGCCGCACCGGAAACGCTTCGCGACAGCTCCCTTTGGAGTTCCGGCGCCCGCGAGCAGCGCGCGCGCAGGATGCGGCTATTGACCGCGTTGTCCCGCGCTGTTTAAATCCTTGAATTAAGGCACCGTGTCAATTCCCGTCATAAATAGCGCGGGCGGCATTGGCCATGCCTTTGCGGCAGCGTCACTTTGACAGCCTGAGGAGCGGGATATGACATCTGCGGACTTGCGCCGGCCGGCCAAGCCGGGGCGAGTCGAGCTAGCCAGCGAACCCGAAGGGCATTATCGCCCGGGAAGCATCGTTCCCCTGGTCGTCGTGGCGTGCCGCGCGGTGACCGGCCTTGACCAGATCCCGCACACCGCGCCAGCTGGTGCTCTTCGAGTTCGAGGCACCGACCGACGCTGGTGGCAACACGGCGGGCACGCTGGCCGAGGACCTGATCAACAACACCAAATGGAGCGGGCGCCGCGACGGCGGGACGAACGCTCCCATCCCGGCGCGATCCAGGATCAGTTTGGTCAGGGCCTGTGGATGACCGAGACGCCAAGGGCCGGCTCGAGGTCATAGCGGCCACCTGAGCCGGCACCCGGCGGACGCGATGGCGCCGGGTGCCTCTCAGGAAAGGAACTAAAGGCTAGGACCCGAGTACCTGCTTGAGGTAGTCGTTGCCGAACCGGCGTTCGGGGTCGACAGCGTCGCGAACAGCCGCGAACTCGTCGAATCTCGGATAGACACTTCGCAGGTACTCGGCGTCCCTGGTGTGCATCTTGCCCCAGTGCGGCCGCCCGCCGACGGCGGTCATGATCGACTCGATGTCCCTGAAATACTCCGCGTGCGGCGCCGCGTGGAATACATGGATCGCGATGTAGGCGCTGTCGCGGCCGTAGGCGGTCGATAGCCACGGCTCGTCGGCCGGGGCGAGCCTGACCTCGATCGGGAAGCTGATCCGCCAGTCACGGCGCGCGAACACCTCGCGCACCTCGCCGAGCACACCGGACAGGTACTCGGCGGGTATGGCGTACTCCTGCTCCTTGAACCGCACCCGGCGGGGGCTCGTAAAGACACGGTAAGGCGCGTCGGTATAAGTGCGCGCGCTCAGCGCCCGGCTCGCGGCCGAGTTCAGTTTCGGAATCATTCCCGGCGCGATGTATCCGAGCCTGCAGGCGGCGCCGAAGACCGAGTTCGAGAGGAACTCATCATCGAGCCAGTGCCGCCACCCTGGCAGCGGCCGGGCCGGGCCTTCCGATCGATTATTGCGTTTGGTCAGGCATCCTTCAGAATGGGGGAACCAATAGAACTCGAAGTGCTCGTTGCCACTAGCGAGCTCGGGCAGCCTGGCGATCACCTCGGACCATCGCATGGGTTCCTCGCGCGCACGCAGCAAGAACGCCGGCTCCACCCTGAACGTCACGGCCGTGACCACCCCGAGCGCCCCTAGCCCGACTCGCGCGGCGGCGAACAGGTCCTGGCGATCATCGGCCGAGCAGGTGACGACAGTGCCGTCGGCAAGCGCGAGTTCGAGCGCGGCGATCTGGGCGGCCATCCCGCCGCTCGCGCGGCCGGTGCCGTGGGTGCCGGTCTGGGTGGCCCCGGCGACGGTCTGTACCTGGATGTCGCCCATGTTCGTCAGCGACAGGCCGCGGGCGAAAAGTTCGGTATTGAGCCGCCAGAGCGGGCAGCCTGCCTCCACGGTCACAAGACCGGCTTCCGCGTCGACTGACCTGATCGCGGTCAGCCCGTCCGGGCGCAGCAGCACCCCGTCGGTGACCGCAGCCGGGGTAAAGGAGTGCCCGGTGCCCGTCATCCTGATCGCCAGGCCCTCGGTCCCCGCCCTGACGATCTCGTCGGCGACCTCCTGCGCGGAGCGCGGGGTTCGCGCCCTCACTGGCCTCGCAGTGACGTTGCGCGCCCAGTTCTGCCAGGTCACGCGCTCCACCTCCGACCGTAGGCAGTGGTCTACGGTACTGAATAATCCGGCCTGTATCAGGGCATCGCAAGCGCGGGTGCCGGCTCCTCGCCCGCGGTGGCCAGCTTGCGCCGCCCGGCCAGGCAGATCGCGACGGCGACGGCGCCGCAGCAGGCCGCGAAGCCGTAACCCGCGCGGGCGCCGTAGGCGTCGAGTATGTGCCCGGTTGCCGCTGACCCGAGCGCCACGCCGATCGAGGCTGTGGAGCCGAGCCAGGCCAGCGCCTCAGTCCTGCGGTGCGGCTCCGCCTGGCGCTCCAAGATGGCGTAGCCGGCGATCAGCGTAGGAGCGATGGCCAAGCCGGACACCAGGCAGACCAGGTCAAGCGCGATCAGGTTCGGCACCGCCCAGAAGGTGGCGGCGCAGCCAACGGCGATCGCCCCGGTGATGATGAAGCGGTGACCGACCGGCGCCCGCCATTGACGCGAGCCGTACCACAGGCCGCCGATCGCGCTGCCGAGCGCGTACGTACCCAGGATCAGCCCGGCCAGCGGCCGGTGCCCGAGCTCGGTGGCGCGGGCGACAGTGCTCAGGTCGATCGAGCCGAACATCGCGCCGAGTACCAGCAGCGCGGGCCCGAGCATCACTAGCCCGGGCGCCGGCAGCGTCGGCAGCCTCTGGCGCCAGGTCAGCCGCTGCCGCCGGACGCGCGGCGGCCTGGGCCGTGCCGGGGGCTCGGTACCGTGCTGCAGTGCGAACATCAGCGTCCCGCTGAACGCGAGCACGCTCGCGAGGCCAACCCCGGCCGCGGCGAACACCTGCGTGGCGAGCACGGTGACCAGGGCCGGGCCGATCACGAAGATCAGCTCATCGTTCACGGACTCAAGCGCGAACGCCGCATGCAACTGGCGCGGCCGCGCGCTCAGCATGGCGCTCCACCGCGAGCGCACCATGCTGCTGGTCGACGGCAGGCTGGCCCCGGCGAGCACCCCGGTGACAAGCAGCACGGGGAAGGGCGCGCGCAGCTCAGCGCAAGTGATGAACGCGCTCGCCGTGACCGCGAAGATCATGACCTGGGTGAGCAGGACCCTATGCTGGCCGATACGGTCAGCGAGCTGCGCCGTCCACGGGCCGAATGCGGCATACCCGATGCCGCCTGCCGCAGCGACGGTCCCGGCAACCCCGTACCGCCCGGTGAGCGAGGCAATCAGCAGGACCGTGCCGAGCCCGTACATCGACATCGACATGCGCCCGACGAACGCCGTCGCGGAGAAGGCCATGGTGCCCGGGGTGCGAATCAGGGCCAGGTACGGATTTCGCCGCCGGCCTTCCGCATCGCCGAGAACGTCCTGCCGCTGATCCAGCCCCGTCATACTCGAACCTCCCCGTCTGACCGTATCGGGTGACCCGAAACAGCCTGTAACGGGGGGAGGGAGATGATTTAGGAGTCTCTGACCGTATCACCTGCCTCGCCCGCGGCGCCAGGCGAGGCAGGTGCGCGGAGCCGCGGCCCAGCTTGTGACCAGGACGGCCAAGGCTGAACATCAGCCAGGACTGCAGCGGGCTCAAACTCAACCGTCTTTAGGGTTCAAATTCAACTTTCACTGACGCTGGCGCTATTTTTCCGAATGTGAAATTATCCGCTTGCTTGTTGTGCGCTAGGCCATTCGTAAGGACAATTATAAAGTGATGAGCGGCGACGAGATGCGAGAGGAGTGCGGTGTATTCGGAGTATTCGCTGAGGACGAGGATGTAGCCGGCCTGACGTATTTCGGATTGCACGCACTGCAGCACCGCGGCCAAGATTCGGCAGGAATAGGAGTCAGCGATGGTCAGGTCATCACGCACTATAAGAACATGGGCCTAGTTTCCGAGGTCTTTGATCAGGACTTGCTCGCCGGCCTGCGCGGCCACATCGCTATTGGGCACACCCGTTATTCGACTTACGGCAGCACGACGCTTTCCAATGCCCAGCCGTTGCGTTTTGATCATCCCCAGATCGGCCCATTCCTGCTCGCTCACAACGGTAATCTGACGAACGCGGCGGCGCTGCGAGACCGGCTGCGGTCGCAGGGCGTCATGTTCGCCTCTTCTTCCGATACAGAAATCGTCGGGCACCTGTTAACCCGGGTACCGGGCAAAACTCTCGAATCCTTGCTGGCTACCGCGCTTGCTGAGGTCGAGGGAGCGTATTGCCTCCTGCTCATGACCAAGGATGCCCTCGTCGCGGCCCGCGACCCGCTCGGCATCCGCCCGCTCTGCCTCGGTGCTCTTGCCGACCTGAAGACAGGGCAAGGCAGAGGTCAGGTTCTCGCTAGCGAAACTTGCGCGCTTGACGTGGTCGGAGCCGAGTTCCTCCGGGAAATCGAGCCAGCCGAGATCGTGTCGATCAGCGCGGCCGGCCTCGGTGGTGCCACGATCCCGAGCCAGGCAGCCAGCCGGGCGATGTGCTCGTTCGAGTTCATCTACTTCGCACGTCCAGACTCAGTGCTGCTTGGTCAGTCACTCTACGAAACGCGCCGTGCCATGGGCCGCCAGCTCGCGGCCGAATCGCCTGTCAGGGCAGACATCGTGATCACCTTGCCTGACTCGGGTACGCCAGCGGCGGCGGGATTCGCCGAGGCGTCCGGCATCCCGTTCGTTGAAGGCCTGATCAGGTCTCGCTACGTCACGAGAAGCTTCATCCAGCCGACCCAGGGATTGCGCGAATCTGCCATCCGGCTGAAGTTCAGCCCGCTGCGGCACCTGCTGGCGGGCAAACGCGTCGTGCTGGTCGACGACTCCATCGTCAGGGGCACGACCACCAGGCACATCGTCGATGAATTGCGCCGGGCAGGAGCTATTGAGGTCCACCTGCGGATCGCGTCACCGCCGATCAGGTTTCCCTGCTTCATGGGCATCGATATGACCCGTCCGGGCGAACTGATCGCGGCCGGCCGCTCCGAGGCAGGCGTTGGTCAGATCGTCGGCGCGGATTCCCTGCGCTACCTCACCTTGTCCGGCCTGCGCCGCGCCGTCGGCCGCCCGGACGGTAACGGATTCTGCTTCGCATGTTTCACCGGCGAGTACCCGATCACCGTGCCGGATGACATCGACGACGTCAGGTTCGCGTCTGAATGACAGGAAAGTGAGGTGCGGCCATGGCCAGGCAGATACCGCTCAGCGTTCTTTTCGGCAACCCGGAACGGATAAGCCCGCGCCTGTCGCCTGACGGGACGAGGATCGCATGGATCGGGCCGAGCGACGGCGTGATGAACATCTGGGTCGCGCCGGTGAGCACCCGGTCTGGCGTGGACTGGGAGCGGACCAGGCCGGTGACCCGCGACCAGGACCGGGGCGTCGGCACGTTCGCCTGGGCACACGATAACCGGCACCTGCTCTACTTGCGCGATGTCAAAGGTGACGAGAACTGGCGCCTGCATGACGTGGACCTGACGACGATGAGGACCCGGGACCTGACGCCCGGCGAGTGCGTGCAGGCGCGGCTCATCGCGCTGGAGGCCGGCTGCCCTGATGACGTCCTCGTGGGCCTGAACAGGGACGACCGGCGTCTGCATGATGTCTACCGCCTCAGCCTGCGGACAGGGGAGCTGGCGAAGGCTGCTAGCAACACCGGAATGATCGGCTGGACCGCGGACGCCGGCCTGGCGATCCGTGTCGCCTTCTCCCCGCAGCCCGACGGCGGCATGGAGCTCCTGACGCGCGACGTGGCCGGGCAGTCCTGGCGGAAGGTAACAGTCATTCCCGCGGACGATGCGATGACCACCAAGGTGGTGACGATCAGCGCCGACGGCCGGTCGCTTCTGCTGATAACTTCGGCGGGCGCGGAGACGGCCAGGCTGATCCGGATCGACATGGTCACCGGGGATGCCGAGACCATCGCCGCTGACCCAGGTCAAGTCGCCGACGTCACCCGCGTGCGGATAGACCCGAAGACCAGGACTCCGCAGATTGCCACGCTGCAGCGAGACCGGGCCGATTACCTGGTACTTGACCCATCCATCGCGGATGACCTCGCCGCCATTCGCTCGCTGCATCCCGGCGATCCGGTATTCGAGAATGGTGACGACGCCGACCGGACCTGGTTGGTTAGCTTCACCAATGACGCAGGCCCGATCCCGTACTTCCGGTATGACCGGGCAGAGCGAAAAGGTGTTTTCCTCTTCGACCACCGGCCTGAGCTGAATGATTACGTGCTGGCCTCCATGGAACCGTTCGTGTTCAGCGCGCGCGACGGATTAGAGCTCCACGGGTACGCGACTTTTCCGCCCGGCGCCGGGCGGGGCAGATTGCCTATGGTGCTCAACGTCCACGGTGGTCCGTGGACACGGGACAGCTGGGGTTTCAACTCGGAGGCTCAGTGGCTGGCTAACCGGGGTTACCTGTGCCTCCAGGTCAACTTCCGCGGCTCGACCGGATACGGCAAGGCGTTCGTCAACGCCGGGGACAGGGAGTGGGGCGCGCGGATGCAGGACGATCTCACCGACGCGGTTGCCTTCGCGGTCACCAGCGGCTGGGCCGACCCGGAGCGGGTGGCCATCTACGGCGGGTCGTACGGCGGTTACGCCGCGCTGGCCGGAGCCGCTTTCACCCCGGGCGTCTACCGTTGCGCGGTCGATATCGTCGGGCCGTCGAATCTCAAGACCTTGATCGAGACGATCCCGCCGTACTGGGCTCCGGTGATCGCGCAGTTCCATCGCAGGCTGGGCGACTTGACGGACGAGGAGTTCCTGTGGTCCCGATCCCCGCTATCGCGAGCCAGCTCGATCTCCATCCCGCTGCTGATCGCGCACGGCGCCAATGACCCGAGGGTCAGGCAATCCGAATCCGAGCAGATCGTCGCCGCGCTGAGCGCGGCGGGGATCGACCACGAGTACCTGCTCTTCGAGGATGAAGGGCATGACTTCGCAAAGCCGGAAAACCGGATGAAGCTCTACGCCGCCGCCGACAAGTTCCTCGCCAGGCACCTGGGCGAGAGTGCCCGGAGCGATGCCGGATGCCGGGAGGATTAGGCGGCAGGCTCCCGTGAAGCTAGCCGCCGCCTCCGTCCGGTTCCAGCAGCGCGCTGGCGTAATTCGCCAGGGAACGCTGATACCTTGGCAGATGCGGCGCGAGAGCGCCAAGGGCGATGGACGCCGCCGCACGCTCCCGGCCGGCATCGGTCATCGCTAGCGCCAGGAACGCCAGGACCGCGTCGTCAAGCTCGTCCGACCCGGCATCGCGCTCGGCGGTCAGCAGCGTGATGCTTTCCTGCGGCCGGCCGAGATTACGCAGCGAGCTCGCGAGCTGGATCACCGCGCGCCGGCGGCGGATGCCAGTCAGCCCGGTCTCCAGCGCTTCGGTATACAGCGGGGCGGCCAGGTCGGAGTGTCCCGTGGAATCGAAGGCGCAGGCGCGCTCAAACAGCCCGATGGCGTCCCCGGCCGGAAGCTCGCCGGCCAGGGCGTCGATGGCGGCGAGAAACTCCTCGTCGGGCACGTTGTCCAGCGACGCCCACGCTACGGTCAGGCGATGCTCCCAGTCCGAATCAGCCATCGGGTCTCCTACGGGTTGCCGGCAGTCGCTCCGAGATGACGCCGCCACCAGGCCAGGATGGCCTCGAACCGGGCGATCCGATGGCTCGGCAGCCCGGTCCTTGACATGTCGTGCCCCTCGCCAGGGAACAGCAGCAGCTCGACTTCGATCCCGCGCAGCTTCAGCTCGACGAAAAGGCGCTGAGCTTGCTCCAGGGGGCAATGCCGATCTTCTTCGGAGTGGATGATCAGCATCGGCAGCTTCATCTGGTCGGCATAGTTTATCGGGTTCTGCCATGCCCATTGCGTCCGATCCGGACCGTAGATGCCGATGACGACCTCGACGCCATCGTCGCTGGTGCCGAGGTAGCTGTCGATGGCGTACAGGCCTCGCTCGCCGATCGCGGCCCTGAACCGCTCCGGATGATGCGCGGACATCCACGCGGCCATGTACCCGCCGAATGAGCCGCCCATCACGCCGACGCGGTCACGGTCGAGCGATGGATCCTCGAGCGCGGCGTCAAGCAGCGCGAACAGATCGATGGCGGATCTGCGGGGCAGCTCGCCTTCAACGTAGCTAGCGTGGGCCTGGCCGTAGCCCGCGCAGCCGCGCGGATTGCCCAGCACCACCGCGTAGCCGGCCGCCGCATAGACCTGCGCCTCGTCGAACGCGGCCGGCCCGGCCAGCGTGTACCCGAACTGGGTGAACGGACCGCCCTTGATCTGCAGGATTACCGGGTGCGGCCCGGGACCAGCCGGCCGCGCAACCCAGCCGTGGAGTACATAGCCGTCCGGCGCCGTCGCGGTGATGGGCTCGACCGGCCGCAGGCCGGCCCGGTCACGGACCTGGCTGCCGAACGAGGTGAGCATGCGCTCCTCGCCTTTTCGCCACGCCAGCAGGTCGCCTGCGCTCTCGCCGCTGGCTACCACGGCAGCGATCGCCGTCCCATCGCCATCTTCGGTCACCGCGTAGCCATTGACCTGCCGCTGACCGGCGATGATCACCTCCGGCTCGCCGCCATCGTACGGCACCAGAATCAGGTCAACGGCACCGCGATTGTCCGCGGCGAAGTAGATCCCGTCGCTGGCCGGCACGATCAGCTGGCTTGCGAAGCTCAGATGGAAGCGGTCGTCGGTCAGCCGCCGCCGCTTCCCCGGCTGGTCAATCGGCACGGTCCAGACGCCGTAGGTGCGCAACGCATTTGAATGACCTCCGGCGTCAAGTTCTGACCCGCAGAAGCAAACCTTCTCGCCGTCGGGAGCGAAGCGGGAAAGAAAAAGGTACATTCCGCCATGGGTCAGCGGCCGCGCTTCACCGCCGTCCGGCGCGCACACCCAGATATCGGTCCTGGCGTCGTTGTTCCGGTTCTCATGCCGGGCTGAGACAAAGGCCAGGAGATCGCCCGCGGGGCTCCAGGACACATCCCAGTTGTCATAGTCGCCTTTGGTTACCCTGGTGGCCGGGCAGCCGTCGGAGAATGGATCGGTGACGAAAATCTGCCGCGGCCTGTCGCCCGTGTGGCCGAATCCGTCCACGTAGTAGATCAGCCGGTCGATGCGGCGTGGCGATTCAAGTCCCGGCGGCCCTGAGTACCTGCCGGGCTCGGGCGCTCGCGCCGTGTACGCGATGCGGGTCGAATCCGGGCTCCAGACCGCCATGCCGGTGCCGAGCGGCTGATCGGTCACCTGGAATGCCTCGCCGCCGTCCATCGGCAGCAGGTGGATCTGTGCGCGCCCGTTCGATCCGGGACGCACGAAGGCCAGCCAGCGACCGTCCGGGGAGAACGATGGCATGCCGTCCTGATCGCCGCGGGTAAGCCGGCGAGCAGGCGCCGATCCGTCCGTCGGGGAAATCAATAGCTCATCGGCGTAATCGTTACCTGAAAGGTCCGCCTTGGTCACCGAGACCACCGCGTACCTACCATCAGGGGATATCGAAGGTCGTCCCAGAACATGCAGATACTCAATATCGCGTGGTTTCATGGCACGAAACTATAGAGCGACGATATCAGGCGTCAAGAGCGATCGGCTAGATGAACTTGAATCTCTTGCCGGGCTCAATATAAAGTGGATCGCCTGGCGCTACATCAAAAGCATCGTAGAATTCCTCGATATGGCCTACGACGCCATTGCAGCGGAACTCCGGCGGTGCGTGCCGATCTGATGAAATGCGCTCGCGCATTCGCTCTGGCGTGCATCGGGCCCGCCACATAGCGGCCCAGTACATGAAGAACCGCCTGATCTCAGCGCGCTCGCCGGGCGTCAGGCCCGGCCCGGTCCCGCGCCCCCTCGGGCGCTGACGGAGCGTGCCAGCGAACGCGTGAAGCGCGATGCGAAGGCCCACGATGTCCGCGACCGTCTCGCCCGCCGTGCGAGCGCCGCTGACCTTCAGGCCGGGAACCTCGCTGGGCGAGTAGGCGCTGAACTGCGCCGCCAGGAGATCGATCCGCCGGCGCAACTCCGCCCGGTCTTCCTGCGCCCACCAGTTGCGCACCCGGCCGATCTCGTCGTACTGAGCACCGCGGTTGTCGAACGCATGCGTCATCTCATGGCCGACGATTACCCCAAGCACAGCGAAATTACGCGCGGGATCCCCGCCTGGGCGAAAGAGCGGTTCCTGAAGCACCGCCGCGGGCACGACGACCTGGTTCAGCCCGTGGCGGTAGTAAGCGGTCGCCTGGTGCGGGTCAATCTTCCACTCGGAGCGGTCCACGGGCCGGCCCAGTCGCGCCAGCTCGCGCGAGTGCTGCTCGGCGCGCCCGCGCAGCACGTTACCGATCAGGTCAGCCGGATCGGCCGGCCAGGCGGCGGCCGGCTGAGCGGCCGAGGGAGAGCCGATCTCGAACACCATGCTTTCGAGCTTGCGCAAGGCGGTGGCTCGCGTGGATTCCCGTAGCCAGTCAGCCCGTTCCAGGCGTGCCCTGAAGCTGGCTGTCAGCTCGGCCACCAGTTCCCTGGCTGCGCCGATGACCCCGGCATCGACGTGCTCGGCGACGTACCGCCGCCCGACAACGTCGCCGAAGAAGGTCTCGACGATGGACACCGCGCGCATCGGCCGCGGCCGGGGCTCGGAGAGCCCGTTCAGCGCCTGGCCATAGAACCGGAAGTTGTCGGCGAATACCGCCCTGGCTCCGAACGGCACCATTTCGTGCACGTATCGCCAGATGAGCCAGGCCCTGAGATCTTCAAGGTCGTGCTGTTCCCACCACTGCTCGAGCGCGGCCAGGTACTGCGGCTGAGCCAGCTCGACGATCGCGTCGCAGGGTACGTCCCCCAGGCCGTCCAGCCAGGAACTCCAGGCCAGGCCCTGCTGCCTGGCCGCAAGGTCGCCGGCCAGGCACCGATGCCGCTTGGTCCCGTGCCTGCCATCGGGTCCCGGCCTGGCGTGGCCAGCGGCCAACGCGGATTCCAGCCGGAAAACGGTCGCTGCCACCTCAGCCGCGGGCTCGACGCCCGCATGGCCGAGCATTGTCCTCAGGTGCTCGGCGTACTGCGGCAGTAGCTCCGGCCGGCCCGCCTGACCCAGCATGAGCGGTGCGGGCAGGCCAATGCCGCCCTGGGAGAGCACGAGAACGTAACGGCTCGCGCTGCGCGAATCGATCGCGACCGAGACCTCGAGCGCGCCCCCGACACCCTGCGCTTGAAGCCGGCCCATCACATGGCTGAGCTCTTTCCGGCTGCGTGCCGACCGGATCATGGCCAATCCTGGCTCGAACGCGGCCGCGCCCAGGGTCTCGATCCGGTCTTCGTTCATGAAGCTCTCATGCAGCGCAGCGATCTGCCGCTCCGCCTCGTCCTGCTCGGCCGGCGGCCGGCCTGCTATCGCGTTCACCAGGGCCGCTACCTGTGCCCGCACCGACTCGGACAGCAGGGACAGCATGGTCGCCTCGGCCCGGTACGGCGGCAAGACCAGCGCATCTATCCACCGCTGATTCACGTGGCGGTAGAAGTCCCGGCGAGGATCGATGGCCGGATCGGGCTCGATCGTCAGGCGCAGCGCCTCAGGCATCCGCAGGTCGCCGCGGGCGGCGATGCTCATGCCGGCGTGTCGTCCGCGACCTGAGCCGACCCGATCGCGGCCACGTCAAGCACGCCGAGCCTGGCCAGCCGCTGCGCGGCGATAACGGAACGCGCCCGGGGGGCGCCGGGCAGCAAGCTGCCCGCGGAGAGCTGCGCTCCTGGCCGCGATTCGCTCAGGAGTCGTGCCATCGCGTTGGGAATCGCGATCTTGATGCCGTTTGCTCCGATGGTTGTCTTCTTGCCGTCGCTGTCACCGAGCTCAATCTCCAGCGAGCTGCGCGTCAGCACGGAGTCACCGGTCAGCCTGTCGATGACCGACAACCGCTCGAACTCGCGGAATCCGGTGAGCTCGCCTTCCCTCCGGCCAGCGTCGGCGAGGCGATCGAGCTCGACATCGGCGTCCAGGCTCGCCAGGAGTTCCCTCACCCTGGCGAGCAGCACGGCCAGCTTCTTTCTCGCGTCGTCCTCGTATCCGGGGGCAAGCAGCGGGAACTCACCGAATTCCTCGCTGCCGGTGATCGCGATGACGGACTCGCGGATCAGGTCGCTCCAGTGCCGCGG
The DNA here is from genome assembly GCA_035716545.1 of Streptosporangiaceae bacterium. Lineage (GTDB taxonomy): Bacteria > Actinomycetota > Actinomycetes > Streptosporangiales > Streptosporangiaceae > Chersky-822. The sequence continues at coordinate 329,557 of DASTJM010000096.1, forward strand.
CACGACCCCGATCGAGAGGTGCACTGAGATGCTGTCTTCGGCGGCTGCGGCGTGCGGCGTGCCATAAGGCACGTACAGCACGTCGCCCGGGCGCAAGGTCGTCGTCAACAGCGGCTCGCCGAGCTCCTCGGCGTCGTCGGATCCCATCTGGGCCTGCCGGCCCTCCGGCGTCTCCCAGACCCGCCAGCGCTTGGTGCCGGCCAGTTGCAGCACGTAGACGTCGACGGAGTCATGATGCGGCCGGAAGCCCTCGTGGCCGGCCGGCGTCACGAATAGCACCAGATCCGTCCTGCTCGCGAAGGTTCTCGCGAACGGATCGAGCAGCCGCCTGGTGTGCGGCAGTATGTGCTCAAGTGAGTTCCAGGTGACCGTGCCGCCGGTACGGAATAGCTCGAAGACCCGCTCAGGGACCACGGCGTCAGACAGCGCGGCGCGGTCCCCGGTGACGCGGGTGTAGGTGTGCCTGGGCACGCTCTGCCCGTTCTTGGTAACTCGCAGGTACGAGGGTGACACCGCTTCCAGAGCCAGCAGGTCGTCGAGCACATCTATCCCCGGCAGATCCTCCAGCTTCCCTGTCATCTGGCCCGGGTAGTACGCCGGCTTCTTGTTGAAGGACTCGGTCAGGAACCCGCCGGGGTCGCCGACGAAGTCCTCGAAGCTGTAGTTTCGCATTCCGCCTCCTCCGCGATGTCACGCCGCGAGACCGGGCAACCCGCGCGGTCAGCGCTCTCCCACGAGCTCGAGTACGCCAGCCTTGACCAGCGCCCTGGCCGCACGGACAGAACGGGTGTGATCGGCGCCAGGGATGACCTCCGACGCTTGCAGCTGCGCCTCCCCGCTCAGCGTGGCGAGAAGTTCGGCGACCGAGCCCGGAATGGCGATCCGGCCGCCGTCGATCGTCACCTCCACCCGGCCGTTGACGTTCTCGCCGAAACCGACCTGAGCGCTGCCAAGGCGCAGCCAGCTCTCAGGCTCAAGATCGTCGGCATCGGTGATCGACTGGAACGTGTGTCCTTCCGAGCTGCCTGGCATGGTCCGGCCGGCCTCGGCCAGCCGGTCAAGTTCGGCCGCCGCGTCGATACCGGTCAGCCTCGCCGCAAGGACGCTGATCTTCTCGCGGAAGGTCTCTTCCGTAGCTTCCTGGCGCCACTCGCCGAGGTGCGGATAGCTGTCGAACTCCGGGTCCTGCGCGACCCGCTCGACGGTGTCGAGCAGCAGATCCTTCCACCGGCGGGGCCGCATCATTATCGACAGGTGCAGCGAAGCCTTCTCCTGGGCGGCCGCCGCGTGCGGGGTGCCGTACGGCAGGTACATGACGTCGCCGGGCTGGAGCTCGGTCTGGATGGACGGCTCGCCGAGGCTCTCTTCCGTGTAGCCTTCGGCGGTGGAATGCCGGGTGGGGCCCGGATCCCACAATCGCCACCGCTTCGTTCCCTCGAGCTGGACGATGAACAGGTCGACCGGATCGTGGTGCACCGGGTAGCCTGGCTTCCCGGCCGGGGTCAGGAATGCGACCGAGTCGGTGCGAACGGTCATCTGGTCGCTGATCATCCGGGTAAAGGCCCTGAGCCCGGGGGTGATGTGATTGAGCGAGCACCAGGTCAGCGTCGCTCCGGCCCGGTAGAGCGCGTAGAGCTTAGCCGGATCGACGATATCGGTCACGGTCACACCCTGGATCACAACATTCCGCGTATAACCGATCTCAGGAACGCCTGAACCGTTGAGGTTCGCCTTGATGTACGGTGGCCGGATCACTTCCAGATTGACGAGCTCGTCGAGTTGCCGGATCGAAAGAATGTCCCGAGGGTCTCCCGGAAGCGATGACTTGCGGAGCATGGGCTTCACGTTGAAATAGTTACTGAAGAATTCTCTCTCGTCTCCGACGAGATCGGTAAAAATGTATGTCCTCATATTCGCTCCCTGGCCAGGATCTCACGCTCAAGAAGTTATCCGGCCAGCGCGTTCGCCAGCCGTCCAGTTCATGCGCCACTGGGATCGGTCGGCCCCGGCGGGGGAATGAACGATCATTCCCCCGCCGGTCCTGTTCCGAGTTACTGGATGTTGCGGTAATACGAAACACCCAGGAGCGTGTCGTCGAACTCGATGAACTCAACGTCGTCGTAAGTCTCGGACTCCATATGTAGCACCTCCTCACTAGCGTCTATTTCAGGTCGACCCTCATGCAATTCTCATTGCCGTTCAATGACGTAGTCAATGGATTACATGCACCATGGCCGGCTGCCAAAAAAAAGACCCCCGCTTCCGGAAATCCTGAGCGGGGGCGACAGCCCGCATCCCCGGCAGGCGCCGGGGGCGCCTGCCGGGGACAGCGGCTGAATTCAGGCGGTGACGGCGACCGTCGCGGTCTCGTCGGCGGGCCTTATCACATTGCGGAACAGCACGATGATCGCTGCCAGCGCTATGCTCCCGGCGAGTATGAAGCCGATTCGGGGTGCCATGATCGTCAGTGCTGTTGCCCCGAGTACGTAACCGAGGGCAGGAGCTACATTGGAGACGGCGCCGAGGGCGGCGAAGCCGCGCCCGCGATGGCTGTCGGGAATCCGCAGGTTGAGTACCACGTGCAGTTCGGTGGCCATGGCTCCATTGCCGATGCCCCCGAGCACGTAGAACGGCGCGATCCACCACACTGTCGGGGCCAGGCCGGTGCAGAGCACTCCGAGAGCCAGGCAGACAAGCGTTCCGATCAGCACCACTTCCTGGCGGACCTGAGACAGCTTGCGTACCGTGATGCCACCGGCGATGAGGCCAACCATCCAGCAGGACGAGATGATGCCGAATGTCGTTCCCGTGGCGTGGAAACTGCGCAGCACATAGAAAACCAGCAGCACGTTGTTCGTGCTGACGAATGCGATGACCGTCCCGGCCAGGGCGAGCACCGACCACAGGAAGCGGTCAGACCTGATCCGGTAGGCCGGCGCGGTCCCTTGCTGCTCTCCTGTACTACCCGCCCCGGCGGCCGCCGCATCACGCGCCGGGTGCAGCCGCGTACGGATGAGCAGTCCGCCGACGATCACGAGCACAAAGCTGAGGCCGTCGATGACGAGCGAGATCCGCACGCCGTAGCTGGCCGTCAGGACGCCGGCAACCGCGGGGGCGGCCACCATTCCAGTCATCGCGTACGTCTGGGAGATCGATGACGCCCGCGGCACGTTCGCGGCGCCAACCATCGGCTTCGGCAGCCCGGCGAAGACCGGGTGAGTGAACGAGAGCCCGGCCGACAGCAGCACGGACATCGCGATGAGCAAGATCGGATGCGGCCACAGCACCATCACCGCGCACACCAGGGCCTGAACGGCCGCGACAGTTACTATCAGCAGGCGGCTGTCGAACCGATCGGCGATAGCGCCGGTCACAGGAGCTAGCAGCGCAGGCGGTACCACGCCCGCTAGCAGCAGCGCCGTGACGGCATACGCGATCGCACCGTGCTTTGTCAGGTACAGCAGGATCGCAGTCTCCGCCATGATGTCACCGGCGAACGACAAGCCCCGCATGCCGCCAAGTATGTAGACGTCCCGCCAGGCCGGTCGCGCGGTATCTGCCGGCCTTTCAGCCTCGGAGGTCGGACCATGCGTCATCAGAGCAGTCCTTTCTAGCCTTTTAAACGCATTATCAGGCTATTTTAATATGAGAATCGAGAACGCATAAGGCTCCCGGCCCACGATTAACGCGGTGGCCCTCGCACCTGGCCTGCGCGAGCAGATGGGCCATCCTCAGCCATTCGCCGCTGCAGTACCTGGCCAGGCCGGCGAGCTCCTCCGACCACCGGGGCGGGCAAAACTTCACGTATCTCTCCAGGACCTGCAGACTGGCTATTTGATTGTCAATCCAGCGGAGGAAGGCACGCCCGTCGTTGGTGTACCTGAGTGTCGGATCATTGCCGAGCCGCTCGCTAAGGCCGGACCAGGAGGGTACTTTACGCTGTGGCGCGACATTGCCGCGTGCCAATTCATTGCTGGCCGCGCCGGTCTTTTGGTCGCATCCAGCCTCCCGTTGCCTTGGCGGCAAGATGTTCATCCCGCTGCGGATTCTGTTCCGTACGTCCCGCGCGGTTCCGGTGGATACGCCGGCGTACTCAGCTATCTCCCGCAGGGTCGACGCGGGGTTCGCCGCTATGTACTCAGCCGACCGGCGGCGGCCTTCGGCGCCGCTCACTGGCCTGACCCGGCCATCCAGCCCGATGCGCCTGGGCAACTGCGAATTCTGCTCGGTTGCACCTTTTCGTATGGCGGCCACGGTGTGCGCCGACAGGCCGCTGATAGACCCGATTCGCCGGTCAGACCAGTCCGGATGGCGGATGACGATCTGCTGGGCGGCGAACTCCCGGTCCGCCAGGGACAGCGGCAAGCCGTGCGCGTTGTTCATCTCGACCGACATCAGGAAAGCCTCGTCCTCGCTGCAGCTGACGAAGCGAGCTTGGACCGATTGCTCCCCCCTGTGAAGCGCGGCACGGACCCGGTGGGTTCCGTCGATCACCTGATTCGTCGGCCAGCGCAGCAGGATCGGCGGGAGCTGGTCCGCTGGCAAAGCGGCCAGGACATCGACGTGATCTTGGCAGAAACCCACCCGGCGTGGCGAACCGTCGAGCACTAATGCGGAGATCAGGACCGTGGTGATGACCGAGTCGAACTGACCCTGGCGCTGCGGCGGTGCGCTCATCCCGTCCTCGCCTGGCACCGGTCTGGCGGTCTTGATGACACTGAGGGTGTTGCCGCTGACGCAACCGGACTTACTGGCGGCCTGGCTGTCCCCGAGCTCTGTCCCTTGTGTGTGAATCGTCATTTGATAGCACCCCAAGTGTCAAGTTTCGAATCGCACTACTCACCGGACATCGCGCCACTCTCATCAAGATGCGGAGCGTGAGTATGATCACCCGAACTAGGCCCGGTCGGCTAGGTCTGCGTCCTGAAGCCTCCTGGTCGCGTTGAGCCCGGATGCCGCATATGGCCAGATCCCGCATCTGGAGGGAACCCGGGGCGGGGCTGGTGGGGGTTGTCCAGGCTGCCTGCCCCGCCGGGTGCCGGCATGCCGGACGCAATGAGCATCCTGTCGGGTTCCTGGCGGAGGGTTTCCGCATCCGGGTGGGTTGTCCGGGTTCCTGGCGGAGGGTTTGCGGGTCCGGGTGGGTTGTCCGGGTTCCTGGCGGAGGGTTTGCGGGTCCGGGAGGATTTTCGTGCTCCACGACGAAAGAACTCCCGCACATGAAAACGCTCCGCCAGGAGTCCGACAACCCTCCCGCCACGCTGGCAACCCTCGCCAGGAGCGCGGCAACGCTCGCCGGGAGCGCGGCAACGCTCGCCGGGAGCGCGGCAGCGTCGCTGCGGCCGCGGCAGGCAGGGCCGCTGCGGCGTTATCCGGGTCATCGATGGCGCCGGAACGCGAATGCCCGGCAAGCCCATGTGCAGCTTGACCTGGGTGCCTGCCTGGTCGGTTCGCATTTGCACCGAGGACGAACTGCTCTAGCCCGTGCCAGCCGCTCCGAGTGCGGCAGGCCCAGCGCGGCTGGCCCCCAGCCTTACCAGGCCGGCCGCACCGTGCCAGCCGCTACTCGGCCAGCCGCTACTCGGCCAGCCGCGCTTATGAGCACCTGTCATCGAGGCTTTTCGCGCGTTGCCGGGTTACAGTGGAAAATGTTATGAGACGACTGCCGCGGCGTGCCCGCCTTCCCGACGCCGCGTCGTGGCGCTTGGCTGTCGCGCGGATGACGGCGGTCCTGACCGGCGGCGCCGTTGTGCTGGCGCTGGCTGGCTGGCATCTGGCGAGCACGCCGAGTGTCACGACCCTGGACGGCGGCAGCGCCGGCCAGGTGGCTGGCCATGGCGCCATTCCGCCGGTCAGCACGACAGCGCATTCGCGGTTCAGCGGCATTATCTTGCCTGACCTGCTGATCGTGCTCCCGCGGGGGCTCACCACGGCCAAGCTCACCAAGCTCCGTGCGATCGACGGCGTCAGGAAGATGATCTCCTTCGATGGCGCGCAGATCATGCTGAACCAGACGCCAGCCAGCGTGATCGGAGTCAATCCGGACCAGTTCAGGTCGTGGGTGCCGCTGCGAACGGCCTCTGATCAGCGGCTCTGGACGGCCCTTGACAAAGGGGACTTCATCGCTTCGGCCACCTCGGCTGTCAGGCTCGCGTTCGGCGGCAAGCGTGCGGCATATCAGCTCACCGGAGCCTCGCGGGTCAGCGTCAGGTACGGCGGTGCGGCCCAGCTCAGTATCACCGGCGTCGACCTGGTCGTGAACCAGGCTGTCTCCCGCAAGCTGGGCCTCATCCACCAGGTCGCGGCCCTGATCAGCGCGCCTGGCGTGGATTTCGCGACGCTGACCGCCAAGGTCAGGCGGGTACTCGGCCGGGCCGCCCGCCTGGTTGACCTGCGCGGCCGGCCAGCCAGCGCGCCGACACCGGCGAGCATCGCCAGTTACCTGCAGCTGTTCCAGGCGTCCTCGGCTAAGTACTGCCCCGCGCTGTCGTGGACCGTGCTGGCGGCCATTGGCCAGATCGAAAGCGCCGACGGGCAGAATGTCGGGCCGTCGAGCGCCGGGGCCTTGGGACCGATGCAATTCCTGCCGTCAACCTGGAGCGAGTGGGGCATCGACGGCTTCGGCCCGCCCGGCCCGCCCGACATAATGAACCCGTTTGATGCGGTGCCCTCCGCCGCGAGGATGCTCTGCGCCGACGGAGCCTCCTCAGGCACCGAGTCCGGGCTTCGCCAGGCGGTGTTCGCTTACAATCATGCCGACTGGTACGTCAACGAGGTCCTGGCGCTCGCTGCCCGGTACGCCGCGCAGTACCCGGCTACCTGACAGCACCCGCTCGACGGCCCGCCTCCCGGCTCCTAAACCCGGGCAAACAACGACCGGGTCACCCAGGCTGCCCGCTCCTCCTGATTGGATGGCAGCATGCCCCGCGACACTGCGTTCCTCCTGGTTTCCTTTGGTGGTCCTGAGAGCCCCGACGACGTGATGCCGTTCTTGCGGCACGTGACCGCCCGGCGTGGCGTTCCCGACGACCGGCTCGCCAAGGTGGCCGAGCACTATTACCTGTTCGGCGGCGTCAGTCCCATCAACGGGCAGTGCCGTGACCTGCTCGACGCGCTCGCGAAGGACTTCGCGGCGAGCGGGATGGACCTGCCGCTCTACTGGGGCAACAGGAACTGGACGCCGTTCCTGACCGACACGATGCGGGCGATGGCGGCCGACGGGATCAAGCGGGCGATCGCGTTCGCGACGTCTGCTTACAGCTCATTCTCGAGCTGCCGGCAGTATCTCGACGATATCGACCGGGCGCGCGCCGTCGTGCTGGCCGGGGAGGGCGCCGCGGTACCCCCAGCGACCGCTCCCGAGGTCATCAAGATCCCGCCGTACTACCGGCATCCCGCGTTCATCGCCTCGTTCGCCGACTCGGTGAGCAGGGCGATCGGAACGCTGCCCGCTGACCTGGCCGACCGGGCTGAGCTGATCTTTACCGCGCACAGCATCCCGGACTCGATGGCCGCGACGAGCGGGCCGGCCGGCGTTGGCGGCGCGTACCCGGCCCAGCTGGCCGAGGCCGCCGCGCTTGTCGCCGCCTCGGCGGGCCGGACGAGCTGGCGGATGGCCTACCAGAGCCGAAGCGGTCCGCCGTCGGTTCCCTGGCTTCGGCCCGATGTCAACGACTGCCTCCGCGATGCCGCGCGCGCTGGGGCGCCGGCCGTGGTCGTGGTGCCGATCGGGTTCGTGAGCGACCACATGGAGGTCATCTACGACCTCGATGTCGAGGCGGCGCGTACCGCCGGCGAGCTTGGCCTGCCGATGGCGCGGGCCGCCACTCCTGGCACCGGCGCCCGGTTTGTCGCGATGATTTCTGCGCTTGTCAGGGACTACGCGGCCGGCGTCGCGGGCGAGGCGGCGCGTGCGCTAGGCCGCGACGCCGGGTCACTGTGCGGTGAGCTGTGCTGCGGTTCAGGCGAGGACAGGTCAGCCCGGTGGATGCCGACGACCTGCTGAAGCTGGCGCGCGAGGTCTCGCTCGAAGCGGCCGCGATGCTCGCCGGCCGCAATGGGCGCACCGTCGTGGTGAGCACCAAGTCGAGTCCGACCGATGTCGTAACCGAGATGGACCAAGCGGCCGAGCTGCTGATCAGGCAGCGGATCTTGGCGCGGCGCCCCGGTGATGCGATCCTCGGCGAGGAAGGCGGCCAGACCGGTGCGGGGGGCCGGGTCAGGTGGGTGGTCGACCCGCTCGACGGCACGGTGAACTACCTCTACGGGCTGCCTGACTGGGCGGTCAGCATCGCCGCCGAGACGGACGGGCAGATCGTCGCTGGCGCGGTCTGCGTGCCGGGCAGGGACACGATGTACTACGCGCGGCTGGGTGGCGGCGCGTGGCGGGTCAGCCTCGCCAGCGGCGGTGCCCCCGAGCGGCTCGCGTGCAACGCCGGCGTACCGCTGGACCGCGCGCTCGTCGCTACCGGCTTCGGGTACGATCCTGGCCGGCGGCTGGTGCAAGGCCAGGTTGTCAGTGCCGTCCTGCCGCGCGTCAGGGACATCAGGAGGAACGGAGCCGCCGCGGTCGACCTGTGCTTGCTAGCCGCCGGCAAGGTGGACGGGTACTACGAGCGTGGCGTGCAGTACTGGGACATTGCAGCGGGTAGCCTGATCGCCCGCGAGGCGGGAGCGATCGTGGCCGGCCTCGCGGGCAAGCCGGCGGGTCCTGAGCTGACCATCGGCGGCGGGCCGGGTTTGTTCAGCGAGCTGCACGACTTGCTGCTGAGCCTTGATCCGGAGCGCGACGCCTGAGGTTACGGCCTGACGTCGTGGTTAGCTGCGGTCCGCCGGAAGCTGAACGCGACACGAACCAGGATGCTGGCGGGTTACGTGTACTTGGTGCGGGCGAGCGTGTCAGAATTCCCCGCCGGATTCGGGCACAACCGAGGCCGCTGGAGCGTTGCACTCGCGCGACGACGTTTAACGACGGAGGTAGGGCCACTATGGCTACTGACTATGACAGCCCGAGGAAGACTGACGAGGAGCTGACTGAAGATAGCCTGCAGGAGCTGCAGGCGCGGCGGATGGACAAGTCGTCGACAGCGATCGACCTTGATCCTGACGATGTTGCCGAGTCGCTTGAGCTACCTGGGGCTGACCTGTCAAATGAGGAACTGTCGTTCCGGGTGATACCGAGGCAAGCGGACGAGTTCACTTGCTCAAGCTGTTTTCTCGTGCATCACCGGAGCCAGCTCGCTGAGGCTCGTGGCGGTGACCTGATTTGCCGGGAGTGCGCGGCCTAGCCGACGGCGGCGCTTGGCCAGATCGCGCGCTCGTCGCCGCGCGGGTCGTAGTCGATGAGCCGCCGCCCGAGTCGAAGGTTCGCACCGGGCGGCTCTCGTCGCACGCGGGCCAGCCGGGATCACCGGCGACCGCGAAGCTGACGCAGCTGACCCAGGCGGCATGCATATCGTCCGTTAGATCCCGCGGCGCGCCGGGCCCGGTCAGCGGGTCACCGTCCGTCCGCGACAGATTGTCGAAACCGAAAGGAATCTCCAGGCTGTGACTGGCTCCTACCGGCGGGTTGCCCCAGGCGGACTCGTCCAGGTGCGTAGCAGCCGGCGTGCCTGTGCCCGCGCTGGAGCGTGCCTCCGCGACTCCTAGCGCCGGCATCTCGAAGTACCGGCCGGTGATCAAGGCGGCGAAGACATCGGCGGCCGTGGCGCTGTGGCTTCCCGGATCCCGGATCCCGCTCCACGCCCCCGGCGGCGCGGGCGCCGCGCCGCCCGTCCCCTGCTCACCCACGACGGCATGACCATCACCCCCGGCGCCCCGCCTCGCCGTCGCCCTGACCGAATGCGGCGATGATAGACGTGCCGGAAGCCGGGACCAGGCGGCAAAGTTCGCTAATCGCCCGGCGCGCGGAACTCTATCGGGAGGTAGTTGTGGCGCAGCACGCGGACGTGATCTTCAGCGGCGGCCCGGTCTACACCGCTGGCCCGGACGTGAGGCGGCTGGCCAGGGCGACAACGGACGACGGACGCCCCGCGGACGCGGTCGCGGTCACAGGGGGCAAGGTCGCGGCTGTCACTACGGCCGATGACCCGGTGGTGCGGGACTTGGCCGGCCAGGACACTGAGGTGATCGGCCTGCGCGGGCGAGCGCTGCTGCCCGGATTCCAGGACGCTCATGTGCATCCGGCGTTCGCCGGGGTCACGATGATGGGATGCAACCTCATCGGCGCGGCCACACTCGGCGAGGCTGTCGACCGGATCAGGGACTACGCGCAGGCGCATCCGGAGCGCGAGTGGATTTCGGGCAGCGGCTGGCGAATGGAGTGGTTCGAGCGAGGGACGCCAGGCAAGGCGCAGCTTGACCAGGTGACTGGGTCGCGGCCTGCTTTCATCTTGAACAGGGACGGACACGGGGGCTGGGCGAACAGCCGCGCTCTCGAACTGGCCGGGCTCGACGCGCGCACTCCTGACCCGGTCGATGGCCGTTTCGAACGCGAAGCCGACGGGTCGTTGCAGGGGACGGTGCACGAGGGCGCCGCTGACCTGGTCGGCGCGTTCGTGCCCAAGCCCACATTTGATGAAAGGCTCGCCGGACTACTGCGTGCGCAACGGCACCTGCACCAGCGGGGAATCACGGCCTGGCAGGACGCCATCGTCGGGGAGTACCTCGGCTCGCAGGACCCGCTGCCGGTATACCTGGCGGCGGCGAGGTCCGGTCGGCTCACCGCGAGGGTCAGGGGAGCGCTCTGGTGGGAACGGGGCAAGGGCGCAGGTCAGCTCGACAGCATTATCGGGCGGCGAGATCAGGGGACAGCTGGCCGGTTCACCGCGGGCACGGTCAAGATCATGCAAGACGGCGTGGCTGAGAACTACACCGCGGGCATGCTCGAGCCCTATCTAGACTCCTGTGGCTGCCAGACCAGTGTCCGCGGCCTGTCGCACGTCGATCCCGGTGAACTGCGGGCGCACGTCACCGCGCTTGACGCGCTCGGGTTCCAGGTGCACTTCCACGCGATCGGCGACCGCGCCGTGCGCGAATGCCTTGACGCGGTGCAGGCCGCCCGGGCGGCGAACGGGGCCAGCGACCACCGGCACCACATCGCCCACCTGCAGGTCGTGCATCCGGACGACGTCGGCAGATTCGCCCGATTGGGCGTGACCGGCAACATGCAGGCACTGTGGGCGGCGCACGAACCGCAGATGGATGAGCTGACACTGCCGTTCCTCGGCCCGGAGCGGGCGGCCAGGCAGTACGTGTTCGGCGACCTGCTTCGCTCGGGGGCGCGACTGGCGGCCGGCAGCGACTGGGCTGTCAGCAGCGCGAATCCGATCCGCGCGCTTCACGTCGCGGTCAACCGCTCGCTGCAAGGCGCCACCGGAGCGCACGCCGAACCGCTCCTGCCCGGGCAGCGGCTCGAACCGGCTGAGGCCTTCGCCGCCTACACGATCGGCTCAGCGTTCGTGAACCACCTGGACGACATGACCGGATCGATCCAGCCAGGCAAGCTCGCTGATCTGGTCGTGCTCGACCGCGACCCGATCACCGGCCCGCCGGCCGAGATCGGCTGGACGAAAGTGCTCGCGACCTACGTCGAAGGGGAAGCCGTCTACCGCGCCGACTCCCTGTAAATCACCGCCGCCGAAGCAGCAACCAGGACCACCATGCTCACCGGCAAGGCACCCCGCCCCGAACGGCGCGCCGCCTGCTGGGAAGCGTCAGCTGGGAGGCCCGGTTGGGTGCTTGGTGCCGGCGATCCATGCGGGAGGTCCGTGCCTGGTCGTCCGCCCGCGCGTGCACCGGTAACGCGGGCCAGTCGGCTGAGCCCTGCTATCAATCTGAGCCTAGATGAGTATTATCGAACACTTGTTTGGTCAGAGGGTATGCTGGCCGGATGACTGCGGGATTCCAGGCTTCGCTGCTTGACGCCGGCCAGGAGTTCTGTCTGGGTAATCTCGGCGCGTTGCGGCGGACGGAGCTGGCCGGCGGTGCCTGGCTCGATCTGCTTCCCGGCTGGGTCACTGGCGCCGATGATCTTTTCGAGCGCCTGGTGCGGACGGTGCCATGGCGAGCCGAGCGGCGCCCAATGTATGACCAGGTCGTTGATGTGCCCCGCCTGCTCAGCTGGTACGGCAAGGGCGAGCCGCTGCCCGATCCTGGCCTCGTGCAGGCCATGGCGGCACTCGACGCGCGCTACGGGCGGCAGTTGGCTGAGCCGCTGTGCACTGTGGGGCTCTGCCTGTACCGGGATGGCAAGGACAGCGTTGCCTGGCATGGTGACACCTCGGGCCGGCGCGTCAAGGAAACGATCGTCGCGATCTTGTCGCTCGGCAGCCCGAGAACCTTCCTGCTCAGGCGCCGTCCTGGCCGGGCCGCCAGGCACGAGGGGTCCGGGGACGAGGCGTCGGGGACACTCCGTTTCCTGCTCGGGCATGGTGACCTGCTCGTGATGGGCGGCACCTGCCAGCGAACCTGGCAGCACGCGGTCCCTAAGTCGGCAAAGGCGACCGGACCCAGGATCAGCGTTCAGTTCCGGCCCGAAGGCATCCACTGACCCGCGAGCCGCGTTTCGGCAAGCTAGCCAGGCTCGTCCGGTACGTCGAAATACCGGGGGTTGGCGATGGCCAGCCTGGTCACGACCGCCCGGGCAAGCTGAGCGTTCCGGGTATCTTGCGGGTTCCGGGTGTCCGCCGGGTCCCTGGCGTCCTGCGGGTCCCTGGGGTCCTGCGGGTCCCTGGGGTCCTGCGGGTCCCGAGTGTTCGGAGCGCTCGGACAGGTACGATTACCGCCGGCGTCTCGAGCGTTCGGAGTGTCCCGATGCGGGGCACCGACGATGGCTGGCGCGGCGTCCAGTTCACGGGCGATGATCGTGAGCACGTTGGCCGCGACCCGGGCGTGGAACGCCAGTTGCCCGCCAGTCGCCGGCATCACCTCGTCGGTCAAAAACTCCCGGACCGCGGCAAGCAGTTCGCTTGCGGTGGGCCGGCCAAGTGCGTCAGGCGAGGGGCGCGGATCAGCGGACAAGCGCGGCCGGCTGACAGCGGCCGCGGCCGCCGCAGCGGGGTCGAGCAGCCGCAGCAGGTCCCATTCTTGCTCGCAGACCCGGCGTCCGATGGCGGCCAGCTCGACCGACCGGTACATGCCAGACAGATGCACCCACGCCTGGGTCATGCAGATGACCCCCCAGCGCAGCGTGCCGAGGATCTCCCACCAGTGCAACTCGTCCAGGCCGATCTCGGTGCCGCCTGCCGCCCGGTACGCCTCGAGCAACTCGATGCGTCCGCCGACGCCGGCTACCGGGCCTGCCCCGCCAAACCGCCACGCCCGGACGCAGAGCCAGCCCAGATCCTCGACCGGGTTGCCGGCGTGCACCAGCTCCCAGTCGATCACCGCGTGCAGCGATTGCGGGCCGACGATGATGTTGCCCAGCCGAAGGTCCCCGTGTACGAGCACGGCGGCGTGCGGCACTGGCGGGCCGTCGGCAAGCGCGCGGAACGCCAGCTCGAAGACCTCGCTGGTCCAGCCTGCGGCGGCGAACTCATCCAGCCGCGCCCGCAGGTCGGCCAGCGGGTCAGGCGACGGCAACTCCAGGGAAGCTGGCACGCCCAGCGCGTGCAAGCCGGCCGCGAAGGCGCCGAGTTGGGGCACCAGCCGTTCGCGCGCGAGCTGATAGCGATCTTCACGCAAGATCCGGCGGGCGATCGTCTCGCCGGGCACGCGCCGCATGATCAGGCCGGCTGAGCCGAAGATGTCACGATCGGACGTGCTCAGCAGCACTTCAGGCACTGCCAGCCCGGCGGATCGCGCCAAGGCGATCGCAGCCGCCTCCCGCCGCACGACACCTGGCTCGCTCGGCCGGCCTGGCGGGTCACGGCGCAGCACGAGCTCGGTGCGCGATCCGTCCGCTCCGACCGCGTCGAACGCCCAGGTTTGCCTGGACGCGCCGCCCGACAGCCTGGACAGGTTCTCGATCGTGACCTCGCCGAGCAGCCGGCGCAGCGCGGCCGCCAGCCCCGCCGCCAGCGGGTGGCCCGGCGAGGCCCCCGGCGAGGCCCCCGGCGAGGCTCCCGGCGAAGTCCCCGGCGAGCCGCCCGGCGAAGTCCCCGACGAGCCGCCCGGCGAAGTCCCCGACGAAGCTCCCGGCGAGCCGCCCGCCGAGGTCCCGGACGAGACTTCCGGCGAAACTCCCGAAGAGGCAGCATCCTCGGGCGCGGTCACCGCTCGGCTACCCCCTTGGGCGCCCGCTGCCGCATGAAGCCGAACATATATCCGGCCACCCTCCGTATCTGGATCTCCTCAGCCCCCTCGGTGATCCGGTACCGGCGATGGTGCCGGTAAATGTGCTCGAAGGGCTTGTGCCGCGAGTACCCGAGCCCGCCGTGTACCTGCATGGCCCGGTCAGCCGCCTCGCAGCACAGCCGGTTAGCCCAGTAATTGCACATCGACACCTTGTCAGACGCAGAAAAAGCGCCATAGGTGTCCATCAGCCATGCCGTTTTATGCACGAGCGCCCGAAGCATTTCGCATTGTGTTTGCAATTCCACCAGGGGAAACTGTATGGCCTGATTCGCCGCGAGCGGCTTGCCGAACGGCGTCCGCTGCTTCGCATAGGCCACCGATTCACTGATGCAATACTGCGCGGCTCCGATCGATGATGCCGCCTGGCGAATCCTGTTCTCATTAAAAAAATGCTGTACCACGGCGAGCCCGCGTCCCTCGCCGCCGAAGACGGCGGTGGCCGGAACCCGCACGTGGTGGAGACTGACCCGAGCATGGTCGGTCGGCATGTTGAAGGTCCACAGGTATTCCTCGATCACGAACCCGGGCGAGCTTACCGGCGTCAGGAATGCGGTAATGCCTTCGGCATCGCCGGCCGAACCGGCGGTGCGGGCGAAGATCAGGTCGTGAGAGGCGGCGTGCACGCCGGTGTTAAAGGTCTTCTCCCCGTTGATCACCCACGAGTCCCCGTCTCGGACGGCGACTGTCTCCATGTGGGTGGCGTCCGAGCCGTGGGCTGGCTCGGTGATCCCGAACGCGAACCCTCGACGCCCCGCCGCCAGGCCCCCGACCCACTCGGCTCGCTGTTCCTGCGTCCCGTATTCGAGCATGAGCAGCAGCCCGACGTTGTTGCCGACGATCATGTGCTCGTTCTGCAGGTCGCAGTGCAGTCCGAGGCCTTTGCTCGCCAGGTGCTCCCTGATGATCGCCATGCCGAGATTGGTGCCGTCGCGGCCGCCGTACTCCGAAGGGAAGGCGTACCGGTAGTGACCGGCGGCGTCCGCGCGCCGCACCGCCTCGCGCAGCAGCTCTTCCCACTGCTTGCTCGGCAGGCCGCCCCGATCCCAGTCGGTCCGCGCGTCCTCGCGCCGATGGTCGAAAAACCTGACGTTGTCGTCTTGCCGTTCAAGCGGCCTGATCTCGCGCTCGATGAACTCGTCGAGTTCGGCGAGGTAGCTGGCCAGCTCGGACGGGATATCGAAGTCCACAATCGGTTCCCCTCGCCACGCGGGTGCTTGCAGGAGCGCGCCTGACCGCGAACTTACGGTAACCTCCACCCGCCGTCCAGACTGGGGGTAGCAGCGGAGCAGGTCTGGCTCGGCTCAGGCGGGCCGATGTGTCACGGATCGGCGCAAGCACCGTGAGATTGACATCTCCGCACCCCGGCGGCCGGCGGGCATGGTCGTGGCGGTCAAGCGGCGCGAGCGCTGGCGCCTGGCTGGACGTACCGTTAGCGGTATGGAATCTCTCGGCGAGGATCTGCTGCTTGTCGCCCTTGATCCGGCGAGCGGCGTGCTGCACGGCCGGGGCAAACTGCCGTACGGGCTGATGGGCGCGGAGCTGGTGATGCTGGTCAGCGCGGGTCTGGTGTCGGTGGCCGACGGCAGGGTCGTCGAGGTTGCCCCTGGCCGGGCGACAGGGGACCTGGACCTCGACGCGGCGCTGGGCAGGATCGCGCTGCGGCCCGAGCCGCCGGGAGTACGCAACTGGGTCGCCAGCCCGCGCGCGAATATCACCAGGAGCTATCTCGCCAGGCTCGTCGCAGCGGGCGCGATCGGGGAGCGCGAAGGCAGCATCCTGCGACCGCGATGGCCCGTGCATGACCTCGCCAGGGCCGGCTCAGTGCGCGCCAGGCTGGACGCCGTCGCGCTCGGCACCGGCGATGCGGACGCCGCGCAGGTCACCTTCGCCGGGCTCGCCGACGCGATCGGGCTCGGCTGGACGTACTACCAGGGCTGGCGGCTGAGGGAGATCACCAGCAACGACTGGGCGGCTAGCGCCGTCAGGGACGCGATCCAGGCCGCGAACGCGGGGGTGTTCATCTGCTAGCCCGGCACGTCCTGTCGGTTTCTCGGCTGGCCGGGGAGTCGATGGCCCGAGAATGGGCCTTAGCCGGCGCCCAGGTTAGCCGCCATCTCCCTGAGCTGAGCGTGCATCCCGCCCATGAGCGCGCCGCCGGGCAGGTAGCGCTTGGGCATCTTGGCGATGCTCGTGTAGTTGACGTCCACCACGTTGGCCAGCGGTGCCTCGACGCCCTGGGTGACGAGCTGGTAGGCGTCCATCGTGTCCATGCCGTACTGACTGGCCATCCAGAGCACGAGCTCGGTCTGCGCGATCCTGAACGCGTCTTCGAGCGGTCGCGCCGAGCCTGCCGTCATGATGTAGTCGTCGTTCTCCAGCCGCGGCCACGGCGTGGCTGCGCCCTTGATCAGGTCGACGATCAGCACCGTGTTCATAGCGGTCTCGACGGCGACGCCGCAGGTCTCGCCCTCGCCCTGGCGGGCGTGGCCGTCGCCGAGCGAGAGCAGCGCGCCTTCGACATTGACGCCGAGATAACAGGTCGTGCCCGCGCGCATTTCCGGGGTGTCCATGTTGCCGCCGAACGCGTCGGGAACCAGGGCGCTGCGTGCCTCCAGATTGGCCGGGGCCACCCCGACGGTGCCGTGCATCGGGTTCAGCGGCATGTCCACGGTGAAGTCGCCGTGCCGCGCCTTGAACTGGCAAGTGCTCGCCGCGGTGTCGAACTGCCACATCCACACCAGTTCCGGCAGCGGCTCATTAAGCAGCGCGGTCAGGTGCGTGGAGGTGAGCGCGCCGAACAACGGGATCGTGGTGGATGCGCCCCAGTCCCTGGCCGGGGTGATCGACACGAAATGCACCGCGACCGTGTCGCCTGGCTCCGCTCCCTCGATATAGAAGGGGCCGGTCTGCGGGTTGACGAACGGGAACTCGCAGACCTGGGATACCAGGTCGTTCTCGCTGCGTACCCGGCCGAAGAAGGCGTCCTCGGTGAACACATCGAGTACGACCGGCGTCTTGACCCGCCGCACGGGCGCGACACCGCCGAATGTCCAGGCGTACTGGTCGCGCTCCGGCCTGAAACTGACTACCTCGAGATCGCTCATGCGCTCACCCTACGATCGCCGGCGCCCGGGGCGGCGTCGTCTAGGTGGATGAGGCCGACGTCCACGACCCGCCGAGGGTGCGTGAAGTAAAGGACGATCATGTAGACGAGCCCGAGCACCATCCAGATCGCCACCGCCGGGCCCATGTACGACAGCGGTGTCGGCAGCGGTGTGATGAACCTGAAGCCAGGAATCTTGATGCCAGCGCCCGCGCACCACGCGGGAACGAAGGCTGCAATGCCCAGGATCGGCACGATGATGTGTGACAGCACGTTGAGGGAGCCGCGCTGCCTGGTGAAGTAGCCGATGCACGACAAGTTCATCACGATGTAGACCCCGACGATCATGATGACAAGTCCCGTGCCCACCATCGCGAACGCGGTCGTCGGCCCGTACTCCAGGCCGAGCCAGAGCATGGCGACCAGCGAGATCATGCCGCCGAGTGCGATGGCGTTGACAGGGGACCGGTGCCGGGGACTGACCGCGGCGAGGATGGAGGGGAAGGCCCCGATCCGGCCCATCGCGAACGAGGTCCGGCTGGAGACGTTGACGCCCGCGTTGGAGTTCGCCAGCGTCGAGTTCACGATCGCCAGGAAGATCAGGATCCAGAAGAGCCCGTAAAGCGCCCTGGCCATGCCTTCCCAGGACGCCGCTCCGGTGCCGGTCGTAAAGGTGTCGAACCTGGCTGGCCCGAAGGCGACATCGGCGGCGTAGGTCGTGAACACGTAGAGCACGCCGATCGACAGGGTGGCGAGCAGCACCGCGAGCTGGATGGTCCGGCGCGGGTTGCGCGCTTCCTCGGCGAGCGGTGCGGCACCTTCGAAGCCGCCGAATGCGAGCACGGTAAAGACTGAGCCGGCGATGACGCCGTTCAGGCCGTGGAAGCCTTTGGGCGTGAACTTAGTGCTGAACACGGTCAGGGTGTTGTGCCCGCCCGCGTGGAAGATCAGCAAAATGGCCATGATCAGGAAAACGGCGATCTCGAAGATGCCGAGTATGGTGCCGAACCTGGCCGAGGTCCTCACGCCGAAGTAGCCGGCCGCGAGGATGATGATCAGGCCGGCGATCGACCACGGCCACCACAGGTTCGCCGGGTAGCCCTTGATCTCTGCGTTCAGCGTCGCGGCCGTGGTGAAGCCGAGCTGGAGCAGGACGAGGGGCGGGATGAGCCAGCCGACCATCGCGTAAGCCCAGGCGACAAGGAAGCCAAGTGAGGGGTGCAGCCCCCTGGCGGCATAGGTAGCCATCGAGCCCGACGACGGCAGCTCCCTGGCGAGCTGGCCGATGCTCCACGCCGAGAAGAGACAGGCGATGAGGGCGAAGACCACGGCGAGCGGGAGCGCACCGCCGGCCAGGGCGGCACCTGCCGGGATCGACGCGGCGATCGCGGCGCCCGGGGCCATGTCGGTGATGCTCTGGAACAAGACTTCGCGCAGGCCGATCGCGTCGGACCGCAAGCCAGTGTCGGCCACCGTTGCCTCCGTGACTGGTGGGACGTTGGGCAGATCATGCCACAGGTAACCGACCCGACAACAGGGCAAAAAAAGTGCGAACAGGCTTGGACTGGGGCCGATGTGAGCGACGCGGTTATCTGTCAGCCTTGTCACTCGTGCTCAGCCGACCGCGCCGGGACGGCCATCTGGCGACATTCGTAGCGCCGGAGCCCACTGCCGCTTAGGGCCTGCGGATTATTAACACGCGGGTTTGTCTCGTGCTGAGGCCCACCTTTGGGACATCCGTGGCGCTCCAGCGCCACCTTTGGGCCATCGGCGGGCCAGCCGCTAGGCAGTTCGATGCCGGGCCCGAGCGCGATCCAGGGAAGCGGCCCCTCGTCCGAAGGCGCGCGCTGTCAGGCAGGAGCACAGGTCACGGCCATGATCAAAATAGCTGAAGCGGCATTGGGCCATAATTGGCTGCCGTCTCGCCTAAGCCGTGTGTAAGGGCGCAGATGTCGTTGGAGTGCTTAGCTCGATGCCCATTGCGCGACCGGCGGATCGAAGCGGAACAGTTCTCGCGGATCTTGCCGCCTGGCCGACGTCAGAGGGGCCTGACCCAGTGCTTCGGACAGCGCCGCCGGATGGCGGGTCGGCACGATCCAGAGCGGCTGGTGATAGCCTTCGCCGGCGCGGTTGGACCACCACATGCTGGTGGCCGGGCGGATCCTGGGTGTCCGGGCCTGGCTCTCATCGACCCAGATCACGAGCGCGGCCCGCATATAGGGGGCGGCCAGGTTGCCGAGCGGCGTCGGTTTCCTGCCCCGGTGGGCGTAGCGTTTCATGATCTTGACCGCGGACGGGTCCGTGGTAACTCCGATGCTCAGTACCCCGGTCCACGGGCAGGAGAACACTTGGGAGCACTGCCACGGCACGAGCGCGGCACGACGGCGTGCCCGGCCCTCGTGCCGCTCCGCCCAGCTGACCCCGCCGATGCGCAGGCCGTCACTGTCGAGCCGGATGCCGGTCGGCCATAGGTACCGCAGCCACATGCCGCTGCCGAAGATCCAGATCGCGACGGCCGCGAAAAGGACTCCAAGCGCAAGCCAGATCAGTGCGGGCGAAGCCGACATCAGGCTGCCGGTGAAGCTGACGAGACCAAGCACCGGGGCATAGAGGCCCGCGGTCAGCAGCGGCCACCGCAGCGCGCTGCGGTTTTCGGCATAGCCCGGCATGGTCGCGAGGCGCCCGCCTTCGCTGTCGGCTGGGAGCATGTCGAGTACTTTGTCAGGTGCTGACGCCGAACGCGGCAAGCTCCGCCGAGATAGAGCTTGCTGCCTTGGCCGGCCATGCAATCGGCCGGCCATAACGATCGGCACTGCTCCATCGGCGTCGGCTAGCTGCCGAAGCTGGCGCCGACCTGGGCGTCGTTGGTCTCGTAGGCGACGGAGGCCTGGCGCATGAGAATGCTGATGTCAGACAGCGCCTGGTGAAGCTGCCTTGACGAGGTCTGCCACTGCTGCCAGAGGGCGAGGAACCTCGCCTGGCCAACGCCGGCCCAGTCCGAGCCGAGCGGCGCAACCTGTGACGCGAGCTGCGACAGGGTTGCCTCGATCGAGCCAGCACCACCCGTGAGCTGCGCGGATACGCCGGCCAGCTGCTCGGGGGTCACCCTAATCACGCCTGCCATCGTTCCTCCTCACCATTCGCGTTCAAGGACGTCGGTAATGATCGACTGTGCCACAGGCGTGGCATCGGAGGTCCAATTATATACTTAATTCATCCAGAACTACGCAAGCAATCGTAACGTTTGGCGATAGCCACAAATCGATCTGTTTCGCCAGGCATAGGATTATCTGGATGGATATGGGAGCTAGCGGGTCCGATGAGGCCGACCGCCGGTTTCGACGGCGCAGGGCCGGAGAACTTCAGGGACGGCAGGTGGCGGGACAAGCAAAGAGTGCAGCGGAGCAAGCCGGCTGGTCGGACGCTTTCAGGGTGCACCGGCCCGAGCGCTCATGGCCGCATTCGCCGGTGCCGGCGCCGATCGAGCTGATCGCACCGCCGGCCCCGCCCGACGGCGGCACCGGCCGGCTGGCCTCTGTGCTGCCCATGCTCGGCAGCCTGGCGATGGTCGGGCTGGCCTTCCTCATCCACTCGCTGATCTACCTCGTGGTCATCGGCGGGATGGTGCTCGCGATGGTTGGCGGCGGGCTGGCGGCCAGCCTCAGCCAGCGACGGTCGCGCGCGCGGCGCTGGGCGCGCACCAGGCAGCGCTACGCCGCCCATCTCACTGCCGCCCGTGCTCAGGCGGCGGCAGCGGCGCTGGCGCAGCGCGACGCGGCGCAGGCATGCTTCCCCGACCCTGAGGCGCTCTGCACGGTGGCGGCTCGCGGCGACGGCCTGTGGGAGCGCAGGCCAGGTGACAAGGATTTCGCGGCGGTGCGGCTTGGCCGGGGACGTGTCCCAGCCGACTGCCCGGTGCGCATCTTGCGGGACGAAGGCCCGCTGGCCGAGGCCGACCCTGACCTGGCTGCCGAGGCCGAGCGGCTGATCGCAGACACGGCCAGCTTGCCGGCCGCGCCGGTCGTGATCGGCCTGCGAGAGGCCGGCTGCATCGCGATCGTCGGTGACCCCGAGCGGTCGCGGGCGCTGGCCGGTGCCTGGCTCGCCAGCCTCGCGACGTTTCACGCCCCCGCCGAACTGAGGATCATGGGGCTGGTGCCGCTGTCCGCCGTCAGGACCTGGGGCTGGCTCAAATGGCTCCCGCATACCAGGGACCCTGAGGCTGGCGAAGGCCTCGGCCGGGTGAGCCGCGCGGTGACCGCCGACCCGGTCGCGTTCGGCGCCCAGTTCGAGTCGCTCGCGCAGCGACGGCTCGACAGCCTGCGCCGCCGGGCGGAGGCGTCGGCTGGCCTGCTGACCCGGCAGGACCTGGCGGGCCTGACACAGCGCCGATCGGATGCCGAGAGCGCTCACATCATCGTCGTAATCGACGGCTACCGGCCGGGCGAAGGCCCGCCGTCGCTTGACTCGCTGATGCCGGTCGCCGCGGACGTGGCGATGACCGTGATCGTGCTGGTAGGTGACATGACCGAGGTACCGGCTAGCTGCGGAGGCCGAGTCGACTGGATTGCCCCTGGCAACGTCAGGTACGTCGCGTCCGGCCCCGAGGGCAGGGTCGAGGCGGGCGTCATCGGTGACAGCATTGACCTCGGCGTAGCGACCCAGCTGGCGAGGACGCTCGCACCGCTCGGTCTCAGGTCGGGGGAGACCGGGGCCGATCTTGCCGATCCCGTCCGCCTGGTCGAGTTGCTCGGCGTCGACGAGGCTGAGCAACTCGATCTGCGCGCGCAGTGGATGGTCCTGGCCAAGCTGGCCGATGGCATTCCGCCTGAGTTCCTGGCCGTGCCGATCGGGCGCAAGGATAACGGCGCGCCTCTCATGCTGGACTTCAAGGAAGCGGCCGCTGGGGGCATGGGGCCGCACGGGATGCTGGTCGGCGCGACCGGTTCGGGCAAGAGCGAGCTGCTCAGGTCGCTGACCGCTGCCGTCGCCGCCCGGCACGACCCGTCCTTGGTGAACCTGCTGCTCATTGACTTCAAGGGCGGTGCCGCCTTTGCCGGGCTTGCGCACCTTCCGCACGTCGCCGGGCTGGTCACGAACCTGGCTGACGATCTCAGCCTGGTCGACCGCATGCAGCTCGCGCTCACTGGCGAGCTGGCCAGGCGCCAAGAGCAGTTGCGGCTGGCTGGCAACCTCGGCTCGATCGCGGACTATCAGGCCGCCCGGGCCCGCGGCGCGCCGCTCGAACCGCTGCCTTACCTAATCGTCGTGGTTGACGAGTTCGGTGAGCTGCTCGCCGCCAAGCCGGACTTCGTGGATACGTTCCTCACGCTGGCCAGGCTCGGCCGGTCACTTGGCGTGCACTTGCTGCTGGCCACGCAGCGGCTCGACGAGGGCAGGATCCGCGGTCTCGAGCCGCACCTGCGGTACCGGCTCTGCCTGCGCACGTTCACGGCTGAGGAGTCGCGCGCCGTCCTGTCCAACGCGGACGCCTTCGAACTGCCGTCGCTGCCCGGACTTGGTTACCTGCGCGTTGACCGGGAACAGTCCAGGTTCAAGGCGGCGATCTGCGGATCGGCCAGGCCGGCCCAGGCTGACCTTGGCGACGGCTCGCGGGATCAGCTGGCGCCGAGCTCGCTGCTCCGCCCGCTCAGCCTCGGCGGCGCGTCGTCGCCAGATGGTCAGCCAGCCGCCGCCCGCTCCCGTGCCGACGATCTCCAGGCACTTGTGCGGCTAGCCGGCGAGGCGGCCGGCAGCCGTGCCCGCCTGATCTGGACAGCGCCACTCCCGGCCGAGCTCACCCTCGGCGGTCTTCGCGAGCTGATCGCCGTGCAGGCCGACAGCGCGGCGGACGCCATCCACGAGCAGGCGCTGGTGGCCGTCGGCCTGGCCGACTGGCCCGAGCGACAGGCTAAGGAAGCCGTTTCCTACCGGCCCGCAGGAGCCGGCGGCAACCTCGGAGTCGCCGGCGCGCCCCGGACCGGGAAATCCACGCTGCTCCAGACGCTCGTGCTCGCGCTCGCCGCCACAGCCGGCCCTGACCAGAGACAGTTCTACTGCCTGGACCTTGGCGGCGGCAGCCTGTTCGAGCTCGATATCCTGCCGCATGTCGGCGCGGTCATCGGCCGGGGCGAGACCGAAGCGACCGCTCGGCTCTTCCGCGAACTCAGGGCACTGCTGGACGAGCGGGCCAGCGCCAGGCAGGCGAGGCGGGCGGGCGCACTGGCCGAGGCCTGGCCCGACATTTTCCTCGTGGTCGACAACGTCGGCCAGCTCAGGCAGTCGGCACCCGATCTCGAACCCGAGCTGATCGAGCTCGCCACTGCCGGCTTGCCGTTCGGCCTGCACGTGCTGCTGTCGGCGAACCGCTGGCTCGACGTCAGGCCGCAGTTGCTCGACGCGCTCGGCACCCGGTGGGAGCTGCGCCTGGCCGACCCCTCCGATTCGCTGGCCGGCCGGCAGGCCGCCTCGCGGGTACCTGCCGACCTGCCGGGCCGCGGGCTCACCAGGGACGGGCACATGATCCAGGCGGTGCTGCCGGAGTTGTCGGCCGAACCCGCGCCTGGCGGCCTCGCCGAAGCGGTGGCGATGATCTCGGAGGCAGCGGGCGGACGCCGGGCGCCGGCGATCGCGCCACTGCCGCTGCGCGCCGGCGTCGAAGACGTGGCCAGGCTCGCGTTGGTCGCCGGGTCGCTGCCGCCGTCCGGTGACGGCCGCTTCCTGCTCGGAATCAGCGAGTTCCGCAGCCGCCCTGTCGAGGTCGACCTGGCCAGGGCCGGAAGCAGGCTGCTCGTGTACGGCGACAGCGGCTCTGGACGGACCACCTTGCTCAGGCGGATAACCAGCTATCTGAGGCAGGCAGCTAGCGAAATGCCGGGAGGTGGCGAGATCGCCCTCGGCATCGTCGATCCTGGCCGGGGACTGCTGGACCTCGCTGACGGGCCTGGCGTGATCGGATATGCGGCGAACGTGAACGCGGCGGAGAAGCTCGCGCTCAGGCTGGCCGAAGAGCTGCGCCCGCGGGTGGCGCCCGAGAGCGCGGGGGTCGCCGAACTTCGGGGGCGCTGGTGGTCAGGGCCGAAGTACTTCCTCATCGTGGATGACTACGATCTGCTGCTCGGTCAGATGGGTGGCCCTTTCACCGCGCTGACTGACCTGCTGGCGCAGGGCGCCGACATCGGCTTCGGCGTCGTGCTGACCCGCCGGGTCGCCGGCAGCCAGCGAACCTCGTACGAGCAGTTCGGACAGCGGCTGCGGGAAATCGCAGACGCGGCCCTGATCCTGTCCGGTCAGCCGGACGAAGGGCCGCTTGCCGGCGGCGTGTCGGCCCGGCCTTGGCCGCCTGGTCGCGGGATGCTCGTCTCGGGCCGCGCGCGCCCGCAGCTCATTCAGTGCTGCCTCGATCCAGAGCCGGCGTGGCCGGGCGAGCCTGGTGCGCCGGATGGCGCCGGCGCGGGCGCGACCGGGGCACTGCGATGAGCGGCACGCGGGTGGTGCTGATCACGGCTGCGGGCCCGACCGGACAGGTGGACATCGGCGTCCGCGCCGACGCCACGCCTAAGGACCTGGTCAGCTCGCTCGGAAGCGTTATCGGAGTCGGCTCAGGAAGCTCGGTGGTCGAGCACCATGCCCCGCCCCGCCCAGGTGTCCCGCAGGGCACGAGAGCTCAGCTGACCAGCAACGCATCGCTGGGCGACAGCGGGGTCGCCGACGGCGACATGATCATTTTCAGGAAGTCGGCGGGCGAACAACGCACCGGGCCTGCCGCGCAGCAACGGCTCTGGGGCACGCCAGCCGACGCTGGCCGACCGGGCGATCCTGGCGGTCGTGGCGGTCCCGGCGGTGCCGGTTCGCCTAGCGGTGCGGGTTCGCCCGGCGGTGCGGGTGTGCCCGACGATGTCGGTGTGTCCGGTGGTCCCGGCGGTGCCGGTGTGCCCGGCGGTGCGGGTTCGCCCGGCGGTGCGGGTGTGCCCGGCGGTGTCGGTGTGTCCGGTGGTCCCGGCGGTGCCGGTGTGCCCGGCGGCGGTGCCGGTGTGCCCGGGACGGTGCCGGGTTCGGCGCCTGTACCGAGAGCACCGGGCGGACCGGGCGGACCGGCCGAACCGGGATCTCGGGGGCCGGGCGGACTCGCTCGGTCTGGTCCGTCAGTGCCCGGTACCGGCCGTTCAGGGACGGCTCCGCGGGGCGCTAGCGGACCCGGCCGGCCTGCGCAGGGTGCATCACCGCCGCGGCCTGGCGGAGGGCCAGGGATGCCGTTGCCGGGTACCGGGGTGCAGGACACGCTGCCGCGTCCGTGGTCCGGAGCGTGGGCTGGCCCGGGTGGCCGGCCCAGCTCTGCGCCACCGGATCAGGCAAGGCTGCCTCGGCCCGCGCCCACGAGCGGGTCTCAGGTTTCCGCACCACGGCCCGCGTCGCCCGAGCTGTCCAAGCCAAGTGCCGGGCATTGGGTGTGGTCGGCGGACGCCGGATCGCCAGATGCCGGGCAGTGGACCTGGTCTGAGTCCGCTGATGTTTCCGAGCCCGGCCCGGGCCGGGCGCCGCACTGGGCGGCACCAGTGCGCGACGAACCTGCTGGAACTGAGAAGATCTACCGGCCAGCGCATGCCGGCAGTGGCGATCAGGCGCCGGTTCGCGATCCGGCCGGCTGGGATGCCGCGCACACGGATCATCCGACGATGCCTGACCTCTCGCGGCCGAATTGGCCAGTGCCTGGACTGCTCAAGACGGATATGCCGTGTGGAGGGCCAGGTCAGGCGGATGTGACCAGGCCCGCGCGGCGCGAGCCAGGGGCGCACCGGGCGGACGGACCGTCAGGCGGGCGAGGCGCAGGCGGGCGAGCAGGCGGCGGGCGAGCAGGCGGCGGGCGAGCGGGTAACAATCAACCGCAGCGGACGGGATCGACGCGAGGAACAGATTCAGATGAGCCAGACGACCGGCGTTAGCGGACGATCGCCTGACGGCAGGTTCGGCGCGGCCACCCCCGGCCTTCGGGCGGAGCGGCCTTCCATCGACGACCTCGTCGCGGCGCAGAATCGCGGCGCAGGGCGCCGCCGCTACACCAGCCCGCGACGGCTGACAGCGCTGGCCGTGGCGATCTTGGTGGCAGGCGGTGCGTACGCGCTCGGCCGGTACGTGATCGCGCCCAGGCCGCCGCACACGATCCGGCTGGTCGTGACCGCGGTGCCGCTGCCAGCGGGAGCCAAGGTGAGCGCGGCCGACCTGCGCGTCGTCACGGTAGACGGTGCCAAGGCCCCGGCCGGGCTGCTCAGCCCGTCTGCCGCGGCAGGCGTGATCGGCCTGGTAGCCAGGAACGCCGTGCCAGCAGGGACCTTCCTTTCGCGTTCGATGCTCTCGCCGGCGGGCGGCGTGCCTGATGCATCGCAGGCGATCGTCGGCCTGGCACTCAAGCCTGGTCAGCTGCCCGCGGGCGGACTCGCGGTCGGGCAGAAGGTGCTGGTCGTGCTGTTGCCGGTGAACTCGCAGGGGGTTCCGCTTAGCCCGATCTCGCTGATCAACACCACCGTCTGGGATCTGCAGCCACCCGATGCGGGCGGCAACCAGGATGCGGCGGTCATCGTGCCGTCATCGATGGCGTCTAAGCTCTCCAGCTATGCGGCTCGGGGTGAGGTAAGCCTGGTAGCCACGTCGGCGCCGCCGGCGCCGAGCACGACGCCATCGCCAAAGCCGACGGTCAGGGTGCATAGTCATAGCGCAAAGGCCGTTCCGAGCAAGGCAAGCAGCCACAAGTGAGGCATGAAGGGCTACTACACAGCAATGTCCCCAGCTAAGCATCAGCTCGTGCGCGTCACCGTGGTCAGCCCCTTCGGTCAGCACGAGATCGACCTGCCTGTCGACTCGCCGGTCTCAGGGTTCCTGCCCGACCTGCTCGCCATGGCTGGCCTGCAGCCGAGCCCGGCGCAACTCGCCGCCGACGGCTGGCATCTGACCGACACCGCAGGCCGGTCCATTCCTGGTCAGAGCACGCTGGCCGCGTATGGCATCGAGCAGGGCGCCGTCATCCAGTTGCGCCGGCCAGGAGCACCGGAGGCCGGACAGCCCTGGAGCGCGCAGACTAACAGCGCCGAGCTGCGGGCAGGGGTCGGCGTCCTGCGCGACAAGGGCGCGGTGTCCCGGCACCTGCCGCGCTCGGTGGCCTCGGCCGCGCCGCCCGATGACAACCGCACTCCGCTCGAGCGGGCCGAGGCGGTGCTGCCGCCCTGGATCGGCAAGGGGAGCAGGCTGTGGTCCGCCGGCGGGGCGTTCTTCCGCGCGCCAGGTACGGCAGTTCAGCCAGCCGAGTTCGCGCGGGGGCCGGTTCAGGGCGACGACGGTCGAACGGGGTCCCAGGGCGCGGTTCCCGGGACTCCGCGGCCCGTGCCCGGCCAGCCTTCGGGAGGCGCGCCGCGACGGCCGCTCGGCCTGATGCAGAGCCCGTGGACGGGGCAAGGCGGGGTGCCGCGAGCCCGGTCTGGCGGGCCGGGCACTCCGGGCCTGCCGGGCGTTTCAGATCTGGAAACGCGGCCACCTGGCCCTGGCGGGTTCGGCGGACCGGGCACCGGACATCCTGGTGCCGGTCAGCGACCAGCCGGACGTCCGGGACCCGGAGTCATCCCGAACGGCTCGCCAGCCAGTCCCGCTGGCGAGCGCCCCGGGCAATCCGTTCCTCCTCATGGTGTTCCTGGCACCGGCTCTGGAGCGCGATCTGCGAGGCCGCACGCGCATGAGCCTGGCAAGCATCGTTACCGCCCGGCTGACCTCACGATCGCGACCGAACCGACCCGGATGGAACGGGCCAGGGCCAAGTGGCGCGAACTCGACAACCTCAGCCAGCTCGACGCCAGGATCACCGGGCCGCGGCTGTTGCACTGCGCGACGATCGCCGTCGTGTCGCCGAAAGGCGGGGTCGGCAAGACGACGGTCACGGCGCTGCTCGGCACGTTGTTCTCGCTGCTGCGGCGTGATCCGATTGTCGCGGTAGACACCAATCCGGACTTCGGGTCGCTCGGGCGGGTGCTGACTCCTGACCAGTCCTGGTATGTCGATGACCTGGCCAGGCTGGTGCTTGACGATGACGAGCTGTCGCTGACCAGCCTGGACGCGCTGCTGGGCCGTGCCGTGCACGGCCTGCTCGTGGTGCCGGCGCCGACCGACCCCGACCGGATGCGGTCGCTGGACGAAGAGGCTTACCGGCGGGTGCTCACCAGGCTCAAGGACTTCTTCAGCCTGATCTTGCTCGACTGCGGTACCGGGCTGCAGGATCCGGCGCTGGCCGCGGCGATCGCCGGGGCCGACCAGGTGGTGCTGCTGACCGACGCCCAGCCAGCGACGGCCAGCCTCGTCGCCGAGTCCACCGAGTTGCTGCACCAATGGGGCAGGCCGATCACGGTCGTGGTGAACCGGATGCCGGCCAGGGGAGCGAAGCTGGACGTCACCCGGCTGTCTCGGTACTTGCCGGCTGCGCGCGGGATGGTCGTGGTGCCGGACGACGTGGTTGCCGCGACCCGGTTGTCGACCGGCAGGTTCGACTGGCGCGACGCCCCTGATACCTGGCAGTTCGCGATACGGCGCCTCGCGACCGTGCTGGTCGCCGAGTGGGAGCGACTCGGCCTGGCGCGGCTGCCCGGCTAGGTGCGGCGGCTGAGGTGCCGCGGTAGCCGGAGGTTCCCGCGCTCCTGGCCGCGAGTCCGGGCTGCCGTCGGCTTCCGGGGGCCGATCCTCGATCCGGCGAGGGGATCGTCCTCGATGAATTTGAGGTAGGCGTCTGACGAGATCATCTTGTGGTCGACGAACCCGCGCCGTTCGTACGGGCTGATGATGCTGCCTGGCACGCGCATCCCGTAACCGAGAGCATCGTTGTTCGACTGCGCCACGTGGTCATAGAAGCTGCCCCGGTCGCCCCGGTCGTCCCGGTCGTCCCGGTCGTCCCGGTCGTCCCGGGCGAGGAAGATCGCGCTCGAGCCTCAGTCTTTGCTGCGCCTGACCGCGTTGACGACGTTGGTCACATTCACCTGCCAAAAAGGCTGGTCAGGACTGTCCGGATCTCCGGCCATGGCGGGCGCCGGCTTGCCGGGTCGGGTTCTTGGCAGGAGGGATTATGCGTCTGGGAGCGTTGTCGGCATCCTCGGGGAGGGCTTGCGGGTGCGGGAGGATTTTCGTGCTCCACGACGAAAAACCTCCCGCACCTGAAAACGCTCCACCAGGAATCGGACAACCCTCCACGCTAACGTCGGCAACCCTCCCCAACACGGAAACTCTCCCGTGGGAGCCCGGCAACCCTCCCCTTTACGCTGACAACCCTGCCCAGCCAGGAATCCACCAGCCAGAAGCCGGAAATCTCCCCGCCCTCCATCCGCTAGAGGCCTCCCGAACAGCCGAGTCCCCCAAAGCCGCCTCTTGAGTTCCTGCCGTTGCGCTGGGGCGCATCGATGGTCCATAAATTGGGCACCGCTTGGCGGACCCACTTAGGGCAGAATCAGGTGCCATGGCATCAATGGATCAGCCTGTTCCAGCCCGCCGCTTAGCCGGTGTCGACCAGGCGTTCGGCGATGGCGCCGCGCGCCCGCCGTCTGAATTGCTCGTTCAACTGCGGGAACGACTCGCCAGCCTGGACGCCAACCATCCCTCGGCGTGGGATGGACGTCGGCCTGAGGTTCGGGCGGGGGAGCGGCCTGAAGGGCGGGCGGGAAAGGCGTCGGAGGAGCTGACGGAAGCGCGGGCAGAGGCGCAGGCGGAGCTGCAAATAACCGTTGGTGGCGATCAGCGCGGTGGCGCGTCCTCGACCGCACCTCAGGAGAGGCATGCGGTCGATAGTGGCGCACCCGCCTGGGAAGCGTGCCTGCGGGGAGAGATGGGGCCTGATGGCAGCGCGGGGCCTGATGGCAGCGCGGGGCTTGATGGCAGCGCGGGGCTTGATGGCAGCGCGGGGCCTGATGGTGGCGCAGAGGCGGATGGTGGCGCGGGGCCCGATGGTGGCGGCGCAGGCCGGGCTGGCGAGATGGACTCAGCTGATGGCATGAACGCAAGCGCGAAGATCGGCTCGCCCGGTGCGGCGGGCTCCGCCGACGGGGGATGGGCCGGAGATGCGGAATCCACTGCTGACGCGGGGTCCGGGGGCGATGGGCGCGGAGTGATTCATGACCGACAACGTCCAGGTGAGCCGTACCGGCCATGGTTCGCCTCGGGTGAGCAGGGAAACCCGTGGTTCTTCGACTCACCCTCATGAGAATCCCGGACTGGCGGAGCGCTGGCTCACGCCCGGCCCGCGCCCGGCCCGCGCAGCCGGCGCATAGACCCCGCGCCCGGCCCGCGCGGCCGGTGCATGGGCCCCGCGCCCGGCCCGTCAGGAGCCGGGCGCGGGCCTAGGCCGAGGCCGAAGGTGAGCTTGGGCTGAGAGTGAGCTTTAGCCGAAGGAAGACGGGTCGGCTTCGGTGCCTGGCAGGGCGACTTTGCCGGTCACGTCGGCGGCCAGGCGCACTGTATCGCCGTCGACGAGCCTGACGTCGACGCCGGGCAGCAACCTGTCGCCGTTGACGAACGTGCCGTTCGTGGAACCCTCGTCTCTGATGGTCGCGTGGCCCGAGTCATCGACCATGATCATCGCGTGCCGTCTTGATACGTTCTCGCAGCCGTCGAACGCGGCGGCGACCAGGGATTCGGCCGGGTCGCGACCGAGCAGGATCGCGGTGCCGGCAGGCACCTCGACGTTCCCGGCGGGGAAGCTGATTTGCAGCACAGCTGTCGAGATCGACCGCCGTCCGAGGTCCGGCGGGATCGTCTTCTGTGCCACGGTCACAGGGATCGAGTCGTCTGCGTCCTGACCCAGCCCGACCTTCGGCAGGTTGGCCCCGCAGGTGAAGCAGATCAGATCGGTCAGACCCACCTGGGCCGCGCATGCCGGGCAGGTCAGGGTGGCCATGTCAGGCACCCTCCCTTCACTGTGAAGCTCCATGCGGAAAGTCCCATCCGACATCATGATCTCAGCCTAGCGCTGGCCGGGTTGCCTGCCGGTAACATCACTAGCGTGATCAGCTTCAGTCTCGACGATGAGCATGAGGCGCTCCGCCGCACGGTGATGGAGTTCGCCAGGGACGCCGTTGCTCCGGTCATCGGGAGATTCTATGAGCGGGGCGAGTTCCCGTACGAGATCGTCGCCAAAATGGGCAAGCTCGGCCTATTCGGACTGCCCTTTCCCGAGCAACACGGCGGCATGGGCGGCGACTTCTTCGCCCTCTGCCTCGCCCTGCACGAACTCGCCAGGGTCGACTCCTCGGTGGCGATCACTCTGGAGGCCGGCGTCGCGCTCGGCGCCATGCCGATCTACTTGTACGGCACGGACGAGCAGCGCGAGCGGTGGCTGCCGTCGCTGTGCCAGGGCGAGCGGCTGGCCGCCTTCGGCCTCACCGAGCCAGGCGGCGGCTCCGACATCCCGGGCGGGATGCGGACCAGCGCCCGGCGAGATGGCGATACCTGGGTGATCAACGGGAGTAAATCTTTCATCACGAATTCAGGTACCTCCATCACGTCGGTGATCACCGTTCTCGCCATCACCGGCCAGGCGGGCGGGCGTAAGGAGATCTCGTCGATCATCGTCCCGGCTGGCACGCCGGGGCTGACGGTCGGCGGTGAGTACTCCAAGGTGGGCTGGTGCGCCTCGGACACCAGGGAGCTGTCGTTCAGCGATGTCCGGGTGCCCGCGGCGAATCTGCTTGGCGGGCAAGGCCGGGGTTATGCCCAGTTCCTGCGCATCCTGGATGAGGGCAGGATCGCCATCGCCGCGCTCGCGGCAGGGCTTGCGCAGGGCTGCGTCGATGAGTGCCTGCGGTACGCGGGCGAGCGCAAGGCGTTTGGCCACGAACTCGGTCACTACCAGGCGATACAGTTCAAGATCGCTGACATGGAGGCGCGGGCCACGGCCGCGCGGCTCGCCTGGTACGACGCCGCGGCCAGGCTGCAGGGCGGGGAGCGGGTCAAGAAAGCGGCCGCGATCGCCAAGCTCACCGCGTCAAACGCGGCGATGGACAACGCGCGGGATGCCACCCAGATTTTCGGCGGCTATGGCTACATGAACGAGTTTCCCGTCGGCCGGTTCTACCGGGACGCCAAGATCCTGGAGATCGGCGAGGGCACCTCGGAAGTCCAGCGGATGATCATCGCCCGCGAACTCGGAATGAAGGCAGATTTCTGAACGCAGTGCCGTCCCCGGCCTCGCCCGGATCAGGCCAGCGTCCCCGGCGGCGGCTTTGACCTGATCCGGCCCGGGCCGGAGCCTGGCCAGGACTAGCGCACGAGCATCGGGGCGACGTTCACCTCCGTTTTGGTCATGCTCTGAGCTTCGATCAGGTCCGCCGTGCGCTGCAGGTTCGCCGCGATCGTGGACAGCGGGTAGGTGCCCGTTGTCACCAGGTGCGCCTCCTCGGGCGTGAACCCCGCGTACGCCGGCAGCGCGCTCTGGATCGGGCCAGGCAGCGCGGCGGCCGCGTCCGCGGCGTAGATTCCCTGCTGGAAGGCTCGTGCCGCCTTGGCGTTCTGGCTTGAGCTGACCCAGGCGCCGGTCGTGAAGAAGCCATCGAGCGGGATTTGCGCTGTCGGCCCGCTGCACGCGTCGATCAGCTCGACCGCGCCCTGCTGCTGCGCGAGGTAAATGTCGAGCCCGGTGAGCAGGGCGGCCTTGTAGGTGCCGTTGCTCAGGCCGACGATCTCCTTGCCCTGCGGCATCGGCTTGAAGGTCACGCCGGCGAGGTTCACGCCATCGCTTTGCAGCACCGCGTTGGCCGAGGCGACCGCGAGCGTGTTGGGTACTCCCGCTGGCGCGTTGACCATGTCGGTGTTGGGCACCGGTATGGTCTGCCCGGCCAGGTCGCCTGGCGACTTGACGGTTGAGTCCGGCATCGTCAGGATCTCGCTGACGCCCGGCGCGGCGTCGTATCCGTCAGCCAGTACCCGGTAGATCGGGTTCGCCGCGGCCGCCTCGGCATAGAACATGTCGCCATAGTCAGCGGCGATGGCATTGACCGTTCCGTCATTAAGGGCGGCAATCTCCTTGCTCACCGTGGTGAAGCGGACGATCTTGACCGATACCCCGGCGCGGGCGAAGTAGCCGCCATGCACGGCTACGTACAGATTGGCGTTGTCGATCCCTGGTACCGCCCCGACCTTGATCACCTGAGTCGAGCCAGAGGATGACAGGCCCGACAGCGGGTTGCAGCCGGTGACGACGAGGAGCGGGGCCAGGCCCGCAAGCACGATCGAGACTGGCCGCAGCCGCCTGGCCAGCCGCCTCCGGCCAGGCGCCAGAGCGCTGGCAGCCGATCCCTTCATGACTCTCCTTATGAGCGTGCCGCGTCGCAAGACCATGTCTAGTGGCAAACACCACTGTGACGCCTGCATCGCCCCGATGTGGCAGATCACTAGTGATCCGGACAGTTTTCAGAACAAGGACGATGCGGCAGAGAGTACCCTAGCCATGTCGGGTGGCAGGGCGAACTCCGAACTACCATCGTTTACCGGTTAGGACCTGTTATAGCGGCATGTCGGACAGGTCAGGGATAGAGTCGCCCTTGGTTACGCAACGATGCGTTATGCCGCAAGTTCGTCTCCCAGGAGGGTTGGATATGCGAGTTCCGGTCATCAGCGCCGGTCAGCACGGCCCCCTGCCTACCAGGTGAGAGGTACACCGACTGTGCCGTCCCGAAGCAAGAAGGGCCGCGATGGTGCGCGGACTCAAGCCGACCACAACGGTGCCGAGGTCGCGGCCGACTACGGACAGTCAGCGAACGGCAACTCAAACGGGCGCGGCCCGGCGGGAGGCCCGGTAGGCGGAACGCCCAACGGCGTCCCAGGCAACGGTCCGGCAATCCTGGCCGCGGATGGACCAGTCGCGCCGCCGGACGCAGCGCAGCCGGACGGAGCGGGCGAGCAACCTGAAGCCCGCACCACTGGACGGCTGCTGCGCAACTGGAGAGTGCGATCCAGGCTGGTGCTGCTCATCGCGATTCCTACCGCCACCGCCGTGGCGCTCGGCGGTACCAGCATCGTGAGTTCCTGGCGCAGTGCCGTCGCCGACCAGCGCACGCAGGTCCTCGCGAGCGTGAGCACGAAGATCACCGACCTTGCCTACCAGATCGAGTCCGAGCGGGACGCGATCGTCTGGTACATCGCGGCCGGCCCTGGAGGCAGGGCGGGCTACCTGGCCGGTCACGAGAACCCGGACAACGCCACGAGTTCCAAGGGCCGTCTGCAGTTCGCTCAGCAGCAGTTTGTGTTCACGGGCAAGTGGGTCAGGATCGTCAGGACGGCCATCGGCCAGATCGGCTCTGGTTACCCCGCCGCGGTGCGAGCGAACGCACGGGCAGTTCTGTCCCAGCTCAAGACGCTGGCGAGCCTGCGAAGAGAGGGGCTCACTAGCCGGACAGACGCCTCAACCGTCATCTCCCACTATGACGGCGTGGTCCAGACGCTGCTTGCTTTCGACGACCAGGTGGCGCTGAGCAGCGCCGACCCGCAGCTGGCGTCGACCGCCAGGGCGCTCGGCACCATCTCGCGCGATGAGGACACCGACTCCGTCGAGCGCGCGGTAATCATTTACGCGCTGGTGTCCGGGCAGCTGCCCAACAACCTGCTCGGCCAGCTCAACAGCGCGCAGGCGAACCAGCAGGCCGACCTCAATGGCTTCGGCAACTTCGCCACGACGAGCCAGAAATCCCTGCTGTCGAACGCGATGGCCGAGTCGCTCCAGGACCGCGTCACCTCCGACATCCAGGACGTGCTTCAGCATTCTGACAACGTCAGTCAGGTACCGCTGGTCCCCGCCGAGTGGTACGGCGACATGAGCGACGCGATCTCGCAGGTCCACTCGGTCGAGGAGACCGTGGCCGGGCAGGCCGTGGCCAGGGCCCAGGATCTGCGGAAGCGGGCGATCATCGCGGCCATCGCCGTCGGCGGCGTGATCCTGCTCGTCCTCGTGCTCTCCTTGCTGTTCACGGTGTTCGTCGGCCGGTCTATGGTCAGGCCGCTGCGGCGGTTGCGGGCCGGAGCGCTCGAGGTCGCCGGGATCAGGCTGCCCGAGACCGTGCGCCGGATGAGCGAGACCGACGGCGAGAACGTGCCGGTCGAAGTCGAGCCGATCGACGTGGAGTCTTCTGACGAGATCGGTGAAGTGGCGCGGGCGTTCGACCAGGTGCACCGCGAGGCCCTGCGGCTGGCCGCTACCGAGGCCGCGCTGCGCGGAAACGTCAACGCGATG
Source organism: Streptosporangiaceae bacterium (assembly GCA_035716545.1). Lineage (GTDB taxonomy): Bacteria > Actinomycetota > Actinomycetes > Streptosporangiales > Streptosporangiaceae > Chersky-822. Next base: position 365,196 of record DASTJM010000096.1, read on the forward strand.
TTCGTGAACCTGTCTCGCCGCAGCCAGTCACTGGTCGAACGGCAGATCAGGCTGATCGACGAGCTTGAGCAGGGCGAGCAGGACTCGGAGCGGCTGAGCAGCCTGTTCCAGATGGACCACCTCGCTACCCGCATGCGCCGCAACTCCGAGAACCTTCTCGTTCTCGCTGGCCACGAGTCGTCGCGCCGCTGGAATCAGCCGGTGCCGCTCGTCGACGTGCTCAGGGCAGCCATCTCAGAGATCGAGCAGTACGAGCGGGTCATGCTGAACGTACAGCCGGGCATCGCCGTGCGCGGTCCCGCTGTCAATGACGTCGTGCACCTGATCGCGGAACTGGCGGAGAACGCCACTTCATTCTCGTCAGCCGACACTCCGGTGAGCGTGTCCGGGCACCTGCTCGGCAGCGGCGGCGTGCTGCTCGACATCACCGACGAGGGCGTCGGCATGGGCGGCGACGAGATGGCTCACGCGAACTGGCGGCTTGACAACCCGCCAGTCGTGGACGTGGCCGTATCCCGGCGAATGGGCCTGTTCGTGGTCGCGCGGCTGGCGGCCAGGCACGGCATCAGGGTGCGCCTGCGGTCCGCTAACGGCAACGGGCTTACCGCGCTGGTGTGGCTGCCCGACGAGGTGATCGTCCATGAGGGCGCCAGCGTGTCCGCCGATCCCGGGCGGTTGCCCGAGCGGCCGGCCAGGGTGGCCATCGAACCGCCACCTGTCAGCGGCAGTTCAGGTGAGTGGACGGCCCCCGGCGTGCCGTCTGCCTACGACGAAGTGGCGGCCGCGCGAGCCAGGTTTACCCCGCTGCCTCAGGAGAGCAACGGCGACTACGGCAATGGCGGCTATGGCGGCTATGGCAACGCTGGCGAGGGCGGGCAGCCAGGGTTCGGCGGTCGCGAGCGGGAGTATGGCGGCGGCTTCGGCGGACAGTCAGGTTCAGGGCAGTTCGCGACCCCGCCGGCCGGCGAGCGGCCCTTCGGCGACAGGTCGCTTGGCGGGGCAGGATTCGGTGACTACCTGACCGGAGAGCGCGACCTGACGAGCGCGGAATTCACCGGGCGCGAGTCTGGCAGCTATGACAGGCAGGGGACTGGCAGCGGACCTCCCGATCTCGGCCCGCCCCGGGTCCCTGGCGTCGGCCCGCATCCGGGGCGCGTAACCACCGGCCCGATCCCGGCAATCGACACTGGGTCAAGGTCAGCTGCCGAGCATCCCGAATGGTTCGCCGCTGCCGGCCCACGGGCGGGCGCTGGCCAGCCAACCTCCTGGCTCGGCGAGCCGTCACCGCCGGACCGTCCAGCCTGGCGCAGCGAGCTGACCGATCAGCGCTCCGCGCCGGTCTTCGGCGCGCCTGTCGCTAGAACGGCCTCCTCTAGCGGTACATTCCGGACACAAGATCCTCAGTTCGGAGTTGCCGCTGGCGGAGGCGGGGTGATCGTGCCTCCTCCCGCGTCGCTGGGAGAGGAGAATAGGCTGCCTATCTTCGAGGCCGTCGAGTCCGACTGGTTCCGCCGAGGCCGTCCCACCGTCGAATGGCCAACCGGCCAGACTGGTAAGGAAGAGCGCGTCGCGAACCGAGGCTGGGCGTCCCCCGCGGACGATGGCTGGCGAGCCGCTGAGATCGCGGTCGCACCGGCTTCCGGTGGCATGACCGTGGCCGGGCTGCCCAGGCGAGTTCCGCAGGCGAACCTGATCCCTGGCACCGCCGCGGATGCGGCGCCGGCGCCTGTCCCGGTTCGCTCGGCGGCCGCCACCAGAGAGCGATTCGCGAGCCTGCAGCGCGGTATTCGCGAAGGCCGTGCGGCCTCGGGTATTGATAGGTCCGCGGGGCCAGGCGAAGTTCCAGGTGATGGGTGACATGAGGGCACTGACACAGTCATGCTAGTTCTGCAAACTCCCACGACATCGTCAGAAGTCCGGCAACATACGCTAAAGCACTATCGCGTAGGTGAGCCGATTACCCGTCACGACAGGAAGGAGCGCCGATGAGTCCGCTAACCCGGCCGGCACAGGATCTCAACTGGCTGGTAACTAATTTTGTTGAGCGGGTGCCCTCCGTGGCGCATGCGATCGTCGTGTCATCAGATGGCTTGCCGATGGCATTCTCCCAGGGCTTTCCGGCTGACCGGGTCGATCAGCTTGCCGCGGTGACGTCCGGGCTAACGAGCCTTACTCAGGGCGCCTCGCGCGTTTTTGAAGGCGGTGCGGTCTCGCAGACCGTGGTCGAGATGCAACGGGGCCTGTTGATCGTCATGGCGATCAGCGACGGTTCCAGCCTGGCCGTGCTCGCGGCGGCCGATTGTGACATGGGTTTGGTTGCATATGAGATGGCTTTGATGGTGGAAAGGGTAGGAAGCGCCCTGACACCTGAGATGCGCGGTCCGATTCCACCTAGCTGGCCTAGCGCCGGCGGATAGCGGCAGGAGCGAGCGGTGTCTGTTCCCCGCCATGATGAGTGGTTGGCGGAAGGCGGCCTATCGGAGCCCGATCCGGATGGCCGTCTGCCGATCCCAGGCGACAGACGTGAGGGGAGTCTGTTGGCGCCGGGTGATTTTGGCGTGCCCGATACGGTTTCGCCGTTTGCCGGGCAGGATAAAGCCAGCGCATTGGTACGCCCTTATGCGGTTACCGGCGGGCGCACCAAACCCAGCTATCATCTGCAAATCGAGGCCATGGTCTCGGCATCGCATTATGAGGCCCGCGATCTATCATCATTGAGTCCGGAATGCCAGTCGATTCTCGGCTATTGCCGCGACTGGCGATCGGTTGCTGAGATTTCGGCAGTGCTGCGGATGCCGCTCGGAGTGGCACGCGTCCTTATCGGGGATATGGCCGTGGAAGGCCTGGTCCGCGTACACCAGGCCGATCATTCCCAGGGTCGGCCGGATCTCAACCTTCTTGAAAGGGTGCTTAGTGGACTTCGCAAGCTCTAAGGCCGTGCCCGGCTCCGACACAGACACTGCTGTCACGTCTGTGAAGATCGTGGTCGCCGGCGGTTTCGGCGCTGGCAAGACCACCTTTGTCGGCTCAGTATCCGAGATCACGCCGCTCACCACCGAGGCCGTGATGACGGCGGTCAGCGATGGCGTCGATGACTTGTCGCACACCCCGGACAAGACCACCACGACGGTCGCGATGGACTTCGGCCGCGTCACCCTCGACGCTGGCCTCGTGTTGTACTTGTTTGGCACACCCGGGCAGCACCGCTTCTGGTTCATGTGGGACGACCTGATCCAGGGCGCGATCGGCGCGGTCGTGCTCGTCGACACGCGCAGGCTCGCCGACTCCTTCCCGGCGGTGGACTACTTCGAGGCAGCCAGCCTGCCGTTCATTGTCGCCATCAACGGTTTCTACGGCGACTTTCCGCACGCTGTAGACGACGTCAGGGAGGCAATGTCGCTTGGCCGCAACGTCCCGGTCGTTCAGTGCGACGCCCGTGGCCGCAGCTCAACCAAGGAAGTGCTGATCGCCTTGGTAGAGCACGCCATGGCGATGCAACTCAGCGTCAGGTAGCGTCCGGCGCCGCCGGCGGCTCGGGCGCCGCGCGGGTGGGGACGGCTGGTGGCGGCGACAGGTTGCGGGCTCGGGCGGCCGCTGGTGGCTCGGGCGCCGGTGGTGACGGGCGACAGGCTGCGGCAGGACCACCATGCTGTCCGGTCAGGCGTCCCCGTCCCGGACGGCCCGCACCCCCAGTGACATTGACACCGCAGGCCAGCGCCGACGACGACACCGGGGTTGATGGAAAAATTGGGAGTCGATCCGCGTATCGATGTGGGCCGGGCCGCGAGCCTGTCGAGGCCTTGCCTGGGTGGGTCATGCGGGCAACGCGTTCTGGCACAACTGCGGTAATGTTCACCATGCCACTGGGGCGGTAGCTCAGCCGGTCAGAGCAGCGGACTCATAATCCGCCGGTCGTGGGTTCGATCCCCACCCGCCCCACAGCCTCTGAGCTGCAACTATGCCTGCTGAGGTGCTGGCCGGGACCGTGCCTGGTTGCAGTTTTGGTTGCAGTTATTGATCCGTGATGCTGTCTCGGCGTGGTGCTCGGTCAGCCCAAGAACGCTCTCGATCAGCCCCAGAGAGCTTCTGACATGCGGTCTGCGGCGTGCTGGCTAAGAGCCCGGGTCACGTGGGTATAGCGCTGAGTCTGGCTCAGCTGCGAGTGGCCCAGGATCTGCTGCACGACGCGGATGCCGATGCCTTGCTGAAGCAGCAGGGTGGCAGCGGTATGGCGTGCGTCGTGGACGCGGGCTGGCCGGACGCGTGCTTCCTTGATCACGTCGTGCCCCTCAATCCAGTCGTCGCGGGAGTCGATGGGAGCGCCGGTGGGGGTGCAGAAGACTAGGTCCCAGTCCTCCCAGGACTCTCCGGCGGCTAGGCGCTCGGCAGCTTGCTGGCGCCGATGGGCGCGGAGCTGGGCGACGAGCGGAGTCGGGAGGGTGAGGACGAGCTTGGCTCTGCCTTTTCCCGGCCTGACGCCTTTACGGCGGGTGAACTGCCAGCCTCCGCCGATGCGTTTCGGGCACTCGCGGCTGTGCCCGATGCAGCCAGGCGGGCATGGTCGTTTGACGACTGGGCAGGCGTGCCCGCGCCTGGTGCAGTCTGAGGGACAGCCATCAGCGCGCTGGTGCTTGCGGCAGCGCTGCGGGCAGGACTTTCGGTGTCGGCTGGCAGTGCATGCCACGGGATCGCCACAGCCGTGCTGGTAATGGTTTCGCCTGAGCTGCCAGCCGATTTCGATGGTGCCGGCGTCCAAGTCGACGAACTGCCAGCGTAGGCCTAGTGCTTCGGATTGGCGGACGCCGACCGCGAGCGCAACTGACCAGCGGGCGCCGTTGCGCCGGGCAGCCGCGCCTTCAGGATCTGGCGGGCCTCGTGCTGAGTCAGCGGCTCGATGTCGACGTCCTCGCCGATCGGGGCGTCAACGAGGCTGGCGACGTTCCGGGTGACTTTCCCGCGCTTCCAGGCGATCTTCAGCGCACGCGAGATGATCCGGTGGATCTGCAGGATCGTATTGGGCTTGAGGCCCTCAGCCGCGAGCTTGGTGTAGAACGCGTCGAGGTGCTCGGGTTGCAGCCAGTCGAGCCGGTGCCTGCCGAGGTTGGGGATGATCCGGTGGCGTACCTTCGGGGCGAGCATCTTTGACCAGGGACGTGCGCCGCCTGGCTGCGGAGGGACAGCGGGCTAAGAGCGCGTGCCCGCCATAGCGTCCTGCGTCCGGCCGCTAGCCAGGTTATTTGCCGACGGGTCGCGTCGTGGTGCACGCTGGCCCCTGATGGAACGGTCACGGTGAAGATGGCGCAGAACCTGGATTTACTTAGTGGCGGCCGGTTCTGTTTCGGAGTTGGCGCCGGTTGGGACAAGCCTGAGTTCGAGTCGCTCGGCGTTCCGTTCGGGGCGGCGGGAGAGAGGTCGGATCAGTTAGAAGAGGTGTTGCGTCGGGCGAGCGCGGCGTCATCGAGGCCGCTGCTACTGGTAGGCGGGGAAGGGAAGAAGCGGACTCTGCCGAGAGCCGTCAGGTATGCCGACTTGGTCAACTGGCAAGTCGGGCACGAAGAGTTCGGCCGCAAGAGCCGCGCGCTCGCTCAGCTGTGCGAGGAAGCCGGTCGTGACCCGGCGAGTTTGCGGCGGACCCACGCGCCGAATTTCCAGCTCTTCGACAGCGAACGCGAGTTCAGGCTCTGGCGGCAGCATCCCGACCGGGGCATGAGCGCCGCCGAGGTCGACGCCTACATCCGCAACCGTGGGGCCTTCTACAGGACCGCGTCCGCCGCCGCTGCGACGACCGCGGAGTTCATCAGCCTCGGCTGTAGCGGCTTCATGGTCTTCAGCAACAACGCCCCGGCACTTGCGAGCCTCAAGCAGCTTGCCGCCCTGGCACCCGGAGGCTGATCCGGCGTCGGTAAAGGCCGACCGTTGCTGACAGCAGCGTTTCAAAACTCAAGGTGGCGGTACTCCTCTACCTCACGAATCCGTTCCTCGGGAGGATCCCAGTAATGTTCCTTCTCGTATTCGGCATGGGGCTGGTGCCAACTTTCCCAGTTCAAGGGCGGTTCGGTGAATTCGGGGCCCACATAGTAGCTTTCGTAATCCGCGTTCTCCCGCGCCTCAGCGTTGATCTCCGCCTGGCCTAGGTCGGCATCTGAGGACTCGGGGTATTCCCACGACCGCAACGTGATCTCCGTATCCAGCGCCCGGCTGGCTGGCGGGTCGCCGTTAGCTTGTCCGACCTCTAGCCGGTCGACCCACTCCCAATAACTCCGGTCCCGACGGCGCTGTGCTGCCTCGCGCGGGTGGGTTATCGCGTAAGCCTTGTACCGCGCCCGGTCACGGCAGTCGGGCAGCCATCCCATGCCATCCTCAACTCCTTGCTATCGCCCCACGCTGCGGGGCTGAGTGCCAGAGTCGGTCATGAATGGCACCGGATAAAAGGCTGACCAGCAATCACATGTCATTCATTCCATTTCCATCAACGCTTGGGAATCCACTTCTGAAGGTGAGTGGTACGGGTTTGTTATTTGGCGAGCTGGACCCAAGCCGTCAGCTCGGAACTATCACAGCAGGAAGCGATGCGGCTCATTGAGCGCCATGCGGGCACCTTCGAGGTCCGCGAGGCGTTGGGCGAGGGTCGCTTCTGCGATGTGGCGGGGGAGGGCGTCGCTGAATTTCAGGCCGTCCAGGGCTTTGCCGTCGACGGCTGGCAGGCACATCCGCTCGTCTACGCCGTCCAGTGCAGCTTTCCATGTCTGGGGCGTGAAGTCGGGCCGGAGCCGGATGTAGAAGTCGCGGATCCGCTGCGCTGGGTCGGTAACATCGCTCATCGTTGTGAGCAGGGTGGCGTTGGCGTGCCAGCCTGCCCATCGCCACCAGCGCGCGTCCCCGTCTGGCTGACGCACGATCACCGTTCCGCCGGGATGGGCCATATCGTGTGCGGTTTCGCGTGCCTCGGCAAGTGCAGCGGTAGCGCGGCGCGTGAGCTGGGCTGGCGGGTCGGCACCCAGCAGGACATCCCTGATCGCGCGGCTGAGCGCGAAGGACGCGCCGCCCGTGGCCGGGGAGGTCCAGCGGGCCAGGCCACCGCCTTCTGCCGGTTCGACAAAGCAGCGGCGACGTTTCCAGTCTGTCCAGGTGACGGCCCAGTTTTGCCCGGCGAGTAGCAGCAGTGCGCGGTCCGTTCGCCGGGGAGGCGAGCAGGGAGGGATCGGTCCGGCCGATCTCTTCACGACCGCACAGGACGGTGAACTGCGGCATGGCCGTGAACGCGGTAGTCAGTTCCATGAAATGCCGGAAGCCGAAACGCTTCTCCGCGTGTGGGCCGATGAAGAGCATCCCGCCGTCGGATTCCAGGAAGCCTTCCGTGATCAGGTGGCGGGCGATGGGCTGCGCGGTGGGCCCGAACATCGCCAGTCCGTCCCACCAGTCGCCCCACAGGTTCTCGCCGATGCGGTGTTCTTGGAGACAGAGGGCGAGAAGTTGCTGGGCGACGATGTGCGCGGGCTCGGGCGGTGGCACGACGGGCTCCACCCAGGCTCGTCCCCAGAGCAGCAACAGCCCGGTAGCTGCGAGCAGGCCCGGCTGACTGGTTGCCAGGAAGAGGCAATTTCGCTTCGGGCCCGGTCGTCGTCCGCTGCGGCCGATTCGCTGAAGGAACGACGCGACGGTGGCTGGTGCGTCGAGCTGGATGACCCGGTCTAGATCGCCGACGTCGATGCCGAGTTCCAGGGTGCTAGTGGCCACGATGACGCAGTCGCGGGAGGTGGCGAAGGCTTGCTCTGCGCGGCGGCGCTCGTCGGCAGACAGGGATGCGTGCGACAGGAATGTGGTCACTCCGCGCGCCCGAAGCGCCGCCCCAAGCTGTTCTACCAGGCGGCGCGACTCGCAGAACACCAGGCGTTTTTCGCCTTGGTGCAGCGCCGCGATGACTTTCGCCGCGTTGTCTACCGACCCGACGTAGTCGAGCTGAACCTCGCCGGGAGGCGGGCCGGCAGGGGGTGCGCCGTTCAAGCGCCGCGGGCAAATGCCAGCCACGGTCGTCGCCCGCGAACGCATGGACTTCATCGATGACTACTGCCTGCAATCCGGCGAATAGGCGTCGGTGGTCTACCTTGACGCTCACCAGCATGGATTCGAGGGATTCCGGCGTGGTCAGCAGCAGCTCCGGCGGATCGCGGAGCAGCCGCGCCCGCGCTCCGCTTGTCACGTCGCCGTGCCAGAGGGCTGTCCGCCGGCCCAGCCAGCCGGCATAGGCCTCAAGCCGGGGGAGGAGATTGTTCAGGAGCGCTTTCAGCGGCGCGACGTACACCAGCGACGGTGCCGCCCATGGGCCTGCGGCCATCGCCGACAGCAGCGGGAACACTGCGGCCTCAGTCTTGCCGCCAGCGGTCGGGGCAAGGAGCAGCGCGTCGTCGCCGTTCAGTAACGGCCCGGTCGCTGCTGCCTGAAGCGGCCGCAACTCGCTCCAGCCCAGCGTGCTGGACAGATGGTGCACCAGCGTCGGGTGCAGCCCGCTCGTCACAGATCCAGTTCCACGTCGTCAGGGTCAGCGGCTTGCTGCCGCCAGGCGTTGCGCTCGACCTCGGTCAGCTCACCGCCGGACAGGGTGAGGGTGTAGTGGGCGCGGGGGTCGAAGTCCGCGAACTGGTCGACTCGGTCAAGTACCTGCTCGACCAGCTTGCGCAAGAACACCCGTGGCGCGATGCCGATTTGTCCGCCAAGACCGCCGGTCACGGTCTTGGCAAGCTCACCCACGTAGGCGTCAACTCCTGCGGCGCGGACCCGGTCCCCGGAGGGGAGACTTGTCGCGAACAGGTCACGGACCACGCATCCCAGCGTGATCAGCTTGTCCAGGTCGAAGCCGGTCAGCCGGATCTGGACGGCACGCGGGTTGTCGAACCGGGGGTCGGCGAAGCCGGTCGCGAGCCGCTGGGCGAGCGGTGTCAGCCGCTGGACGCCCTGAGGCCCGTCGTAGAACGCGGGGGTACCGGTGATCATCAGGTACAGGCCGGGGAACCGGCCGCCGTCGATCTCGTCGATGAGTTGCCGTAGCGCGTTGAGGCCCTTTTCCCGTACGTCGGAGCGGACCCGCTGCAACGTTTCTGTCTCATCGATCGTGACCAGGAGCCCTGAGTGGCCGGAATCTCGCAGCACGGTCAGCAGGCCTTGCAGGAACCCGAGCGCTCCGAAGTGGTCGAGATCGCCTTTGACCCCGGCTGCCCGCTTGATCCCGGCCGCTACGTTCGGCTGGCCACCCAGACAACGTGACGTTCAGCTCGGCGGTGCGGCCCTCATCCGTGACACCGATGACCGGGTATCCGTCGACGTTGAGCAGCCGGCCGAGCTGCGCCAGATAACCGCCCATCCTGAAGGCAGGCTGTCCCGCCAGCCTGGCAAGCGAGGCGACCGGAATCTTCCCTCCCGCCTGGGCGAGCGCGTCGATCACCGAGGCGACCTCGCTGTCATCGGGCGCCTTGCGCACGAACGCGCGCTGCGCCGCGTACTGATGCGCAACGTTCTCCTGAGCACCGCGAGCTGGTGCTCGACGACCCAGAGCCGGGCCTGGTCCCGAATCCGCTCGATCCGCGCCCGCCGATACCGGCTCCGCATCAGCCGGCCGCAGACCGGCATGCCCATAAGCAGCACGAGCGCCAGCCCGAAGATAAAAAAGGTCATCAGAACTCCCTCGGCAGGTGCGCAGCTCGCTGCGGGCAAGCATGAGGAAGTCATCGACCAGGCCGCTGTACTGCGCCGCCTTAATCGGATCGTCCTTAGTCATGGCTGCCTCGATACGGTGCAGCCGGTCCAGGCCGAACATGGCCGCTCGGTGACCAGTTCGACGGCCCCGATCCTGGCTTCGGCTGCGAAGGGCGCAGCCCGGGCTCTAGCAGCACTGACCAGGCCCCAGGCTGACTCGCGGTCAACCGCTCGCCGAACCTTCAGTGGTAGTGCTGGTGCCAGCGGATCGGCGCCGCGCACTTCGCGAACGGCCTCTCTGGGCCGCGGCATCAGTTCACCCATGGTGGTGATCCCTTCTTCTCATAACCGAGCGGGTTGCCCGGCGTCATGGAAGGGATCCTCAGACGGATCGGTGGTACGAGTCAGGGATCATGCCTGGTCAGAGGCCTCAGATACGGCACCCGAGCATCGCGGCTGATGCGTTATAGCCCTGAGCTAGTGGAACTCGTCCTGCGTGCCCAGGATTATCCCGAATTGGGCATGGCCGAAAAGACCATTCGTACCGAGCAACTTATCCGTGAAGCCATAGCCAGCATTGGCGGCCCGGAAGCTGAGGCTCTGCTCATTCTCTTCTGCCTCAACCCGGCACGACCGGAATGAACCTCGAAACCAGGCGGCAACACGCCGCTGAACTGCTGGGCACTCTGTCTGACACCCTCAGGCGGGAACGGCACGAGGGACGGATGCCGTGGAATCTGGCGGTCGAGATGTATGGCAAAGCGGGTAGAAGGTGACAGAAAGATGACAGCGGTGTCACGTACTTGGTGTGCAGGAAGAATGCGTCACCTTCCGCAACCACAATGTTGCCATCCGAGACGCAACATCCCGGATCTGCGCGCATACTAGATGCGTAACATGCACCGGGAGGTGATCAACTTGCACCGGGAGGTGATCAACTTGCCGGATCTGGCAGCGCGCCTGCATCTGACACGATCAGGCAGTTCTGCTATCGACTCCTGGTAGCGTTTATTCCATTTATTCTATTCAAGTCAGAGCGATACGAGGCGAACTACCGATCCCTACGGCATTATGCCAATCGTGAGTTATGATCGAAAAAGATTTTTCCAATAATCCGGTATCAGAAGGAAATATCTCCGACCTCGACAAATACCTGTCCGAAATCATAAAGAGTACCTTCGGAGGAGAGCCGGCAACTGCCGACGCGTCAGCGCCGATAGTTCTGCCAGATCGCCAGGATCTGACCGTAAGGCTCGTTAGTCAGCATTCGCTTGAGAGACTCCGAGATGTCGAGGCGGACAAATCTCTATTTGACAATCTTTTATGGTGTCTGCTCGGAGGCTTAATAGGGTTTTTTACTAATGTGGCTACTAGTCAAAAGGTAGCTATCGGCGCAGCTGGTATTGTATTTATATCGCTACTAGCTGCTGCTGCGATTGGCACCTTCGCGATGCGTTTGCGCCTGTCGCGCAGGCTTAACGAGGCGAGGGATAGAGTACATGCCAAACGAGATACTAGTAACTAAGTCCGACAGTAACTCCGAGCGCATAGCCTCAGCGCTTAGCGTGGATGGCTATGCGCTTATATCGCTAGAAGATCATGCCCATATGAGCCTAGAGTCGGCCATGAATCTTCTCGATGACTGCCTTAGCGACCTGGCGGAACCAATAAGAATTTTCGCTAACCAGTCAGAGTGGCGCCCAATAGGTGTCAAGTTAGATCGCGCGCCCGATCGATCTGAGGGTGTAGGGCAATCTCCCTTGCACATGGATTTTGTAAATGCGCAGAATCCACCTGATCTCGTCATGTTGTACTGCCAGCGACCGGATCCGGCAGGCGGGGGGCAAACAACGCTGGCGCCGATATCGGCGGTTGCCCAGCTCGACGATGACGTTAGAGAGATATTAAGAGACCGTCGCTACTCGGATGGACAAGTTGTAAACTTGCTCAACGTTGGCATTGATATTAATCCGTTCGCCGTTCTAAATCGCGATGATAGCTGGAGTTTCCGCTACACTGAGCGGCTTTTAAAGTCCGAGACTAACGACGAAACATTGCAGGCACTTCAAGAGCTTGATAAGATTTTTCGATCGTCCGTCCAGGTCGTGTCTCTTCGGGATGGCGATGCGGTGCTGATAAATCAGCACATGGCGGTGCATGGACGGTTGCCTCTCGGCAATGGTCAATACAGTATCCCGTCCGACTCCAGAAGGCTGATTTGGCAAAGATTTGGGCGCACGCAAATCGACCACTTTAACATCTTTGGCTAGAAAATGGAGGAAAGAATGGCACTTTCACCAGAAGTGCGTAGAGACGTTGAGATCCTTTGGGACTTCCACGTCCTCGATAGCGGCTCCGTGGTTGCCGATGTTCTAATAATTCTCGGCAGCCATGATGTGCGTGTAGCGGACCGGGGAGCTGAGTTGTATGTTGCGGGAAAAGCTGCCCCTCTGGCAATTGTTACCGGCGGAGCTGGAAAAGTTACTGGAACAGAATGGACACGGACAGAAGGTGATGTCTACGCCGAGCGGCTAATACTGAAGGGTGTCCCTGAAGGGAGTATTTTGGTCGAAACGAAGGCGACTAATACCGGTGATAATTTCGGTTATTCTCGTGAATTGGCGAAAGCGAGCGGTTATTCAATCGAGTCCGGCATCATTGTATCGAAACCATATATGGCAAGGCGCTCGTTGGCTACCGCCATGAAAGTATGGCCTGATGTTAGTTGGTATACTCGGCCGCCCCAGATTCCCCTACTTGAATATCCGAACGACGAAGTGCCGCTCGATCGTATGATTAATCTGATGGTAGGTGACCTTCAACGTCTAAAGGTATATGCGGAAAAGGGTTTTCAGGCGTACGTTGATATTCCGATGCCGGTGTGGCGCGCATATGAACGCCTCGCGGATGAGGGATTCGATAAGTTCGTCATTAAAGGGTAATATTCTCTTCAGGCCAGTAGGAAATCGGTTTTGTGGACCAATCTGCGGGATCGTGGATCGCCCCCGTGATCGTTAGCGCCGCAGTGCGCGAAGCTCTTCTGCGAGATATTAGCTACGCCGATGCATTCTTCGCCGTTGAATCCCGGCGCCTTCGTAAACTATACGTAAAATACGGGAACCCGAGGCTCGCTTATCTCTGCGGCAAGGGAGTAGCGGCGTTCGGTAGAGAACTGGGTATCACAGGTTCCATGGGACTCGGTATTCTTGAGATAATGCTGGCTGAAATGCTGATAGCCAGCGGGGCATCTGCCGATGACCTAGATCGCGCGGAGTCTCATCTGACAATTGGCAGAAATCAGCTAGAGCTAACTGCTCGTACCGATCAACTGCCAAAAGTATTTGGGCAATGGTATATGATAATGGCTGTTTCTCTAAAGGCTCGCGGAAAGCTCAACGATTATAGCACGATCCTTGATGAGGGCGTTAATGACGACTGGATGGTCTCGCGTGCAGGGCCGGGCGATAGAGCGGCCGTAGTAAGGCAACGTGTCATGATGCGACAGAGCCTGGAAGAACATATCGTGCTGCTAAATGAAGCTCATAAATACAAGTATTCTCACCCACTTGAGTACTACCGCACCCTCAAAAGAGTAGTTGAATTCTTCGCTAACAATGGATTTGTTGAGTCTTCAATGCTCCTTCGGAATGAGTTTATGTTTGCTTTTGCGCAATCTAGCGACAGGATGCCTGAGATAGGCAAGGTTTCTTTCGCGAGGGACTTCGCGCAACTCTCTGCCCTGAGAGGTGAGCTTGGTATGGCAAAGAAGCTCGCAATAGCCGCGATGCGTCGTGCTGAGTCGGCTGCATTGTTTGGTCAAGTTCGGCAGCTAAAGGTCTTGAGTGAAGCTATCGACAGCGGAGATGTCCGAGGAGCACTAGAACAATTTCACGTCTAGCGATGGAATTGCCCACACCACCTTCCCGCTCGCCCGGCCGCTCTCGTCATCTGGTCCGCGCATCGGCTGCCTGACAGGCAACCGGTCGTTCGCGTCCCAGACCTGCGCAAGCACACATTGTTTGTCGGATGAAAGCCACAACCGGGTCGGACGGCCAGGCACGCACCGTCCATTGAAACGATGAGTCCTCAAGCCTTCCGATGCCTGAATGGCGTTGGTCATCAGCTCCGAGACGATGAGCTCGGCCGATCACGCCCGCGCGGACACGACCCTGGCCGAGGACGCCCAGGCCGAGCAGGTCGCCGGGCTGCTGCGCGCGTACCGGCACCTGCTGATCCTGGACAACGCCGAATCGGTCACCGCCGCTCCGGCCGCGATCCCGCGCTCCCTGCCATCAGCCGAAACGCGACAAGCTCAAGCGGTTCCTGGCCCGGCTGCGCGGCGGCAAGACCCTGGTCCTGCTCGGCTCCCGCGGACAGGAGAAGTGGCTCACCGGCGGGCAGTGCCCGGTGGTGTACCCGCTGCCGGGCCTCGACGCCCAGGCCGCCTCCCAGCTGGCCGAGAAGATCCTGGACCGGCACGGCGGCACCCGATGGCTTGGCGACGACGCCGAGCGGACCGCGCTGGCCGAACTGGCAGGCCGCTCGGCGGGTACCCGCTGCCGCTGACCGTGGTCCTGCCCGTCCTGGCTTCCGCGCCCCCTTACCTTCTTCATTGAGCCCGGGCAACTACGGTTCGGGCTTGGGAAGTCCGGCGGTGCCGGCATGGCTCTTTGCCCCCGCAGCTCCTATGGCCTGGGGGTTGTTGCCCCCGGTGCGGCTGGTGCGTGAACTTCTGATGGGGACATGCGGCTTGATCGCTGATTCGTAAGGTGGATGACGGCGAGCGCACCTTGGACGGCCTTCCCTGGCGCATGAACAGGCACTGCAGACGGGAAAGGGGCTGGCGTCGCGACGCCTTCGCAGGTGAGCGTATGGATCGGTCTGGATGTCGGCAAGAGCGAGCACTTCGCCGACGTGCTGGACGACAACGGCGAGCGGCTGTTCGCCCGGGCCGTCGCCAACGACCAGGCCGATCTGGAATTGCCAGCCTGCGCGGCCCCGCGTCGAAAGCCTCCTGCGACCGCAAGCGAACCGAGGGCAAACGCCACAACGCCGCCCTGATCTGCTGCTCGCCGCGTTCACCGCCCTCATCCCCGCCGGGCACATCCTGGAGGCCTACCAGGAACTGCTCGCTCGCGCCGGCGCTGGACGCGATGATGGCCTCGGGCAGCGACCCGCAGCAGCGCCTTGGCGGGCTGGCGGCGGCCCGCGCCGAGTACGCCAACCTCAGGACCGCCCTGGACCATGGGCTGAGCCCCGGCCAGCCCACTTCCGCGCTGATCCGGGCACTGGATGAGTACCTGGACCAGGTCCAGCAGAACCAGCCACGCCGCCAGCTCCTCAACGCCACCATCGGCGCCTACCCCGCCCCCGCCAGCGACAGCCAGCGGCGCGAACTGGCCCTCCTGCACAACCTGGCCGGCCTCACCGCACTTGCCCAGCACCGCCTGGACGTAGCCGGAACCCACCACCAGACCGAACTACAGCTTGTGCAAGCTCTCGGCGACCGGCACTCCGCCGCCCGCGCCTACCACCAGCTCGGCCGGGGTCGGGCAGGAGCAGCGGCGGTTCGCCGAGGCCGAGGCCGCCTACCGGCAGGCCCTGGACATCTACCTGGAATCTGACCCGCGCCGCGCATCGGGCACCGGAACTCGGCTCGGGATCACCCTTGCCGAGCTTGGGCGTCACAGTGAAGCGGCGGCAGTCCTTCTGACTGCCACCGTCACCTGGCGGCAGGAAACCCGCTACCGGGACCCGAACAACCTGCCACTGCTCAGACACCAGCGCGACCGGCTTGAGACACCCGAGTTCACCGCGCTCATCAACGAGAATGTCCCTGCCGAACTAAGGGAGCAGCTTACGGCGGCCACGGAGTCCTCGTAGCTTCTCGTGGCTACCCTCTCATGCCCTATTCTGACCGGACAAGATGTCATATGCCAAGCGGCTGGTCTGTAGGGGAAAGGCTTCATGACCCGGATGTCGGTTCGGCGGCTGTTAGCGGCAGCGGCCATTGGAGTTATCGCTGCCGGCCTGTTCCGAGGAAATCGTATAGCTGGGAAGCCCGCGAGATTGACGGCTAGCAAGGATCCAGCCGACGTTGCGGTCAGCAGTGGGAGCAAGCGAGTTGTCTGTGGGAGCAAGCGAGTTGTCTCACCTTTTGTCGAGACTCTTGGCCCGGATACCTTCCGCCAGCGCGTTGGTGATATTTTCCCGCAGGGCTATCTGACGGCACTGGCGATCATCCAGGGCGTCGCGCTCGGAGTTCTCCTCACCGTTACCCAGGCTCAATGGTACAGGTCGGCAGAGTTGATCCACCACATCATGATCGCCACTCAGGCCACATCGGTCTTCATCGCAATCGTCGTGGTGACGCACCGGTACATCTTGCTGACTATTATGGCTCGCTGGATTCCCAGCACGTTCGACACGTTGATCCCGTTTTCTCTCGGGGTGGGCGAGATAGGGTCCGCGCTCTCCATAGGCCGGCCGGCTGCATGGTGGTCCGGCACGCTGGTATTCGCCCTGGCAGGGATAGGAGCATTCGCGCATAGCCGCATCCGGGCGTCGATAGAAGCTTTCGAGAACATGACCCAGCTGTACTGGCGCTTCCGCCGCATCACGCTACGCGCGATCTGGATACTGTCGCTTCAGGCGGCAATTAGCGTAGTTATGTTTGCTGGAAGTTTCGTTACGGCATGGTCCGGGTGGGCGCCTGCGCTGGCCCCGCTAGCCTTCTTGGCCTGCCTGGTGTGGCTGGACATTCTCGGAAATTACAGAATGTCTGCACCGATCACAGCGCCCGAGCATCGGCATTAAACCTAATCCCTGCCCCTTGCGAACGACAGTGAGTCCGTCCTGCACAGGATTACCGAGATGGCAGACAAGCGCCGCATCGTGCGCGTTGCCGGTCACGGCAGCTCAGCCGGCCGCGGTGCGCGCACGGGCTTCACCGGGTGGTGCGCTAGGTGCTGCGGCCTGCTGGCCTCGGTCATGGCGTGCTCGTAGGTGGTGATGATGCGGACGAGCATCGCGATAGCCATCCGGCCGGCCGTGTCAGAGTGGCGCGCGGGCACTCTCGCTGGCGATGGACGCGCCGCACTCCTCAGTCAGGGCGAGGTGGTCGCGGACGTTGCCGGGGTGCGCGGTCAACCCAGTCATGGCGACCAGGCGGCGTTCAGCAACCTTTCCCCCACTGTCCGGAGCGCAGGCATGCGACGTCAAAGATCTCGTCTTTTATGGACTGGCCCGTGAAGATTTCGGTGCTGTTTTCAAATACCTGATGCTCACCGAGATTGCCGGGGCATCCGGCCAGGATCAGCGGGCTCGTCATGACGCCGAGGCCGAGCCATCTCCAAAACGATCGCCGGCCTGGCCGTTGAGCAGAGGCGTCAGGTCGACGTTTTCCCGGTCATGGCTTTTCGTGATCGACTATCATGCGGTGACCGTCACCTGACGCATGGCCGCCGTCTATGCTGATCTCGACGGCGATCGAGGTTGATGGGCCTTTAGCGTAGCTGAAGTCGGCGGTTGAGTTATCGCATGGTTTCCCGAGCGCTGTACGCCGGCTATGCCCAGGCGAAATGCTTCATGATGGCTTCAATGCCCCGCTGCAGCTGGTGTTGTTCGGCGTCAGTCAGCGGAGCCTGGTCGCAGTATGCCCTGACGAACGCTTCCCTGACGAACTGGCTCGTCGGCCCCCAGTCGTGGAAGCGGGTTCCGAGCAGCGCCGTCGCCTTGGCGAGGTCCGACACCCTTGAGCGGTAGGTCACGTCCTCGAAGTCGAGGACTGCCGTGATGCTCGTGCCGTTATGAAGGAGGTTGGCGGACCGGAAGTCATTGTGGACGAGTTGCTCATGCCGGTCCGGCGAGCCGCCGCCGATGTGGTGCGGGTAGGCAGCCATGGCGTCGTGGAGCGTGGCCAGCATGCGGCCCGCCTCGGTGACTTGTGCCAGATCTCTTACATCGAGCAGATCGCCGTCGATAACGGGAAAGACGCCGAGCGAAACTTTGTCCAGCTCTGCTCGAAGGCGACCGTCTTTTGCCGGAATTGGAGCAGCAACAGGGATGCCGCGGTGGTGAAGCCACATGGTGAGGGTCGTCGTATCGGCCAGGCGCTGGAACAGCTTTGAGGCGACGGACCATTTTGCGATGAGGCACCTGTCATCGGCCGTGATCCACGCCAGCAGGTTTCCGCCGCTGATGACCAGGCGACCGCAGTCATCAACCGTGATGGCCCAGGTGTCCCAAAGGGCGTCACCCATCCAGCCGACCGCGGAAACAGCATCGGCGAAGCCGAAGCGCTGGCTAAGAGCTTCTTCGGGGTCAGCTGACTCCCACAGCATGCTGAGCTGAGGCGTGGCCTTCATGGTCTTGCAGTCCATCACCTTGGGGGGCGCTCTGTCTGGTTCTTTTCGGGAGAACCGGTCCGCACACCTCAAGCACCGGCGTGCCCGGCCCGAGCCGGCCTGGCCGATCATCGCGGCCCGCACGAACGGCGCGCTCACCCCCGACAGGTGCCTGGGCTCCTGCGCCCAGGCTGACCTCGGCCAGTGGCTAACCGGAACCTCCGGCCATCTCGTCAGGTTGGCGACCTTCGTCCGCTGGGCGGCCACCCGCAAGCAAGCCTCCGCCCTGCCGTGATCGCCCTCAGCTGAGACAAGCGAACCATCATGAGGCCTTTGCAGATAATGCTGTTGATCTTCCGAACGTGCCGGCCCCGACCCCTGGAGGGTTCGTGCGATACCTGGTATCCAGCCCGGCCACAGACCGTCTCGGCTGGATCCTCGACGGCCTGAACGGGGCGGAGGACTGGGGCAGCGACGCCGCTGACGTGCTCGCGCCCGAGTTCGCGGCGCTCGTCCCGCCGGATGCGTTCGCCGAGGTGGTACGGCAGCGGGCGGCGGCCTTCGCGCCCGGCACCGTCACGGGCCTGGATAGCGGCGACCACACGGCCCGGGCACGAGTCCGCGTCCGCGACGGCAGCGTGCAGGTCGTGACCTGCGCCGTGGAGCCCGCGGCACCGCACCGGATCAGGGCCACCAGCACGATGGCGCTGATCCCGTCCGTCCTGACACCGCGGCTGCCAGCGGATTTCACCGGCAGCGAGGAGCTAGCCGGCCGCGGGGCGGGCGCCCAGCTGATCGTGTTCTCCGGCCTGCCGGGGACGGGCAAGAGCACGCTGGCGGAGGCCGCCGGACGGCAGTTGCGCGCCCCGGTGTTCGCGGTGGACTGGCTGCTCGGGTCGCTGACCCCGTTCGGCGGCTACCACCTGGACGACCAGTTCGGGATCGGCGCGGAGTTGCTCACCACGCTCGCCTTCCGGCAGCTACAACTCGGCCAGCCCGCAATCCTCGACTTCCCCGCCGAAGACCCGGCCACCAGAACCCGGTGGCGGAGCCTCGCAGACGCCGCCGGGGCAAAGTTCCGGGTCGTCGTCTGCACCTGCTCGGACCGGGAACTGCACCGGGCCAGGCTCGAAGGCCGGACGCGCGGTATCCCCGGCTGGCACGAGGGCGGTAACTGGGCCAACGTCGAACGGAGGCTGGCAGAGTTCCCGCCATGGACCGGCAAGGTGCTGACCATCGACGCAGTCCGGCCGCTGGCACAGAACCTGGCCACCGTGCTCCAGTACGTGACCAGCTGACCAATCCCAGCACCAGGCCCCTCCCAGCGGCCTTCCCCATGATGAGCACCCTGGCCGAGCAACTAGACGCGCGTCCGGACGTTTTGAGAGAGCGTGCTCAGTACTTCTGCGCCAATACCTGCGTGAGCCAGTTCGAGGTGTGTCGTACCTCGGCTCAGGCCGTCGGGCGGGCCGACGGGCTCAGGATCAGGCAGGTCCGCGATGCTTACACCGGCCCGCGCCCGTCAGCAACGCGATCCTGCCTGAGGTCGTCCCAAGAGGGTGCTGAATCAGGGAGGCCGGGCGTCAGCTTGTCGCTGTTGCGGTGCCAGGGGCCCGGTTTTCATGATCGCGGAGGCTTCACCGCGCTTTGCGGGGATCCCTTTTCATAGCGGGGAAAGTTCACCGCTCATAGAAGAGAAAACGCTCCCAGACACGAAAACTCCCCCCGCGGCAGCGGACAACCCTCCCCGATCCTGGCCCGGACGCTGACAATTCTCCCCGGTCCTGGCCCGGAGCGGTGAAACCCTCCCCGAACCTGGCCCGGAGCGGTGAAACCCTCCACGATCGTGGCCACGGGCACTCAGAACCGCCCCCGATCCTGGCCACGGCACTCAGAACCGCCCGCGATCATGGCTGGCAGCAGACCCCGCCGCCGCCGAAAGCACCCGGCGAGGTCAGCGCGGGCGGGCGCCGGCGCGGGAATTGCCGTGACCTGATTGCCGCCCGCCCGGATGGACCTTTTCAGCAGTCTCCCCACAGCAGCAACCAGGACCCCGTTGCTCACCCGAACCGGCCGCCGGCAGCAACAACGAGGGCACCCGGACCCAGGTCGCCTGGGCGCCGGGGTTGTTGATGTCGTAGGTCACCCCGCACAGATGCCCGGTCGGGTCGAAGAATCCGGGAGTACTTGCCCACCGTGTGGTTCATCCAATCGATGAGCGCGGCGTAGCGGCCGGGCCGGCGGCCCATCATGCCATCCGGTGCCCGGTGGCGCGGGTGTGGCGCCGGGTGGTTTAGAAACTCATCTCTGTCAGCCAGGTGGTGAGCAGCTGGTGGTCGCCGAAGGCGCGGACGGCGGGGTCGGTGACTGGCTTGCGGCCGAGGAGCACGAGCAGGACGTCGGCCGCCGCGCCGGATAGGGCGGCGTCGGCTTTGCCGTGCTCGGCGGTGACGTGGATGCCGTCTCCTGCGTGCGCCAATTGCCACTCGCCACCGGTTGCCAGCTCGGGATCGGCAGCGTGGATGTGGAGGCTGCGGCCCGGCGGCAGGGCCGTCAGCCGCGGATCGGCCCGGCCGAAGATGGGGCCGCTCATCACGGTCAGCCACTCGTCGATCGCGTCGGCCGCCAGCTCAGGCGTCAGGCTGATTTCCGCACCGCAGGCGAGCTGCGCATCGACGCAGTGCACCATCGCCTCGTGTGACATCCTGCGGCCCCAGAAGCCGGCCTGCGTCAACTCGCCGAAGGCCCACACTTCCGCTTCGCCGGCCTCCCGCAATGCCGAGATCAGCCTCGCTGCTCCGGCGGTCAGCCACCGACCGCGCGCCGTCTCGTCGTCGGGAAGCCGGCCGTCGGGAACCGCGCGGAACTCGATGAACTCCGCCGATCTGGTCCGTACTATTTCGGCTGCCCAGCGTTGTGCCCGGCCAAGGTGCGTAGCCAGCTGCCGCAGCGTCCAGTCCGGGCAGGTAGCGATAGGAAGGTCAGGGTCGGCGCTGTCCGCTAGCGCCGCCAGCGTCGCAGTGCTCGCGTCGATCTCGGCATAGTAAAGCTCGGCTGGCAAGGCTGACATCACGGGCCCTCCGCTACTTGGGTGCCTCAGCCTAACCACGCGGCACAGACTGCCCCGAGCAGAGGGCGCTTCGCTGGCATGGACGGTAAACCTCGGGACCGTACTGGGCGTCGGATGAAGAAAGGACCGGCAGCGGCGCGCTACCCGGGGCACGAAGAACTGCTGGCGCTTGGGTGCCCCGCGAACCTCGATGGAGGAGATCAGTCATGACCGGAAAGGCGTTGAGCACGGGCCACTCTCAGGTGCCCGGCCGGGATTTCGGACGGAGCCAGGTGAGCCGGCGCCTGATGCTAAATGTCCTGGCAGGCGGAGTCGTTTTGTGGGGCGCAGCCGCGCTCGGCGTCGCGCGCGCACCCGATGCCGGGGCTGCCCCGCCAGCGAGCACGTAGCCGTGCTACCGAACAGCATGGCCGCGGGGGCAAGGCCGACGGTGCGCGGCACGGCCTCGGCGTTGGTAATGGCGTTATGTGTTACGCGCGATAATTCGGGCTGGCTTGTGCTGTACTTCCGGCCGTAGGTGGTAACCGGGATACTCGTGCAGGTTGGTGTCGTTGGCTAGTTCGGCGGTGGGGCAGGGGCATGCGGGCTTGGCTGGTGCTTGTTCATAGTCCGCTGGTCGGCTGCGGGATTTGGGAGCCGATTGCCAGGTTGCTGGCCGCGGACGGGTACGCGGTTGCCGTTCCCGATCTGGCTGGTGCTGTCCGGGCCGGGCCGCCGTATCATCGGCGGCTGGCCCGGGTGATCGCCGCGAGCGCGGCTGACCGGGACGTGGTCTTGGTCGGCTACAGCAGGGCGGGCCCGTTGCTGGCCACGGCGGGGACGATGCTGGGAGCGCGGGCGCGGGGCTATGTGTTCGTCGATGCCAGGCTGCCGGCTCCGGGGCGGTCGTGGCTGCAGACGGTGGCACCCGATCAGGTGGTCCGGTTGAAAGAGATGGCTGACCCGCAAGGACTGCTGCCGCCGTGGCCGCAATGGCAGGCCGGGGAGGCACTGGCCGCGCTGGTGCCTGATCCGGCTCTCCGGCAGCAGTTCGTGGCCGGGTGTCCGCGGCTACCGCTGGCAATGCTTGCGGAGGTTCAGCCGCCAGCGCCGGGCTGGCCGGACGCTGCGTGCGGCTATCTCCAGCTCAGCGCGGCCTACCAGGACGAGGCGGCCAGGGCACGCGAGCTCGGCTGGCCGGTCAGGCAGCAGCCTGGCCACCACCTCGCGCTGCTGACCCAGCCCGGGCAGGTCGCCCGCCAGATACGCGAACTGACCGGCCAGCCCTAGGCAGCGCAAATCGTGCGTTGAGGTCGCACCGGCAACCGCACCCGAACCGGCGCCGAACCCCGCACCCGAACCCCGCACCTGGCTAGCCGGTCACGGGGTCGTGCTCGCCTCGCTGGACGGCAAGCTCGGCGCGCAGACCCTTGCTGGCGGGGTTCTGCGCCTCTGCAAGGTGGCCAGGGACGGGTGGCCGGACTCCGATCCGGGCGAGGGCTGAAACCGCAGCCCGGGAAATCGGGCTCGCCGAGATTGCCAATCCCTGCGCTAGCTGGGCGGCGCTTGCTCGGCTCGGTATTCCCGCTCCCCGGACGCCGGGTCATACCAGACGCGCATCCGCTGGCCCGTCGCCGGGTCGATGAACACCTCGCTGGTGGGTTCGGAGCCGCTGCCCGGGCTGGCGTGCTTCCGGCTACCCCGGTACCGGTCCAAGCCGAAAATGGCAATCACGATTCCGAGGACGACGACCGCGAGGATCACCCATTCCACCGGGTTCATGACCGGGCACTCAGCCCTGCGGGCCGGCGGGACCGGCAGAATCCGCGACCGCCTCGACGATCCGGGCGGTGCCGTAGGCCACGATCTCGCTCATGGACCTGCCCATCTCGGTGGAATCAAAGCGCATCATGGTCACGGCGTTGGCGCCCATAGCGGCGGCATTCCGCACCATGCGGTCGATTGCCTGGCGCCTGGCGTCCTCGTTCAGCTTGACATACGACCCGATCTCGCCGCCGACAAGGCTCTTGAGGCCGGCGGCGATGTTGCCGCCCAGGCTCCGCGATCGGACCGTCAGGCCAAAGACCTGGCCGATGGTCTTCACCACCCTGGTGCCGGGGATGTTCTCCGTTGTCGTGACGATCATGGTTCGCGAGGCGGTGAGGTTATCGGCTGCTGGCTGCATGGGACTGCCTTTCGTGGCTAGTGACGGCGGCCGGGCCGCATCTATAAATCTGATATCATTTTGATACTAGCCTGTCAATCGGACCAGAGATCCGCCACGCGAGGACCAGGGCCGGATCGGATCGGATCTGGTGATGTTCACGGGCCAGGCTGGCCGAGCCTCAGGATTGAGCGGCTCCAGGAAAGCCCGCACGCGCGGCGCGCGCCTAGCCGCGAGGCGTTCGTCGAGAAATCGCAGAGTCTCTTGCCAGGTGGCGATCCGGTCGGCGGCGTCAACGGCTGGAGTACCGCCGCCTCGCCCCGAACCGGCGCCCGCACCCCCGCGACCTTGACACCGCGGGCCAGCGTCGAAGACGACACGGCAGGTTGATGGGGACCGCGGGAGGTTTCCCGGGGTTCCAGGCTGCGGGTTCCCGGGCCGGCGCGGCGGGGGAGGGTTGCCGGGTTCCCGGTGGAGCGTTTGCGGGTGCGGGAGCTTCTTCGTCGTGGAGCACGAAAATCCTCCCGGACCCGGAAACCCTCCGCCAGGACCGCGGACGACCCTCCCGGACGAGTGTGAACTGTCGGCCGGCGCCGGAACCGACGGAGTTCTGGCGGCGGCAGTCGCGGACGCGCCTTGTTCCAGATCAATGTTTACCTGGCACCGGCTGATCCGAATGATCAACCATCGTCTGCCTGCTAAGTGCTGATCGGTGAAAAGAGATCGAAGATGAAAGATTCGCGGTAGTGCTGCGGGACGGCGCCTTTGAGCTGAGTTCAGGCCGGTGCCGCCCGCTATTTTCCCGCCGGTCCAGTCCGGTGGAGTGTGAGCGGCGGCTCGGTGAGTACTGGCGCTGGTGCGCCGGGACCCGCGGGCACGGCTTGCCCGGGGCGGCGGAAACCCGCGGCTTTCTCGCCGGGGGGTGACCCGGGCGAAGGTGAAATGGTGCGCAGGCGCAGCCGTCGAGCACGTCACCGCGGGTCCGCCGGACGGTTCGGTGACGTGTCAGGCCGCATGCCGGACATGGCCGCCCGGCATGTTGCGGCCGGGGCGGTACGGTGTTCGGGCCAGGCGTTGCGGCCCCCGTGCCCGCCGCCGGTCAGATCGCACAGGCGGAGGTTGGAATGCTGCTGGGACTGGCGGAAGTCGAGCAAGCGCGAGCCCGCATTGGCAGCCGGGTGCACGCCACGCCGATGTTGTCGTCCGCAACTGTCGGGGACGAGCTGGGAGTCCGGCTGTACCTGAAGGCCGAGTTGTTCCAGAAGACGGGTTCGTTCAAGCCCCGGGGTGTGTTCAACAAGCTGCTGTCGATGGACCAAGCCAGCCTGGCGCGCGGCCTGGTGTCCTTGTCGGCGGGGAATCACGCGGCCGCCCTGGCCTACGGCGCCACTGCCCTGGGGGCCACGGCCACGATCGTGATGCCGGCCAGTGCCATGCCATCGAAGGTGGCTGCGACCAGGCGGTACGGCGGCGAGGTCGTCCAGACCGATGGCAGCCTGCTCGATACGTGCCTGGCGCTGCAGCGAGACCGCGGCCTGACCCTGGTTCACCCTTTCGATGACCTGGCGGTGATGGCCGGCCAGGGGACGGTGGGGCTCGAGCTCATCGAGCAGGTTCCGCAGGCAGGCACGGTCGTGGTTCCCGTCGGAGGCGGCGGTCTCATCTCCGGCATCGCAGCGGCCATCAAGCTGCGGAACCCATCGGTCAGCGTGGTGGGAGTCGAGCCCGAAGGGGCGGACGCGATGAGCCGCAGCCTTGAACAGGGCACGCCTGCCCATCTGGACAAGGTGGACACGATCGCCGATGGCCTGGCTCCGCCTTTCGCCGGCGAGCACACCCTGCGGCACGTCCAGCGATTCGCGGACGAGATCGTCAGGGTGACCGACCAGGAAATCGGCGGCGCGGTCCGGGTACTGATCCAGCGGTGCAAGCTCGGCGCTGAACCTTCCGGCGCCGCAAGCCTCGCCGCCCTGATGTCAGGCAAGGTCACCGCGCGGCCGGGTGCCACGGTCGTGTGCGTCATCAGCGGCGGCAACATCGAACCCGACGTCCTCAAACGGCTGCTGTAACTTGCTGGTCGCGTCGGCGGCGCTTTCCGGCCAATCTGGTCGTCAGGAGCCGCCGCCTCAAATGACAGGGAGGCCGGGAGATCCTGGTCGCTCGCAGCGGCGCGCGAGATGGACGGTGATGTCAGCAGCTACCTCGACCGTCTCAGGCAGTGCCCGCAGGATCTGGCTATGTACCCGCTCTTGCTGTGAGACCGGCAGTTCGAGGTATGCCGAGACGGTCGAGAGAAGCCCGGCGTAGTCGCTGGCAGTCATCGTCAGCCGCCGTTCGATCACGACTTGCCTGACATCGGCGAACCACTCAGATCGCAGGAGCTCGGTACCCGGCCACTGCATGTCATTGCCGGGAGGGGTCCCGTCCGGAGACGGAATCTCATCGCTTTCAAGGAAAGGTGCCCGTGCCGCGCGAACAGCTTCCGCCACAGCCTGGTCGGCCGGCCGGGTCGGTCCGCCGAACGAGGCGACCACGCCGCCCGGCTCAAGCAGCGCGGCCATGCGCGGCCAGCGGCCCCGCGGTGTCGTCCAGTGCAGCGCCGCCGCCGCATATACCAGGCCGTAGCGCTGGCCTGGCCGCAAGTCCTCGAAAGCGGCCTGCACGGTCGTGACATCAGCGGGCACGTGCCTGCGCAACTCGGCGAGCATGGCCCCGTCCGGGTCGGTTGCGGTGACCGCGACTCCGCGCTGGGCGAACAGGCGGGTTGCCTTGCCTGTGCCGGCGCCGATCTCCAGGGCGGTGCGAACCGGCCGGCCCGCGTATGCCATCACCAGGTCGCAGAGCTCCGCCGGATAACCAGGCCGGAATCGTTCGTATGCCTGGGCCACCGGCCCGAAGCTCAGCGCGCGACCGGACATGCCGAGCATCCTGGCACGATTGGCGTCCTCAATGCCCGGCAATTTCCGCGCCGGTCTTTCACTTGCCCGTGGCGCCTCCCGGCGCCTGGGCCAACGGCGTGGCCACCAGCCAGCTCGTGTCGGCTGGCCAGCCGGTAGCGGTGTCCCAGGGGTTGGACCCGCCATTGCTGGCTAGGAAGACAACATTGTTGAAGTTGCGGATGAACCTGCCTGGGAAGTTCACGGACTGGAAGGACGTGCCCTGGCCGCTGTTGCCGGCCGCCGGGCAGAAGGTCGCGTCCGCGGAGAACAGTGAGCTGCCGTCGTTGGGTTGCAGGTGGAACTGGAAATTCTGGTGCCGCAGGTAGCTGCCTGGCTTGTCAATCGCCTCGAACGAGACGCAGCTCGGGTTGGCCAGGCCGGCAGTCTCAGCAAAGGTAGCGTCCTGCCTGTCGGTCTTTGGGCTGTCCGCTGTCACTGGCGCCACGACGACGAGGTCATCGGAGTCGTCGTGCTTGACGTAGCCCGGGCTGCCGGCTGGTGAGGTGGCCTGTAGCGAGACCAGCGGGCCCGGGTCCAAGGTGAAGCCCTGGTTGGCGTTCCCCGGCGTGGGCCGGTTGGTGATCGCGAAGTCGGCGCAGTTGCTGTCCGTGTCGTTGCCGTCAGGGAGGCGGACGTCGCTCCTCCCGGCGCCGCTGGCGGAGACGGGCGAAGGCGCGAAGCAGCCGCTCTGACTCGCCCCGGAGGCGCCCTGGTAGCCCTCAGCGGCAGGCGGGTCGACTATGCCTCCGTAGTTGAGGCTGTCAGTCACGAGGCCATGTGCGTCGCGCAGCACTATGCTGCCGGCGCTCGCGGACAAACCGGGACCCCCGAACCATAGGTCCGGTGCCGGTGATCCCTGGTATCCCGAGGTCGTGACTGAGGAATCACGCACCGGGTCGTTGATCGCGTGGTTGTGACTGAGGGGGCTGCCGAGGGTGACGCTGGTGTCCAGTGCCTGCACGGGCTCGTTGCTCGAGTGCGCGAACCGTGTCGCCGGCCTGAAGGTGATGCCGGTGCCCGGGTCGCTGAAAGGAAGGTTGGATGCGTGATCGAACCGCAATGGGGCGGTCAGGGCGAGGCCGGTGCCGCCTGCCCCCTGAGTACCCACCGACGCGACGGTGATGATCTCTGTCCTGCTGCCGATATCGAGCCGGAACGTGTCGCCGGCGGTGATGTTGGCGCTCGAGATGACTTTGATGCTGGTCGCGCCTGCCGGAGCCGCGGCCGCCAGCCGGTCTTGCGTGCCCCGGGTGCCGACGGCGGTCACCGTGACTGTTTCGAACGTGCCCCCGTAGCCGATGGCCATCTTCTGGCCGACGTCGAAACCCGCTGTGCTCGTGACAGGCACGTTGGTCGAGCCTGGAGGGATCGTGATCGGACCATCGGGCAGCGGCTGCCACAGCGGAGTGCTGAAGTTCCCCGGGCTGATGATCGTCGCGTCGTGGCCGTTGCCAGATGAGTCAAGCGCCGTGTCACCGGAGTCCTCGTCGAACTTGTAGGAGGCAACGTTCCCGGCCCCCGGCTGCCCGCCGGCCAGCGCGGCGACGTCCGCGGCGGACAGCGCCTGGTCGTAGATCTGGAAGTCGTCCACCGTGCCCGCCAGGTCCGGATCGCCGCTGAACTGCGACCGGCCGATCCAGTTCTGGGTAGTGGTGCCCAGAGCGGCAGGGCCGAGGGTCATGTTGTCATTGGTCGCCACCGGCTGGCCGTCTACATACAGGGTTCCAGTGTGGCCGGAAAGCGTCACCGCCACGTGCGACCAGGTGTTCAGCGGCAGTGTGCCGGGGCCGTTGAGCTGTTGTTCGGCACCATTGCCGCTGGTGGTGATGGCGAACCGTAGCGGGCCGCCTCCTGCGCTGAGGGTGAGGAACATGTAGTTGCTGGTACCGGTGCCGAAGTCGAATATCCGGGACCAGGCAGAGTTGGCGGACGGGTTGACCCACGCGGAGATCGTGAAGTCGTGCACCCCGCTGACGATGCCGTCCGGCAGCTCGGCGTATTCGCCGGTACCCGACAGCCTGAGTGCGTTGCCGATCTCGCCTGGCGCGCGGGGGCCGGTCGCGCCTGTGTTGGTGACGTGGGCGATCGTGGCCGTCTCCGCCGCGGCACCGGTGCCGATCGTGACCTGCTGGCCGGGATCGATACCAGTCGTGTTGCTGAGATAGATGGCGGAATCACCAGCGCTGGCGGGGGCCGCCAGCCCAGAGCTGGAGAGGCCGAGCAGATAGAAGCCGTGGCCCGCGATCTTCGTCCCGTCCGGAACCGTCGCCGTTGAGAAGACGGGCTGCTGGGCCGGGTGCTCGGTCAGGGTCCAGCGCGACAAGTCGACGGTGCTGTCGCCGGCGTTGTAGAGCTCGATGAAGGCGTTAGCCGGGTTCGAACTGGTGCCCGCGCGGAATTCGTTGATCTTGACCGGGCTCGAGTTACGCACCTTCTCGGTCGTCGTCTGGGACTGCCTTCCTTCGTGTCCGGGATTCGTCCACGAGGCATTGCCGATCAGGTCGGCGTTGAGCGCCTCCGGTCCCGAGGTGACCAGGAAGGTGGCGCTCACGCTCGCCCCTGGCGCGACCGGCTGCGGGAACGTCACTGATCTGTCGGTGGTGCCCGGGACGAAGGCGGTCCACAGCTTGCCGGGCACGGAAACGCTCAGCTTCACGCCTACCGCGGGCGACCCCGTCATGTTCGTGAACGTCACGGTGGTGTCCTGTGAGGAATGCGGTGCGAACGTCTGGAGTCCTGGCGGAGTCACGGTTGCTGGGGCCGGGGTCAGGCTCAGCCCAGCTGCGTCGTACTTGACGGCCACGATGTTGGCCTGAACCGCCTGGTCGGTGGCGTCGGTCGGGTATCCGGCTGTCATCACGCCTTCGTAAAAGGTGCCCTGCGCGCCGTTGCTGTTGTCGCCGCCGTTACCTAGAACGATTGCCCCTTGCTTGCGCATCGGGTCATAGCTGGAGTCAACTCGCGGCCCGTCGAACATCGTCGACAGGTCGCCCGCCTGCGCGTCACCGCCCAGCGACGCCCAGTGGTGCGGCTCGCCCTTGGCCACGGCGGTTACGAACCGCGAGGTGACATTCGGCAGGTCCGCCCCTTTGACCGGCCATGCCTGCCGCCGAGCCGGCCAACCGCGCTACTGTGTACCAATGGGCGGATTCCTGGATCAACTGTCGTGGCGTCTGGTCGGCCCGCACCGTGGCGGGCGGGTGGTAGCGGTCGCGGGTCATCCCTCGGAGCGCTCCACCTTCTACTTCGGCTCGTCCGGCGGTGGTGTCTGGCGCACCACCGACGCGGGCATCACCTGGAACAACCTGTCTGACGGCTTCTTTCGCCGGGCGGCGGTAGGCGCGATCGCCCTGGCTCCCTCCGAGCCGGGCGTCATCTACGTGGGCATGGGCGAGAGCACGATCCGCAATAACGCCTCATCCGGCGACGGCGTCTACCGCTCGGTGAACGGGGGCCTGACCTGGAGCCACCTTGGCCTGGAGGCGACCAGGCACATCTCGAGCGTGCGCGTCGATCCGACCGACTCCGACATCGCGTACGTTGCCGCCCTCGGCCACGCCCACGGGCCCAATCCTGAGCGCGGCGTTTACCGCACCCGCGACGGCGGCGCGAGCTGGGAGCTGGTCCTGCACCGCGGCGAGGACGCGGGGGCCGCAGACCTCTGCATCGACCCGCGCAACCCGCGGATTCTCTACGCGACGCTGTGGCAGGGGCGCCGGCTGCCGTGGCGCCTTGACAGCGGCGGGCCGGGCAGCGGCCTGTGGCGGTCTGCCGACGGCGGCGATACCTGGGAGGACCTGAGCCGGCGGCCGGGCATGCCCAAGGGAGTACTCGGCCGGATCGGCGTGACAGCTTCAGGCGCCCGGCCAGGCCGGGTCTGGTGCGTCGTCGAGGCTGAGGATGGCGCTGTCCTGCGTTCCGACGATTACGGTGAGCACTGGGTGCGCCTGTCCGAGCAGGAGGAGCTGCGCCAGCGGGCCTGGTACTACAGCCGCGTCATCGCCGATCCCGTCGACGCGGAGACGGTGTGGGCGCTGAACGTGGAATGCTGGCGCTCGCCGGATGCCGGCAAGACCTTCTCCGCCTTCCCGGTCCAGCACGGTGATTGCCACGACCTGTGGATCGACCCTGCGGACACCCAGCGCATGATCCTGGGCGACGATGGCGGCGCCAGCGTGACGCTGAATGGCGGCGAGAGCTGGTCGACGCTCTACAACCAGCCCACGGCCGAGCTCTACCACGTCACCACCGATACCCGGGAGCCTTACCGCATCTACGCCGCGCAGCAGGACAACACCACCATCGCCTTCCCCAGCCACTCCCGCTGGGGTGCCATTACCCAGCTGGACCTCACCCACGTGGGCGGCGGCGAGAGCGGTTACATAGCGGTACGGCCCGACAACCCCGATATCGTCTTCGCGGGCAACTTCAAGGGCAACATCACCCGCCACGATCAGAGCACTGGGGCGAGCCGCCCGATCCTGGTCTGGCCGGAAGAGACGTCGACGGCGGGGGAGGGCCGTTACCGCTTCAACTGGACCTCGCCGATCATGTTGTCCCCGCACGACCCCAACATCTTGTACCAGGCCGGCAACCACGTGTTTCGCTCCGGAGACGAAGGCCAGACCTGGGAAGCGATCAGCCCTGACCTCAGCTATGCCGACGCGGGCAAGCTCAGCTCCTCGGGAGGGCTCACCCCCGACAACAGCGGAGCCGAGTACTACTGCACCGTCTTCGCGCTGGCCGAGTCGCCTCTTGCGCAGGGTCAGCTCTGGGCCGGGACCGACGACGGCCGGATCCACCTGACGCGAGATGGCGGTGCGTCGTGGACCGAGATCACCCCGCCTGACCTGCCGCAGTGGGCGACGGTGCGGATGATCGACGCCTCGCCTTACGAACCCGGCACCGCCTACGTGGCTGCCGAGGCCCGCAAGCTGGACGACTTCCGCCCGTACCTGTGGCGGACGCGGGACTTCGGTGCCAGCTGGGAGCGGCTGGATCATGGCCTTGATGACGATGAGGCCTGTCACGTGCTGCGCGAGGACCCCGCCCGCCGCGGTCTGCTCTTCTGCGGTACCGAGCTGGGGCTGCTGGTCTCCTTCGATGACGGGGCAAGCTGGCAGCGCTGCCAGGGCGAGCTGCCTCGCGTCCCGGTGCACGACTTCGTGTTCAAAGGCGACGACCTGGTGGTTGCCACCCACGGCCGCTCAATCTGGGTACTGGAGGACCTGCCCGCGCTGCGCCAGCACCGGCCGGAGCTGGACGCTGCTCCGCTGCACCTGTACCAGCCCAGGCGGCAGGTCCGCTGGTTTGCCGACCGGGGGTTCCCTTCGAAGGGCGAGGCACGGCGGACTTACGCCCTGCTCGGACCAGTAGTGGTTGCTCATGACCGGCTACAGCTCCCGGGCCGGACCGAGTCGATGGACGTACCTGTGGGGGCCGGCAGGAACTCCGCCGACGGGCTGGTGGTGCTGTACCGGCTCACCGATCCAGGCGACGCCGAGCTGCGGCTCACGTTCAGCGACTCGGCCGGCCGGGAAATCCGGACGCTGACAGCGCGACCGGGCGACGAGGACCGCAAGCCGGGCAAGGGCAAAGATAAGGGCAAGTCCAAGGACCCCGTGCCGCCCCGGCGCGCGGGCCTGAACCGCTTCGTCTGGGATGGCCGGCACGGTCGCGGCACGGAGATCGAGATCGATCCGCCGGAGGACGAAGACGCCGCGGCCAACCAGGGACCGGTGGTAGCGCCAGGACGCTACACGGTGCGCCTTGAGCTTGGCGGGCAGTCGGCCGAGGCCGAATTCGAGATCGCCGCCGATCCGCGCAGCCAGTACACGCCAGGGCAGGTCGCCGCCCAGTATGAGCTCAGCCTGCGCCTCTGGGGCCTGATGTCTGACCTGTACGACGGCGTGAACAGGGCACGGCGGGCTCGCGCGAAGCTGGGCGAGAGCGAATCCGATGTCCAGTTGCGGCAGGCGCTGGAGGCGGTGGAGTCGGACCTGATTGCCGGCGGTGGCGGTAAGCGCTCGATCTTCGTCCATCAGGCGGCCATTGACACGCGCCTGACCCGGTTGCGCCAGACGGTCGCCTGGGCACCGCCGAACGCCCCGGCGGTGGAGGTGGCGGACCAGGTTCAGGCCCGGCTGGAACAAGTGCTCGCGCGGCTTTCGGGCTTGCTGGAACGTGCGCCGAAGCCGCAGTCCGAGCAGGCACACTGATTAGCGGAAAGACCTGATTAGCGGCAAGACCTGACTAGCGGAAAGAGGTAGGTATCCGTGGTGCTAAGGGCGCGGATCGAAATTGTTCTTTCAGCCTTTCTCGGGGCGGCGACGATCCTGACGGCCGTATGGCCGGACTGGATCGAGGGCGTGTTCGGGTTCGACCCCGACGGCGGGAACGGCACTGCCGAGTGGCTGATCGTCGGCGCGTTTGCCGTGGCTACCCTCGCCGTGGCGGCGTTTGCCCGTCGCGACCTGCGCACCGCCCGGCGTCGCACGGCCATCGGCGCGCCTTAGTCCCGGTTTGCCCGGATGCGCGGAATCCGGTCAGGCCGCCAGCTTCGATGAGCCGGGCCGG
The DNA here is from genome assembly GCA_035716545.1 of Streptosporangiaceae bacterium. GTDB lineage: Bacteria > Actinomycetota > Actinomycetes > Streptosporangiales > Streptosporangiaceae > Chersky-822. The sequence continues at coordinate 397,959 of DASTJM010000096.1, forward strand.
AGGTGGTCAGGGTGTCCGGTTGGCGTCGATCTGGTCGAAGTCTCCGTGGCCGTTGCTGCTTCCGCCGCCGCCGGACCATTGCCACATGAGTGCGTACTTGCTGGCCGAGGTCATTCCGCCGAAGAATCGCGCGCAGGTCGATGCCGCGCTGCCGGACAGGCACCAGCCCGCGGGCGGGTGAGACAGGCTGCTGGTGAAAGATTCGTAGGTCCACTCATAGGTGTTCGGGATCCGGGAGACGGTGCCTGTGCCGAAAATGCCCGCCCAGATGTCGGGGGCGGAGTAGACGCCTGCCTTGTAGGACGAGTGGCTGGTCAGGTAAGCCGCGTAGCCGTTCAGGTCGGCCCGGTCGACGCTGGCCGGGATCCCGGAGTGCCTGACCACGCCGCTGCAAGCCGACGTGTAGACCTTGTTCCAGCCGTTGTCAGCTGCCGGGGTATAGGCGGGCGCGTTCCCCGGGATCTCGATGTCCATGAAGATCACCGGATAGCTCAGGTGCGAGTTCCTGACGTCAGCCAGCGTTCGCGCGGCCTGCTTTTGCCCCCACGAGTTCGCCTCGCCGGTGGTGCCGTTGTAGTGCGGGTCCACGCCAGGTCCGGCCATGAACCAGTACGCGCCGGTGCCGATGCCGTCGCCGTCAGCGTAGTTAGCGGCTGCCTGTGAGGCGTTAGTCGCGGACCAGACGACGACCTTGCCGCGGCAGCCAGCCCACTTCGCCCAGTTGCCTGTCATGCCGATGTACCCGCCGTAGGGTCCGCCGATGACCGGCTCGCTGTACGGAGCCGAACCACCGATCGTGATCGTGGCGCTATCCGTCCCGTACCAGAAGCCGGACGGGCTATCAGCGCCCGCCGTGCCGCTCGCGGACGCGTGTACCGGAGCGGTCGCCAGCCCTGCCGCGGCGACCAGGCAGATCACGGCCGCGGCGGACACCCGTCGCATCTTCCGACCCGCCTGCCAAGGCCAGCCCCTTCCTTGCCCGATCATCCTCATCACCGCCTTAGCCGCAGGTCAACCGGGTACTGCCTGAGCATAAGCCGACCGATGGTTTCCTCATCGCGCCGCCCCGCCCCCGGCATTATCACTTCCTGCGGCCCTGATGCTGGGGATAGCGATGTTTCGCCAGCGAATGTAACTTATTAATACGGTGTCCTACATAAGCCGACACGGGCACTTTCGGTGAAGGAGGCAGCACAGTGGGCAACGCAGTAGTGCATTTCGAGGTCGCTGCCGCGGACGACGGATTACTAGTCGCCTTCTACGGGGACTTGTTCGGCTGGCGACTGCGGGGCCTCCCCGGCGGCGGATACACGACGATTGACACTTGTGCTGGCCACGGGATCAACGGCGGTATCACGAAAAGCAGGCTCGGCGAGCCGTGTTCGGTCTTCTACGTCGAGGTGGAAGATCTGCGGGCGACGCTCGACAAGGCGACTTCGCTCGGCGGGACGACTGTCGTGCCAGAGACTGACGTCAGCGGGATTGCGACCATTGCGATGTTCAAGGACCTGGACGGCCTGCCGGTCGGTCTCGTAAAGGCGCCGGCCGCAGCTTCCGGCGTGTACGGGTCCGAGCCGTCACCTGGATCGGGCGAGATCCTGGACTGGTTTGAGGTCATGGGGTCAGACGCGGCGCGGACGCAGCACTTCTATTCAGAACTGTTCGACTGGACGCTCGATGACGCCGGCTTTCCTGAGTACGCGGTGGTGGACACCGGATCCGACCACGGTATTCAAGGTGGACTCGGCGGCGGCCAGAATTCCCGCTGGGCGACCACGTACGTCTGGGTGCGCGATCTCGACGAGGTATTCAGCCGGGTCGAGAAGCTCGGCGGATCGCGCGTCCTCGCTCAAGGGGTGCCCGAGCTGAAGGACCGCTCTCGCTTTGCCCGCTACGGGGTCGTCGATCAGATGAAAACCGGTGCGGTCCACGACCCGGCGGGCAACGTCGTAGGTGTCTTCGAATTTAAGACAGAGGGAGCGTGAGCGATTGGCGGTCCTGCGTGTTGCTGTTCGGTGACGCCCACCGGGGCTAGGCCGGCGCTGGCGTCGGTCCGGTGGCGGCTGGCCGTAGCTGCCCAGCCTGGTGCGGTGAGCAGCCCCAGCAGCCTCAGCTGAGCGCCCGGGGAGCGCGGGGCCAAGTGCAAGGACACTCGCGCTCGCCGCCGGCAGTGTCCACATGTGCCGGCAGCTCCCCGCATAGCGGCGGAAAGACATAGGCATCGGGGCGCCGGCAAGCCGCGAGCATAGTCGGCGCCCCGGTGGCGTCTGCCTTCCAGCCATTGCATTGAAATAAAGCGCAGGGTGACTCCGAAATGTTCGAGAATGAGACGATCCAGCTAGTGAAAGACGCGGACACGACTTGCTCCCTGGCCAGACGGCGGTTGTGAGGCGCCCCGGGCGCGGGAGAACCGGCGCGGGCCAGCGGGCGATGCCGCCACGCGGAGCGGCGGTCGGAGACTGTAGCGGAATCTGTTGAACATTGGTCCCGCGATGGTCCATTCTTGGCGTTGGGGGATTGGTGAGCATTTCCAGGAACGAGCGACGCTACGCCGAGCGCGACCTGTGGCTTCGGAAGTGCCAAATGGCGCTAGCAGCGGAGCGGATCGGCCTCAGGCGGCCAGCTGGCGCCGATACTCCGCGGGCGGAGAGCATTGCGTGATCCGGGTACTGGTCGACGTCGGCGAAGCTCAGCCAGATGGCTGGAAGGTCTCGCTGCGCTGCTCAGTGCTTGACGCCCCGATCGCGCGGATGATCTCGCGGCTCGACGGACCCTGCGGCGGGTATCCGGTCGTGCCGCCCGACGATCTGCCCGCTGGCCTCCCCGCTGCGGCCCGCGCCCTGGCGACCGCCTCGGACCCTGGCCTCATCGACGACATGCGCATCAATCTGGCGACTGGACAGCCCGGGGACGGCGAGATCGCGACCTTCGGCGCTTACCTGCATGCCGTCCTGTTCGGGGGGAACTGGGCCGCGATCGCCAGCGCTGCCGCCGGCGAGCACCTGGAGGTGGCGCTGCGCTTTCCGGCCGGCGGGTGGGAGCTGATGCGGCTGCCCTGGGAGATCGTGCAGGCGCCAGGGCAGGGCGGCCTGGCCTGGTCTCCGATCACGTGGCACGCCGTCATCACCCGGCTCGTATCGTCGGCGGACGCACGCGGCGGCGGACCAGACGGCGGGCCGGGCGGCGAGCGGCGCGAGCTTACGGTCACGATCTCGCCCCGCGTGCTCTTCGTCGTCGGGACCGACTTCCACGATGAGTCGATCAGGCCGGGCGCGGAATTCTTCACGGTGTGGGAACTGCTCCAGCAGGAACAGCTGCGGCAAGGGCACGAGGGCGTGCTGTTCGATTTCCGCGTGCTCCAGCGGGCGTCCAGCCAGCGGATCGAGGATGAGATCGCCAGCTTCCGGCCGAGCATCGTGCATTTCATCTGCCACGGCGATCAGGCTGACGACGGCGGGTACATCTGCATGGCCAGCATCGACGAGCAAGGCCGGCCGGTCACCGATCGCCGCGACGCCCGGCGCCTGCTCGACCTCCTGCGCGGCCCAGGCGACTCGTACCCGGCCGTCGTGGTGCTGAGCGCCTGCTACTCCGCGAGCCAGCCCGGCCAGCCCGGCCAGCCGAGTCAGGTGTCGGCCCGGGTGGATGCTCCGCTCGCCGCGGCTCTGGTACGAGGGGGAGTGCCGATCGTGGTGGGGATGGGCGGGCAGGTATCGGACCTGGCCTGCCGCCTGTTCGCCAGGAGCTTCTATAAGGCGCTGCTGTCGCGGCACTCGGTGACCGCGGCGACGGCCGAAGGGCGGCGGGCGGGCATGAAGCACGGCGCGGACCCTGGCCGTACCATCGACTGGGCGCTGCCGATGCTGTTCCTCGCCGATGGGCTAAGCCCCGAGATCGAGGTTGATCCGGGCGAATCGCAGCGCATGTCCCGGCTCGCCAAACTCGCAAGCGGGTTGCGCGATCACCCGAATCCGCTCGCCTTCTGCGACCGGATCGAGATCATGCAGGCGCAGCGCGCCTTGCTGGATCCGAGGCAGCGGCTGCGAGTGCTGGTGCTCGACGAATCCGACTACGAGCCCGATCCGCAGGTTCCTGACCGGTGGGGCAGGTTCGGCAAGACGCGGACGCTGCGCGAGATCGCGGCTCGCTCCGTGGTCACCGGGCACCTGCCATGCCTGCTGACGTTCGGCCCCGGAGACGTCCGTCCGACCTCTCCGACGGCGCTGCTGCTCGCCCTCACCAGGGCCGTGAAGGACGCAGCCAAGCTGGCCGGCCGGACCGCGCCGTTCGATGCGCAGCTCGGGCGGCTCTACGCCCTGGTGACCGGCAGGGCCGGGGCGTGCCCGGACGACTTGTGCGCCGCGGTCAGGGATGAATACGAGCTCGGCGCGAATGCCGACGATTCCGCTCTGTTCGCGCGCGTCATCAGCGAGGCCCTGCACTTCGACCTCCGCGAGCTGGCAAGGATCGGCCGTGCCGAGCTGAACTGCCCTGATCTCGGGGTGATCGTGCTCGTCGATGACGTGCACATGTTCGACGCGGCGGCCAGGACGTTCCTCAAGCTGATCGGCATTGGCGGGCTCGGCGACGCGGATCTGCCGGCGCCGGTGGCATTCACCTATTCATCCCAGCCGAGGCAGGCGGGGTACCAGTCGTCCGTTTCGCTGATCAGGAAGTTCGTCGAGGACAACGGCCAGGACGCCTACTTCAGCTACCTTCCGCTCGAACGATTCAAGAGTTCTGATCTCGCGCCGTTCAGCTCACCAGACAGCCTGCGCAGTGACCCGCTGTCCTTGGTCTATCGCCAGTACCTGCTCAACCTTCGGCCCGGAATCGTCCTGCACCGGGATGCGACCCCCGATGCGATCACGTGGTTTCTCAGCGAGACCCACGAGCGGGTACTCGGCGTGCCGTCGCGCCTGGAGGTGACGCCGCAGCAGCGGATCCAGGATTTCATCCAGACGACGCTTCGGATGCAGAAAGCCGCGGGGGCGCTCCAGGTTATCGACGAGGTCAATGACGAGCAGATGCTGCTCGAATTCCGGAGCCTGGTGCGATGAGCGCGGCCAGCGATGAAAGCCTGGCGCTCTTCGCCCGGGGCGTGGCCGACCAGCTCAGGGACAGCCAGCGACAGCGGCTCGAGCCGCCGCCTGGCGTGCCGGAGCGCTCCTTGATCTGGCTCGCGCTAGCGCCGGTGTGGACTCCCAGGCTGGCAGCCGCCTGCGGCTTCCCCGACGAGACCCGCGGAGAGGGCCGGCGCACGCTCCAGCGTGACCTGGAACAGCGCGGCGCCGGGCTGGCCGGCGCCAACTCCGAGGCCGCGTCCGCCGCTGAGCACGCCTTCGCCGTTCTGGCACTCGCCGGCGGCCGTCACAAGCTGGCCGCCCGCCACTTCAGCAAGGCGGCTGAGGGATTCCGCCAGCAAGGCGACAGCGCCGGTCTCGTGGCCGCTGAGTACCAGCTGAGCCGCATCGCGAGCATCCAGGGCGATATTCCGCGTGCCAGGTCCTGGCTGCTCCGGGCAAGCGAAGACGAAGCCGGGTGGGCCGATGACGTATGCGCCGCGGTGGTGGCCCGCAGGCTGGCATCGCTGACGGCCGGCGAACCCGGGCCCGTGCCCTACGCCGCGATCGTCGTCCTGGATCGGCTTGCGCCGGCCACGCTGGACGCGGCGCGGGTACTCGACCGGATAGCGAGAAGCGGCCTGTGCAACGTGACGCTCGGGGACGCGCCAGAAGCCGAGGCCGAGACCGAGACAAGCGACCGGCCCACCGAGCACCGGTACTGGATGACCGACCTCATCCGGCAGCAAGTGATCGAGCAGGTCATCGGCGACCCATCGAAAGGGATCAGCTTTCTTCAGCGCGAGCTGGCCGCTATCGGGAAAGGCATGCTCACCGCCGCGCGAGACGGAGTGCCGATTCTGCGCAGCACGGTGACGTGGGCCAGGCTGGCCGAACTGGGCGAAAGCGTCACGGAAATGGCCGGGTTGCTGAGAAAGGATTGCGACCGGCTGCTCGTGCATACCCGGCCGGGCGAGGTCAGCCCGACCGGGGCGGCGCTGGCGTGGGTCGAGGCGGCCGAGCCGCTTGAGGAACTGCTGAAAGGTGAGCTGACCGTCGCGCTCGACCGGGCGAGACGGCAGCTTGACCTGTACCACCGGCGTCGCGATGACGATCAGCGCTATCTGAAGCACTTCCTTGAACGTCCGGAGCAGGTCAGGGTCATCCGCGAGCTGATCAACGACGATGATGCCTGGGCGCTGCACTTCGCTGGGCCGGGCGGCACCGGCAAGACCATGCTGATGCGCTACATTTCCTCGGTGCTCGGGCCCAGGCTGGGCGCGTCGACAGCACGCATCGACTTCGACTATCTCAGCCCCGACTACCCGGCCGAGCGGCCAGGCCTGCTGCTGGCCGAACTCGCCGCCGAGCTCAGGCTCAACGCCGGGGGAGCGGCGATGTCGCTGTTCGCTCACTTCGACGAGCAGCTGGTGAGATTGCACGAGCAGCGGACGGGCGCCGAGAGCGGCGCGGCGGCCGCCAGCGCGCTCCGCTCGTCGATCGATGAGGTGCTCGCCGCTTTCGGCGGGGCGCTGGCCGCCCTGCCGCGCCCGGTCATCCTGCTGATCGACACCTGCGAAGAGCTGGCCAAGGTCAGGCCCGACGGCAGCAGCCCCGAGGGAGTCACCAGAACCTTCGCGATACTCAGCGAGCTGCGGCGGACTGTTCCAGGGCTCAAGGTGATCTTCGCCGGGCGCCGTCCCCTTGCCAGCGAGGGCGATGGCTGGCGTACTCGCGGCGAGTCCGATCTGCCCGCCCGGCCTTACCTGCGGCTGTGCGAGGTCCTGGGGTTTACCTCGGGGGAGGCGCTGGCGTACCTGGCCTCGGAACGGGTGCCACCGCACCTGTGCCGCGCGGTGCTCGATCAGAGCCGCGACCGCTCCGACCCCGAGCTGTTCACGTGGACGGATCTGGCCCTGGCCGCGAACAGAACCGACCGGTACAGCCCGTTCGAGCTGAGCGGCTGGGCCGCGCTGACCCGCCAGCGCGACGGCGAGGGCTTGACCGCCGCCGACATCTCCGCCGCCGATACCGACCGGTACATCGAGCTGCGGATCATCCGCCGGATTCGCTACGCGCCGCTGAAGCGGGCGTTGCCGGCAATCGGCCTGCTCGGGCGCTGCGATCCCGCCATACTGCGCGCAGCTCTGGCGGACTTTCCTGATTTTGAAAAAATGTTCGCCGAACTGCGGCAGCAAGAGTGGATCTCGCGCCGGGGCCTTGAGTTCTACGAGGTCGATGAGAGCCTGCGCCGGCGCCTGCTCGCCCACTACGAAAGGACCAGCCCGGCCGAAGTCGCGCAGTGCTGCCGGCGACTCGCCGAGTACCTGGAACGGCGCACGATCGAAGACCCGCTGCGCGACCTCCTGCCGTTCCACTTCGATACCGCCATGCGGGTGCTGGCCCGCGAGCCCGGCCGGGCGGCGAGGTGGTGGGCGAGGGCAGAGGCCAGGCTCGTGGCTGACGGGCAGTTCGACTGGGGCAGGCAACTCTGCGAGCTCATGCTCGGCCCAGAGGGCGCCTGCGCGGAAGCCGACCCGTACGGTGACCGGCCGCCGGAAGTGACGGCTCTGCGCGCCGGCGTGCTCGCGACCCAGCTAGCCTGCCTCACCCATACCAGGCCGGGTGCCGACCGGCACCAGGGCTGGCAAGAAGTCGCGGAACTGCTGCCCGCGTACCCGGACGCGCAGGTTGCCGAGCGGCTGGGCGTCCGGGCAGCCGCCGGCCTCGTCGCCACGGCGCCGCCCGCGCAGGGGCCGCCGCCTGGGATCGGCGCTCTCGCCGCGTCCGCCGCGGAAGCGCTCGGACAAGGCGATCCGCAGCAAGCGGCAAGCGTAGTCGCGGCGCTCGAGACGATCGTCGAGCGGGCCGAGCAGGAACGAGCACTCCAGGAACAGGCAGGCCCGGCCGCCGAGCCCGGAGCCTGGCTGGTGGCTGCGCTCAGCATCGATCTAGATGCCCTGGCTTTCCTGGTGACCGCGCACCGCGGCCCCCGATCGGATCTGGAGTGCTTCAGCTACTCCCTGACAGGCCGGCTAGCGGTGCTCAGACGGGAGTTCGAGACAGCGGCACGGTCGTTCAGGCTGGCTGTCAAACGCTGTCGGGCAACGTCCGTGCCCAGTCTGATCTGGCTTGACTGGCGTCCGCCGGATGACCTGCTGTCCAGACTTGAGCTTGAGTTCGCCCGCGGCACCTATCCGGCGATCCACAGTGCCCAGACTGTGCTCGCCTTCCTGTGGGGGACTGGCTCGTCACGGCCACCATCGACCGTGGACGCTGAGCGGCTGGCGTCAGCCCGGCTGACCCTGATCGCCGCCGTGAGGCCGGCCGATCCGGAGGAGGTACTCGGCTTCCCGGTCCGGGCGTCGTCTGGACTCAGCGCCCGCCTGCGCCCTGAGCGCAACGTGCACCGGGTCTTCCCCGCGCTGACGACGGCGGCGGCGGAGCTCATGGCGGCCGGCGGCGATGTCGACGGGGCGCTCGACCTGCTCACGACCGCCATGCGCGAGTGGGAACGATCAAGCCGGGAATTCGACTCCGTTCTCGACGCGGAACGGATGCGGCTGCAGATCATCAGGCGGATGCGCTTGCGCGACGAAGGCCAGGGCCTGACCAGCGAGCTGACGCGGTCGGCGCTGCTCGCCGACCGCGAACTGCTCTGGGCTCTGGACGGACTGGACGGGGCCAAGGCCGCCGGGTCCGGAGCGACCGGCCAGGGGCTGGAGGCCAGCTCCGGCGAGTACGTCGCGGCCTGGTCGCACGCCCGGTGGCGCACGCGCAGCCCGCTCGCGTGGTCGGATGACTTCTGGAACAGCCTCGGGCATGGCCAGACTGACCTGATGACGCCAGGTACCTTCGCTCAGTCGTCAGCCTTCCTCGACGTCGTAGAGATCAGTCACCTGATGCGAGGTGCCGGTCGCCCGCCGCCGCCCGATTCGGCGGCGATCTTCCCCAGCGTGACGCCGCTCCTGCTCAGGTGGTGGCAAGATCATCCCGGCCAGCCGGAGCAGGCGCTTCGGCTCCTGTTGCGGACCTCGGCCTTGCGCCAGCCCGAACCGCGCCGGGCTGCGGTGCCGAAGGACCTGATCCAGCGGCTTGGCCGCCGCCGGGCCGCGCTGATCGCGCTTGACGAGGGCGAGCTGCTCGCGCTGCGGTTGCCTGACCGCGCCCGCCCGATCGTGGACCTCGCGGTCGAATGGTTCGGCCAGTGCGATGACCATGGCGGCGCGCTGATCGCGCGCATCCTGGCCGCACTGGTGCTGGCGCGCCTGGGCCTGCGAGCCTTCCCCGACGTCAGCTCCGCTACCGGGACCGAGCTGCGGTTTTTTTCCTACCTTCCATCCATCGCTGATTTCAGCGACATCGCCGTTTCCCGCGACAAGCACGCGATGGAACGGCTCGGGCCGGCCGGCTGGCGGCCCTGGATGGTCAGGCTCCTCGCCTACGAGACCTGGGCGGGGTACGGGCCGTCCCGGACGGCGGCGGTCCGCTGGCTGCAGGGCTGGATCGAACGGCAATATGGCCAGGTGCGACCCGACGGTGTCGCGGTGCCGGCCGAGCTAGACGGCTGGCTCCATGCGGCAGCGCGGGATCAGCGTCCTGCCCTTTACTTTGCGGAGTTCTTCCGCGAGCTGGCGCGGGCGCCGCGCCAGCTGCGCCGTGTGCGTGAGCTGCGCAGAAGCGGCCAGCCTTACCTCGGGCTGGCTTTGCGACTGCTATCGCTGACTGCCTTTCTGGTCTTGATAATTGCCTCTTTCTCATTCGTCGCGTTCGGCGCCGGACTCATCGGCTGGCTCACCTGGGCCGGCATTGTCCTGGTCGTCGTCGCCGTGCCTGGTGTCCGCGAGCGAAAATACAAGCTCAGGCGCGGCCAGCCGGGTGCGCCTACCACGCCAATCCTGGGCACCGTCGCGATCACGCCCGGCTCCAAGGGTGTCGCTCGCCTGGCACTGACGGCAGCAGGTTTGGGGGACGTCGCGACGATTCCCGTGCCGTCTCTTGACGAGCCTTACGAGCTGGTCGCGCCGGCCCTGCAGGAGGGCGTCACATTCGACCTCAGCCGGCTCAGCCAGGCCGGGCGCCGGTCCGACGTGCTTCAGCTCAGCCTGCCGGCCGAGCTTGCGGGAGTCTGCTGGGAGGCGGCATTCGCCTCGCCGCTGCGGGTCATCCGTACGGTGCCGGGCCGGCGGGCAAGGCCGGTCAAGTCCTGGCGCGAACTGGCGTCGGCCGTGAGCGTGGTCGCCGACAGCAACCAGGCCGACATGGTGACGCGCGGCTGGGCGGGGCTGATCGGCCGGCGCCGTTACCGCCACCGGATCTGGCGGCCTGACATGGTGTATGGCGAAGCCGTTTCCGGCGAGGAAACCGACGTCGTGCACATTGTGGCAACGCCGATCGAGACCGCGTCCGGGCCCCGCCTGGAACTTGGCCGGGTGACCGGGGATCAGTACCGGATCAGGTCCGACAGCACCCCGCGCGGGGAGTTGATGCGCGCTGCCGATGTACTCGCGCGCTTCCCCGACCTCGCCTTCTGCGTGCTGCAGGCGACGCCGCAGGAGCATCTCGACCGAACCGAGACGCAGCGGCGGCAGGCCGCCACCTTGAGAATGCTGGCGGCGGAGATCTTCAGCCTGGGCGTACCCGCCGTCGTGACGATCCCCGCGCTGCCCACGTCGGTGACCGTTTCCGTGCTCGCAGCCCTCAGCGCGGCCGTGACCAGCCGGCCGCGCCGCTTCGCGGCCGCGCTGACCGACGCACTGCGTTACGAAGCCGAACGGCTTGAGACGATTCCTGGCCTGTCGCCCGAGTGCGCGCTCGACCTGTGCCTGTACGCCGGGCAAGGCCCGTTCACGATCGTCGGCGGTAAACGGAGGCGGAGCGATTCATGACGCTGCCGGAGCGGCTGAGCGGGACAATCCGGCGCAATGCCAAACGGTATCTGTACGTGCCGATCCCGCCGGGCCGCGTCGTCGGCGGGCAGGAGGACACCGATGCGCTCGTGGCTGGCCGAAATTACTTCCGGCTGTGGCTGACCGAGATGTCGCTGGCGAATGACCGCGATTAGTTCAAGACCTGGCATCCGGCAGTGCATTCCCTTGTGCGTTTCCAGTTCGGCACCGAGGTTGTCGAGGTCCCCAACATCGTGGGTGAGCAGGGACTGAACGGGCTCGATTCTGTGCACCTGGACCGCTCTGTCCTGTTCAACTACCCCCTGACTACCCTCATGCCCTTCGCCGGCGGCGTGGTCGAGGTCACCGCCGCGCTGCTCGCCATGGAAGGGCAGGACTACCTCAAGCGGTTCATCGGCGTGCTCAGCGACTTCGCCGGGCTGGTAGCCGTGCCGCAGCCGGCCGCGCTCGAGGTGGCCAAGCCCCTGGCGAGTGGCATCGGCGAGTTGCTCGGCGGCAGCGACAGTGCTGTGCATCCTGGGCTGCACCAGCCTGAAATCGGCGAGTTCGTGTCTGGTACCAGACCCGGATGGTCACCGGCCTCCCGCGCCCGACTCCCGCGCCCGACTCCCGCGCCCGACTCCCGCGCCGACCCCCGCGCCCGACTCCCGCGCCGACTCCCGCCGACTCACGCGCTGACTCCCATCCCGAGTGACACGCCGACTTCGCGACGACCCCCACACCGACTCACATGCCGACTCCCACGCCGAGTGACATGCCGACTTCGCGACGTGATCGCGGGGAGTTTGCCGTAGTTTCCTGGGAGGGTTTTCCGTTGTTCCGGGGAGAATATTCGTTTCTGGGAGACTTCCCAGCTGATAGAAGTGAAAAGTCTCCCGGGAATGAAAAAGCTCCCCGGTAAGACCGAGAACTCTCCCGCGAATTCAACCCGGCGGCGCGGGCTAGCACCAGGCTGGGACGGCCTCATCGTGCTTCGCCTGTCTCAGTCATGGGCGGTCATGGCAGGCTTTGACCCTAGCGGGCTGCGGCGGTGCCCGAACCGTGGTGGTATACCGGACGCGTGGCTGGTGACGAGACCGCGGTGCGGATGCGGCGGGAGGCGGGTGCGCTGCTGCGGGAACTCGACAGCGACCAGCGCGAACTCGTCGCCTTGGCGTTCGGCGACGATGCCGCGCGGCGCTGGATCGAATACCGGCCGCTCCCTCGGCCGGGCGGAAGCCTGGCGCTGATGAGCGTGGCTGGCCGCAAGGCTGCCTACCGGCTGCTGGCGACCGGGCTAAGCGAGCACAGTTTCGCGCAGGCGATGGCGATCGTCGCGCTCGAGGAGGTGCTCGATCTGCGAGAGCAGCGCGCGAAGGACCGGCACGGCGGCAACTACTTCCTGACCGTGTTCGGTGATCCGGTCAGCGACGACGTGTGGTCATGGCGGTTCGAAGGTCACCACTTGTCCGTGACGATGACCATTGCCGGCGACGAGGTTTCCCCGGCTCCCGTCTTCCTGGGTGCCAATCCTGCGCGCGTGAGCTGGGCCGGGCGGCCGGTCTCCCGGCCGCTAGGGCCGGAGGAGGATCTCGGTCACGCCTTGCTCGACGCGCTGGGGCCAGCCGGGCGTGCGGAGGCAGTCCTCGCCGATCAGGCACCCGGGGACATTCGCACGGCGACCTCGGCTCGCGCCGGGCAGGTCGGACCGCTCGGTGTTGCCGCAGGTGCGCTCGGGCCGACGGCGCGGGCAATGCTGGAACAACTCGTGGCTCTCTATCTCGACCGGCTACCAGAGGCGATGGCCGCACGGGAGGCCGCGAAACTCGCTGGCGGCGAGTTGCATTTCGCCTGGGAAGGGCCGCCAATGCGGGACGGCCGCCACTATTACCGGGTGCAAGCCGACAACCTGCTCATCGAGTTCGACAAGACCGACGCCAACCACGCGCACACGGTGCTGCGCCGGCCAAGCGGCGACTTCGGCGAGGACATCCTCGCGGCGCACTACCGCGAGGCCGGCGACCGCCAGAGCTGAGTCCCCGGCGTGCCATGACCTGGCACTCTGTCCCGCTGCCGGGGCGGCCCCGGGGCAGCCGGGGCGGCCCCGGGCCGGCCGGGACAGCCGGGGGCGGCCGGCTCCCAGTTCCCGGCTTCAGGGCGGGAGGGCGGCAACATCTCCAACAGCTACGTGAATCGACCCTGGCCGGTAAAATCGAGGTGACCCCGCTAAGCGCCCTGCGGGCCGATCGAGACGATCGAGCGCATAGACCGCAAGTAGGACCTGTTCGCATGGACCTGCACGGCGCGGGTGACTGGTCCGCCGAGCCGGGCGATTGGATGCCGGGGCCGGGAGAACGCGGTGACAGTGAAGACCAGCCGGCTGCCCTCACGGGCCAGGCAGAAGGCTTCCTCGCCTTGTTCGGGATGCTCGGGCAAGGTGCCGTAGGCGAAGCCGTAGCTCTCCGTCTGGTCGGTGACGTAGATAACTCGGCCAGCCGCAGTCGCATAGGCGACGGGCAGGGGGATGACCAAGGGTACGACCAGGGCGAACGTCATGTCGGCGTGAACCGGCCCGCCCGGCGCGACCGTGAACCCGGCACCGCGATGCGGCTGCCAGTGCCGCAGGGCGGTTGCCAGTCGGCGGAAAGTGTCGTCATCGAACCGGCCCAGGTCGATCTGCCAGCGGTCGTGCCGGTATCCCGGCGGCATCGTGTCGGCAGTAGCGCCGATCTCGGCGTAGGTCAGGTCGCAGGCGGCTTGCCCGAGCACGAGCCCGGCCAAGGCCTCAGCGGACGGACGAACAAGCGAGAACACTCATCCATTGTCCGCCTGCCCTGCAGCGGAGTCGCGCCGCGACCGCGGCCAGCCGGTGCGGTGATCGCTGCGGCCTTCACCATCCCCGGTATCTGGTGGCAAGTCCAGCACCAGTAGGCGCCCATCGCATGCTCCCCGCCGCCCGCAGCCACCCCCGCCCCGCAGCCCGGTGAACAGCAGCAAAGACGCGACGTTGCCGTTACCGGGCCGGCCACAACAGCAACAGCGGCGCGATCTTGCCGCCCCTGCGGCAGCAACGACGCGACGTTGCCGTCAGCACCCCGCCGCCAGCAGCAACAACGGCGCGACGTTGCCGCAAACCCGCCTGCACGGCGCCCCGGCCGGCACCCCGGCGCTCGCCCGTGCCCGGAGCTACCCAAACCGAACTGCGCACTCAATGAGCCAACTCAGGTCGGAGTTTGGCTATGTTTTCTTCGACAGTCGGACGCGGATCTGCTCCGCCAACGCGGACAGGTCCGCGGCCTCGGTGCCGTCCGCAGTGGCACGCAGCTAGATCAGCTCCGCGTCCCCCTGGGGCCGATGGCGGCAGCAATTCAGTCCACTCATAGATCTACCGCGCCCGCGACTCCGAGATATCCGCCGCCGCCAGCGCGTCCGGACCGCGCCGCTTGAGTGCGGACAACGCTTCCACTTCACCGCGGTCCGTGACTGAGAGGAACTGAGGCATTAGTTACCGCGCTGCCCGGTGAGCAGATGTTTGTTTAGCCTTGCTAAGGACAGGGGATCGCCACCCCGTTGACCCAGGGAAGGACGGAATGGTGAAGCCACAAGCACTGCCCCGCTCGTCGCGCCGTCGGCTGCTCGGCGTTTGCTTACCACTCGCGCTCACGATCGCAATGGCCACCGGAAGCGGAACCCTCGCCCTAGCGTCCGGTAACCAGCCGGTTACCTCAAGCATCGCCCCGGCGTTGGGCGGCTCTGCGGCCGGCGGCAAAATAATCGTGGTGCTGAAACAGCAGCAGACCGGCTTGAATCTGAGAAAGCGAGCGAGACAGCGGGTCGCTGCTGCACATGCCGCTCAGGCGCCGGTCGTCGCCTCGATCAGGTCCCGCGGAGGCACCCGCGTGACCCGGCTGGTGGCTCCCGACGCGGTCGCCGCGACAGTGTCCGCCGCCGAGGTCGAAAGGCTGCGCGCCGATCCGGCGGTAGCCGAGATCGTGCCCGACGCGATGATCCGGATCTCGCAGGTGCACACCGAGGCAGCTAGGTCGGCTGCCGGGCAGGCTGGCCACGTAAAAGTCGGTCCGTCCAGCGGTACCCAGCCAGGTGACAATCACGAACCAGCGACGATCCGGCCGCTGAGGACTCAGGCTATCCCGCCGAACTGTCCGTCCGCACCGGTGCAGGAACCAGAGGCAGTGGCCGACATCCACGCTTCCAACGGCAACCCGAAGGCGCCCGATGAGGCCAACTCCATTGCCACAGGGGAGGGCGTGATCATCGCCAATGAGGGGATGAACGCGCTGGCGGGCAACCCGGATCTGCAGCGCGCGGACGGCTCGCACGTGGTCATCAACGCCCCGGACTACACCGCCGATCGGGGCAACGACGAGACCTTCGAGGACGCGGCGTCCGTCGGCGCGCAGGGCCTCATCGTCTACCAGTACAGCAAGGCCCTTCCGTTCTCGAACCTGTCGCCGGGCTGTAAGTTCACGATCAAGGGTGACGCGCCTGATGCCTCCCTGGTCGACCTGTCCCAGATCGACACGCCGATCCTGGCGCTGTCACAGATCATCGCCGGGATAGACAACGCCGTGACGACCGCCCACGCGGACGTGATCTCGGAGTCCTTCGGAACTACGTCGCTGCCCGGCAGCGGCTTTGGCCAGCTCCTGGCCGAGGCGGACGAAGCGGCCGTCGCCGCCGGCGTGACCGTCGTGGAGTCGTCCGGCGACAGCGGCCCTCAGGGCACGATGATTACCGCTGCCGACGACCCCGCCGTGATCGCGGCTGGCGGAGTGGACAACCTCCACATAGTGGCGCTGAACGATGGCTACCACAGTTATGTGAGCAACAACATGGCAGCGCAATCCTCGGGTGCCACCGCGCCGACCGGCAAGGTTGTCGACCTTGTCGCGTCGGACTGGTTCGGCGGCGAAACCGACTGCGCGCCGCTCACCAACGGCTGCGCGCTCAACTACCCGACCGAGGTGGCGGCGGGCACCAGCGAGGCAGCACCGCTCATAGCCGGCGCCGCGGCGGACGTCATCCAGGCGTACCGCGACACGCACCACGGGGCCAGCCCCACCCCGGCGATGATCAAGGACATCCTGACCGGCACCGCCACTAACATCGACGCGCCAGCTGACCAGCAAGGCGGTGGCCTGCTCAACGTGTACGCAGCGGTCAGGGCCGCGCAGCAGATGCCGGGCACGACTGACGCCCGCGGTGCGGGCGACGCGCCCGGCCTGATCTCGTCGCCATCTCAGCTGGACATCACCGGAGACGGCGGCACGGTCAGCGACCAGTCGGTCAGCCTATACAACGCCAGCACGCGGCCCGTCAAGGTGACCGGCAGCTACCGCTGGATCGGTCCCGAAGTCCCGATCGGCCGGGTCGTCACCGAGAACGTCAGCGCACCCGATCCCAGCCTGCCGGTTCCCGAGGCAGGCGCCACGGCTGCCAAGACAATCGCCTTCAACGTGCCCCCGCACCTCAGCCGGCTGGACGCTGACATGATCTGGCCCGATCCGACAAACAGCAACGTGCTGGAGTTCGTGCTGTTCAACCCGCAGGGCGCAATAGTCCAGGAATCCTATGACGATGCCACTCCAGGGCGGGTCGGCCGGTCGCCGAACATTCAGCATGCCGAGGTCACCGATCCGGCTCCCGGCCGGTGGACGGCCAGGTTCCTGTGGGGCGGCATCGATGACTTCGCCGAGATCGCGCCGGCCGCGCCCGGCACCTACCAGGGCCCGATGTCGTTCAGGGTTTCCGGGCAGGAGTATCGCACCGCGCCTGCCATCCAGCCGGTCACGATCCCGGCTCGCTCTAGCGTGCCGGTACCGTTGCGGGTCGCGATGCCTGATCAGGCTGGTGATCACCCCGAGTCGCTGCAGTTGTCCGCGTCCAATGGCGCGGCGGATTCCGTGCCAATCGCACGCCGTACCCTGATTCCTTCCGGCGGAGGTTCATTCCAGACGCTGGTCATCGGCACGAGCGCACGCAGCGTCGGCCAGATCAACACTTACGAAATCAACGTCCCTGCCGGGCAGCCCGACCTTGACGTCACTTTCCATACGGCCGACGCCAGCCCGGACAATATTTTCAACTACTTCCTGGTCAACCCGAGCGGAACAGTCGTTGCGACCGCGAGCACGCCCCAGACGGTGAACGGTCAGGCCTCCGGCGACGCCGAGCTCAGCACCCCCAGCCCCGTCGCCGGACTCTGGCAGATCGACGTCGTGCTGAGACTGACGGTCAGCGGAGACGAGTTCAGCCAGACTGTCTCGGGCAACGTGACGGAAGGAGAGAGCGGATAGCTCCAGGTCCGCAGCCGGGGAGGCGCCGTCGGGCCGCGGGCCTCCCCGGACTTCGCCCGCAGGAAAGGGGGGAACTAATCCAGCCGCGCTGCCCGATGCGTCTGGGCCGCTCCGGGCAGGTGGCGTGTCCGGGGCCTGGTCGCCGCCGGCGTTTTCCGCGTCGCGCCTATCATGCTGGCCTGCTTCGCTGTGGCACGATGGGGCCATGCGCGTTCAGCGGTTCGATGCTCAGCTACTGCTGGACCTCGCTGCCGTGGCATGATGCGGTGCCTTTTCGACCCGGACGCCGAATGGGGCGTTAAGGCAGGGCATGCGGTAGGGGCGGCCGCACTCCAGGCCAGTCCAGCCGCTGTGGCGTTCTACGACATGCTTGCCCAGTTCGACTGCGAAGCCTGCGGCGGATCGACTCGACGACTCGCCGACCTGAGTTGCGCCAGGTGCGCATCGCCGAAGTGACCGGCCTGCTCGCAGCCCGAATCAAGGAACGACCGCGGCTGCCCCGTCAATGACCTGGAACTGGCGTCTCAGCGCAATGCCGCTCAGCCTATCTTGATCATGCGTCATGCGTCATGCGTCATGCCCTGGCCAGTCCGGAGAATTCAGGCCTGCCGCGATCGCCGCCCTGCTAGATCAGCATGCCCGCTTCACTGCCCCCGCTGGCGTTACTGACTAGCCTTGGCACAGGGTGCGGCTAGATGCTGATATTCGCGACACTGCCGGACAGGCTTCCCGCCTGCCAGTCGAAGCTGAAGGGCTCAGGAAATCCCGGCGTGATCCGGAAAACGGCGTAGCTGGTGCTGGAGGCGCCTGACGCGAGAACGGATTGCTGCGTCGGATGGTCGGAGCAATAGGTCGCGGTGGAATGAATTACGTGGCCGTCCGCGAGGGTAAGCGATGAAACAGAAGGATCGGTTTCATCTGCGCACGACAGAATCAGGGGAATGCTGCTGGCATTATGGTACTTGACATACACCGTCATCAGACGGTGGTCTAGCTTAATCGTGGTCAAGGTCAGAACAAGCGAGTCGTCGTTAGCGAATTGACGGTCGATCACGAAATGGCCGTGCGCCGGGGCATGCGTGATTGCCGGTCCGGAGCCGCCCTTGAAGGCCAAGACGATGGCGGCGGCTGCGACCACCAGGGCTGTCGCTGCCGCCGTCAGGTAGAGCCTGCGACGCGGGCGGGTACGCGCAGCGCCGTCAGCGGGGGAGATGACTTCCCGCGTTGGACTATAGACGGGCTGGTCGCGGGTGCCGGGCTGGTCGCGGGTGCCGGGCTGGTCGCCCGTGCCGATCTCATGGGTCATAGTCAGAGACGGCCCCGGTGACGGGCCGGGCGAAGAATCGCGCGATAGCTCAGTAGACTCGCCAGGCAAGCTGGGCGACAGATCCAGCACATTGTCGCCGGGGGCCAGTCCCATGACGATCGCAAGCTCTCCGACGACCCAGGTGCAGGCACGGAGATCGAACATCGTGCTGGCAGCAAATGAGGTCGCGGCAAGGCGCATCGCGGTTGCCGCGTCCATGCCCTGCGACACATGCTCGGCCAGCGTTGAGGCCACCTTCTGCTCGGCGGCGACGACCAGGATCCTGGCCAGCTGCTGGTCATCTGGCAGGAGATCCTTGATCAGATTCGACATCCGGCCGGGACTCGACAGCGGGTCGTAGCCGTGTTCAGCGACGAGTTCGGCTAGGGCAGCCCTGATGGCCCACAGGCGCTCAGGCGCCGTTTCAGTCACCTCGGCCTCCTTTCCGGCATAAGACCACCAAAACAGCTCACTAATCGCGATATGACCATTACATAGCGTCGATGCACGGTGCCTATCACCCGCACAGAAACCCAAGGTAGTCGTAACCTAGCTGGTAATCGCACCATCCACCCCAAGCCGTCAGCAGCATGAGCGTGCTCACAGCGTGACGTCAGGTTCAGCTTCGTAGCACCCATTGCGCCCGGGGCGCAGGTCGCTCAGGTCATTTTGATCATGGGCGTGCTTGATCATGGGCGTGGCCTGCGCGCCTACGGGACAGCGCACGCCTGCGGACTAAGGCGGACTAAGGTCGTCAGGGGACTCGCGCCAGGGTGCCGCTGGTGCTGCCCCAGCAAGCCGGCGCGCAGTGGCAGAAAAAGTCGATGCGAGGCTGGTCAGGGCTATCGGGGTTGCCAGCCCTGGCGGGTGCCCTGGTGGGTACTGGCCGTGCCGGGCTCCGGGCCGCAGGGCATTCGCTTCTGGGAGGGTTGTCCGCAGTTTTGGTGGAGGGTTTACGGGTCCGGGAGGATTTTTGTGCTCCACGACGAAAAACCTCCCGCACCTGAAAACGCTCCCTCAGGAACCTGACAACCCTCCCCGTGAAGCTCACAACCCTCCCCGGGAACCCGCGCCCGGCGCCCCTGCCCCGGGAACCCGCGCCCGGCGACCCTGCCCCGGGAATTCGACAGCCCCTCTCACCCCGCGCAACCGGATCGGGGTCGTAGCCGCCCGCACCGGCACCTTCTAGGGGCAGAGCATGAAGAAGGGTGCCGTCTACACCATCGCGGGCGACGGTTCCCCCGGCTTCTCCGGTGACGGCGGCCCGGCGAGGAAAGCCGAAGTCGCCGGCCCGCTCGGCATCGCGGTCGACCATTCAGGCAACGCGGTCATCACACGCCGGCCGCTCTTACGGGCGCCTCATGACCGCGAGCGACATCTACACGATTGCGGGGGAGCGCTCCGGTAGCGTCGTCGTGAGCACGTTCTGGGCGATTTCAGGCGGGCTTGCGAGCTAGTTCGTAGGCAAAACTCACGGTCTGGGGGAAGGCGCCGTCGCTGCTGTGCGGGCCCAGGCTGGCCGCGAGGTCGGCGTCGAAAGCCGCCGCCTGCTCGCCGAGCACCGTGGCGGGCAGGAACGATGTGGACCGGGTGTACCCGGCGATCTCCGCCAGGCTCCAACGGTGGTCGATGGTGAAGTCATGCTGTCCTGCCAGCTCAAATCCGGCGTCGGAGAGCACCTGGGCATCTGGCCGCCGCTGTCGTGCCTGCTCCCAGCCCGCTGGGATCCGCTGCTGGGCCCCGAGCGCCGTCCGCCACCGGTCGAGGGTGGCATCGAGGGCTCGCTGCCAGGCCTGCCCGCCTATCCAGGGAGTGGCCGACCAGCATAGCGCCAGGTGCCCGCCCGGCCTGAGCCAGCCGAGGAGCCGGCTAGCGACCACATCGCGGTCCAGCCGGTGGAAGGCATTGCCGACGACGGCCAGCTCGAAATACCCCGGCTCGGCATGCAACGTCTCAGCACCTGACACGATCGGCCGGACATCGCTGGCACCCGCGCCTGCGGCCTTGGCCCGCACCAGATCCACCATGTCCGGTTCGGAGTCCACCGCCCACACCTCGCCGAACCAACTGCGCAGTGCGAAGGCGAGCTGACCGGTCCCGCAGGCTAAATCCAGCAATCGCCCGCGCCCGGACACGCGGGCGCGCCGAGCCAGGTCCCGTGCCATCGCCTCCGGATATGGCATCCGGTATCGGTCGTAGTACTCGGCGGTTCCCCGGAACAGGCCGGCCGCGAACCGTACCTCGTCGTCCATCAGGCTCCTAACCTTCCTGGCGATACTGCCGACGGGGAATCCTGCACTCGCAGAGGTTACCGCCAGCCTGGCACTAGCGCTCATCTAGTCGCGGGGAGCGGCAAAACCTGCCGGTCACGTCACGCACCCGGACCGTGCCACGCAATAGTGAGCCAACCCTGTCAACGAACCTCAGGCAGTCGGGCTGGCCGGGGCAGGCGGGGACAGCAGCGGGGAGGCCCGCGATGCTGTAACCGGCCCGGGTCCGTCAGCAACGTGGCCCTTCCTCATGTCGTTCCGACAGCAGGAGCGGGTACCCCGTTGCTCACCGGCACCGGCGGCTGACAGCAGCAACGAGGACCATCATGCTGTCCGGCCAGCCGCCTCGCCCTAAGCCGGCCCCGGCACCCCCGCACTCCCGGACTCCCGCGACCTTGACACCGCAGGGCAGAGTCGAAGACGACACGGGAGGTTGATGTGCGTCCAGAGCTGCCCGGATGTGCCCGGGTGCGCCAGCATGCGCACTGGCGCGGCCTGGCGGTGATCATGAGGTTTCCGCATTCGGTGATCTTGCCGGGAGCCATGCTGCCGGGTCTCTGCCTGCGATGCCGGCCGGGGCCAGCCTGTTGCCCTGCTCGGACGCGCTGGATGCCGGCGGCGGGCACGCCGATCATGCCAGTCCGTGATCAGAGCTCGGACGCGCCGGATGCCGGCGGCGGGCACGCCGATCATGCCAGTCCGTGATCAGATTGCCAGTGCCTGCTGCCAGTGCGCGCGCCCGGGCGAGTCGCCGGTCGCGCGCATCGACTCCTGGCCCGCTGCGGGCTTGCCGCGTGGTGAGGTCGGCGACAACTGGTGGCACCCGCTGCCGCCCGCGCGACAGCGGAGGGTCCCCAGCTGCGTTCGGTCAGCGGCTGCTTGATCTTAAGCTGACTAGCTGTTCGCCCCGGAAGGCCCTGGGATTGCCCAAGGTTCGGGTCGGGCTGCCGGCAGGCCCAGCCTGCCGGACCACGCTCAGGGGTGTCACAGTCGTGGCTGCTGTCTCGTCCTGCGGGGTATAGGTAAACCTCAGCCAAGGGTGGGAGCAGACGATGAGAGTGTTTGTTGCTGGTGCGACCGGAGCGATCGGCAAGCAGTTGGTGCCGCGACTGGTTGCCGCAGGTCACGAGGTCCATGGCATGACGCGCAGCGAGTCCAGGCAGGCGATGCTGCGAGAACTTGGGGCTGCGCCGGTGGTCGCGGACGCGCTCGATCCCGAGCAGGTTGCGGTGGCCGTGGGGGCGGCGAGGCCGGACGTGATCATCCATCAGCTCACGGCGATCGGGTCGCTTGATCCGCGTCACTTCGACCGGGATTTCGCGCTGACCAACCGGCTGCGGACGGAAGGGACGGACTACCTGCTGTCGGCGGGGCAGGCGGTCGGGGTGCGGCGGTTCCTGGCACAGAGCTACGGTGCGTGGCCGTACGTGCGGACGGGCGGGCCGGTGAAGACCGAGGATGACCCGCTGGACCCGACACCCGCACGGGAGATGCGCGAGAGCATGAACGCGATCCGCCACCTCGAGCAGGCAGTACTGGATGCGAGCTGGACCGAGGGGATCGTGCTGCGCTACGGCGCGTTCTACGGTCCCGGCACTTCGATGGGGCCGGGCGGGGAACAGTTCGAGCTCGTCCGGAACCGGAAGTTCCCTCTGGTCGGCAACGGTGGCGGCGTGTGGTCTTTCATCCATATTTCTGACGCCGCGGAGGCGACATTGGCGGCAGTCGATCACGGCAGTCGCGGTATCTACAACATTGTCGACGACGACCCTGCGCCAGTGGCCGAGTGGCTGCCGGCACTCGCCACCGAACTCGGCGCCAGGCAGCCGATGCGGGTACCGCGGTTCATCGGGCGGTTGTTCGGCGGTGAGGTCGGCGTGGTGATGATGACCGACACCCGGGGTGCCTCTAACGCGAAGGCAAAGCGCGAGCTAGCCTGGCGCCCAGCGCATTCGACCTGGCGGCGGGGGTTCGCGGCGGCATGACCGACCGGGAGCAACTGCTAGAGAAGTCTCCGGCCGACCGCGTTCGCGATCGGCTACCGGATGCTTGGCACCGCGCGGTCGGTGCGCGGCCGCGACAGGGTCGCGCGCATGCTCATGAACTGGGTCCGCCAGGGCGCCAGCCTGCGGGGGTTACGTGGCGCCCAGCCGAGATCAAGGGCAAGCCAGCGGTGGAGACAAGGTCGTCAGCAGGAACACGGTGACGGGCACGCACCGCGGTGAATATCTGGGCCTCCAGCCGACCGGCTAGCCGATCACCTACGACGAGATCTTTATCTTCCGCTTCGCTGGCGGACGGATCGCCGAAACCTGGGGAGTCGTCGACGTTTTCGCTCAGCTGCGGCAACTGGGTGGCGTCCGCTGAGAACACAGCGCCGCGAGAAGGTACTGTTTGGGCATGCTCGCTGGGCCGCGTTTGCGCCAGGTGGCGGTGGTAGCTGCCGATTACGAGGGAACGGTCCTGGAGTTCAGGGATGCCTTCGGCTGGGCGGAGCCATTCCGTGATCCTGGTGTCGCCCGGTTCGGGCTCGTCAATGCCGTCTTCGCGGCCGGCGATACGTTCGTGGAAGTGGTGACTCCTGCTCAGCCCGATACGGCCGCCGGGCGCTATCGCGACGGCCGAGGCGGGGACAGCGGCTACATGGCGATCTTCCAGCTCCCCGAGCTGGAACAGGCGCGGAGCCGGGTCGCGGCGGCGGGCATCCGGGTGATCTGGTCGGCGGACCTGGCTGATATCGCGGGCACTCACCTGCATCCCAAGGACGTGCCGGGCGCCATCGTGTCGCTGGACTGGGCTGATCCGCCGCAGTCGTGGCGGTGGGCTGGCCCGGCCTGGACCGGGCGCGCTCCGGCTGTGCCGCCGCACGGGCATCTGTCCGGGATCACGGTCGAGGTGTCCGATCCGGCGGCTGCCGCCGTCCGCTGGGCGCAGGCCCTGGGCGTGACCGCCAGCGCGGATGGCGCCCGCGCCGACTCCGGTCCTGGCGCGGCCTCCATCAGCCTCCCGCACGCCAGGCAGCATCTGCGCTTCCTGCCCCTGCGCACGGGCCGGGCCGAAGGCATCACCGAGGTCATGCTCACCACCGAACGCGAGCTGCCGCCAGTCCAGATCGCCGGCGTGCGGTTCGTCTCGACGGCAGTGTCAGCGGTGTCAGCACAGCGGCAGCATCCTGGAGGTAAGCCGGCATGACGGAACTCGACACGGGAACCGACGACCTGCTGGTCACGATCGACGATGGCGTCGCGGTCCTGACCATGAACCGCCCAGCCCGCCGCAACGCCATGTCGAAGGCCATGATGGCGACCATGGACCGCGTACTCGGGCAGGTCGAGGTCGACGACGCGGTCGGCTGCGTGATCCTCACCGGCGCCAGCGGCGCGTTTTGTGCCGGAGGTGACGTGAAGGCCATGGCAGAACGGTCCGCCGCTGATCGCGAGCGCAGCATCGACGCTGCCATCCACCGGCAGCGGGTGCGGCAGCGGGCCACCAGCGGGCGGCTGTGGCAGATGCCCAAGCCCACGATCGCGGCCATCGGCGGTCCAGCCGCGGGCGCGGGCCTGTCGCTGGCACTCGCCTGCGATCTGCGTTACGCAGTCGATGGCGCGGTGCTCACGACCGCGTTCGCCAAG
The DNA here is from genome assembly GCA_035716545.1 of Streptosporangiaceae bacterium. Lineage (GTDB taxonomy): Bacteria > Actinomycetota > Actinomycetes > Streptosporangiales > Streptosporangiaceae > Chersky-822. The sequence goes on from DASTJM010000096.1 coordinate 422,435, forward strand.
GTCGCTTTCTCTGGCGACTACGGCGGGACCTGGTTCCTTACCCGGCTGGTCGGCAGCGCCAAGGCCAGGGAGCTGTACTACTTTTCCGACCGGCTGACTGCCGCCGAGGCGGAACGGCTGGGGATTGTCAACGCGGTGTTCGCGGCGGCGGACTTCGAGGCCGAGGTACGACAGCGGGCGCGCCAACTCGCTCAGGGACCCCGGCTCGCTTACCGCTACATGAAAGAAAACCTCAACCGCGCGGTCGGCGGCGAGCTCGGCGAATGCATGGACCTTGAGGTCACGCACCACGTCCGCACCGGGCTCACCGACGACCACCGGGAAGCGGCCAGGGCATTCGTGGAGCGGCGCGCCCCGCGTTTCACCGGCCGCTGACCGCCACGCAGGCGACCGGGTCTATCCCGGGCGGGACGGTCAGCCGCACCACTCGCGGCGGCATCATGGGCGTGTCGCGGACGGTGTCGCGCTCGCCTTCCGTCCGGATGAAGGAGGCCAGCACGAACCGCCCTACCCCAGCCTTGCGGTAGTTCGCGGTCACGGCTGACAGGTTCGCCAGCATCAGGCCGAAATCGCTGGCCCGGCCGCTGCCCGGCACCCCGCCTGGCACCCCGCCCCAGGTCACGGAGTCCAGATCGAGCATTGCGGAAAGCGCACCGGGAAGATGTAACACACCGGCCAGATACTGAGAAATCCCGCAAACAGCAGACCTGAAGCGCTGGCAATTCAGCGACAGCCCGGCGTTGCGTTTTGCCGCACTCATCGATGCGCTAAATGGTGCGCGCTGTGCCCGATGCGGTTGCCGCGGCGGACTTTAACCTGATCGCATGCCTTTCACCTACGATGCCGCCGCCTATGAGGAACTTCTCGACAAGCTGCGCGAGAACCGGGATATGTGGGATACCGCGCGGACATTCGCCGAGTGCCAGCAGGTCATGAGCGGAATCAGCGGCATTGACGCCGAGAAGTTCGCCGCCATGGTGGGTGAGCTTAGGAGCTATCACGCTGACGACCAGGAGCGGATGCTCGAGCAGCTGCGGCTGACGGCGCTGGCCTGGCCGGCCAGTGACTACGGGCTGACCGGTGCCGAGTGGCAGGGATATTTCGTCGCTGAGCTGGCTGACAAGCAGCAGTTCCACGCGGCCGACCGGTTCGCCGAGCCTAGCCAGTGGGCAAAGGTGGAGGTCGCCGCCGAGGCTCTCGCGCTGAACTTCGACGAGGACACAGGGTTGCTCTATGACGAAGACAACTGGTACCTGCCGGACGGCCACACGATCGTGACACTGGACTCCGCCGACCCGGCCCGGTCGGCGGACGCGGAGGGCAACGTGTATGTCCTCGGCGTGTTGCGGGAAGGCCCGGACGCGGCTGGTCCGGCCGACTCGCGGGAGCCGCATTTCGACGCCGAGGTCCAGCGATGGCGGAGGTGGTCCGACGACGGCGGCGAGTTCGAGCACTACCATAACGAGGACGGAGTGTGGGAGCGCCGCCGCGGCACGGACGACGCTGGCCGGACCATCTGGCACCGTCACCACAGCGCCGGGTATGGCTGGCTGCGCTACGACAGCAAGAGCGACCGCTGGCTCGACCCCAAGGCGAACGAGTGGCGCCCGCACGCGGAGGTCGGCATTCCCGCCGCCCCGGTCGCGCCAGCCGAGGAGCCCGCTCGCCCGGAGAGCGCGGTAAGCGCCGAGGTCGACGCGGGCCTCGAGGTTCCAGCTGACGACCAGGATCTCCGGCTCGAGGATCTGGCACCGGAATTGCAAGAATTCCTGCAAAGACTGTATGAGATGGATCCCGATCACAGGAAAGTCCCGATACGGACGGTGCTCGAGATCCTTGTCGAAACTGAAGACGGCTCCTAGGGGTTATTAGCGATGCGTGGCAAAATAAAAAGGGACGTAGCGGCGGTTCGCGAAGAATGGCCGCCAGAAAAGCAACGAGCGATGGTCGAATTCGCTCGTCGCTTGGTAACCAGCCAGGCCGGCCCGCAGCCGGGCGCTGACGAAAGAATAACGATCTGGTACAACTATTACGCCACTGCGGCCGAGCGGATTCTCGAGGATCTGGCAGCCCAAAAATACAAGCTTTCCGCTACCATCGAGCAGCAAAGGCAGATGCGCGAGGTCTCGAATAACGTCAAGCTTGGCAAGGGCTACTGGGACAAAGTCATCGCTGGCGACCCGACGCAGAGAGCGTCCGCGCTCAGGTACTACAACAAGTACCAGGAGGACCAGGCGAAATGGGAAGACGGCAAGGCCTGGGAAGTATTCGAAGCCAAGGTAAAGGTGGCTGTCAGCGCAATCGAAAGGGAATACGAGGTAGGCGAGAGAGAGCGGGCGCGCCAGGAAAAGGAGCGCCAGGAGCGTGAGCGTGCGAGAATTTCCAGGCTGGTCAAGGGCAGCACTGATCAACGCGATATTGCGTTTGCCCTTCAGGTGGACCAGGAAATAGGCGGCGTAGCCGGAGGCGACCGCGTCATCTGCCAGCTCAATGCCCCCAACGGTGGGCAATACCGGGCATCTACTACCGATGCTGTCGGAGCCAGCCTTGACTCAGGCATACCGCTCTGGATAATGAGAAACACCGAAAAACTGATGTCGAAGCCGAAGGGCGGGCTTCGCTCCGTGGCTTCCTGCACGGAATTCAAGTGCCTCCTGCAGTACATGAAGGCTGCGGGGATCGACGACAGAGGAATAAACGAAGACAGCTCGCAGGATCAGGTCAAGGCGCTGCTCGGAGCGGGCGGCTATACCATCGCTCGCGAAGTTACCGGCCGTACCCATAGTCCCAAGATCGCCTGCCTCAACTGCCAGCAGTGGCTGGCCTTGATCGGGTGGAAGTGGGCCGACGGCTACGGGTGAGCTCCAAGCCCTGGCAGAGCCCAGCTGAACGCGGGTCGGCGGTCAGGTGATCGGTTCGCCTTCGATCCGGTGGCAGTGCTTCGCCAGCGTGATCAGGATGGCCTCGCTGCCGGCCCAGTCGACCAGTGGCACTCCCAGCGCGCCGTCGCGTCATCGCTTCCTTGAGGATGCTGGGGGCGGCAGTAGCGGGCTGGACCGGCTGATGATCGGAGAGGACCGCCGCGACGCGGCGGGCGGCACCCGCAGCTAGATCTTGCGGCCTACCCCGGCGTAGAGATCGTTCGGATCGTCCACGCCCGGAGGCTCAGGTGCCCGCCACTGGCAGGTGCAGGCCATCCCCGGCTCGACCAGTTCAAACCCATCGAAGAATGCGGCGATGTCCTGCTTCGATCTGGTCACCATCGAGGCCGATGCGTTGCGGTACAGCGCGGTGACGCGAGCGGCCTTCTCCGAGTTGGCGTCATGATGCGCCGTCGACAAGATCAGGTAACTGCCCGGCGGCATGGCGTCCTTGAACACGCGGATGATCCCGGCCGGGTCATCTTCGTCGGTGATGAAATGGAAGATCGCGGCGAGCAGTACCACGAACGGCTTGCTCAGGTCCAGCAGTCCTTGCTGGCGCACATCGGCCAGGATCTTGGCCGGCTCGCGTACGTCGCCAGCGATGGCCGTCACGCCTTCGCTCGTCGCGAGCAGGGCGTTGGCGTGGGCCAGCGCGATGGGGTCGTTGTCGACATATACGACCGTCGCCTCCGGATTGACCCTGCGGGCAACATCGTGCACGTTGTCCATAGTCGGCAGACCGCTGCCCACATCCAGGAACTGAGTCAGCCCTTGCTCAGCGCAGTAGCCCACGGCCCTGCCGATGAAAGCCCTGTTTTCCCTGGCAATCCAGCCGGACTCAGGGAAAGCCACCACCAATTGCTCGCCTAGCTGCCGGTCGGCGGCGAAATTGTCCTTACCGCCTAGCAGGTAGTCGTAAACCCTGGCGACGTTCGCGACACTTGTGTCCCGATCGGTACCGCTGTCGAAGCCCGTGCTGCTCACGGACCGATCGTATCCGTCGCCCCAGGCGGTCCGGCCGGCCCTGCGTCGCGCGGCGCGGTGGATAGCCTCGACGTATGGCGTGTCTCGATCCTGCACGTCCGGATCAAGGGACTCGAACGGCACGAGGCACCTGTGCTCGCCTCTCGTGCTGACGGTCCAGGCCGCCCAGGCGTCATGCACATCAGCCGCCGTTACCGCCTCGCCCTTTGCCCGCATCAGGACGGCGTAGACCAAGAACAAGGCATCGCAGTCGGCGGCAGGCCATAGCCGAGGCGGCAACTCCGCGCGGATGAGCGCCGCGTCAGCAGCAAGATAGGAAGTCACCAGGCCACGCGATCAGGAATATGGGGCGCACGCACGTGCGCGCCATCCCGGAACTTATATTGTCCACCAAAATCTTAGCCCACCCGATCGGAGAGCCATATGGCAGACGACTGCCTCGCCAGCGACCTCGCGGCAGGACGCCGGACCGCCAGGCGCCCTCATCCATCGCGCCAGCGGATGGCTGGTGGAGTAATCCACCGGACCGCTTGGCCTTGCGTCACCGGAGTCGCCGCAACGACGTCGCCCGCGGGTCGGCCTGGCCGGGGCTGGTGCGTTCTGGCGGGCTGGAGGGACCGGGGCTGCGGGCTGGCGGGCTGCCGGGCCGATGTGATCACATGAATGCGTGAGCTGATGGGGGGCCTAGTCGGGGGCTGTCCGTGTTGCCTGCTCTGGCGGGTGCCGTCGTGCCCGGCCACCTGGCGGGCCACCTGGCGGGCCACCTGGCGGGAGGGTTTTCGCGTCCGGGAGGGTTGTCCGTGGTTTTGGTGGAGGATTTCCGGGTGCGGGAGGTGTTTCGTCGTGGGGCACGAAAATCCTCCCGCACCCGGAAACGCTCCACCAGGAACCCGGCAACCCTCCCGGCTACGCCGAACCCCGCCCAGGCCAGGGAACCCTCCCGGCTACGCCGGCAACCCTCCCGGCTACGCCCAACCCGGCCGGGCCAGGGAACCCTCCCGGCTAAGCCGGACCCCGCCCAGGCCAGGGAACCCTCCGCCCAGGACACGGGAATCTGCCCGCACACCCGGCCGCCGGAACGCTTCCGGGTAGCGGACTAGCTCCATGATCGACGTAAGCTTCGGTGATCATGAAGGCATTGCCGCCGAAGGGCTAGTCCAGGCAGAGGCAGAACGGGTGTCCGGCCGGGTCGAGGAACACCCTGAAGGATGTACCGGGCTGATGCGGGTGCTTAGTCGCACCGAGTTCCAGTACTGCCGCCTCGGCGGTGTCGAGATCATCAACGATGACATCGAGATGCATCTGCTGGGGCACCTCCTGGGTCGGCCAGCTAGGCCTGGCGTAGACCTCTACCTGCTGGAAGGAGATGCACTGACCGTCTTCGCTGCGGACATCGGCCCAATCGGGGGAGAGTTCGACCTTCCAGTCAAGCATGGCGCCGTAAAAGGCTGCGAGAGCAGCCGCATCGGGGCAGTCGATAACGATGCCCGGGAAACGTGCGATAGCCATGTCAGGCACCGTACCCACGGTTGCGGACGATTTACGTCCTGGTAGTGTTGTCCGCCGCGTTGTCCGCCGCGTTGTCCGCCGCGTTGTCCGCCGCGTTGTCCGCCGCGTTGTCCGCCGCGTTGTCCGCCGCGTTGTCCGCCGCGTTGTCCGCCGCGTTGTCCGCCGCGTTGTCCGCCGCG